>NZ_JBEUMS010000001.1:0-769957 GCF_040543805.1 Arcicella rosea
GAAATGAACAGGAATAGAAGCCCAACCTAAAACAAAAAACAGTATTAACACAAAAGATTAAAATACATTTAGGAATAAAAAATAAATGTCGTAATCTTGGTAATACAATAAAAAAAACTTGACAATTAATTCAGTTTTAACCCAAAATACTGTCAAGCTTTTTTAGGGTGAGACACACAAAATTATTTGCCATACTTTCAAAAATATTTGCGGGCTTTACAAAATTATTAGCGGGCTTCACAAAAACATTTCCCATCTTTGCTTCATCATTAGCGGGCTTCACAAGATTATTTCCCACACTTGCTTCATCATTAGCGGTCTTTACAAAATAATTTCCCGCCTTTGCTTCATCATTAGCAGGCTTCACAAAGTTATTTCCCGTCTTTGCTTCATCATTAGCGGGCTTCACAGAGTTACTTCCCGCTCTTGCTTCATCATTAGCGAGCTTCACAAAGTTATTTCCCGCCTTTGCTTCATTATTAGCGGGCTTCACAAAGTTATTTCCCGTCTTTGCTTCATTATTAGCGGTCTTCACAAAGTTATTTCCCGCCATTGCTTCATCATTAGCGGGCTTCACAAAGTTATTTCCCGCCATTGCTTCATCATTAGCAGGCTTCACAAAGTTATTTCCCGCCTTTGCTCCATCATTAGCGGGCTTCACAAAGTTATTTCCCGCCTTTGCTCCATCATTAGTGGGCTTCACAAAAATATTTCCCGCTATTGCTTCTTTATTTGCGGGCTTTGCAGGATGCTCTTTGTGCTTTGTAATCTTTGATTGATTCTCTTTGGGTGGTGTTGGTATGATATTAGATGGGAATTTTACTTTATAAAGTGTTGTTCATCTCCTTGGGCAGAGATTTATTGAAGAGATATGGAAAATATATAGTGTATAGCAATGAATTTTGTAAATTCGGGAAAGATTTGAATCTATGATTGAGATAAAAGACATTAAAAAGTCCTTCAATGGACGAGATATTTTACTGGGAATCAGTGGTGAGTTTAAACCTGGGGATACTTCATTAATCATTGGAGGAAGTGGAACAGGCAAAAGTGTGCTACTAAAATGTATGATTGGCATTATTAAGCCTGAACATGGACAAATATTATACAATGGGCGTGATTTTCATAATTCTGATGAGGAAGTAAGAAAAACGATTCGTCGTGAGATGGGTGTTTTGTTCCAAGGCGGTGCATTATTTGATTCTAAGACGGTGTTAGATAACGTAAAGTTTCCACTAGATATGCTTACTGACATGACTGAGGAGGAAAAAATTGATAGAGCTCAGTTTTGTTTGAAACGTGTGGAGTTAGAAAATGCTGGTGCAAGGATGCCTTCGGAGGTTTCGGGAGGGATGAAAAAAAGAGTGGGTATTGCAAGGGCAATTGTGATGAATCCGAAATACTTATTCTGTGATGAACCTAACTCTGGGCTAGATCCTTTGACTTCTGTTAAAATTGATGATTTGATTAAGGAAATTACGGATGAGTTTAATATTACTACCATCGTAATTACCCATGATATGAACTCGGTTATTGGTATTGGTGAGAAAATTATGTTTCTCTACAAAGGCGAAAAGCTTTGGGAAGGAACCAGTAAGAACATTCGTACTTCTACTGTGCCAGAATTAAATGAATTTATCTTTGCTAATAAACTTTTGCAGGAGATGCGTTAATAGCTGAGACTTTAGGACTTGTAGCCGTAAGATTAAAAGACACAAGAGACAAGATTTTTGAAATAAAAAATTCAAAAAGTTATTGGTAGCGGTAGCCCTTGCGGTTACCGTTTTGATTTATTTTCCAAACAAAAACGGTAACCGCAAGGCTTACTCGCTACAATTATCTTTCTACATTGTATTAGATAGACTAAAAGTCTTGTGTCTTTCATCTAGTGTCTTTTAGTCTTCAAGTCTCAAAAAAAACTAATCCAAAATCGCTTTTGCTTCAGCAATCGTTGCCTTATATTCAGCTAGTTTGGATGCTTTTTTGGCGTATTCTTTCATTTTACTGTGTTGTCCCGCACGTTTTGCAATGCGAGCTAAAGCCATATAAGCTAATCCGTGATAATCTTTGGTAAAACGCTCATCGTAAGGCATTTTTACTCCTTTTAATAAATAGGCTTCCGCAAGTTTATCGTCCTTTTTATCTTTCTCGGCAATCAAGCCTTTAAAAATTGTCCCTGCACACTGAAACATCACTCCTTTTTGCTTTAAAATTTTATTCGCAATTTCATCAGCATCATCATATTTCGCTAAGGCAGTCAAGAAATCCATTCTTTGCATTTGAAAAAGTAAATTATCAGGATATTTTTCTGTCAATAAAGTATTGTATTGTAATGCTTTTGCTGGATTTGCTTCATATTTCATATAGACATAGCCCGCATAAAAAGACGCTTCTGTTTTCACAAAAATGGTTTTTCTAGTTGCTAAATCTAATTGTTGTAAACCTAGTTTTTTGTTGCCATCGGCAAACATCCAAATCACTGATTTAATCACTGGATGCGTTTCTGGATATTCAATTCTATAATAATTATAAATACCCGACGAATACAAAAACTCAGGTTGTTTTTCCGTTAGCTCCAAGCCTTTCTTTAAATGTGAATAGGCTTTTTTGGCAACACCAACGGCTTTCATGAATTCTTGGTTATCGGCATCATAAGCGGCTAAGTAGCCTAAAGTTGCTAATTCAAAGAAATTGGCTTCAATGTCTTCTTCGTTTTTATCTAACATAGCTTCCGCCAAAGCTCTACTTTGGTTCAGATAAGCCAAGTATGTTTTTTGCTGACTAGGGAAATCTTTCAACGGAAAATATTGCAATTCCGTTTGGATAGCCATCAAAGTATAAAACACAGGATGTTGTGGATACTTGGCTTTGATTTTTAGAAATATATCAGCCGATTCCTTGAAATCGTAAGAATACATTTTATCTAAACCTTGCGAGATTAATTGGCGAGTATTGGCATCATTTAATATTTGGGCATTACTTTGAAGAAAAAAGCCCAATGTAAGTGCTATTAAAACAATTATTTTTTTCATATTGGAAGTTTAAATAAATAAAGCGAACTGAATTTTAAGGATTTCTCACGCTTTGCAAGTCCTAAACACTTACTTTTGTCGTGATATTTTTTAATTTTTCGTTAATATAGACTGTTATTTGTTAGCTAACATTAATACATGATTTCATACGATTATTTTATACTTGACAACGGACTTAAAGTCTATGTTCACCAAGATTATTCCACCCCTATTGCTGCCGTCAATATTATATACAATGTTGGCTCTCGTGATGAAGAAGAACACAAAACTGGTTTTGCGCATTTGTTTGAACATCTGATGTTTGGCGGTTCAAAAAACATTCCTTCTTACGATACTCCCCTGCAAAAAGTAGGTGGCGAAAACAATGCTTTTACTTCTCCAGACATTACAAACTACTATATTACGCTTCCAGCGGTGAATATTGAAACTGCCTTTTGGTTAGAATCAGATAGAATGTTGTCATTATCATTCGACCAAAAGGTTTTGGACGTACAACAAAAAGTTGTGATTGAAGAGTTCAAGCAAAGATATTTAAATCAGCCTTATGGTGATGTTTGGTTGAAACTTCGTCCACTTGCCTACCAAGTTCATCCTTATAAATGGGCGACAATTGGGAAAGAAATTGCGCATATCGAGGATGCTGTAATGGATGATGTCCGTAGCTTTTTCTATAAACATTATCTTCCAAACAATGCGATATTAGTAGTAGCTGGACCAATCAGTGTAGAAGAAGTAAAACAATTAGCCAAGAAATGGTTTGGGCCTATTCCAGCAGGTAAGCTAACGCCTAGAAATTTACCCCAAGAACCAATTCAAACAGCGGCAAGGTTTTTAGAAGTAGAAGCTAAAGTGCCTTTGGATGCGCTCTATAAAGTATATCATACACAAGGACGACATGATATTGGTTACAATGCGGTAGATTTAGCAAGTGATATTTTGGGAAGAAGTAAATCTTCAAGATTGTACGAGAAATTAGTAAAAGAACAACCCATTTTTAATTCAATCAATGCTTATGTTACTTCTTCACTAGACCCCGGTTTGATGATTGTTCAAGGAAATCTCAACAAAGGAATCAGTATTGAAGAAGGCGATGCAGCGATTCAGGAAGTATTAAATGATTTCTTGAAAAATCCAGTTGCGGAAGAAGAATTAACAAAAGTAAAAAATCAGGCGGAATCTACTTTAGTATTTTCAGAAGTAGAATTGTTAAATCGTGCGATGAATTTAGCTTTTGCCGCCAACGCTGGTGATGTTGAATATGCCAATTTAGAATCTAGTAAGATTCAAACCGTAACAGTTGATGACATTAGCCAACAAGCCAATAGTATTTTAACCAAAGAAAACTGCTCGACGATGTATTATCGTGCTAACTAAGGCTTTGTATTATGGCTTTCGGTCATCAGAATTCAGCTTTCGTTCTTTTTTAACTTATGAACTTTTATACTTTGTGTAATTGAGCAATAATTTTCAGTAGAGAATTACACAAATAACGGTTAAACTGATAACAGCTATAAAACGATGAAACGTATCATCTTCTTCTTTTTTTGTATTTCATTCATTTCATGTAAAAAGGACTTGCGTTTATTTGACCAAGACCCAAAAACGTTTTTGACACAATACGGTAAAGAAAATCCTGAGACGAAAGTAAAAGTACATACCGTTGGCGGAGATTTTGTTATCAAGCTTCATACTGAAACACCTTTACATCGTGCTAATTTTATCCGAAATGTAAAAGCGGGTTATTATGTAAGTAGAATGTTTTATCGTAATATTTACCGCATGGGCATACAAGGCGGAGGTGAATATATGGATCAATTAGATTTTTTAGTCCCTCCAGAATATCGTCCAGAGTTTACGCATAAACGTGGAGCTGTTGCAATGGCTCGTTATGATGAAGGCAATCCAGATAGAGCTTCTTCACCGACTGAATTTTATATCATTACTAACGAAGCGGAGGCTCGCCAACTAAACGGACTTTATGTTGTTTTTGGAGAAGTAATTGAAGGCATGGAAGTTGTTGATGCTATTCAAGCAGGCAAAGAATACAACGAACGCCCAGCCATTCCTGTGTTTTTTAGGATTGATGTGGTGGAAGAGTAAATAGCTTTGAGCCTTGAGCCGTGAGTTGCTATTCAAAAAAAGCTCATAGCTCAAGGCTCACAGCTAATAGCTACAAGCTTTTCTCCACCATTCTCATAATCGAATCGCTGTCATTTAACTCTGCTACTTCAGAGAGTGGAATCCATTTTAAATCAGTAGATTCTGAAGAAACTGTCAATTCTTCGTTCATATCTGCTTCCAACAAAAACCTAACGTCGAAGTGTAAATGTACTGGCACTCCTTTTCGTTCAGGAATCAAATGAATATCTATATCAAAAATATCTGGACTTAATACTTTAATATTTTTCAAGCCTGTTTCCTCCTCTGCTTCTTTCAAGGCAACATTTAAAACATCTGGGTCGCCATCACAATGTCCTCCTGTCTGAAACCACTGATTCAACTTTTTATGGTGCGTCAATAAAGTATATTGATGAGATTTATCCAGAATCCATGCAGAACCTGTAACATGTCCAATCATTAAAGAACGCTCAAAACAAGCAGGATTCGCTTTCACAAAAAAGATAATTTCTTCATGAAATTTAGATTCCGTTGCATTAAACGGCTGATAGTTTTCTAGCAATTGAAGTAATTGATTTCTGTGCATAGTATGATTGTTTATGATGATGTTTCAGTATTCAAAGGTCTAAAAAATATCTTTTAAAAAAAGCCATTGAGCGAAAAATTAAATACAAGGATTTTTACTTCGTTACTTTTATACAAAAATCTCAATTCGCAATATTTTAAACATTCAGCAATGAAAAAACTATTTTTAGGCATCTGCCTTGCACTTTCAATTTCAGCTACGGCACAAGTTCGTTTACCACAACCAAGTCCTGCGGCATCAGTTGCACAAACGGTAGGTACAACAGACATCAGCATTAAGTATTCTCGCCCAAGTATAAAAGGTCGTGAAATTTTCGGTGGCGTAGTAGCATTCGATAAAGTGTGGCGTACAGGAGCAAACGCTGCTACACAAATTACTTTATCAAATGAGATTAGTTTAGGCGGACAAAAAGTAGCGGCAGGAACATATTCTGTTTTCTCGATTCCAACAAAAGGTGACTGGACTTTGATTTTGAACAAAGACATTACAGCGACAGAACAAACTTATACACCAGAAAAGGACGCTTTGCGTACTTCTGTAAAAGTGGGGTCAAATACTAAAACAGAATCTTTCACGATAGATTTCAGTGATGTTACCGATAGCACAGCCAATTTGAATATCTATTGGGCAGATAAAAAAGCAATAGCTCCTATCGCTATCGAAACTTCTAAAATGACTGAGAACGCTATCAATAAAGCAATTGCTGACAATTCAAATACGATGCGTGTAGCGGCTGAGTTCTTTTTAGGAAAAGGAAAATTAAACCAAGCGTTGACTGCCGTGAATTCATCTATTTCAGGCGGAGAAACGTTCCGTAACCTTTGGGTAAAAGCACAAATTTTAGCGAAGACAAGTAATTATGCAGAGGCTTTTCCATTAGCACAAAAAGCTTTGGCTTTGGGAAGTACAGATACTTCTGGCTCATTTAATTTTATGAAAGAAGCTATCGAAAAAGGCATTGCAGATTACAGAGCAAAATTACCAGTTGCAGCTCCAGTAACTTCAAAGAAGAAAAAAGCGATGTAGTTTTGGATTTTGGCTTTCGGATGTCTGATTTCAGGAAGAAGGCTTTCCATGAAAAAAATCAAATAGCAATTAGTTATTACGGTTTTCTTCGGTTTTTAAATCCAAAATGTATCAAAAAGATAGGTTCGAGATACTTAAAGTATCTCGAACCTATCTTTTTCACGCAAAATACCGTAAAAATCACTCTTCATCCTATCTAAATCACGCAATTTCCCGCAAAAAAGACTCGTCAGATATACTCAAAGTATCGACAACCTCTCTCCGAGATAGGAAAAGCTATCTCAGTAGCACGACTTTCCAAGTCGTAAAAAGCTTTAATTTAGAAAATTATGAAATTGATACAAATTAAATACTCTCTGTTCAACTAATCAGAATCAAGAATAAACAGGTCACTAAAGTCTTCTTTCTTCTTTAATCTTTTCGTAAATTTCAAAGGGGTGTCCTCTTCAAACTTTTTCACGTGAATCGAAGGCTTATCTAATATATGCCACATCTCTCTGTAGTAACCATTTTTCCATTTAGTCTTTCTTAATGCAAAATTTTTCTCTCTTTTTGTAAAGTATATGAAAAAACCACGTTTAAACGAAGACGATAATGCTTGAATCTTATTAACATCTTTTTGTCCGTCTTTTACAACAAAATCTCTGTAAGTATCATTTACTTTATTTAAGTTTTTCAATTCAATAGCTATGAGATAAACACCTCTACGACGTATTATTATATCAGGTTTTTTATTATCAATCAGATGGTCTAATAAAATTTGAACATCATCCTTGTCGCCTAAAAAACTCCGTAGATGAAAATAGAAACAAGCCCGAAAATCTTCTTCAATTTCTATTCTGTTTACATAAAAATCTTCAATTGATAATTTAAAAGCCTTTACAATTGCATTCTCTATTGAGATAATTTTAGTAGTAATATTAGACCGCATATTGTTTTAAGATAATAAATAAAATAATAAACTTCTAGAAAAGAACTTGAATCCAATATTAAACGTAAACAACATAGAATATTTCGTTTTTCACTCAACATTAATAAATTGTGAGAGTAAAACCTCAACACTATGTCAAAGTATCTCTTTTACAAGATGATAGGTATCATCACCTTATATTTTTCATTTTATATATCATTTGACTCAGGTTTAGGAGAACTAACTGAGGTAGATGTTTTAGAGTTCTTCAAAAAAGATTGGAATCAAGTTAAAGATGTAAAACATTACGATTTTCGAATAATCACCTTTTTTACATTTTTAATTACGCTATACTTGATTAGAATAATCATTGTTATTTCTATATTCCGACGGTTAAATCACTCTATTAAAATAGCCTTTATCTTGATTACTATACTTAATTTTATAGCTAACAATCTATTATGGTCTTTAAGAATGGAAATCTTTCGTGCTCTAGGAAGAATTTATCTTCCATTAATTTTATTAATTTTCGTATGGATAGTTTTATCATTCAAGTTTACAAAAGAAGAATAAACTTCACGACTTTCCAAGCCGTGTTACTTTTTCAAGTAGGCAATTAATACTTTTCTAATATCATTACGAATGTCGTTTGTGTCTTTGTCGTCTGGTTCAATAATGCCTTTTACCTCTGGATTTTGAGCCGTCAAGTAACCAAAATTGGTTTCTTTTCCTTCAATTAAAAACTTCGGCATCATTACTTGATACTCTTTATTTACGTCCAATGCTTTGCCATCAATCAACCAGTGTTTCGTTCCAGTATCCTGACTGATTTTATCCCATTGCAAATAACCGCCATTGCCTTTGTTTTGTAAACCTGTTGCTAAAATTTTAGCCAGTAAGCTTCCTTGTAGTTTCACTTCCACAATTTTACCTCCAAAAGGCAGTACTCGCATAATATCCAATTGCGTAATTGCACCCACCAATTGGTCATCAATTCTTACAGAACCGCTATTAAAAATCGAGCATTCTACGGGTTGAGTAGCGGCGGCAGTCATCGCTTTTGCGATTAAATCGCCCAAGTTGGTATGGCTATTTCGCATGGTACTTTCTCTACCATCCAAAGGCCTTTTTACCGTAGTCACCACATCATTTTTATTCAAGCCTGCTTTTATCATGGCTTCGTCCAGAATATTTTCCCATTTTTTCACCACTACGGCTACTTCGGCATCGTCTTTAATTTGCTCGTTGATGGCACGTAATTCACTCTTAATCGTAAGTGCTTTCATTTTTGAATCAAAAGCCAAACGATGAATATAAGCCGTTTTGGCATTGGCATCGGCTTTGGCAATTACTACGCTTCCTTCTTTGAAAAGCATATTATCGTGGTCGTGTCCGCCCATCAAAAGCTTCACTTCTGGTAACAATTTCGCTAATTTTTCATCATCTACTTTATTGAGATGCGTAATGGCAACTACAAAATCGCACTGAGGTTTCAATACTTCATAAGCCTGTTTTGACGCTTCAAAGAAATCATCATAATGCACAAAATCCTTTTGGTTAGAAGGTACAACCACCGAAAACATTCCCATTTTCACTTCTTTACCTACTATATTTTTAAAAGTAAGAATGACAGTTTTAGGAAATGGAATCCTTTTTCCATCGACATTTTTGGCAAAAGGCGAAAGCGTACCTTTGTTGTTTTGCAAAGCATTACTTGCCAACCATTGGAATTTAGATTCGTCGATTCTTCTTTGTAAATCGGCCTCATCAATATCAAATTCATGATTACCCAAACCAACCCAATCAAAACCCACGACATTCATCGCTTCCACCATTTGGCGACCTTTGATACTTTTGCCTTCATATTTGAACGTAGCAATCAAAGAAGGATTCAAAAAATCACCTGAAAGTAGTGTAACAGTATTCGGGTTTTCTTGCAATAATTCCTTTCTGACAGTAGCTACACGAGCCATTCCACCTACTTTCCCACCTTCCAAAGGTGAAATTTCATAGACATCATTCAAATGCAAAAAAGTAATATTGACAATATTCTCAGAAGATTGCTGAGAAGTACTTTGAGAAGTTTTACAGGAAGTAAAAATACTGGTAGCAAGTACGAGTAGGAGTAATATTTTTTTCATGGTTTGATAGATTATGGAAATGAAATCAAATATTTACACAAGATAGTAAACATTATAAAAACGAGCGTTTGAAATTCATTGCGGTTTAAGCAATAGCCCAAAAATATATGGTAGCAACTAATCAAAAAATGTAGCGGTAACGCTTGCCGTTGCCGTTTGCAAAAAGTAATGATACAATAAACGGTAACCTTTACGGTTACCGCTACTGCAAATTTTTCTTTTAGATAGCATGAGCTATTTACGTTAAACGAGATGAAATTTTATCATCACTCATTCACAACTGTTTTGCTAAACAAGCTAATCACCCAAGCAAACACAATTACCAACACACAGCCAATTACATTTAGCCAAAGGAAAGCCGTTAAATCTATCCACCAAGCGTAAATTACAAATACTTCTGCCAACAAAGCTGCCCAGAAAACAGCATCGCCTTTGATAGATTTAAAGTAAAAAGCTACTAAAAATACGCCCAAAATAGTTCCATAAAACCATGAACCTAAAATATTTACAGCTTCAATCAAACTCCCAATATTTGCCGTAAATTGTGCCACAATAATACAAACAATTCCCCAACCTAAAGTCACCAATTTTGAAGCATTTACGTAGTGTTTTTCCGTGTCTTCTTTATGAATCATTCTTTGATAAATATCCACAATCGTACAAGAAGTAAGCGAACTGAAAGCTGAAGCCATGGCTCCCATCGAAGCCAATAATATCACGGCAATCAACAAGCCAACCATGCCTTGTGGCAAGTACTTGGTTACGAAGGACAGGAAAATATAATTCGTATCGTTAGTATTGGCATCAGGATTTGTTTTCAGCATCAAATCCTTTACTTCACTTCTTAACTCATTTGCTTTTTTGTCGGCTGCCAATGCTTTTGACTTCAAGGCTTCAAGCTTTTGGGCATTCAAGGCTTTTGTCTTTAAAGTACTTGTATTTTCATCCGTTTTCATCACGGCATAAAGTTCTTCGACTGCCTTTTTCTTTTCGATAAAAACCTCTGAATTTTTCTTGACTAATGCCTTATAAGCTGTCGTTTGCTCTACTTTCCCTAATTCAGTTTTGTTGAAAAATAGCGGTGCTTCATGAAATTGATAAAATACAAAAACTAAAGAACCCACGAGTAAAATCAAGAATTGCATCGGAATTTTAAAAATCCCATTCATTAATAAACCTAAACGGCTTTCGCCAACAGATTCGCCTGATAAATAACGACTTACTTGCGATTGGTCTGTACCGAAGTAGGATAATTGCAAGAAAAAACCACCAATCAAACCCGACCAAACATTATAACGATTGTTCAAATCGAAATGCCAATCAATAGCATTAAGCTTGTCCATTTTGCCTGCTACTTTCAAAGTATCCACAAAACCCATTTCGGTTGGTAACAGATGAACGACCATATATCCTGCCAAAAACATTCCAATCATCACCACCAACATTTGTTGCATTTGAGTATAAGAAATCGTTTTTGAACCGCCGTACATACAGTAAATCGTCACGACGATTCCCGTGGCGATGTTGGTCCAATACAGATTCCAACCCAAAATGGTTGAAAGGATAATAGAAGGAGCCGCAATGGTTACACCTGTTGATAAAGCTCGTGGAATCAAAAAAAGAAAAGAAGCCATTACTCTGGTTTTTAGGTCGAAACGTCCTTCCAGAAATTCATAAGCTGTAAAAACTTTTAATTTTTTGAAAATGGGAATAAAAGTGATGGAAAGTACAATCATCGCCAATGGCAAACCGAAGTAAAATTGTACAAAACGCATTCCATCGATATAAGCTTGTCCTGGAGCTGATAAAAAAGTAATAGCACTTGCCTGTGTTGCCATCACCGAAAGTGTAACGTGATACCAAGGCATTTGGCGACTAGCTAATAAATATTCTTCAATATTTTTTTCTTGAAATCGACCTTTCCAGAGTCCAAAACCAACAATCGTTCCTAAGGTTAAAATCAGTACTAGCCAATCAATATTTCCCATGTTAAATTTTAAATGTAAGCAGTTTGAAAGAGAATAAAAGAGTGATGAATTATGAGTTATGAATTTTAAGAAGTTTGCCCCCTCTGTTTAAAATACTGGTTTATGGTGATGCTATTCATACACCATCACCGTTTATTTACATCAATTCATATTGTGCTTTGATAATTCAGTTCTATCTAAAACGGCAAATTAAGTCCACAATTTCTACTTAGTTGAAGTATTCGCTAAAGAGATAAAATAGGATAATCATCAGCACCAAATTACCGACAACTATCCAGTAGAGTTGTTTCCATGATTTGATAAATGGAGGCAAAGATTTATCTTTTTGTTGCATGATTTTTATAATTGAGTACGTTTTGGTTTGCTATTGCTACTATTAAAACCTGTTCAAAGGTCTTAATAGTTTCATTAGAAGCTTGAGGATTAAATTTAAGGACAAACAAATGATATTGCAATTGAAGATGAAAAGAAACATCAAAAAGACAGATTAAAATGTCTATCATTGTTCTTACCATCGAAATTAATAATGAGTTAAAATTATGTCCTTATCCACGATTAAAGTATCACATTAATTATTGTAAGAATTATCCTGAAAATAATTTAAACATAATTTCACAGTAGCCATTTCATTAAATCACTAATAATCAACAGATTAATTTCTATCTTTTTTTATTCAGAAAAATATTTCAGTTTTTTTCTAATATTTCTCCAGAAAAGTTTGCAAATAAAAAATCGGCTTCCTAATTTTGCACCTCCAAAACGCAAGCGGGCGTGGTGGAATTGGTAGACATACCAGACTTAGGATCTGGCGCCGTGAGGCATGGGGGTTCGAGTCCCTCCGCCCGTACTCATTCAAAGCCCTCTCAACCGATACGGTTTTGAGGGCTTTTTTGATTTCTGATTGTTGATTTCGGAATGCGGATTTACGAAAATCAGACAAACTGAAATTTATTAATATTAAAATCCGAAATCCGCATTCCAAAATCCGAATTCATAAAGATGAACATTTCTCTCGAAAAAAGTACCCCAGTTAACGCCCGTTTGGTCGTATCTATTTCTGAGGCTGATTATAAGCCACAAGTCGATAAAAACCTTAAAGACTACCGTAAGCGTGCCAACATCAAAGGATTCCGTCCAGGAATGGTACCTATGCAAATGGTACAAAAAATGTTTGGTAAATCTATTTTAATCGACGAAATCAATTCTGTTTTAGGTAAAGCTGTTCCTAACTATATCAAAGAAAACAATTTGAGTTTAGTAGGCGACCCAATGCCATTGAATGAATTTGAAAATCCAATTGATTGGGATACTCAAACTGAATTTAGCTTTTCTTATGACTTAGGTTTAGCTGGAGAATTCACAGTTGATTTCGAGAAAATTCCAACAATCAGTACTTATGAAATCGAAGCAACTGAAAAAGAAGTAGAAGAAACTATCGAGAATTTGAAACAAAATTCTGGAGAGCAAATTCACCCAGATTCAGTTGAAGATGGTGATATGCTTTTTGGTGTTTTCACTCAAGGAGAATGGACTGAAAAATCTGCAATTCCTTTCAAAGCTATCAAAGACGAAGCAAAAGCTACTTTTATCGGAGCTACGATTGGTGCTACTTTAACGTTTGACCTTCAAGCTACTTTCGTTGATGAAAAATCAATTGAATTGGCTACAGGTAACAAAACTGGTTTAACTGGTGAAGTAACTTTCACTATCGAAGATATTACTCGTAACGGTGTTGCTGAATTGAATCAAGCATTTTTTGATAAAGTTTTAGGCGAAGGCAAAGTAAGTTCTGAAGAAGAATTCCGCAAAGAAATTTTGGAAATCATCAAATCAAACTACAAACGTGAGGCTGAATATTTATTAAGAATTGATTCTGAGAAAGCTTTATTAGAAAACATCGCTATCGAATTACCAGAAGATTTCTTACGTAAATGGTTAATCCAAGTAAACGAAGGTAAATTCACGCCAGAACAAATTGATGCTGATTTCGAAAACGTTAAGAAAGACATTCGTCTGAACTTAATCAAAAACGAAGTGGCTACTCAAAACGAAATCAAAGTTGAATATCCAGAAGTTCTTGAAAGAACGAAAGAAATGATTCGTGGTCAATTCGGAATGTATGCACCTGCTGATAACAGCATGGACGAAATGATTGAGCGTATCGCTAACGGTTATTTAACTGATAAAAATAAGCAAGATAACTTCATGAAAATGTTCAATGAAGTATATGCTGCAAAAGTTTCTGATGTAATTGTTTCTAAAGTGAAAACTGAAAGCAAAAACATCACAGTAGATGAGTTCAAACAAGTTGTAGGAGCTTAGTGAATGATGAGTTAAGAATTGTGAGTGATGAATAGTCTCCACAATTCAATAAAAAATCCCGTAAGGTCAACCTCTGCGGGATTTTTTGTTTTTGTACACTAAACTCATAAACTTTCAGCTCATAAGCTCCTAAAAACCTATCTTCTCACGTTGTTGTTGGCTTTGAATTAGTCTATAAGCTTCAACCAAAACACGTTCTTCAAACTTACTTCGCCAGTAGTCTGATTCTTTCTTGAGTTTTTCTATTTCAAGCTTTAAATGCGCTGTTTCATTTTCTGAGTTGGGTATTATTTTTGGAGTAATTACTTCTTCTCCAAAAAGCTCCAACACATTTATATCTAACAAATTGGCTATTTTCTGAGCTCTGTTAATCGTCAGTTCAGTTTTACTTCTTTCAATATCGCCAAAAGCGGTTGTTGAGATTTGTAAAAGCTCTGCCATGTTCTCCTGAGAGTATCCTTTTAGCAGACGGGCTTGTCGTATTTTTTCTCCAATTTTCATAATTATCATGTTTTCTGATAAATTCTCTGTAAAACTGACAAGAATTATTTCATAGTTTTTGCATCTTTGCTGTCGAAGATTTTTTGAATAACACCAAAAATAATCTGATAAGTTTCAAATTTAAAGCTAGAACTATTTGAGGTTTTTAAAAGTTATTAAAAGAACATTCAAGTAAATTCCAGCTTACAGAATTGCTAAAATGGTTTATTTGATTTAATTTACCAACCGACATATTTTCAATTTTATAAAATACCGTTATGTTTCCAAAAGAATTAAGTTCAGAAGAATTCAGAAAATACGCCGTACACCACAGAGGTTTGAACGGTTTGGCAGTTGACCAGTACATGAATCAGGCAAATAATATCGGAGGTACTAGTCGTCCATTCATTGAAGATATGACTCAGTACATCATCGAAGAACGCCCAATGCGTTTTGCACAGATTGATGTTTTTTCACGCTTAATCATGGATAGAATTATCTTCATGGGTGTTCCTGTGGATGATTATATGGCGAATATCATTGTTGCTCAGATGTTGTTTATGGAATCTACGGATGCGAAGAAAGACATCATGATGTACATCAACTCTCCAGGTGGTTCTGTATATGCAGGCTTAGGTATTTATGATACCATGCACTATATCCGTCCAGACGTTTCTACGATTTGTACTTCGTTAGCGGCTTCGATGGGTGCAGTATTATTGGCTGGTGGTACAGCGGGTAAACGTTCTGCATTGCCACATGCACGTATTATGATTCACCAACCTTCAGGTGGAGCGCAAGGACAATCTCGTGATATTGAAATCACCGCTCGTGAAATCGTAAAAATTCGTAAAGAATTATATGAAATCTTAGCACATCACTCTGGAAAATCATTTGAAGAAATCGAAAGAGATTCAGACCGTGATTACTGGATGCGTGCAGAAGAAGCAAAAGAATACGGTTTAATTGACGAAGTATTGACGAGATCATAAAATCTTGCAACTAGAAGTAAAATTAAATCAGCGTAAACGAGAAATGCTTATTACTTCCACAGAAGTAGTAAGCATTTTTTGTTTTTAAATCAGTAATTTTACCACGGAAATAATGAAGGCACAATTTTGTGTGTAAAGATATGAGACAACAGCAAGCCCATTGCGTCCTTTGTGGACGAAAACAAAATGAAGTACCTTTATTAATGGAAGGTATGGATGGACACGTGTGTAGCGAATGTGTAACGCAAGCTTACCAAGTAGTTCAACAAGAATTGAATCCTGAAAAAAACAGAAAAAATAAAAATAGTAAAGCCCCAGCACCAAAATTCAATTTGGTGAAACCTATTGAAATGAAAAAGTATATTGACCAATACGTAATTGGTCAGTACGAAGCGAAAAAACATCTTTGTGTTGCCGTTTACAATCATTACAAACGCTTGATGCAACATGATATTAAAACAAGTCAAGACGATATTCAGATTGAAAAATCAAATATCATCATGGTTGGCGAAACTGGTACAGGAAAAACATATATGGCAAAAACTATTGCTAGAATGCTAGAAGTACCTTTTTGTATTGCCGATGCTACCGTAATTACTGAAGCTGGTTATGTAGGTGAAGATGTAGAAAGTATTTTAACTCGTTTATTACAAGCAGCAGATTATGATGTAGAAAAAGCAGAAATGGGTATTGTATTTATTGATGAAATTGATAAAATTGCCCGTAAATCTGATAATCCATCTATCACTCGTGATGTATCAGGAGAAGGCGTTCAGCAAGCTTTATTAAAATTATTAGAAGGTGCAGTGGTAAATTGTCCTCCGCAAGGTGGAAGAAAACACCCAGACCAAAAAATGATTGCGGTAAATACCGAAAATATTCTCTTTATTTGTGGTGGTGCTTTCGATGGAATCAAACGTCATATTTCAAAACGCTTGAATACTCGTCCGATTGGTTTTAGTTCTGATGATACTTTCTTAGATATGTTTGAAGATGAGAATGTAATGAAATTTGTTACTTCTCAAGATTTGAAATCATTCGGATTGATTCCAGAATTATTAGGTCGTTTGCCTGTGGTTACTTATTTAGACCCATTAGACCACGCAACACTTTTATCAATCTTGACAGAACCTAAAAATGCTATCACTAAACAATACCATAAATTATTCAAAATGGAAGGTATTAATTTAGAATTTGAAAAGCCAGCATTAGAATACATCGTTAGTCAAGCAATGGAGTATAAACTGGGAGCAAGAGGTTTGCGTTCAATCTGTGAATCAATTATTACAGATGCCATGTTTGAACTTCCATCGCAAGAAGATATAAAAGAATTTAAAATTTCACTTGAGTATGCTCGTCAAAAATTTGAACGAACAGTTTTTCATCAAATGAAAAAAGCAGCTTAAATAACTACTCCCAGAAAAAGCCCAAAATGATGATTTGGGCTTTTTCTTTTGCAATTAATTTATTCTTCCAGCGTTTCTAAACAAAAAAAACCTAGTATTATGCAAACAATTAGACTAACTTTTGCCAGCATCTTTGCTGTATTTGTAGCTGTTTCTTGTACTTCACAGAAGGCTGTAATTTCTCAAAATCAAGCAGAAAAAGCTAACATTGAAATTGCTAAAACTGAACCTCAAAGCAATACTTCAATGATTGAAGCGGCTCCCAAAAAACAAAGCCCTGCTATGTATGCTTCTACTGCTGAAGTAATACAAATTGATGAAGCTAATCAAGAAACTATCAACGAAGTAAAAAAAGAAAAAATCAATGCCCTTTTAGAGAAAGTCATTGCTCAGAAAAGCGAGAACAAAACAGTAACCACGCACAAAGCTAATTTTGTGGAGAAACTAATCATCAAAAAATTAGAAAAGAAAATGAAAAAATCAGCACAACCTGTTGATTTTCATAGCTGGAATTCTTTCTTGAAACTTGGGGTAATCCTTTTAGGAATTGGTATCATCTTAGCCATCGTTGGGTTAGGAACAGTCGGTGGACTTGCGGCCTTCATTGGTATCTTATTTACCATTTTAGGGATTTTGCAGGAAGTATAATCCTCCTAAATCTGCCATTCCTCATAATTTCTTTGTCGGATAAAGTTTTTTTTACCAAATTCGGTCTTTCTTGAAACTATTTATTCACGACCTTATGTCTTTTTTCGACAAGTTGAAATATGTTTTTCGTGGCAACAATCCTACCATTGAAAATACAAATATAGAGGTACCAATCGCAGAAGAGGTATCCTCAAATGAAACGTTGGTGACAGTTACTCAACCTGCACCAACGTTTTCACATCCTATCAACGACCAACCCGACTGGCTAATCAACGAAGATATTCTTCGAGATGAAGGCGTTATTTTCGGGCTTTCGGGTTCTAATCCCGAAGAAAAGGTTTCTATCATTCGTCATTACTTCTCGCAACAAACTGCCGAAACCGATAAAGTGATTGCTCAACACCAAGAAGAAATTGGTGAGCTCAACTATTGGATTAACGAAAAAGAAAGCTTGGTAAAAGAAATTGAACAGCAAATTCAAGCACTTAAAAACCAAGAATTCACAGAGCAACATCATTTACTCAGAACTGTTGTCGGCTTAACGCTTGCCACAGGCATTGCGGTTGGGAATTATTATCTTATCAAAGAATCGTTACAAGGACAATTTCAAGAAAGTGCTTTTATTGCCTTCGGTGTGTTTTTAGCTGGGATGTTCAACCTTTTTGGTAGAATTTCTTTCTTGCACGACGAAAGCAAAGAAAGTACTTGGAAAAGATTATTGGAAGAAGTAGGTATGCCTTTGGCGGCTTCATTCTTTGTTTTTGCACAAATCTATGCTTCAAAACCTCCTCTTCAGGCTTGGGCTTTATTCGCTTTTATCTTCTTTTTATTTATGTTTTCAGGAAAATTATTCTTAGGAAATCTTACGATTTTCAAGGATGATTTTAGCATTTTCCAAAAGCGAAACCAATTGTATAAAGACAAAATCAAGAAAGTAGCAGAATGGGAAGCAGACATTGAAAAGCATAAAGCTGAAATCGAAAAGTATCGCCAGAAAAAGCAAGATATTTTACCAGAACTCACCAAATTGAGTACTATCAATCTAAAGCTAAAAGCCCAAAGAGATATGCTGATTAAAGTATTTGAAAGTGAATATCATTTGGCGCAGAACTATCGAAATAAATTGAATAACAACCAAGTGAAAACAATTTTAGGAGAAGAAGAATAACATGGAAAATACTGAACACAACAATAATCGTATGTTAGCAAATACTCCTGCTACTCATACCGAAAATTACGATTTTCAACATGGCTATCATGGTGGTTTGGAATCGGTGGATAGAAATACTTATGAAGGTTATCTTTCTTCTCAGGTAAATTTCGAATGGCTTTCTCGCCAACTGAACGAGAAAAAGCAAGAACTAAGTGATTTAGAAAAAGTAATCGAACATATTAAAGCTCGCTCTAAAGAAGCTTTTGATGCACTACAAGCAAGAATCTTGAATGTAAATTTAGCGGGTAAAAACAGAGACCGTCTTGAAAATCAACTAAACGAGAATCAAGAAGCAGCTAATACTTTACACGAAAAAAGAAAAGCTGTTGCTCATAAATACTCTTTGTTTGCAGGGATTATTTACTTCTTGGCTGGGGTATCTTTTGTGGCGGGCGATTTAATTATCTCGCACGAAATCGTTGCTTATGCCCTTAACATTCGTAATAATTTTGAGGCTTGGTCTTTTGCTGTAGGTTTGGCAATGCTTTCTATTTTATTAAAACCTGCTTACGAACGTTTGATTGAATCGCCTTATAACGATGCCAATTCGCAACATTCTAAGAAAGTATATGTTTGGTTTAAAAGTATTACGGTAGTTTTTGCAGTAGCAACGCTCTTTATTTTAGGTTGGTTTAGATACGAAGCCTACAAGACTGATAAAATGAAAGAGGGCGTAAACAAATCTATCAAACAATTACAAAATCAAAGCTTCGACCCGTTGAACCCGACGGCTCCCCTACCCGCAAATGTTACTCGACAAATTGATGAAAAATTAAAGACTTTCGACCAATTGAATGAGAAATTGGTGAATAGCCCTTGGGCATTAACATCGTTTGTGTTATCAGGTATTTTGTTTGCTTTGGCTGGTGCTATTTGTTTGGGTATTGCCTTTCCTGTTTTACAATGTTATTGGTCTAAATGGTTACAAATTGACCCACGTTTGAAACGTTTAAAGAAAGAGAAATTACAATTGGTTACACAATTGCAAGAAGTAGAAAAAGACTTGGCAGAACAAATTGTTCAAAAGAATATCTTTGAAAACGACTTACAATTATTACCAAGCTTTGAATCTTTAGAAATTCAGAAGAAAAATCTTTTGGAGGAAATCAAAGAGATTGAACGTGAAACTCGCTTGGCAGAAACAGACTCAAGAATTGGTGCTTATAATGATGGTTTCGGCAAAGGTTCGATGGTACGAGATGTTATCAATACCGATGAAGTAAATCAATTTGTAAGAGATAATTATTTCGACACGGCTACGCTGGCAAGTAAAGCAAAGGCCTCTTCGGCTGGTGGAGACAAAGCGATATTCTCTAGACGTCCAAACCTTCGTCCACATCAACAATTACGTAAATTGATTTCTGAGGATTTTCAGGAGGAATAGAGTTTTTTAATTTGAAGATTTGAAAATGGAGCTACCTTCCTATTAGGAGGTGAATTAATTCACCTCCTAATAGGAATTTATTTGATAATGAATTGATTTCAAAACTCACGATTCATTAAATCACTAACTCACAACTCACTAAATCACTCAATAAATATGACCATAAAGATAGCCCGTACTGAAGCAGAGGTTCGCAAATGTTGGTATGTAATTAGTTTACTTCGTCCACATCTGACGGAAGAAGTATTTGTAGAAACAGTACTCCAAATGTTCAGTGAGGGTTATCAATTAGCTTATATCGAAAAAGACGATGAAGTTGTCTCTGCCATTGGTTTCAGGTATTTGCAAATGCTTTATAATGGCAAACAAATTTATATCGACGACCTTACGACTTCAGATAAAGTAAGAGGTGAAGGCTATGGAACTGCTTTGTTAGACTATGTAATAGATTTAGCCAAAGCCAACAACTACGATTGTGTCACCCTAGATTCTGGACCAACCCGCCATACTGCACATCGTTTATACCTCAACAAAGGCTTTCAGATTAGTAGTCATCATTTTGTAAAGAAGCTTTCTTAATATTTAATAAGCATCTAAACCCAAAAACTTAAAACAAGTTATCTCTAATGAAGCCCTTAAATATAATCTCCACAATTGTATTAATAATCAATACATTTAGTCTATTCGGACAAAAAAGCGATATCAAACAACCTTCATCATTCTTCCCTAGCGAACGAGCAAAAGTATTAGTGGTAGGTACTTTTCATTTTGATTATCCCAATTTAGACGTCAATAAAGTAAATGATACCGATAAAATTGATGTATTAAAAGAGCCAAAAAAATCCGAAGTTACAGAATTGGTAAATTATATTAAACAATTCAAACCTACAAAAATTGCTATTGAAGCCACACCAAAATGGAACGCTACAGAAAAACTCAGAAAATATAAAGCAGGAAATTCAAGAAATGAAAGAGACGAACGCTATCAAATAGCGTTGAGAATAGCTAATGAAATGAAAATGGATACTATCTATGGTATCGATGCTGGTTCTTTTGATGAAGATTTAGTAAAATTAGATTCAGTATATTTTCAAAAGTTATTCAAGGATTTTGATTTCCAAAATGACGACAAGTTCAATGCCATGTATATGAAATGGTTTGATTATCAAGAAAAACTACCTGCAACTACCAACCTATTGAAATACATTAAAAATATCAATACCAGCGAATCTCATAAATTAGGCTATGGTGCATATTTAGTAGGAGATTTTAAATTAGATAATCAAAGAGGTGCCGATATCCTATCTATCTGGTGGTACAATAGAAACTTGAGGATATTCAGAAAACTGCAAGAGATTACTGAAAGTAGTAAAGACAGAATATTAGTAATCTTTGGGAATGGTCATGCTGCTGTTTTAAGACAATTATTAGAATCTTCGCCAGAATATCAATTTATTGAGTTTGATAGTTTGAAGTAAATAAAGCCCTAAAATATGATTATATAAGAAATGATTAATCCCTACAAAAAAGTAAATAAATGGCAAGACTATATCCAAAATAGAAGGCGATAAATTGATAAAAATATGTTAACAGCCATAACTACCTACCATTTTTTTCTTTTAAATATTTTATCAATCATTACTCCTAAAAGCAACGATTTCTTTCCCAGTTCTCATTTTAATAGTGGTGATATTCATCTTTATGAAGTAAATACAAAGTCTAAAAAGCTATTTTCTATTGGCAAAAACCATAATGATAGTTTAAGTTTAGATTTTAGTTTTGCTTCTGAAAGGCAATGTATTCGTATTTGGACTAAAGATTTCAAAAACTTTAAAGGAACATTAACAAATTTTACTACCAAAATATCTGACTCCAATCAAGAAGGTAATTACAAGGAGAATAAACCTAAACGTCATAAAGAATATAAGAATACAGTAAAGATTGACACCGAAATAGCTAAACAGATTTACGTGATGTTCAATGATGCAGGCATCTTCACCATGCCTGATGGAAAAGATATAAAAGGTTGGCGTATTGGTGCTGATGGTCTTATTTATTCAATAAAATATTCTACCCCCAATAAAGAATCTACAAAACAATACTGGACTCCAGAAGCCTATGTCGGAAAAATCAAAGAAGCAGATAAGATTGTTAATTTAGTTGAGCAACTTGAGTCAACTTTGAATATGAAAGATTCATTTGATAAATTCTTTAATAGATTACCCAATGGATGCTATAATGTAGGTAGTATCATTGTTTGGTGCATAGACCAGCCTTAATGAATAACGTTTTAATATTCTTTTCAAATAATTACAAAATGATACAATGAATAATAAATTGGCATTGATACTCTTTCTCTAACTTATGCTTACAACCTGTAGCGGTAAACCCTTGCGGTTACCGTTTGATGAGGTTATTCATAAAAGAAAGGGTAAACCCTTGAGGTATCGTTTGATGAGTTACTGGGATAAGATACGGTAACCGTAAAAGTTACCGCTACAAGTATTTTTCTTAATATCGTTGGAGTATTTGGTTTTTCTAATACCTATAAACCTATGGTTTTTTAATCAATAATTCACTATTTTTAAATCATCTTTCGTCACATTCTACCGCAACCAGCAAACTAACCAAAAACCTCTACAGTTATGTCAACTACCTCAGAATCAGGGCACGCTAAGAACGTTGCTAATTTCGAAATCCTTATTTCTTATTGTATTAATTTTGAAGAGCGTTATAATCCTTCTCGTGAGGATTTGAAAATTGCTAATTTACAGGCTTTACTGACTAAAACGAAGGCGGCTTTGGCTGAACATTCGCTTAAAGTGGTGGCTCAAAATCATGCGATTAGTCAACGACAAGAGGCTTTTGCTCCTTTAAAGTCTTTATCGACGAAGTTAGTGAATGCTTTCAGAATATCAGGCGTGGATGACCTAACTGTTGCAAGGGCGAAAGCTATCAACCGCAAAATTCAAGGGAAAAAGGCTTTATCTACCCTTAAAAGAATGAAAAAAGAAACGCCTGAAGAACCTATCGTAACTATCTCTACTTCGCAACAGAGTTATAATTACTTGGTTGAACATTTAGATGCGCTGGTACGTCTTCTTGCATCTCATCCTGAGTACAATCCCAATGAAATCCCTTTACAGATTCCTACTTTGAAGGACTACATCAATCAACTAAAAACTTGCAACTTGGCTGTAATGAACACCCATGTAGAATATGCGGGCAGTCGCTCGACAAAAAACACCTTGCTATATCATGATAAAACGGGCTTATTAGATATTGCTTTGGACGTAAAAGCCTATATCAAGGTCATCTTTGGTGTGAAGAGCTACGAATACGGATTGATTAAGGGCATCTCTTTCAAAAGGAGGGACATCTAAGACAATACTGAGTTCAGCAATAAAGTTATTCCCTACATCTTAGTCAATATTAGCTAGTGATATTAGATTTATTCATCCGTCATTTAGATTTATGGCTTGGGCATTTAGATATATGATTGGGTATTTAAGATTTAGAAATTAGGCTTTAAGATATGTTAATGTGGATTTGAGATTTAAGCCTTAGGCATTTTAATATATTACTGTGGCTTTTAGATATAGAGCTTAGGATTTTAGATATGTTATTGTGGATTTGAGGTTTAGAGCTTGGGCTTTTAGATTTATTATCTTGGATTTGAGATTTTGAGCTTAGGCTTTTAGATATGCTATTGTGGATTTGAGATTTAGAGTTTAGGCTTTTAGATTTATCCTTCCGTCAATCATAAATCAAGGGGAACAAACGTTAGTAAGCCGATTGTCGTTCAGATATTTTACAGGATAAAATGTCAATTTACTGTTCAATCTTCGTTAAATTAGAGTGTGATTTGTGTTAAACCAATAAATAAACCTAAACATGGGAATTCTAAATGCTATAATGGGTAATTCATCAGAGGTATCGGCTGATAAAATTGCACATGAATTTGAACCGATTTTAATAGAAGGAGAAGTAATTGTAAAATCCTTCAAGCTTATCAGAGATATGTTTGTGTTTACGAACAAACGATTGATTTTGGTGGATAAACAAGGAATAACAGGCTCAAAAATCGACTTTATGACCATTCCATATCATTCGATTAATTATTTTACCAAACGTAGTGCGAGTTTATTAGACCTTGATGCCGAAATATTGATTTGGATAAAAGGCGCACCAGAACCTATCCAAAGAGATTTCAGAAAAGGTGAAAATATAAATGATGTGTATAAAGCACTAAGTACTTATGTATTAGCGTAAAGAGGTAATGACTTCGAAATAATCCCGCAAAGTTGAGCATAACTTTGTGGGATTATTTTTATAATAATACCATTTCCCATCGAAAAGCAATAATTTTGTAAGATTAGCATAAATTTAAACCATACAATGACTCAAACTGAAACTCAATACAGAGAGATTATTGCGATTTGCAAAGCCTTATTTCAAAAGAAAAATAAAGATTACGGTACATCTTGGCGTATTTTACGTTTACCAAGTTTAACCGACCAAATATTTATCAAAGCACAAAGAATACGTTCTATTCAGGAAAAAGGAACACAGAAAATTGAAGATGGAATAGAAGGTGAATTCATCGGAATTATCAATTACTGTATCATTGCTTTGATTCAAAAGGAATTAGGCGCTTCTACCAAAATGGAATTTACGGAAGCAGAAATTAGTGATTTATATGATGCGCAAGTAGAGAAAACTTTGGCTTTACAAAAAGATAAAAATCATGATTATGCCGAAGCTTGGCGAGATATGCGAGTAAGTTCGATGACGGATTTAATCTTGATGAAAATATTTAGAACTAAACAAATCGAAGATAATCAAGGTGTTACGTTGGTTTCGGAAGGCGTAGAGGCAAATTATCAAGATATGATGAATTATGCGATATTCTGTATGATTCATTTGAAGTTCGGAGCGTAACAAGAGCTGTCAGCTTCGAGCCATCAGCTTTCAGCATTGGGGTAATTTAGTTTATCAATCACTAATTCACCATTCACTCAATCACAACTATATCCATGAAGTTAATTGCACATTTCTCTAGACTGTTTGTCGGCATTATATTTATCTTTTCGGGACTCATCAAGTTAAATGACCCCGTTGGAACACAAATTAAATTAGAAGAATACTTCGATGTATTTGCCACAGATTTCCCATTTATGGCAGGCTTCTGGGAATTTTGGATTCCTTATGCTTTATTGATTTCCATCTTTCTTTGTGCTTTAGAATTAGTACTTGGTGTATGTTTGTTGGTGCAATATAAGCTCAAAACGGCTTCATGGATTTTACTTGCCACAGTGATTTTCTTTGGTTTTCTAACTTTTTATTCGGCTTACTACAACAAAGTAACTGATTGCGGATGTTTTGGAGAAACCATTAAGTTAAAACCTTGGACGTCTTTCATTAAAGACATGGTACTGTTGTTCTTTATCTTAATCATTCTAGCACAACGTAAAGTATTTGCGGATAAAAAAACAGGTGCATTAGTAGGTGCTTCAGTAGTTTTCTCAATTGCTTTGGGTGTATATGCAGTAAAATATTTACCTCCTTACGATGGACTTCCTTATGCTATTGGACAAGATATTCCAAAAAACATGAAGCCTTCTGCTCCCTTACAATTCAAGTATATTTATGAAAAAGGAGGCGAAACAATGGAGTTAGACCAAATGCCAACCGATACAACTTATCATTTTAAAGAAATGGTGACCTTGAATCAAGATGAAGCAAAGGCTAAAATCACAGATTACAACATTTGGAAAGAGGGTGATTCTACAGATTATAAAGCAGAAAGCTTTGTAGGCAAAAAACTGATGATTGTGATTCCAGTCATCAAAAAAGCGAATACAGACCATCTTGATGCAATCAGAACTTTAGCAAAAAGCCTTGAAGGTTCAGATGTAAAAGTATGGTTATTGAGTGCTTCCAACGAAGAAGAAGTAAATAATTTCAGACATGAGCATCAATTAGCGATTCCAAGTTATAGTTCAGATACCAAAGTATTAAAAACTATTGCCAGAGCAAATCCAAGTATTTGGTTATTGGATAATGGCATTGTAAAAGGCAAGTGGGCGCATAGCAGCACGCCAGATAAAAACGAAATTTTAGAATCTTTAAAGTAAAAGAAGGCTAATCAAGCATGAAAAATATTTTTCTAATAGGAATGCCCTCGTCAGGAAAAAGTACTTTGGGCAGGCATCTCGCTAAACGCATTGATTATAAGTTTATCGATATGGACGAATTGATAGAAAAACAAGAATTAATGACCGTCCAAGAAATATTTAAGTATAAAGGCGAAGATTATTTCAGACAAGTAGAAAGTAAAGTACTTAAAGAAATCCCTGTTGACCAAAAGTTAGTCATTGCAACAGGCGGAGGCGTTCCTTGCTTTTTTGATAACATCGATTACATCAAAGCAAACGGCACAAGTATTTTTCTGAATGTTCAACCAGAAGATTTATTAAAGAGAATTCAGAAGTCTGATATCAATCATCGCCCATTAATTAATAGAAATACTACGGAAGAAGCACTGTTAAAAAATTTACAAGAACGTTGTGCTTATCGTTTGCCATTTTATCAGCAAGCAGATATTCAAATTGATGGAAATATAGATGTAGATCAACTTCTATGGATTTTAGATGAAATAGAAGAAAAGTAAAGTCCATAAAAACAAAAAGCGATTGAAGGAATTCCCTCAATCGCTTTTTTATTAACAGTCCCCCTAAAACTAAACTTAAACTAATAAGTAAATGACGAAGGTAAAGAAGGAAGCATTACATCGTAATCTTCGTCTGACTTTGGTTTTTTAAACAAAGCTCTGAAAGTATTAGCCATGTAGAAAATATCTTCTACTTTACTCTTAGCGATTCTCATCATATATTGGTTTACTCCTGCCCCAATAATGTTATTAAATACATTACGTAATAATACCAACTCCTCTTCGTGCTCACAGAAGTTTTTCACAACGTACATTGTAAAGCCACGGTCACGTTCGCTTGAATTGTAGAGTATTAAGTTGAAGTCCATTTCTTTGATAAACGAAACGACTTTATTCTTAGAAAAATCATAAAACATGTTTTTTGAATCAACTAAAGAATCTAGGATTTCTACTTCATTATTAGTAATATATAGGTTATCTGTAACCTGTTGGATTTGCTCTTCTACTATCATATTATTAAGCATTTATGCTGTTTATATATATGTTTTTACTTAATTAATGGTTGAATTTTACGATTTAGTATAACATTTACAAGTATTTATACTTATTTTTTTTAAAGACTTGTTTCTCTCATAAAAAGTCAAAAATCAACATTTTAGTAAAAAATACGATTAGCAAAAAAAGAGGTTCAAAACAAAAATCAATCAAAAAAGTACAATTTCATAAAAGTGATTCAACAGAAGAGTACTTTTAAAAAAAGAGAGGTCTTTTTCTAAAAAAGGGCATTACTAGAAGATGTTTTTTGTAAAAAAACAATAATATGGTTTAAAAACTGTGCTTTTTAAAGCTAAAGAGCTAAGGTTTAATATTTTAAGGTTTTAAGAAAAAAATTGCAGGAATTAGTAAATCTAGTTGTAAAAACCAACAATTAAGATTTTCGTCTTTTTTTTTTACCCTTTCGTCTCATTATCAAAATTTTGTCAAGAAAGGGAGATAATTTTAAGAAATAACAAAGAGAAGTTTCTACTGACGTACAACAAATATCATTGTGAAAAGGCTTTCTGTTGATTAAGTAAAAGAGAAGTGCGTTTTGTACTACTTAACTGAGAGAGAAAAAGTAAAATTTCAAAAAGTATCAAGTTACATCTTGAAAATATTCAATTCGACAAAAAGCTCAGATGAGCATTTTATATAATCTTAATTGAGAAGTTTAAAGAGGTTTCATAGCAAAGCCACTCCGATATTCGGGGTGGCTTTCTTTTTGAGTCAATATTTTTTGAAGAATTTAGAGCACGACAATATCATCTGCATTGGCAACTAAAAAATTCTGTGTTTTTAGATTGGCAATAATTACTTCCGAAGATTCTCTGGCACGGGCAATCGCAATGACGTTTTTCTTTTCATCTAAAATTTCAAATACTTCTGCTTTTTCAAAAACACCAATTACTTTTTTGATTCCTACTGCTAAAAGACTTTTCCGGTTTTCAAGTGCTAAACCTGCACCAGCATCTACTTGTACTTTTCCAGCAATTAAACTTCCAGAAGCTAACCATTTTTGACGAGCATTTAGAGCTACTTTCTGAGCGGCAAAGCTTGTTCCGTTTTTATTTTCTATTGCTTTCAACATGCCATCTTCGGGTTTCATGCCAAAAATAACGACTCTCGTTCCCATTCTTGTTGCCAAGCGAGTATAAGTAAGTTTAGAAATCATTCCACCCAAACCTAAAGACGACTTATCATCATTTGCCAACCCTAAAACAGAAGCATCCACTTTGGGAATAAATGGTATAATATTTTTCTCAGCATCCAATAAACCGCCAACAGAAGTACATAACAATAAAGTATCTGCCCCAAAACCTGTGGCAATTAAAGTAGCCAACTCGTCATTGTCTGAAAACTTTAATTCTAAATTACTTACTACGTCGTTTTCATTGGCAATAGGAATAATGCCATTATCCCAAAGTTCCTGATACGTTTCCTTTAATTGTAAAAATTGGTTTCTATTGGCAAAGTGATGTCTTTCGCACAAACTTTGTGCTACAGTGATGCCATATTTAGAGAAGTACTGAGTATATTTTGCTAACAATAATGGATTCCCAATTGCAGCAGCGGCTTTGCGTTCTGCAATGGTACCTTTATAATTTTTGATAAAACTTTTGCCAGCTCCTACGGCTCCTGAAGAAACCATAACAATCTGATAATCATTATTTAAAACAGCAACTTGGCGAGCGATTTCTTGTAAAATTTCTTCGTTCAATTCTCCAGACTTATGCGTAATTGAAGCCGTTCCGAATTTAATGACAATAATTGGTTTGGACATTTTTAAATGTAAGCGAACTCGCTTTTGCTAAATGAGTAATTTCAAAACTGAGGTAATACAGCGACAAAATTACAACATTCTCAATCTTTAACAATTGAGTAACCGAATTAATCTATAGGTTTAGCCTTTAAATAAGTGTTTCAAATCGGCTTCGGCAAAATGACAACGTATTTCCAAGGCTTTCTTCAATGACTTCACATAATCTGCTCTTGAAATTTCGATGGCTCCGAAACGTCTGACATTATCGTTGATAAACTGAGTATCCAACAACATAAATCCTTGGCTTTTCAGAATTTCCATCAAATAATGAAAAGCAATTTTAGAACCATCGGGTTCTTTATAAAACATTGATTCTCCGAAGAAAGCACCACCAATCGAAACGCCATACAAACCACCAATTAAACGGTTTTCGATATACGTCTCAACAGAATATGCCAAGCCCATTTTGTTTAAATCACAATAAGCTTCAACGATTTCTTCAGAAATCCAAGTTTCATCATCTCCTTTTCTAGGCAAAGCGCAATTACGCATTACACCTTCAAAATCAGTATTAATTCTAATTTCAAATTGCTTTTTATTCAATACTGGTTTTAAAGATTTTGGTGGTTTGTAAGTATCAATAGGAATGATTGCTCTAGGATCTGGCGAATACCAATATAAAGTACCATCCGTATCAGCCATCGGGAAAATTCCGTTCATATAGCCATAAATCAAATCATCGGCTGTTAGTTTACTGGTATTTATTTTTGGGGAAATAGTCATTTTCCTTATTTTTTCTATTTAAAGATTTTGAACTATTACTCTTTGCAGAAAAATATTCCAATAAAAACAAGAGTAATTAAGCACTCAAACAAATACAACAATTGAGTTTATGATATTGCTTTGAGAAATTAATCTAAAATATCATAATTGATAACCAATTTTAATTAATTAAACTTAAAAATCCAAATCAGTTTGATTATTTACACTCATAGCTTGACATAAAATACTAGTAAATATCATCAAATAAAATATCCGTAGAAAACCTCTCAAAAAGCTTTAAACGGCAATATTTTAGTTTTTTTTTGTTAAGTTTTTATAAAATTGAAAAAATATATTGCATCTTAAATTTTGTTTTGGTAAACTTTGCACGATTATTCGTTTTCACTCACTTTCAACTCGGATAATTAATCAACCAAAAATGGTTTACGAAGTAAAATTCATATCATATTCTTATTCTCCTATGCCTATTTTTAGGCGTACGTTCTTCCGTAGGGTCTGATGCCCTAACATATTTATATTTACCCATGTGGTAAAGCTTTTCAACAATCTTTTTTGTTTTTTTCGATAATTCTTAGGCTTTCAATTCTTGAGCCAGGGCTTATTATCACCTTGTTTTTCTAACTAAAAACAATTTCCAAGCTAAATCTTAAAGTGGAAAAATTATCAGCTTCTGAGGTTTTAACCAACAATTATACAGTTCAGGTTGCTACAACTGAACACTTGCATCTTGCTGAAGCAATTTGCCATGAAATGGAAGAATCTGCAAAGGCTCGTGGTACGGGTATTGCAAAACGTTCTCCAGAATATCTTCGTGATAAAATCAACGAAGGGAAAGCCATTATTGCTACTGATTCAGAAGGCAATTTTATTGGTTTTTGCTATGTTGAAACTTGGGAACACGGAAAATTTGTAGCTAATTCTGGATTAATAGTTAAACCAGAATGGAGAAAATACGGTATTGCCAAAGCCGTAAAAGCCAGAGCTTTTGAACTATCAAGAACTCGTTATCCTGATGCAAAAATCATTGGTATTACTACGTCGTTGGCAGTAATGAAAATTAACTCTGAATTGGGTTATGAACCAACTACTTTTAGCGAATTACCTGTAAACGATGCTTTCTGGAAAGGCTGCCAATCTTGCGTGAACTACGATGTACTTACACGTACCGACCGTAAACATTGCTTATGCACAGGTATGATTTTTGACCCAGAATGGGAACGTAAAAAAGCTGAAAGAGAAAAAGAAGGCGACGAAGCTAATATTGAGAACGCTCAAGAGGATACTCATGAAAAATGGAATTTCTTGAAAGATGTAAAAGTATTAGAACGCCTTAAAAACATTAAAGAAAAAATGTTTTTGAAAATGGCTGAGAGAAGAGCAAATAAGTTGATTACTAATAGAGATTAATATCATTCTTTGATACCCTTACATAAAGTTTAAAACACAACCATATAATTGTGATGGTAATTAACAATTAAGTTACTATCATTAATTAATCATTAAAATGAGTAAACCAAAAGTAATTCTAGCATTTAGTGGAGGACTTGATACCTCTTTTTGTGTAAAATATTTAGCAGACGATTGTGGTTATGAAGTACATTCTGCCCTTGTTGATACAGGTGGATTTAGTGCTGAGGAGCTAAAAGACATTGAAACAAAAGCTTATGGACTCGGAGTGGCAAGTCACGTAACTTTAGATGTTGTAGAAAAATATTATAACGATTGTATCCGCTACATGGTATATGGAAACGTATTGAAAAACAATACTTATCCACTTTCAGTATCAGCAGAAAGAGTTTTCCAAGCAACGGCTGTGGCTGAATATGCCAACAAAATTGGTGCAAAAGCGATTGCTCACGGAAGTACTGGTGCAGGAAACGACCAAGTTCGTTTTGATGTGGTTTTCCAAATCATGGTGCCTGATTGTAAAGTAATTACGCCGATTCGTGATATGAAATTATCTCGTGAAGCTGAAATTGATTATTTAAAAGCAAAAGGTGTTGTTCGTGACTGGACAAAATCTGCTTATTCAATCAACAAAGGATTGTGGGGAACTTCAGTTGGTGGTAAAGAAACGCTTACTTCTTATGGTTATTTACCTGAATCTGCTTGGCCAACACAAGTAACTGCTACTGGCGAAGAAACTGTAAAATTACATTTTGAACAAGGACAATTAGTAGGTATTAATGATGAAACATTAAGCCCTGTTCAATCCATTCGTAAATTGACAGACATCGCTGCTCCTTATGGCGTTGGTCGTGATATTCATGTGGGTGATACAATTATCGGTATTAAAGGTAGAGTTGGTTTTGAAGCAGCAGCTCCTTTGTTAATCATCAAAGCTCACCATCTTTTAGAAAAACATACGCTTACAAAACAACAGTTGTACTGGAAACAAACTTTAGGAGAAACTTACGGAACGATGCTTCACGAAGGACAATTCTTAGAGCCTGTAATGCGTAATTTCGAGACTTTCTTGGCTGATACGCAATCAAATGTTTCTGGAACAGTACAAATTCATTTAGCTCCATATCGTTATCAATTATTAGGTATTGAATCTAAATTTGATTTGATGTCGTCTATTTTTGGTTCTTATGGTGAAATGAACAATACTTGGACAGGCGATGATGTAAGAGGTTTCTCTAAAATTGTTTCTAACCAAACAATGATTCATAGAAAAGTTACTGAGGCGGGTTTGTAGGAGTTTAAAGTTCATGCGTTTATAAGTCATTCATACTTTGATTTGGTTTTAAAAGAGTGTTTTCTTCTAAAACCAAATCAAAACAGCTGATTGAGGACGAAACAAATGACATCTTTGTTAGCGCTGTTAGTTTTTATGAAATGAGTATCAAAATTTCAATTGGAAAACTTATACTTCCTGACTCTTTGGAGTTCACCATTGAGAAAACGATTGAAAAAAAGATATTAAAATAATTGAATTGAACCAACATCACTCAATTCAATATCAGACCATTCCTCTGCTTCCAGAACATAGAGACCCTTTTGATAGAATGCTAATCGCTGTTGCTGTTCATGAAGATTTAGCTATCATCTCAACAGATGAAAAATTTAAAAATTACACTTCGATAATTAATCTTATTGAAGCATAAATTGCCAATGAAGTAGCTCTAAAATGAAATAGCCTATGACTAGCCATCAGCCTAAGTACCTTCTTTTTATTTTTCTGCTAATGATTACTAGAACTAGTTTCTCTCAAGAAATTAATCTTGATTCATTAGTTAAGCAACATAAAAAAATTGCTATTTTACCTGTTAAGGTTTTGTATGTCTATAGAACCCTTCCCGAAGGCTTAAAAATTGGAGATGTTAGGGATAAAGAATATGAGGATGGCTTTTTACTACAGAAGAAATTAAATGACTATTTAAAATTAAAAAAAGATTTTGTTGCAGTTGAAATACAATCATTTGATGAAACAAATAGTCTTTTAGCTGAAAATGAAATTACACTACAAGATATAAAAGATTTACCTGCTGATTTTATTTGCAAAGCATTGGAAGTTGACGGAATAATTGAGTCTGAAGTTAGACTAATTGCATTTTTAACCAATGAGGAAAAACTTGGTAGTGACATGTTATCCGTTGCGACTATCATTGGTGCGGCACTAATACCAAATGCCATTATAATCAGAAATAAAAATAAAGTTGATAATACTATATTTTCTAATATGAAGGTTTCAGATGGAAATACTGGAGAAGTAATTGGAAAGTTTCCTCTATATACTGAAGTAGGAATATTTAATTCCTCAGAAAAAGTAATTGATAGTATTTTATGGTTAAACTTCAAAAATACTCCTTACTATAAAAAATAATATGATAAAAGTAGGCATAATTGGTGGTGCGGGATATACAGGAGGAGAATTATTGAGAATCCTGATTCATCACCCAGCAGTAGAAATTGTTTTTGTTAATTCAAAATCGCAAGCAGGCAAACCTGTTTATAGTACTCATACTGATTTATTAGGTGATACTGATTTACTCTTTTCAGACGACCTTCATACAAATATTGATGTAGCATTCCTTTGTTCAGGACATGGTGAGTCGAAGAAATTCTTGGAAGCAAATCCTTCTTTTAAAGGTATTAAAATCGTTGATTTAAGTACTGACTACCGTGACCAATCTGAAGGTTTTGTATATGGTTTGGCGGAATTACAAAGAGAGAAAATCAAAACGGCTCAACACATTGCCAATCCGGGATGTTTTGCTACTTCTATTGAATTAGCATTATTGCCTTTGGCGGACGCTGGAATTTTAACTGACGATATTCACATTTCGGCAGTTACGGGTTCAACTGGGGCTGGACAAAGTCTTTCTGCTACCAGTCACTTCTCTTGGAGAAATAATAATATTTCTATTTACAAAGCATTTACACATCAGCATTTACAAGAAATTGGTATGGTGGTGAATACTTTACAGAGCGATTTTGACCAAAGTTTTAATTTCATTCCATACCGTGGAAATTTCACTCGTGGAATTATGGCGAATGTTTACACAAGCTTTGATGGTACTTTGGAAGATGCCAAAAAATTGTATAAAAAATATTACGAAACACATCCGTTTACGCACGTTAGCGATAAACCTGTGGACGTAAAACAAGTGGTAAACACTAATAAATGCCTTATTTCATTAGAAGTACACAATGGCAATTTATTGATTTCAAGTATTATTGATAACCTAACGAAGGGAGCTTCAGGACAAGCTGTTCAAAACATGAATTTGATGTTTGGGCTTGATGAAAAAACTGGTTTAGGTTTAAAATCGGTAGGTTTCTAAACTACCGATTTTTCATCATCCATTTTTTATAATCCTTCATCAATCAATGTATAAAATCCTAACCTTTATTTTAATTAGTATTTCATTTACTTTTTCAATTACTGCACAAGAAGTAAAACCATTAAATAAAAAGCCATACAGTCGCAAAGGGGAATATTATTTCTTTTGGGGATATAATCGTTCGGAATATGCAAATTCTGATATTACTTTTAGAGGTAAAGGTTACGATTTCACACTCCATAATGCTACTGCAAAAGATTTACCTATTCCATTTAGTGCAGACGTTTATTTTGACATTACCAGATTATCGGTTCCTCAATATAATATTCGCTATGGATACTTTTTTAGTGACCATTGGAGTATTTCTATTGGTTCTGACCACATGAAATATGTGATGGATGATAACCAAGTACTTGAAGTATCAGGACATATCTCAGCACAGGTTTCAGACCCAGCAATTACGGTGAATCCTGAATATGTGGGAGATTTTAATCGTACTCCTAAATTGATTCGTCCAGAAGATTTTTTACATTATGAACATACTGACGGTTTTAATTATTTGCATTTGGAGCTCGACCGCTACGACCGTTTATGGAAAGCGAAAAATAATATTCAAGGCATTGATTGGCTAGTGGGTGTGGGTGCAGGAACAATTATTCCGAGGACAGATTCTCACTTGTTTACGATTGGACGAAACAACCATTTCAATTTTGCAGGCTACGGCGTTTCATTGAAAACAGGTTTACGATTTGACCTTTCACGAAGGTTCTTTTTACAGACAGATTTAAAAGGTGGTTTCACTAGATTAAATCACGTTCATACCACAGGAAGAGACAGTGATTATGCTCAACAAAGTATTTGGTTCGGAGAATTTTATGGTGTTTTGGGCTATAAATTCGGAAGAAATAGGGCAAAGTAATTTAGCTAATAGCTTCAAGCAATGAGCAATAGGTATTAGCATAATAAGACATTTTATTTTTAAACAATAAAAAAGCTTTTACTGACAGCTCAAAGCTGACAGCTCGAAGCTTATCGCTAACAATGAATCTTTTTAATGTATATCCTCTTTACGACATCACACCTGTAAAAGCTAAAGGTAGCTATTTATGGGATAAAAATGGTGTTGAATACCTTGACCTTTATGGTGGTCATGCTGTAATTTCTATCGGACATTCGCATCCGTATTATGTAGAAAAACTCACTGAGCAATTACAAAATATTGGCTTCTATTCAAACTCTGTCAATATCCCTCTTCAAAGTGAATTAGCTGAGAAATTAGGAAAACTTTCAGGTTGCGAAGAGTACGATTTATTCCTTTGTAATTCTGGAGCAGAAGCCAACGAAAATGCGTTGAAAGTAGCTTCTTTCTTCAACGGTCGTAAAAAAGTAATTGCTTTCACGAAAGCATTTCACGGAAGAACGGCTGGTGCAGTGGCAGTTACAGATAATAAAGCGATTGTTGCGCCAGTGAATTACGATGAGCACGTTACTTTCCTCCCATTCAACGATGCTGAAACACTTACAGCTAACGTAACGGAAGAAACTTGTGCTGTAATTATTGAAGGTATTCAAGGTGTAGGCGGAATCAATGTTGCTTCTGATGAATTCTTAAAAGCTGCTCGTGAAGCTTGCGACAAAACGGGTGCAATCTTGATTCTGGATTCTGTGCAATGCGGATATGGTCGTTCGGGAAAATTCTTCTCACACCAATTCTCAGGCATTAAACCAGATTTAATTACCACTGCTAAAGGAATGGGTAATGGTTTCCCGATTGGTGGCGTATTTATTGCACCAAAATTCAAAGCAAAACATGGCATGTTAGGCACAACTTTCGGTGGAAATCACTTGGCTTGTGCAGCAGCCGTTGCAGTATTGGATGTAATGAAAGAAGAAGCCTTGATAGAAAATGCTGCTAAAATGGGCGAGTATTTATTTGAAAAATTGAGCAAATTAGAAGGTATCAAAGAATTACGTGGACGTGGCTTAATGATTGGTATCGAGTTTGAACAACCAGTAGATAAAATCAGAGATTCTTTACTTTTTGAACATCATATTTTCTGTGGCTATGCGGGTAAACATACTTTACGTTTATTACCAAGTCTTGCTATTACACAAAAAGAATGTGATACTTTCTTACAGGCTTTAGAAGAAGTTATTTCGGTAACGGCTTAGTCAGCAAAGCGATACAAAAACAGGAGGCTATCCAAAAAGAAAGTAATCACAAAATATTCTTTGGTGTTCAACCGAGCGTCGGTCGCCTCACCCCCAACCCCCTCTCCTGTTGAGAGGGGGCTTTTTAGTTTTTAAAGCTCCCCTCTCAACAGGAGAGGGGTCGGGGGCGGCCGCCGCTACGGTAAGGTCTTTCGCAGAATAATATTTGGTCGCATTTTTTTTGAGACAGCCTTTTTTGATTCATGCTATTAGTGATTGAAAAATGCCTAAAAATATCTTAATTTTAAAAAGCAAAAAACTTAGTCAGACTTACCTTATTCAAAATAATATCTCCCTTAAAAACAACAGAAAAACCATGTCAACTACAACCGAAACGGGACATGCTATTAATGTCCATAATTTTTTAGACCTCATCAATATTTGCAAAGCTTTTGGCACCCAATATCAGCCTAGCAAAACCACAATTCAAATTCCTGCTTTAGAAGAAACGCTTGCGCAAGCTGAAAAGGCGCTGGATGACGTTATCAAATACAATACTGCTTATAATGTTGCGATTAATACACGTTTTGAACTCTTTAAAAACAACAAAACCTTAGCTACGAGACTGGTAAATGCTTTTGAAAACTCCGATGCTCCTGCCGAAACGAAGAAAGATGTGAAAGGATTCAACAGAAAATTACAAGGTAAAAAAGCGAGTGAAGGTAAAAAGAAAGGCGTTGAAGAGGATGCGCTAAGCCCAAAGAAAAAAACAGTTTCGTCTATCCAACTCTCCTATACTAATCAAGTAGAACATCTCCGTGCCTTGCTAAATATCCTTGCCAGCGAGCCAAGTTATGCCCCAAATGAAATAGCCTTGCAAGTGAACAGTATTCAGGAATTGTTGACCAATCAAATGGCAGCTAACGAAAAGGTTTCATCCAGTTTTGTAGCTTTAAGTAATGCTCGCCTGAAAAGAGATAGCATTTTGTATGAAGCAGAAACAGGCTTGCATTCACTTAGCCTGCACGTAAAAAAATATGTAAAATCCATCTTTGGTAGTACTAGTCCAGCCTATAAGCAATTGAGCAAGATAACATTCAATGTGATTAGGAAATAAAAGATTATAGCCCTCTTAAAATAAGAAATATTACTACTCGGAAAAGAAATAGAGCTACTTGGAAGAGAAATATCACTACTCGTAAAAGAAATATTACTACTCGGAAAAGAAATATCTCTACTCGGAAAAGGAATATCACTACTCAGAAAGGAAATATCACTACTTGTAAAAGAAATAGAGCTACTCAGAAAAGAAATATCATTACTTGTAAAAGAAATAGAGCTACCAGGAAGAGAAATAACGTTACTCGGAAAGGAAATATCACTACTCATAAAAGAAAGAGAGCTACTTAGAAAAGAAAACTCGCTACTGTATCGTTAGCTTTCAGCTAATATTTTAGAAAGAATTGTACCCCAGCAGTCTATTTCCTCTAAATCATCTTGGCTTACAACAACTTTTCTTTCTTCTAAACAAAGTTTAAATAGCCTTTCATAAGTCCTTCGATTGATGGAATTACTATCTCTCCAACTAAAAATCTGTTGATTTTCAGTCTCATTAGTTTCTCCATGAAAATGCCTAGAGAGTAATATGTAATCAATTTTTTTCATGCAAAAATGAAAAATAAAGGACAGGTAGCAAAGTTAAAATTTGAAGATATTATAACAATAGACTACAGGTTAATAAATAAGTAACAAAATTTGAACAAAAATTATTAAAAGTATTATAAACAAAAATGGAATATTGAAGCTCAAATCTTTGCTAGAAGCCATTACACTACAAACAACAAAACAAATGATAATCAATTACTTACAACACAAAAAAGTATCAATTCGAATTAAAAAACATTAAGAAGCTTGTTCAATATTTAGCTAACACTCAACTGATTAAACATAATTGCACAAAGTACAACATCATTCACATTTTGATATTAGCCAATAAAGTAATTATTTTGCGTTTCTTTTGGGTTCCCTAGAATCTATCAGAAGATTAGTATCACATTGTAATTTCTTTATCAAAAACCTTGTCTTTGATGCTTTGGAGCTGATAGATAGCGAAAAATCAATAACTTAATATTTAAAAATGGCATTAATTACCAAAATCAGAGAAAAGTCGGGGATTGCGGCGGCGGCAATCGCCATCAGTTTAATTCTCTTTCTTATCGGAGGAGACATTTTTCAAGGTCGTTCAAGTTTCTTCGGCGGATCAAAAGACGCAGTGGGTGAAATCGGAGGAGAAACGATTAAATACCAAGATTTTCAAAAGAAAGTTGACGAGATTACTCAACAATACACACAACAGTCTGGTCGTGGTCCAGGAGAACAAGAAGTAGCCATGATTCGTGACCAAGTTTGGAATCAGTACATCTTGGATTTAGCTTATGGCAAAGAATACGAAACATTAGGACTTACAGTATCTCCTGCTGAATTGGTTGATATGGTACAAGGAACAAATATTCACCCTTCGGTTCGTCAGCAATTTACAAATCCACAAACAGGGCAGTTCGATAAGAATTATGTAATTCAGTTCTTGAAAAACTTCAAAACACTTCCTGCTGCACAACAACAAGCTTGGGTTAATTTTGAGAAATCATTGAGCCAAGACCGTTTGAGAACGAAGTATGAAAACCTTTTGAAGATGTCAACATATACAACAAATGTTGAAGCTCAAAAAGACTATGTTGCGCAAACTTCAAAAGTAGATGCACGTTATTTATACGTACCATTCTATTCTGTAGCTGACTCTACGATTAAAGTAACAGATTCGCAGTTAGAAGATTACTTAGCTTCGCACAAAGATTTATTTCAAGGACAAACTACACGTTCTATTCAGTACGTAACATTCCCAGTTATTCCTTCGAAATTAGATACAGCATCTTTTTACAACGATTTAAAGCGTTTGGCGAAAGAATTAGCGATTGCTAAAAATGATTCAGCATTTGCGATGATGAATTCGGATGTTAAAACTCCTTATTATTCAACTTTGGCAGAAATTCCTGAAGCTGTAAAAGGACAATTAGGAAACATGACTCCAGGAGGTATTTATGGTCCATTCAAAAATGGTTTGACTTACTCAATCTATAAATACGGTGGTATTCAAAAAGATTCTTTATTCACAGTTCGTGCTAGCCATATCTTAATCAATGCTCCAAAAGGTGCTTCAGATTCAGTAAAAGCAACAGCTCGTAAACGTGCAGAAGGTATTTTAGCGCAAATCAAAGGTGGAGCAAGCTTTGAAGCAATGGCTCAACAATTTGGTACTGACGGAACGGCTCAACAAGGTGGAGATTTAGGTTACTTCAAAAACAACGGTGGAATGGTTAAACAATTTGAGAACGCTGTATTTGCTTTCTCTGGAACAGGTTTATTACCAAGCATTGTTGAAACTGATTTTGGTTACCACATCGTAAAAGTAACAGAAGCTAAAACTAACACTCGTTATAAATTAGCTGCTATCAACCGCACGATTGCTCCAAGTCAATCTACAATGGATGAAGTATTGCGTAAAGCAGATGCTTTTGCAGCAGAAAATACTACGAAAGAAGCTTTTGAAGCAAGTTTGAAAAAAGACAAAACATTATTGATGCTTCGTGGAGATAGAATTCCAGAAGGAGCAACAAGTTTCAATAACTTACAAAATGCACGTGACATCGTTCGTTGGGCATTTAATGAAGATACTAAAGTTGGTTCGGTTTCAGATGTTTTCCAAAATGATAATCAATATATCGTAGCTTTAGTAACTGGAAGTACAGATAAAGACAAAGTGAAAGTAGATGATTTCAGAGAAGAATTAACTGCAAGAGTTAAAGGAGATTTGAAAGCAGAACAAATTGAGAAAAAATTAGCGGGTATTTCAGGTACTTTAGAGCAAATCGCTCAGAAATACGGAGCAGGGGCTTTAGTTGAAACTGCAACTGATATTACTTTAGCACAAGGTGTATTAACTAGCGCAGGTGCAGACCCAACAGCTATCGGTAAAGCATTTGGTTTAAAAGTAGGAAAACGTTCTAAGCCTTTCAAAGGTGAAGGTGGTGTTTTCATCATGGAAACCATTAAATCTACTCCAGCACCAGCTATTGCAGATTTAACACTTTACAAAAACACAGCAAAAATGATGGCTGGTCAAAGAACATCATTCTATATCAACGAAGCAATCAAAGAAAATGCGAAAGTAGTTGATAACAGAGCTAAGTTCTTTTAGTCAAAATTAAAGTATTATAAAAAAAGCACTTCTTCGGGAGTGCTTTTTTTATTTGAGAGGTTTTTTTGAAAATAAAATCTTTTCAGACAAACCTACGTTAATAGGTTATCAATTTATTCATTAAACCAATTTTCAAATGGCACATTTAAAATTTACGGTATTATCATTCTTACTTATTTTCTCAATCTTTAGTTGTAAAGAAGACCAAGTTACTGTTACACTCAAAACTAAAACAGAAAATCTTACAAGTACAGTTTGGCAAGTGCAATCAGCCTCGGCTTATGGAGGATTAAGCGTTGTTTATTCAAGAGACCAAGCTAATAATGGTTATGATTTATCGAAAGTAAGATTAAGCTTCAAAACAAATGGAGTTGTTACTGCGATTGATAACAATGGAAATACTTCAAGTAATGGTACTTGGAAATTCACGAATAATGAAGCAACGATTGAAATTACAGGAGTAAATGTAGCGGGCCTAAGTGCTGGAAGCCTAACTGTGGTTCAACTTACTGACAAAAATTTCGATTTCAACAGCAAAGCTTCTTTTCCACAATTAGGCATTTCAGATGTTGATGCAACGGTAAAAATGACTCCAGCACCATAAATTATAAATCTCCCAATTGCGGACGCATTACAATTTCTTCTAAAACAGTTGTAGCTGGTAAAGCATTGGCTGTCCAGATTACTTCTGCAATATCATCAGAAGCAATAAATCTTTCCGTGGGTAATTCTACACCAGCCCAAGAGTTGGTAAAAGTTGCCCCCGGAAGGATACTTGTCACACGCACACCATGAGGTTTCAATTCTTCTCTTAATACTTTGCTCATTCCCAACATCGCAAATTTAGAGATACAATACGAACCACCATTTGTATAAGCAACGATACTTGCCACTGAACAAATATTAAAAATATAACCAGCTTTTCTAGCAATCATATCGTTGACCAAAGCCCTTGTAAGATGATAAGCACTGTATAAATTGGTTTCAATCATGGCTTCTAAAGTACCTTCTTCTTCATTATGAATTTGTCCGGGTAAAAAGAAGCCAGTATTATTGACCAATATATCCACTTGTGAAACAGAAGCTTTTACAAAATCAGCAAAAGCTAATACTTCTGCCTTCTTAGATAAATCGGCTTTGAAAAAAAGTACATTTTCTGGGAATTGTTCGTCGTTGGTTCTAGCACAAGTAATTACTGTAAAGCCTTCTTTAGCAAACTTATTGACGATGGCTCTGCCAATACCTTTTGTTCCACCTGTTACTACTATCGTTTTGTTCATTATCTTTGTCTATTATGTCTGAATTTAAAATGATTTAATCGTTAAAAGGTTTAAACATTTTTCTTAGCCAAGTAATTTCAATCGTGAAAAACCTCAACAAAGAATGTCTATAATAGGTAAATATTTTATTTTCTTAGGAAAACTCTTCACAAACAGAGAAAAATTCAAAGTATATACAAGATTAACCATTGATGAAGCCGTACAAATTGGGATTGGCTCATTATTAATTGTTTCAATTGTTTCTTTCTTTTTGGGTGCTGTTACTTGTGTACAAACTGCTGCCAATTTAGATAATCCATTTGTTCCACATTATATCATCAGTTTAATCGTTCGAGATTCAACCATTCTTGAATTTGCGCCAACCATTACTGGAATTGTTTTAGCGGGAAAAGTAGGTTCAAATATCGCAGGTGAATTAGGAACCATGCGTATTACTGAACAAATTGATGCACTAGAAGTAATGGGAATTAATTCTACTTCATATTTAGTGCTTCCAAAAGTTGTTGCGTCAATCATTGTTTTCCCAATGTTAGTTACTTTAGCCGCATTTCTTTCTATTTATGGCGGTTATTTGGCTGGTTGGTTAACAGGGGCAATTTCTCCGCAAGAATATATCCAAGGTATTCAATTTGAATTTAATGCCTTCAACGTTCCTTTTGCTTTAATTAAATCTGTGGTTTTTGCCTTTTTGATTGTGTCTATTTCCGCTTTCAAAGGTTATTTCACAGGTGGTGGCGCTTTAGAAGTTGGTCAAGCAAGTACAGCTGCTGTTACAAATAGTTGTATTGCCGTTTTAATTGCAGATTATTTATTAGCACAATTGTTGATAACCGCTTAATATTTTTTAGGTTGAACGGATAATTCTTATTCGTTCAACCTAAATACTACTTCTCTCCTACCGTCAAAAAATCAACCAATTTCACAGCCTCAATCGCTTCCGCAACATCATGAACACGTAAAATGTTCGCTCCTTTCATTAAAGCTATCGTGTTCAAAACAGTAGTAGCATTAAGAGCTTCATTGGCTGTAATGTTAAGCTTTCTCCAAATCATTGATTTTCTGGATACTCCTACCAACATCGGGCAATTCATTACTTCAAAATCTCTTAAATGATTTAATAGAATATAATTTTGGTCGGCTGTTTTAGCAAAACCAAAACCTAAATCAACAATAATATCTTTTTGACCGAATTGGCGTAATTGAGCCACTTTTTGTTGTAAATCGTCCAGAACATCTACGACTAAATCATCATAATCCGTCATTTGCTGCATGGTTTCAGGAGTACCTCTGCTGTGCATCAATACATAAGGTACATTTAAACTGGCTACAGTTTCAAACATTTTATCGTCTAATAATCCGCCTGAAACGTCATTTACCATAATTGCACCAGCTTCTACACATCTTGAAGCCACTTCCGAACGAAAAGTATCAATAGAAATTAAAGCTTCTGGAAAACGTTTTAAAATACTTTCAACCACAGGAATTACTCTTGATAATTCTTCATCTCCATCTACTGGTCTAGCGCCTGGTCTAGTCGAATGTCCACCAATATCTAAAAAAGTAGCTCCTGCAGAAAGCATTTTTTCAACTTGAATCAATACTTTCGACAAATCATCATAACGACTATTAGCATAAAATGAATCGGGAGTAATATTTAGAATACCCATGATTTTGGGTACAGACAAATCAACAAGTTGACCACTACAATTGATATTCATATATTTTTATTGAATTATTTAAGGATTTAAGCCTTCAAAGATAAATAAAATTGTAGCGTCATGCTTGTTTCTAAAATACTAAGCCGAAAAAGACACTTTTATCTTGCGTGAATTTGACACAAGGGGTTCAAAAAATCATTTTATTGTTCAATTTAGCCAATTATTACAGGATGTTCTATGCAAAGTAAAGTCAAAAAATAGACAAAAATCTTTTTTACATAGCAAGAATTAGTAGTATATACTCAATAAATATTACAGGAAAGCTGAAATTAAAAGTATTCCTTGTTATATAGAACCAATTACGATAATTTAGCATTTAACTTTTAAAAGTTAAAGTATTACTATTATAACAAACGAACATTTAACATGTGTTCATCTTAGGCTGACAATCTCTTTCCTTTTTTATGTATTACCTCGACTATTTTATAAATGAAATATGTAAAAATCTTTCAGCAATTGGTATTATCATTGCGCTGATTACTTTTCCATATTTAAAAAGTAAAAATAGATCCAACCTATTTCTATCATCGTATTTTCTGGTTTCTGCTATTTACGCATTACTTCATTATAATTTAATCAATAACGGTAATCCTAATATTGTTGCTGCGCTTTATGCCACAACAGCACCTTTGGTATATCTATTTCGTCCTCTTTCGTTCTGGTATGTGCGTTCGATGATTAGTAAAAAAATTGAATTCAAGGATTGGGACTACCTGCTTATATTACCTTCGGTATTATATATTTTTGATATTGCTCCTTATTTACTTACGTCTTTTGATTATAAATTAAAAATTGCTCAGTTAATTATTGCAGACCAAAATAATATATTCAAATATCCAGTAACCTATTTCGGTACACCTCAATTTCATTTTAATTTCAGACCATTTTTCAGCCTAAGCGTTTCTATTGCAGAAGTGATTATGCTTTATAAACATTTTAGAAATAACCCTAATCATAAAGTTAATTTTCCAACTACTTATCGTTGGTTATGGACTTTTTCATTGATTGGTTTAATGATTACTTTGGTTCTGTCATTACTGTCTATTTCAATCAACAGTTTAAATCATTCTATTAAAATTGATTATGGTAATGCTGTAGTACTGGCAAATATGACTAATTTCTTATTCTTGTGTTTAAACATTTCTGTATTTTTGTTTCCCAAAATACTTTATGGTTTATATCATGAATCAGAAGAAGAAAGGTTAAATAATTATCCTGAAATAATAGTAGCTCACAATAAATCGGATGACTATGTAAAAGCCTCATTCAAAATAGAAGAAGCAAGATTATCAGAAATAGAAGTAATGATTCAAAATTATTTCGTTCAGGAGAAACCTTATTTGGATGATAGCTTCAGTATTAATAAACTCTCAGAATCGTTAAATATTCCCATTCATCACCTTAGTTACTTTTTTAACTATTATCTTTCAAAAAAATTCTCAGATTATAAAAATGAATGGCGAGTAAATTATGCCATCCAACTATTAAAAGAAGGAATTTTAAAAAAATACACGATAGAACAGCTTTATCAAGAAGCTGGTTTTTCTACGAAAAGTAATTTTTATAGAGTATTCCGACTACATACGGGTAAAACACCGATTGAATTTTTAGAAGAAATTAACTCCTAACACACACTTCATCAAGCCTTAAAATTAATCTTACAGAACCAGTACTAAACACTTCATATAGAAGAGTTTAAGTGTTGTTTTGCTAAAAAAGCATTTACTAATCTTAAAATATTATTAGTAAATATTAAAATATATCAATATGTTTAATGTGATTTCTCTCAATTGCAGTAAATAGAATCAGAGAACAGCAAATGTATTTCATGGAATATTTAAAAAATGAAATTGTCAGGATTGTGTATATTATAGGCATAATCGTGGCTATTTTTAGCTTCCCATATTTAAAGAGTAAAAACAAAGCTAATATATTTTTATCCCTTCATTTTCTCACGATGGGGATTTTTGCTTTGTATTATCTTAGCACTCTAAAAAATAAAAATGAATTTTTGATTTCACTTTTCTATGGCATAATCTTACCAATATCGTTACTTACTCGTCCCTTTGCTTATTGGTATGTAAAATTCATGCTTTTGAAAAAAATACGCTTCAATAAATGGGATTTACTTATTGTTTTGCCCGGTATCTTATGTTTTATTGATATTATTCCACAATTATTTTCATCAAGTGAGCAAAAACATCATATTGCAAAGTTGATTTTAGAAGATGTTAATAACATTTTCATTTATACGCCTACTTACTTCTTAAACTTTAAATTCTATTTTGTACTTAGGCCTATCCTAAATATAACATTAAGTATCGCACAATTATATCTACTTTATAAACATTTAAAAAGTCATTCTTTTCAAAAAATAATATTCACTTCTACCATTCAATGGCTATGGGTTTTTTCAATCCTCAGTGTTTTACTAACAATTACTTTAACCACGCTTACAGTGTTGTTTAGTAATCATTTTAGTCTTTCAAAAAATATAGGTTTGTTTTTCAATGATTTAATGGATTATGCTATTTTTGTTTATTTCATGCTAAACATTTCTATTTTCTTTTTCCCGAGAGTATTATATGGAATTTCGGATGAAGGAGAAGAACTTTTTATTGAGGAGAAACTGACTGAAGTAAAAGCGGAGAAAAATAATAAACCAAATTTTAAATTAGAGGATGGAAAACTAGCCGAGATAAACTCGATTATTGAAAATTATTTTTTGCATGACAAACCGTATCTGAGCGACAACTTTACTATTATCGAACTTTCAGAATCCTTAAATATTCCGATTCACCATCTTAGCTATTACTTCAATTATCATCTTTCAAAAAAATTTTCTGATTATAAAAATGAGTGGCGCATAAATTATGCCATTCAATTATTAAAAGATGGCATTTTAAAAAAATATACCATTGATCAATTATATCATGAAGCTGGCTTTTCTACAAAAAGTAATTTTTATAGAGTATTCAGATTACACACGGGAAAGACTCCTATCGAATTTTTAGAAGAATTAAAGCAATAACTTAGTTTTTTCAACACTCATTATAATTCTATCCACTCTTTTAAAAAGAGAAAAAAATATTGAACATATTTTCAATATTCTCCGTTTTTTCAAAAAAAAGCTCCAAATCCCTTCCAAAAAAGCGGAAAATTGGTTCTATTTTCTAAAATACTACTAAAACACACTTCTGTCGTTGATATTTTGACACTCTTTCCTCCAATATTTGCATATCAAGATTTATCAAATGTTAATTACAATAGTCGTTTAAACGATTACAATAAGCAAAATCAAAAATTCAGAATTATATTACTAACATACCCAAACTCATACACAGTTCGATTATCCCTTGTTTAAAGTATTATCTGTAAGTTACATCTTATCATATAAAGATTTTTTACGTCGATGTTAAGCACTATAACCACTTTAGATATCGAAGCAGTTGAAATCCTAGCGATTAAAATAACTGAGGAACTCTTGAGAGGGAAGAACACTTTCAAGTCAGAAACGATTGCGTTGAAAGTTAAAATAAAGGTGGGAATGCTAAGAACCATTTCACACCAAAGGCTTTCAATTAACCAAGAGAAACGTAAAAAACACCTAAAATCTAAGCAAGCGCTACATCAGATAAGTCATTAAAGTTATTTTATTCTACAAGACAAGAACAATCCGTCTAAGAAAAAAGCCCTCAGCTTTCTTGAAAACTGAGGGCTAATTATTTTAAAGCGAAAGTTATCTCAATATGATTTTGCAAAGATTACTCTCTTAGACGAAGGATTACCTGTCAAGATACATTTACCTTCTTCCTCCACAACATCTAAAGGAATGCAACGAATAGTGGCTTTCGTTAGCTCTTTGATTTTCTCTTCAGTTTCAGGTGTTCCATCCCAGTGTGCTGAAATAAATCCCGGATTCTCTTCCAAAATCTTAGTAAACTCGTCCCAAGTATCTACTTGATGTGTATTCTCTGTTCTAAAGTTTAAAGCTCTTTGATAGATATTAGTCTGAATAGCTTCAAGAAGGCTACTTACAGTTTCAACGATGTCGCTGATAGCATAAGTTTTTTTCTCTTTTGTATCTCTACGAGCTACTTCTACGGTACCATTGGCTAAATCTCTTGCTCCGATGGCTAATCTTATAGGCACACCTTTCAATTCATATTCAGCAAATTTAAAACCGGGAGACTGTTTGTCTGAATTATCAAATTTAACAGAGATGCCTCTTTTCTTTAACTCCTTTACGATTGGAAGAACGGTTTCAGAAATTAAATTCAATTGTTCATCTCCTTTAAAAATTGGCACAATCACTACTTGAATTGGTGCTAATTTTGGCGGAAGTACTAAACCTTCATCATCTGAGTGCGCCATAATTAAAGCGCCCATCAAACGAGTAGAAACGCCCCATGAAGTACCCCAAACATAATCTTGCTTGTTTTCTTTAGTCACAAATTTCACATCAAATGCTTTTGCAAAATTTTGCCCTAAAAAGTGCGAAGTCCCTGCTTGTAATGCTTTACCATCTTGCATCATTGCCTCGATACAATAAGTATCATCAGCACCTGCAAAGCGTTCATTAGCCGTTTTCTTTCCACGAATTACTGGCACAGCCATAAATTCTTCTGCAAAAGTAGCATAAACGTGAAGCATTTGCTCAGTTTCTGCAATTGCTTCTTCACGAGTAGCATGTGCTGTGTGACCTTCTTGCCAAAGAAATTCAGCGGTACGAAGGAATAAGCGAGTACGCATTTCCCAACGAACAACGTTTGCCCACTGGTTAATTAATAAAGGTAAATCACGATAAGACTGAATCCAGTTTTTATAAGTACTCCAGATAATCGCTTCACTAGTAGGACGAACGATTAGTTCTTCCTCAAGTTTAGCTTCAGGGTCAACCATCAATTTCCCAGGCTTATCAGGATTGTTTTTTAAACGATAGTGAGTTACAACGGCACATTCTTTGGCGAAGCCTTCAGCATTTTTCTCTTCTGCCTCAAACAAGCTTTTTGGGACAAATAAAGGGAAGTAGGCATTGGTATGTCCTGTTTCTTTAAACATATCGTCTAAAGCACGTTGCATTTTTTCCCAGATTGAATAGCCATAAGGTTTTATCACCATGCAACCACGCACAGCAGAGTTTTCGGCTAAATCAGCCCTTTTCACGAGTTCGTTATACCACTCAGAATAATTTTCGCTACGTTTTGGTAGGCTTTTGCTCATTTCGTATAAATTGGTAATTGAAAAAATAAATAATTATTCGCCATTATTTACGTTCTTGAATAGGGGTAATTAATTTATTAATTGTCATGGATAAAATGGCTAATTTTGCCAATTACAATCTCATTATCAATATTTTATATTGAAACTTTCCAAGAAATAATTTTGTTAATGACGTAGCTAACTTGTTGCAAAGATAAGTTTTTGTTGTAAGTTTGACACAAAAAATTAAGCTGATTGTTTCTTGTTTTTAGTTTCTAGTCTGGATTTCCAGTATTTAGTACTAAAATCATCTACCTAAATCATTAACAAGAATCTTAAACGATAAAGACATGAACATTCAAAAATCCATCAAACTCTTTTCAGCCCTAGTGTTGATAAGTGCTGTTTGGGGATGTAGCTCCTCAAAACAAGTCGCAAAATCGTCTTCTTCAGGGGTCTATGATGATCTCTACGCTTCTGCTAGTGAAGCTCGCCCTGCTTCATTACTCAGTAAAGAAAGCCTGTATTATTCTGAAACAGAAGAAGAATATGCAAATCGCAATCCTGAATATAGAGGCAGTAACAATAATACCCAAAGTACTGATGAGTATTACTCTCAAAATTGGATGAATTCTCGTAGTTATTACCAAAATCAAACACCTTATAGTAATTACAACAATTACAATAACTATGGTGTGAATAATTGGTATAACAACCCTGGTATAACATTTGGTTTAGGATACGGATATAGTGCTTGGAGTCCATTTGGTTATGGTTATAGCCCATACTATTCACCTTACGCATACGATTCTTGGGCATGGGGTGGTAGCCGTTGGGGATATGGTTTATATTCTGGCTTTGGCTATAGTCCTTGGGGATATAACTCTTTCGCTTATAGTCCGTTCGGTTATAGTGGTTATTACGACCCTTGGGGATATAATTATTATGGTGGCAGAGGCTACGGAAATACTTATGTCTATAACAATTACGGTTATGGCTCAGTAGTTACAGGTGCCAATAGTGGTTATTCAAATGTTGGCTATACAGCTCCTGTAAAACGTACTCGTGAGTCTTACTCTCAGTCGTCTTACAACGGTAACTTTAATAACAACAATGGTGCTTCTGGAAGCCAAAGAGGTGCAAGAACAAATTCAAGTTATTCTAGTAATAGTAACGATGGATATTATTCACGCCCTCAAAGAGCTACGAATTACAACTCTTCAAGTTCGTCTGGAAGTAATACTTCTACTAACCGTAGTACTAATAATAGCTCTTGGAACTGGTCGAACAATAACTCTTCGTCGAATAATGCTAGTAGAACAACAAGCTCATCATCATGGGGAGGTTCTTCAAGTGGCGGTAGTTCTAGCGGTGGTAGCAGTAGTGGCGGGTCGAGTTCTGGCGGGTCTCGTGGTCCACGTTAATAAATCGTTTCAGTTTTTATGATTCACAATAAGCCTCACAGAGATGTACTTTGTGGGGCTTTTTAACGTTTTCTTGAAAAGATTCTTCAAAAGAAATGAGGGCATTTGTAATTATGACTGTCTTATATTTATCTTACAAATTACTTTACTTAATCTCGATTGAATTGTTTATCCAATAAAGCAATAACATCTTAAAATTTATTAGATATGAAAATCCCTATTCGTCTAATTTCTGCATTTTCGATTTTTACAATTTTATCGGCAAATGCACAAGACAATAATTTCGACTCTTTAGCAAAATTATTCGGACAAACCGCTCCTACAGGTTCGGCACGTTTTCAGGCATTAGGTGGAAACCATGCTGCATTAGGGGCAGACATTGGTTCAGCCTCAGGAAACCCAGCAGGTTTAGGCTTTTATACTCGTTCCGAATTTAACTTCACTCCTGCTTTTCAAAATACTTCTAATAATTCTAATTATATCAGTACTAATACAAAAGCGAGTGAAAGTAATTTCAACATTGCTAATATTGGTGTTGTGTTTGGTGGAAGTCAGCCTCAGTACAAAGAAGGTTGGAGAGGGTCATGGTCGATTAACTACTCTCGTCAAAATACTTTCTACAACAATATTAAGTTTGGTGACAGAAATAATATAAGCTCAATAACCGATGCTTTTGCCCAACAAGTAAGTAGAGAAGCTGGTGATTATAATTTAGGTGTAGGTGATTTTGTTGATGCTGTTGGACAAACACCAAATTTTGATTTAACGAGAAATCTGTACTATTGGTCGTTTTTAATTAGTCCTGACCAAAATAATCCACAGAGCTTTCATGCAACAGAACAGTCTTTTATTTCAGACCAGAAATATTCATTTGAATCAACAGGACGTTCAAGCCAATGGACTATTGCTTATGGTGGCACGCCTAACGAAAAAACATATATTGGATTTTCATTAGGCATTCCAAGTTTTAGATATGAAACTCGCTCACAATACAGCGAACAGTATGTTAACAATACTGCTTTCAACGGGCTTACTCAATCAAAATTTTATTCGACAAGTGGTAGTGGAATTAACTTAACTTTCGGAGCAATCATCAAACCCAATGAAACGATTCGTTTTGGAGCATCCATCACAACACCTACATGGTATGATATTGACGAAACCTTAAGTTCAAGTTTAAAAGCAGATGTAAATAGCGCTAATGCGGGAAAAACAGGCTTAGGAGTCGTATTGCCAAATGGAACCGATAATGAAACGGTTGGAATTATTAATCGTTTGAAAAGTTCAGGGTACGGAATTCTGGAAAAAGATGGTTCACGCTATTTAACGAATGTCCCTTTGCTGACAACAACACCATTTAGCGATAATTATCAATTAAGAACTCCTTTAAAAGCGAACATTGGTATGGCCATTTTCTTTGCTAAAAAAGGTTTTATTTCAGCAGATGTTGAATATTTAGCTTATACAAGTACTAAAATGAGTACCACAACCAATGATCAATACTTAGCTGACGACCTGGACTATTATACTCAAAAATTACGAAGAGATTTAAAAAATGTTTTCAATTTAAAAGTAGGTGCTGAATATAGAGTAATGAGTATGGTAAGTTTAAGAGCTGGTGTAAATTACCAACCTAGCCCATATTCATTTAATTTTGATCAAGGTTCAAATGCTATCAATCGTTCAACGCTAATTTTTTCAACAGGGCTCGGGTTTCGTACCAGCGATTTTTATGTTGATTTTACTGGATTATATGCAGAAACAACCCAAGCATTTAATCCTTACGTTTTGAGTAATACTGATAGCTTTAGTTCTGCCATTATCAAAAATAGCTATTTAAAAGGCGTGGTAAGCTTTGGAATATTTTTCTAAGCTTCTCAAGATAGCAACAAAAAAGGTCGTTCAATTGAACGACCTTTTTTGTTATTGAAAAATCAGTATGATTATTTTTTCTTAACCAATTCTCTAACTTTTGCAGCTCTACCTTGTTTTCCACGTAGATAGAATAATCTTGCACGACGTACTTTACCTTTACGCAATACTTCGATTTTCTCGATGTTTGGTGATAATAAAGGGAAGATTTTCTCAACACCGATACCGTTTGAAATTTTACGTACTGTAAACATTTCACCAGCACCGCTGTTACGACGTTGGATTACAGTTCCTTGGAATACCTGAATACGTTCTTTAGCTCCTTCACGGATTTTAATGTAAACATTGATGGTATCACCTGCTGAAAACTCGGGCAATTCTGCACGGCGTGCAGCATTTTCAGCTTCTACGAATTTAATTAACTCGTTCATTTCTTGATTATTTTGCTGTTAAATTCTTAAATAATTTATCCAAAAGACAACCAGCGGTAACTTTAAAGGTCTGATAAACAATTGCTTGCTTCATACAGATTGCCCAGCCACATAATTGCTCTTTAATTGGGGTGCAAAGTTAAGGAGATTTTTCTAAATATCCATAATGAGATTCAAAAATTATCCATAAAAAAAGAAGTCAGATTTCATTGTGACGAAATCTGACTTCTTTTTAAGTTTAAAGTTTATGAGTACAAGGTTTATGATTTTAGTGTGTAACTATTCAGAAGAATAATTTATACAGCTTTATTCATAATCTTTGAACTAATTAAAAATTATACTGTAATTACTGAACTATAAACTCATAAACCTTGAACTCTAAGCTCATAAACTACTATAAGTATTGATTTGCATTAGCTGCATTCAAATCTTCAAAAGCTAATTTTAAACGGCTTACAAAAGTATCTTCACCTTTACGTAACCAAACACGTGGATCGTAATATTTCTTGTTTGGTGAATCTTCTCCTTCTGGATTACCGATTTGTCCTTGTAAATAACCTTCTTTCGCTTTGTAGTATCCTAAAATACCTTCCCAGAATGCCCATTGTAAATCTGTATCAATGTTCATTTTGATTGCTCCATAAGAAAGTGCCTCACGGATTTCTTCACGAGAAGAACCTGAACCACCGTGAAATACAAAGTTGATTGGTTTCTCAGCAGTTAAACCATATTTTTCTTTCACAAATTCTTGAGAATTATGAAGAATTACTGGAGACAATTTCACGTTACCTGGTTTATAAACTCCGTGTACGTTTCCGAAAGCAGCAGCAATTGTAAAACGATGAGAGATTTTGCTCAATTCTTCATAAGCATAAGCTACTTCAGAAGGCTGAGTATATAATTTTGAAGAATCTACGTCTGAATTATCAACACCATCTTCTTCTCCACCTGTTACACCTAATTCAATTTCAAGAGTCATGCCTAATTTAGCCATTCTCTCAAGATATGTTTTACAGATTTCAATGTTTTCTTCGATTGGTTCTTCAGAGAGGTCAATCATGTGTGAAGAGAACAATGGCTTACCATGTAAAGCATAAAACTTCTCGCCAGCGTCCAACAAACCGTCTAACCAAGGTAACAATTTCTTAGCACAGTGGTCAGTATGTAAAATTACTTGAACACCATAAACTTCTGCTAATTGGTGAACGTGGTGAGCACCTGAAATAGCACCTGCAATTGAAGCTTCTTGTTTTCCGTTTGGTAATGATTTACCTGCGTAAAACTGAGCACCTCCGTTTGAGAACTGAATAATTACTGGTGAATTTACGGCTTTTGCTGCTTCTAAAACGCCATTTACTGTATCTGTTCCCGTAACGTTTACGGCTGGTAAAGCAAACTGGTGCTTTTTAGCGATTTCGAAGAGCTCTTGCACTGCATCTCCGTGCAATACGCCTTTTTGAGAAGATAAACTTGACATAGTTTAATTTTTTCTTGTTAAAAACTTATTTCAACTGATTTTTTGGATAAAAGAACCCAAAAATAATTATTTTAATTGGCTTTATTAAGTTTTACAGAATAATATTTGGCTCTTAATCATTTTGTCAAACTTTTCTACAAAACCAATAGAATAGCATCAATACAAATATACAAATGAAATATCGTTTTTATAGTTTTCCATTAAGTACTTCATTCTCAATGAACAAATGTTAAAAAATCTTAATATTTATCATTTCAAAAATACAATATCTCGCCGCTCGTTCTCAAACAAAACATTAATTGCTCACAACTATGAAAATTTTTCTTTTACTTTTTTGCACATTTTTTGAAATCGCTAATCTTTTCTCCCAAAAACTTTCTGATAAAAAGCAGGTGCTTCGTTGCCTCACTTTACAAATGACTGGCAAAACCAGAAATGTACATTTTCATGAAGGTAGTTATATTACTTTCAAATCGTTTTCTAAAAAGAAAAAGCAACAATTGAAAATTATCGAATTGACTGATAGTTCCTTCTTTTACTTTCCTTACGAAAACCAACATTCTATTTTTGATCTTCAAGAAGTAAAATTCAAGGATATAAAAAAGATTTATACTGGTGGAAAAAAAGAAATACTAGGAATGAAAGGTGTAAGTGCTTTGGGCGGAGCAGGCGTTTTTCTATTTTCGTTTGATGTTTTGAACCAAATTGGCAAGCCATCCGTAAAGATAAACTCTACCATTGTGGTAATTAGCGCTGGTCTAATTGGCGTCAGTTATATCATCAATACATTACAACATCCTGTTTACAGAATTAACAAAAAGCATTATTTGAAATTATATCATATCGAAAACCCTAAACTACATCATTAAAAATACTTTTTTATGGACATTGGAAAATCTGGAATAGCGATTTCTGGCTCTTGGATTTCAGGATGCCAGAGCTTTTCCCATTCAAAACTGTAATAACCTTTGTAACCACCTTTGAATAAAACCTTTATTGCCTCCGCAATGGGCGTTTCGCCTCTCCCTAAAAGTACATATTCTTCTTTTCCGTTGACCAAATTAGCATCTTTAATATGTGTATGACGGATATATGGATGGAGTTTTTGATAGACAAAAGTTGGACTTTCTTTCGTAATCGACCACATGTTAAAAATATCCCAAATCATTCCAACATTTGGATGTTCAGAAGCTTTCATGATTTTCAGCAAAGTATCAGCTTGAATTACTTTGCCATGAGATTCTAGCAAAACTGAAACTGATGAACCTTTGGCATAATCACCAAGTTCTAGTAAACCTTTGATGATTAAATCTAAGGTTTCTCCATCATTTTGGTCTTTAGGTAAATCGTTGGGAAATACTCTGACAAAAGGGCAATCTAACTTAGCTGCTAAATCAATAAATCGTTTGGCTTCATCTAATTGTGCTTTTCGTTTACTTAAATCGGCATGATGTAATTCTGCGGAAGAACCTAAATCCACAATTTTTAGCTTGTTATCAGCAACCTTCTTTTTTGTTGTCGCAATATTTAAAGCAGAAAATTCTGGACATTTTGTTAAATCCAATTGCTTTTGAATTCCTCGAATTTCAATGCCATCATAAGCATTTTCTACTGCATATTTCAGAATGGTATCAAACGACCAATTGGGACAGCCCAATGTTGAAAATGACAATAAAGGTTTTACTTTCTTGAAATCCAAAGAAGTTTCAAGCATCGCCAAACTGGCAAAAGCTAAAGTATTTTTAAGAAAAGTACGACGAGAGTTTGGAGTCATTTTTTTTGAGCTATGAGCATTGAGCCATGAGCGATAAGTTTTAAGTTAATAATAAGCAAGAATACTCAAAGCTGACAGCTAATATAAAAGCTCGTCGCTCATAGCTATAAAGCTATAAAGCTCACAGCTTAAAAGCCTTCATTTGTTTTACAGCATAATCAACAGCCCTTGCAGTGAGTGCCATATAAGTAAGCGAAGGGTTTTGCGTGGCTGTGGAAGTCATACAAGCACCATCTGTTACAAATACATTTTTACAAGTATGCAACTGGTTCCATTTATTCAATAAAGACGTTTTCTGGTCTTTTCCCATTCTTACTCCTCCCATTTCATGGTTTTCAGAACCGGGCATTCGGTGAGTTTCATGCAACTGAATATTGGTAAAACCTGCTTTGGTGTACATTTCTGAAAATTGTTCATGAAAATCTTTCATCATTTTGCGGTCGTTTTCATCAAATTTTACTGAAATTCTTAACTGTGGAATACCATACTTATCTTTCAAATTTTTGTCTAATTGAACAGCACTTTCTTCTTTTGGAATGGTTTCGCCCATCATGTGTGAGCCAACTTGCCATAATCCCAATTCGTTACTCAATAATTTACTTTTCAGATTTTCGCCCATTTCATTAAAAGATTGAGCAGAATTTCTTGAAGCTGAAAAACCTGCCGCATAACCTCTTAAAAAGTCTGTTTCTTGTTTAAAAACATTTCTAAATCTTGGAACATAACTTGCATTTGGTCTCCTTCCATCTGTCGTTGAATCTAGCAAACCATCAAATTCTGCTGAAATTCTTCCTTGATAAGTATGAAAAGCGATGTATTTGCCCAGGAAACCATTATCATTTCCTAATCCATTCGGGAAACGATTTGACGTAGAATTCAATAAAATCAGGTTTGAATTAATAGCAGAAGCATTCAAGAAAATAATCTTTGCATAAAATTCAATCATCTCGCCCGAAAGAGCATCAATTACTCTTACGCCTGTGGCTTTACTTTTTTGTTCATCATAAATAATAGAATGTACCACTGAATGCGGACGTAAGGTAAGATTTCCGGTTTTTTCAGCCCAAGGAATCGTGGAAGAATTACTGCTAAAGTATCCTCCGAGCGGACAACCTCTTTCACACATGGTACGGTGTTGACATTTTGTTCTTCCTTGTTTGTCGTGAATCGCTTTTGTTTCGGTAAGATGTGCTGCTCGACCAATAATTACATGGCGTCCCTTTCCATAGTTTTTTGATACTTGTTGCTTGAAATGTTTCTCAACACAAGACATTTCGTGCGGAGCTAGAAACTCCCCATCTGGTAATTCGGGCAAGCCATCTTTATTACCAGTAATTCCAGCAAATTTTTCAACATAGCTATACCAAGGTGCAATATCAGCGTAACGAATTGGCCAATCTACAGCAAAACCGTCACGAGCTGGCCCTTCAAAATCTAAGTTGCTCCAACGTTGGGTTTGTCTTGCCCAAAGTAGCGACCTCCCTCCTACTTGGTATCCACGCATCCAAGTAAATGGTGCATCCTGAACATACTCTTGTTCGGCATCTTTCACTAAAAAATGTAGTGTACTTTCTCCAAAAATATAATGGCTACTTGGTATTTTATATTCATCATGAAGAGCCAAAGGTATTTTCCCGTGATGTTCAAATTCCCACGGATTCATCATCGCAGTTGGATAATCACTAATATGTTTAACATCTCTTCCTCGTTCCAACACCAACGTTTTTAACCCTTTCTCTGTCAATTCTTTAGCTGCCCAACCTCCGCTAATCCCTGAACCAATTACGATGGCATCAAAAGTATTTTTCTTATTGCTGTCAATATTAAAGTATGTCATAAACCGAACTGAAAAATTTGTAATTTTTAAAGCTAATTATTAGGTTCAAGTAATAAAACTAAGCAATACATTTTTTATCTTTATCCTGCTAAGTAAATCTGCTTCTTTGATGCAACGTTCTGCATTAATCCCCTGTCTTACAGAATAACTACTCCCCACATTTACGCTCATAAGAATCTCGTCATCTGTTAAACGATAACTACTTGCTATTTCCTGAAAATTTATGCAATAATTTTTTCATTAAAGATTTTCACCAATCCACTGAAATGCAGAAATTTTTATTGTTTAGTATTCTTTTCGTGTCTTTGAATTTCAGCAGTTTTGCACAAACTGACTGCACAAATATTGGTTTTGAATTAGGAAATATAAGTGGTTGGACTGTGACCACTGGCAAAATAAGTAATGGCGGAACTTCAACCATCTATGGTCCTGAAGAACCTGGAGGTATTTACCAAATAACAAGCATTGGTAACGGTAATGACCCTAAAGTAACGAATGAAAAAATTCCGATGGTTGCTCCTGGAAGTAATTTTGCTATTCGACTAGGAAATACAGCTGATGATAATTCAGGAGGGTTTTATCATCGTTTAAAAACCTCTTTTTTAGTTACTCAAGACAATTCTTTATTTCAATACAAATTTGCGGTTATCCTTCAAAATGATAATAGACATACTGATGCTGAGAAACCTAGGTTTAATATCCAAATTACTGATGAAAATGGCAATCCATTGACTTGTAGCAATTTCAATATCCAATTATCAAGATCAGGAACAGCTTCAAATTTTAGTATTCAAAGCTATAACAACAGTGGAAATATTGAATATCGTAATTGGACTATTGGGTCAATTAACCTTCTGAGTTATCTTGGCAAAAAAATCAATATTGAAGTAACAGCTCATGGCTGTACCGAAAAAAGACATTTCGGCTATGCCTATTTTGATGCACAATGTTTGAAATCTGAAGTAAAACCAACAGCGGCTTGTCCAGATGAAAATGGTTATATGGTATTGAGTGCTCCTCAAGGTTTTGAAAAATATACTTGGAGTAACGGCGAAACTACTTCTTCCATCAAAGTATTAGCTAAATTAGACGATAAATATTCTGTAAGAATACTTCCCCTATCAAGTTTAGATGCTTCTTGTGAATTAAAACTTGATTATACCATCAAGTATCAACATGCCTACAATAACGTTAATGCAAAGATTTGTGAAGGGGAAAAATATACTTTGGGTGCTAGAGAGTATCAAACCAGTGGAACATTTATTGAAAATATACAAAGAACTGATATTTGCGACAGTACAATTACCTTGAATCTTACTGTAAATCCTTTACTCACAAAAAGTCAAGACATTGCCATTTGTGCTGGAACTACCTTTAAAGTTGGCACTGAAGTTTATAATAGTACAGGTTTGTACACAACAATCATTAAAAACGTAAACCAATGCGACAGCGTTGTTACGACCAATCTGAAAGTAATTGATTTTGACGTTTCATTACAAAATCAGGATTTTAATATTGTCACTGGTGATAGCGTTTTACTCAAAGCCATCGTAACAAATACTGGAAATTATCTTTATTCATGGCTGCCTGCCACAGATTTAAGCTGTAGTTATTGTGCTGATACTTGGGCTAAACCATCATCAAGTCGGCAGTATTCTGTTTATGTAAGTAGTTTGGATGGAAAAGCTTGCGAGAAAGTAAAAGTGGCAAATATTTCTGTAAGAAGTTGTGGTTTGGTTTTTATTCCAGATGCCTTTTCGCCCAATAATGATGGTAAAAATGATACTTTTTATACTTTCGCATCTGGCTGTGTAAAGCAAATTAAAAACATGAAGGTTTTTGATAGATGGGGCGAAGTAATTTTCTGGAAAGAAAACATTGCTCCTTCGGTGGCATCCAATGGTTGGGACGGCACCTTTAATGGTTTACCAGCCGACGTTGGTATTTATGCGTATAATGTAGAAGTAGAATTGAACGATGGAACAAGCTATACTACACAAGGAAGTATAACACTGATGAGGTAAGTATTATTTGCTTTCATTTTAAATCGGAAATATATTACACTAATACCTAGTAATTTTTGCCTATTTTATAAATACATTGAGTATTTTAAGGCTTTTTTCTTCCTTATAATTAGTATCAGAAGTAATTAATCCTTACTTTGTTTAACTAATTAATCACAAGCTTTGTCGTACTTATTGGGTTTTTAGCAAAAAAGACGACCATTATCCAAATTTAATACACATGAAAAAATTACTCCTTACTGGAATAATTGGGTTAAAACTGTGCACTTCATTTTCCCAAGTTATTTCCGAACCTCTTCAATATCATTGCTTCAAAACAGCTGAACCTTTAAAAATTGACGGAAAACTTTCTGAGGCTTCTTGGAAAAAAGCAAAATGGACAAGCCTTTTTATTGACATTGAAGGCGACAAAAAACCTAAGCCGCTACAAGCTACAAAAGCCAAAATGTTATGGGATGATAAATATTTGTACATCGCTGCCGAATTGGAAGAAAAACATATTTGGGCTTATCAAAACAAAAAAGACCAGATTGTTTTTCTTGAAAACGACTTTGAAATATTTATTGACCCAGACGGAGACGCTCATAATTATTTTGAATTAGAAGTAAACGCCATCAACAATACTTTTGACTTATACCTTCCGAAACCTTATAGAGATGGTGGGAATGCGTTAATTAACTGGGATATTAAAAAACTAAAAACGGCTGTAAATGTAGAAGGAACGGTAAACAATGCTACGGATACTGACAAGCGTTGGACGGTGGAAATTGCGATTCCATTTACTTCAATCAGTTTAGACAATGATGTTTTAAAACCACAAGATTTATCTTATTGGCGTTTGAATTTCTCAAGAGTAGAATGGAATCACGATGTTAAAGCAGGCAAGTACAGTCGCCAGAAAAATGCCAATGGCGAAGGTTTTTTACCAGAATACAATTGGGTTTGGTCGCCACAAGGAAAAATCAATATGCACATGCCAGAGAATTGGGGCTATTTAGTATTTTCTGATAAAAAGGTTGGTTCCGAAGATTTCGATTTCCCTTTGCCAAACATTGAAAAAGTAAAGCAAATTGCTTGGGACATTTATCATAAACAAAAAGCCTATTTTGCCCAAAATCAGCATTATGCTAAAGATTTGACACTTTTAGAACTTGATACGAACCTCCAACAAAACAAAGAACTTATTCAAAATATTGAGCTAGAAGCCACCAGTCAAACATTTTTCATCAGTATTATTGACAAAGAAGGCTTGAATAAAATTACGCTCAATCAGGATAGCCTCCTCAAGATAAGCAAAAGCAAGTCTTTATAATTGTAAAAAACTTCAACAACAGTTAACCGAAATGGAAAAACGTACCTTTTTAAAACAAATGGGTTTAGGAGTAATGGCGGTAGGCCAAAGTAGTAATTTACTTCAAGCACGCCCTCTACTTCCTGTCCAAAATAACACTCAATTAAAAAACTGGGTTTGGATAAATCCCGACCACAAAGAAACCGAAGCTGTTTTAATCGAGCGTTATAAAAAATATAAAGCACACGGTATTACTGGGATTTTCTTTGAAGCTGATGATGAAAAACACTTTACCATCGCTAAAAAACAAGGACTGACTACTCATCGTTGGATTTGGACTTTGAATAGAGGTGAAGAAAGTCTTTTGAAAGCACATCCAGAATGGTATGCCATCAACAGAAAGGGCGAATCTTGTGCAACAAATCCTCCTTACGTAAATTATTACCGTTGGCTTTGTCCTTCTCGTCCAGAAGTACGTGATTACTTAGAAAAAGCCGTAAAAACCGAATTAAGTAAACCTTATGTAGATGGCATTCACTTAGATTATGTTCGCTATTGCGATGTAATTTTAGCCGTAAATCTTTGGCAAGTATATGGCATCAAGCAAAATCAAGAATTACCTGAATATGATTTTTGTTATTGCGATGTTTGTCAGGCAAAATTCAAAGAATTGAAAGGTATAGATATCAGAACTTTAGAAAATCCTGACCAAAATTTATCTTGGCGAAAATTCAGATATGATAATGTTACTCGTCTGGTAAATCATCTGGCTCAAACAGCTGCTAGTTTCAAAAAGCCTATTACAGCTGCCGTTTTTCCAACGCCAGAAGTAGCCAAAAGAATAGTACGACAAGACTGGGTAAATTGGAATTTATCGGCAATTTGCCCGATGATTTACCATAAATTTTATAAAGAAGACGTAAGTTGGATTGGCGATGCCGTAGAAGAAGGCGTAAAAGCTTTACATGGAAAATTCCCTTTATATGCAGGTTTGTACTTGCCCGATTTCGATAATAATGACGAAATTGTTCAAGGCATAAAATTAGCGCTGAAAAATGGTGCCGCTGGCATTTCATTATTTGGCAACGTCAATGATGACGTTCTGAAAGCTTTGGTAAAAGGCACTAGCAAAGTCTAGTTTCTTCCTGATTTTCAAGGAGTAATACAAATTATCTAATTTTACTCCTTGAAAAATTCAATTAGCCTTATTATTTTTTAGTCTTTTAAAAAATAATTTCTACACTTTATCCCCTTCAAAGGCAATTATCACAATACTAAGGAAAAGATTCATTTTTAAAATGATTTAAGCTTTTGTATATCGCATTCATTTTAAGTAAATTGCTTTAATATATCTGATATTTTTTCAGAAAAATTTTATTCCAAAAACATTAGCTACTCGGTACAAGCAATTTTAACTTATGGTAAGCCTACTCCATGAGTATTGAATTGTCCGCTGAATTTTACACACATGGAAAATTACCTAAGGAATAAACTTACCGAAGTTATACAAGTAGATTCCTCCGTTTTTGATTTTATACAACAATTTGCACTTGATGGTCTTTGGTTTTGGGACGCCAAGAGTACGTCATCTTGCTGGATAAATCCAAAATTGGCATCCATGCTAGGCTATAATACCTCTGAAGAAATTGAAATTTTACAAAAAAACTGGTCAGATATTTTTCAGGAAAAAGATTTAACACTCCTTGCTGCTACAAGCCAAACTAATAGCTCCCACAAAAATATTGCTGTCCGTTATTTTCATAAAGATGGCTCAACGATTTGTATGGATTGTTCGATTTTGTTAATCTATGATTCAGAACAAAAGCTTGATACAGTACTTGGTGCAAATATTTTACATAAAGTCATTCAAAATACACCCAATAGCGTTGAAAAGTTTTACACAAGTATCGGAGAATCAACAATTAATAGCGATTTTTTATATGTGATTAAAACTAATATTTACGGAAATTACACCTACATCAACGACTATTTTTATAAGATTTTTGGCTTTACAGAAGACGAAATTCTAGGAACCAACGCTTTATTGTCGATTATTGAGGAAGACCATGCCGCTTGTCAAGAAACAGTAGCAAAATGTTTTATGAATCCTTTAAAACCCTATAAAGTAATTCTTAGAAAGAAAAACAAACAAGAGGAAATTGTTACAAATCAATGGGAATTTACAGGCTTGCCAGATAAAAATGGAAGTACTTTTGAAATACTTTGTGTAGGATATAATGTTTCGGAAAAAGTAAAAACTGAAAACGATTTATCTATTTTGGTTTCAAACATGACCGATTTACTCATCTCTGTAGATTATCATGGTATTGTAACTTTTGTATCGGGCAATGTTACTGAATTGTACTTATACGAACTTGATGAAATTGTTGGAAAACCATACATTGATTTTGTTCACGACGAAGACATCGAAACGGCAGTTGAAGCTATTCGTAAAACCATCGCTACGGGTATTCCATTTACCAATCTTGAAATTAGAATCAAGAAGAAAGAAGGCGATTTTTATTGGACAAATATCAATTCAAGTGTTAATCCAATCAATAAAGAGACAATTCTAGTAATTAATGATATAACAGCGAAGATGACTTCGCTTCATGAACTTAAACAAGCCAAAGAACTATTACAAGAAATCAGTGAAGTTTCGAATGTGGGTGGTTGGGAATATTTCCCTGAAATTAACCATTTCTTTTGGTCGGATATAAGCAGAAAAATCTATGATTTACCATTAGAATTTGTTCCGAGTATAGAAAACATCCAAAAGTTTTTAAAACCAAAAAGTAAAAAAACATTTCAGAATGCTATCAAAAAAGCGATTCAAAAAAATATTTCTTCTGATTTAGAACTAGAAATCATTACAGCTAATCAACAAGAAATTTGGCTTAGAAGTATCATCAAAGCCGACTTCACTAACGACATCTGTACCAGAGTGTATGGTACTTTTCAAGATATTAATCAGCTAAAAAAAGCAGAGATTGCCAGAGAAAAATCTACAAAATTATTAAAGCATTTAACCAAACAAGTACCAGGAATACTGTACCAATTCCAGCTTACAGACGATGGTCGTTATTTTTTCTCATATCTGTCACGTCAATTAGTAAATACTCCAGAAATGGATTTACTTAGCTCAGAAGAAAAGACTAAAGCCTTACTCAAGTTTATTCACCCTGATGATTATCAGATGGTTATCAATAGCATATTCAAATCATCTAAATCATTAACATTGAAAGATATAGAGTTTAGAGTTACTTTACCTTCGAAAAAAGAAAGGTGGCTTAAAGCAATTTCTACCCCTGAACGTTTGAAAGATAGTGTAATCTGGCATGGCTACATGGGCGACATTACCGACAGAAAACATGTAGAACAAGAATTAAGACGAACAAAAGATTTCCTTCAAGAAACAACCCAAGTGGCTAGAATTGGTGGTTGGGAAGCAGATATTGATGCCCAAACAGCATATTGGTCGAAGATTACCAGAGAAATTTATGAAGTAGATGAAAAATATCCTACGATAGACATAAATGACGGGATAAATTATTATAAAGAAGGACAAAGCAGAGAAACACTCACAAAAGCTTTCACTGAATGTATCCAATATGGAATACCTTTTGATATAGAAGCACAATTGGTTACCGCTAAAAACAGGGAAATTTGGGTACGAGTAATCGGTAAAGCAGATTTCAGTATTTCAAATAGAAAAAGAGTTTATGGTACTCTTCAGGATATTACTGATACTAAACTAGCTGAATTTCAACTCACTAGAACAAAAGATTTACTTGAAGAAACTAACAGAGTTGCTCGTATTGGTGGCTGGTCGGTAGATATTCCAAGCTATAATGTTTACTGGTCAAACATGATAAAGGAAATCGCACAAGTTCCACTTGATATTGAACCAAGTATAGCAATTGGTTTATCCTTGTACAAAGAAGGCTATAGCAGAAATCTCATTACAGAATCTTTCAAAAACTGTATTGAATTCGGTACTCCATTTGATGTAGAATTACAAGTTGTAAATACTAAAAATGAAGATATTTGGGTAAAAATAATCGGTAAAGCAGAGATTGAAGAAGGAAAAATCAAAAGGGTTTATGGTATTTTTCAAGACATCAATCAAGCAAAAATTGCTGAGGAAAATGCTAAAAACCTTCATCAACTTGAAATATTATTGACAAAGGAAAAACAATTGAACCTGCTTAAATCAAGATTCATTTCCTTGACTTCTCATGAATTCAGAACTCCCTTAGCGGGCATTTTAGGAAGTGCCGAACTTTTGGATTTATACGCTAAAAAGATTGAAAATGAACGAGTAAAAAACAAAATGCAAGAACATATTAGCCATATTACTTCGCAAGTGGATAGGCTAACAGGCATCGTTGCAGATGTACTTACTTTGGAAAAAACTGCTGAAGGAAAAATAGTTATGAAGCTCAAAGCTGTGCCAATTAAAGCATTTTTACAAAAAGTCACCAATGAACTATACATCAACCTTCGTGATAATAGACAGTTAAAATTGGTTTTACCAGAAGATGAAAAAGAAGTTTTCACAGACGAATCCCTCCTTGTTCATATTCTAAACAATCTCATTAGCAATGCCTTTAAGTACTCAAGAGGCAACAAACTAAGCCCAGAAATTCAACTATTTTACTTTGAAGACCATTTTACTATCATCGTAAAAGATTATGGTTTGGGGATTCCGATGAAAGACCAAGAACATTTATTTGAAACTTTTTTTAGAGCTGACAATGTAGTAAGTACAGAGGGTACAGGCTTAGGATTAAGCATTGCTAAAGAATTTACAGAGAAACTTGGTGGACAGATAAGTTTTGAAAGTAAAGAAGGCAAAGGGAGTTCGTTCACATTAAAGTTACCTTATTGAAATTACAGGCTGATTCTTTGATAAATACCAAAATTATCGTATATTAAATTACCTTTTTTCTAAAAATGATTCTTACTGTATTTAAAGACAATTATTGTGCATAAATTCCACTATGAAAACTAAAATACTATTTGTTGAAGACGACGTTGTTTTGAGGAACAATTACGTTGAAATTTTAGAATTATTTGATTTCACCGTCATCCCAGCAGAAGACGGCGTTGAAGCAATGGAAATTCTTCAACATCATGATATTGATGTAATCGTGTCTGATATACGAATGCCCCGTATGAACGGACTAGTTTTTCTAAAAAATGTTCGGGCAGATGCTAAGTTGGTCAATACTCCATTCATTTTACTTTCTGCTCATGCCGAAAATGCCGATTATGAAAATGGTATTAAAAGCGGTGCTAACGAGTACCTCACCAAACCCATAAGAGGGAAAGACCTTGTCAATGCTATTCAAAACGTAATAGCTGAAGTATAATAGTATATTTATTTAGGGTTAAAAATCTATGCTATCATTCTGTTCAAAATGATAAAATATCCACGAATAACCAATGGAATATAGTCAAAATCCTTCAAATGAAATCCTTCGTTTAGCGGCCTTGAAGGAATTGAATATACTGGATACTCCTGCCGAACAAGACTTTGAAGGCATTGTTACATTAGCTGTTCAAATTAGCGGTGCTTCTTTAGCTATGATTAGCCTCATGGATTCAACCAGACAATGGTTCAAATCTAAAATTGGAACAGATTTATGTGAAATCTCAAGAAAAGATTCTTTCTGTGAATATGTGATTCAAAACGAGTCTTTTTTAATCGTTGAAGATACTACTGTAGATGAGCGTTTTAAAAATAATCCATTCGTAGTTGGTCCGCCTTATGTTCGTTTCTATTTGGGTGTTCCTATCAAAAACCAACAAGGTTATATTTTGGGCTCTATCTGTATTTTACATACCTCAATTTTAACCTTAAATCAGCAACAAATTAAAAGTTTAGAGATACTCGCTCGACAAGCAGAATCGCTTTTTAATAAAAAATCTGATTTAATTTATTCTGAAAAAATCCTTTCAACTTATGTCAATAATACTTTAGACTCTATTATTTTATTAGATACAGAAAAGAGAATTATTGATGCGAATAAAGTATTTCAAGAAAGAGTTCGAAAGCTACTCAACAAAGAATATCATAAAGGAGAAAGTATTTTTGAATACTCGCATCCATCAACACATTCTCTTACTGAAACATATTTTGCCAAAGCAATGCTTGGCGAAGAAGTAAGTACCGAACTACTTATTCCTTTCGTAAATGTTCAAAATTGGTATAAAATATTATTTATTCCCTCGAAAAACGCATTCGATGAGATAGTTGGAGTAGTAATTACTTTAACCAATATCAATGAACAAAAAAGGTATGAAAAACAATTACAATCGCTGAATGAGGAGCTTAACTTTCATTATACCAATTCGCCTTTGGCGGTGATAAAATGGGATAGTGATTTAATCATAAAAAGTTGGTCGGGGCAAGCCGAAGTGATTTTTGGTTGGAAAGCCTCTGAGATTGTAGAAAAATCTTTTTATGAAGTCAACTTGATTCCTGAAAGTGATTTTGACCGTGTGAAGCTTTACGCCGAACAGATGCTCAGTGGAACAGTTAGTAGATTAACCTCTAAAAATAAAAACATTACAAAATCAGGTGAAACCATTTATTGTAATTGGCATAATTCAATTTTGATGGACGAAAATGGAAAGGTAATTTCTATTTTATCCTTGGTTGAAAACGTTACTGATGTCATCAATATCACCAAAGCCTTAGAAATAAAAACCAACAATTACGAAGCCCTCATTAACAGTACAAATGATATAATTTGGAGTATCGATACAAATTATCGGCTAATGACAGCCAATAATACTTTTCTGCAAACTTCAATTACTTATCTTGATGAAAAATATCAGATAGGAGATTCGGTATTTAAGCCAAAAATGCCTGAGTTAATGAGGAGTTTCTGGAAAGAAATTTATGATAGAGTTTTCCTTGGCGAAAGCTTTGTCACAAACTTTTTGGTTCCTGATAAGAAAATTGATATACCAGACATCCATTTTGAAATAAATGCCAATCCTATTTTCAAGAATAATGTTATTGTTGGTGCTGCTTTATCTTTAAGCGATGTTTCTGAAAAAAAATTAGCCGAACAAAAACTTTCGGAATCGGAAGCGAATCTTCAAGCTATTTTTGAAACAACCGACACTGGTTATATTCTCATCAATAAAAGTTTAGAAGTATTATCCTTCAATAAAATTGCGAATGATATTTCTTCTCAGAACTTTTTTAACGCTGATAAAGTACCCACAAATGGTACGCCAATCTTAGATTATTTCCCTGCCGAACGAAGACCCATCTTGCAAAAAATGATGGTAGAAGTATTGAATGGCAAGAGGATAGAGTATGAAATTTCTTTCCCTCAACCCAACAATACTACCAATTGGTATTTTGTAAGATTATATCCTATTCTGAACAAAAAAAATCAGAATTATGGTTTGATAATGGCTTTATCAGATATTACTGAACGTAAATTGGCCAATGAACAACTGAAACAAAGTGAAATGATGTTTAGCGATTTAGCTAAAAATTCTCCCGGAATTGTTTTTCAATTTTGCGTTGAAGCCGACGGTTCTTCATATTTCTCTTACATTAGTGATAAAGGTAAAAATGCTTTTGGTTTTCCGGTAAATGACAAAAATTGGCAGCAAAATGGCAAAATCAATAAAAGAGAAAGAAATGCTTTTTTAGATTCTATCAATCAAGCAGTTATGCACAAAAAAGATTGGAACTATGAAGGTGAAGTAGAAACTAAAGATGGGCGAAGAAAGTGGTTTCAAGGCTTAGCGAGTCCTACCATTAAAGGGGATAAAATCATTTACAATGGTATTTCTCTGGATATTACTGAAAGAAAAATTGCCGAAGAAGACCGCAAAAATTTGAGGAAATTAGAAATCTCATTAGCAAAGGAAAAAGAAATCAACAATTTGAAATCAAGATTTATTTCGTTGACTTCGCATGAATTCAGAACTCCAATTACGGCTATTGTAACCAGTTCTGATTTGCTAGATTTTTACTCAAAACAAATTGACAATCAAGAATTGAAACTCAAAATTAAAGACTATATCAATAAAATTTTGTTTCAAACCAACAGGCTAGACGCTATGTTGAAGGATATTTTGATGATTGAAAAAACAGCTGATGGAAAAATATTTGTAAAACCTCAACCGATTAATCTCCATAAATTCTTGCACGACCTCAACGAACAATATTATGTTGACAGAAAAGATAAAAGGAAGTTAAAGCTATTACTGCCTGAAAAAATCAGAGAAATCATGACAGACCCTTCGTTACTAAGCCACGTGGTTAGTAATTTAGTCAATAATGCTTTCAAATATTCTCCTGAAGCTCAAGACCCTGAATTAAGTGTTGAATATCATAGTGATTTTTACAGTATTAAAGTCACAGATTATGGTATTGGTATTCCTCTGGAAGAACAAGAACATTTATTTGAAACGTTTTTTAGAGCAAACAATGTACTAAATATTGAGGGAACGGGACTTGGACTAACAATCACCAAAGAATTTACTCAAAAACTAGGTGGCAATTTGAGTTTTATCAGTAAGCCATTAGAGGGAAGTTCTTTTACAATCAGCTTTCCTTATAATTCATAAATTATTTCAACTCAAAGATGCAGGGACTTTTAGAACTACTTCAAAAGTATTGTTATAAGTATTTACTTCTAAACTTCCTTTTTGTCTTTCAACCCACTCTTTTATAATATACAAACCCAAACCAGAACCATTCATATCTTTAGAATAATGCGCCTGATAAAATGGTTTTATCATACTGGTACTCATTGTATAAGTACCTTTATAATGATTTTTAATCGTCAGAACTACCATTTCATTTTCGAAGTAATTATCTGAAGTAATTTCAAATTTAGGATCTGAATATTGAATTACATTTTGTAATAATTCGGTAATCATTTGTTCAAGCGAATCACGATTGAAATCAAATAAGTAAAACGCATCACCTTGAATATTGAAATCAAATTGGCTGGTTGTACTGTTTTTCAAAAAACTAAAAATACTATTCTGTAGCTCAACAACATTTATTTTAGATTTACTAGTACTCCCCCAAGGATTTATCCCATTAACTAATTGATTGTGCCACAATAATTTACGAGTAACCCGCAACATTCTTTGTCCAGAAATCTGAATTGCTTTTACGATACTACCAGCATCAGTCAAATCATTTTGACTAATCATTTCTTCTAGCAGTGTTCCGAAATTGATAATACCATTCAGAGGAGTGAGATATTCATGTGTAGAGATTTGATAAAAAACATCTATTGCATTTTTCCTAGTTTCAATTTCGGCATTTACTTTTTTAACAGAACTGATTTCTATTCTGGCTTGAATCGTTTCAATTAAATCTTTAGAACTATATGGTTTTGTTAAAAAATCGTCAGCACCTAAATTCATACCTTTTCTCTTATCCGTCAAATCGGCTAAACCCGAAAGAAAAATAAAAGGTAGATTAATAAAACCTTTTTCCTGCCTGATAATCCTAAGTACATCAAAACCGTCCATAGAATCTAGCATTATATCACAAACAACTAAGTCTGGCTTAATTTCCTCTATCAATAAAATACCATCTTTAGTGCTATTTGCTACAAAACATTCATAGCCATTTAAAGTTAGTATTAAACTGGTATTTTCTGCAAGAAGTAAATCATCTTCAATGAGTACTATCCTAGACATATTTTTATATTGTTTTATCAGTAGATTATTTAATACTTTTATTAACTCAGGCAAGGGTTTTACTTAAATAGGAAATATTAATTCTTATGGAAACAACACTTCAAATTTGCTTATTAAAAATAAGCAAATTATCTCCATTTTATATCTTTTAATACTTCTTTTTTAAATAATTTATATTCAAACCAAAGATAGATAAGTATCATTCATTCAATACTTTACCTTTTATAAGATATTGAACGTGTTTGGAAAACACAATTTAATACAAAATAATGTTTTAAAAGTTAAATTTATATATTAATCTCTAAATAATCACTAGGGTTAAAAATGAAAAATCCCTTCCGCAATTGCTACGTGAAGGGATTTGTTTATTTTTTTGGAAGATTTAGGGAATCAAACTACAGCTTTAAAATATTCATTTGCCTCTAAAATCGCCTCATGGAGTATTTCTTTTCCTACCGGTTTTGGAAGATATTTTAAAATCTCAGCATGTGGTGCGTTCTTTCTAAAAATGGTGTAATCAGACGCTGAAACCACGATTACTAATATTTTTTTATCTTTAAATTCTAAGTAATGATTAGCCAAATACTCTAAAAACTCATAGCCATCCATTACAGGCATATTCAAATCCAGCAAGACAACAATTTTATCATGAGTTGTTTCTTTAAGAAACTCAACAGCTTCTTGACCATCAGTAGCTTCAGCAAATGGAATTTCATAAGTCTGTAAGTACTTTCGCATCAGAAAACGATTGAGGTGCTCATCGTCAACAATTAAAGTTATGGCGTTGGTAAACATATTTTTTATGTGTTAGTTCGCTATCGAATCTTAGTTTTGATTAATGATATACTATAAAAACTTAATAAAATTTAGGCTGTTTTCTTAAAATACCTTCATGTTATAAAGTTAAGGACTTTTAGATAAACAGAATTAGGACTTTTGAAAGTAGGAAAACTAACAATAATCATGTTAATCTTTTTGTTTTCTGAACGAATAACTTTTTCTTTCATCGTTTTCGAAAATCATTTCCTACAAAAACAATCCACAATCATCATTCCATTTTTTTAAAAATCAGAAAATTTGTTATATCTATCTAAAAATAAACCCATTTGTGCTGATTTTTAATAATTATTATCAAAAATACCTATTTTATATAAAGCAAAAATAACATTTGTTAATTCAAAAGCTACACATCATTGATAATTCTTTCTGATTATTTCATCATTTTAATGATGAAAATTTCTAAAGCCAAGAAAAGTAAAGCCGCAATGATAAAATATTTCCAAAGTGCTACCCCAAAATTCTGTTCATTAAAAGTACTTACAAAATCAGCATCATCTACTTTATCAAAAACTTGAATATTTTTCTTAGCTCCCAAAAGATTTTTCAATTCAGACACAGTATAAAAATCCATCATAGATTCCTTATGGTCATGATTAAATGCCAATACTTTCTGTACTTTCCCATCTAAAATCAATTCATAATATCCCGATTCCAACAATTGGTTTTCATTTAATTGATTCGCTTTGGGCAATTCAATCGTTAACAGATTTCCTACTAAATGCTGTACGGGAATAAATTCCATTTTGTTGCGTCTTAAAGTAAAAATTGGTTGACGGGCATTCACTTCAGTTTTTACTTCATCCAAAACAACAGAAATTGTATTTGATTCAAAAGAAAAAGCTGTTTGCTCCTGCGCTACGCTTTGTGCCGCAATTTTATACATAATGGGTACAAACAGGGCATTTCTAGCAAACTCACCAAACTGAATATCCAAAGGTGCGCCTAACAAATATACTCTTCCACTAGCAACTTCTGAAACTGTTAAGAAAGGCTGATTATTCCTGAAATTCAATAATTTTTCACCCACAGCTTGCCAAGTAATTAGGGCATTTTGATTGGGCATTTGTATCATTTCCTTTTGTGTAGAATTATCAAAAATATCTAAAAAAAATGACGAAGATTTCACAGGTTCAGCCAGTGGCGTTACTTCAGAAGTAATTGATTTTTTTGCCTGAATATTTCTTATGTTGAATGCACTAAGGAAATCATTGTAACTTTTTAAATCGGGCGATTGATTCGGAATGAGCATCAAACTTCCTCCGGACTTCACAAAATCATCTAAAGCCAATTTCATCGAACCTTCAATATTTTGTAGTCCTTCTAAAATAATAAAATCTACTGTTTTAAAAAGTCCAACATCAACGTTTGAAGCTGCATAATTCTTATAAGTAAAAACACTATCGTTAGCAAAAACCGCAGGCAAATATTTTCCCGAAGTATTTTGTCCTGACAAATGCAACACCTTAATTTTCGGTGCTACATTCAACACAAAGAAATAATCGTTGTCAAAAGTAATGGGTGTATCATCAAACGAAATGTTTGCTTTTTTAAAGCCTTTTCCTTGAATATTAAAAGAGAAAGTACTCATCGTTGAAGACTTAGCAGGAATAGTAGCAATCGTTGACGAAACCTGAACACCATCAATCAGCAATTTTACGGGCAAATTTTCAACTGCCGTTTCACCAGTGTTAAATAATTTTACAGACAATTGATTCACCTGCATTTCACGCACAAAAGGTGTATTCAACCAAACAGAATCTACAAAAATATTTTGAATCGCTTTCGACTGAACTGGTACTAGAAAAAGCCTATCAGTTGAATCTAAACTAAGTTTTGATAAATTCCCTACGGTAGATTTCTGAAAATCCGAAAACCATATATATTGGTTTCCACCTTGTGAATTATGTTTAGATGCTAGATTTTTCTGACGATTCAATACTTGTTCTAAAGTACGTGGACTATGCGTAAACTTGATAGAAGTAGTGCGCTCTTTGATTTGCTGAGTATTCCCAACAGCATGTTCATCAGCTGAAAAATCATTAGTAATCAATTGTAATTGAGAACCTTGTGGGAAAGAAAGCAGGAGCTCTTCTACTTTGTTGATGGCTTTATCTAAATATGATTTTTTATCCAATTCGTTTTGCATCGATAATGAATTATCAATGTATAAACTACTTATTCCTCCTACTTTTATACCTACTCCAGTTTTAGATGGGAAAAATGGCTGTGCAAAAGCAAGTACTAAAGCGATGATAAAAGCCATCCTTGCAGCCATAATCAATAAATGCTTTAGCCTACGAAATGAAGACGTCGTAGTATTAACAGCCCGCAGAAAAGCCACATTGGTAAAATATACTTTCTTGGTTCTTCTAAAATTAAAAAGGTGAATAATCAAGGGAATCGCAGCGGCTAAAAGTCCCCAAAGGAAAAATGGATATAGAAATTGCATGAAATATCTCTTCGTTTTTGTTCAAGTACAGTTAAAATCATCAATACTTGAAATTTCATTAATGTATAAAACTACAAAAAAAAGCCATCATTGATTAAATCAACGATGGCTAATTCAAGATTTGTATAACAATCTGCTTTTGAAAAATAGAAAATCAAACGTTTGTTTAAATTCTAACGAGTAATTTCAAGAATTTCAAATTCTAATTTACCTGCAGGCGCTTGAATTTCAGCAGTATCTCCCACTGATTTTCCAAATAATCCTTTTCCAAATGGCGATGAGTTAGAGATTTTACCAGCTTTCAAATCTGCTTCTTCTTCCGACACGATGGTATAAACAACTTCCATCCCATTTTTCTTATTTTTGATTTTTACTTTTGATAAAATCGAAACTTTAGACGTATCAATATTGGTTTCGTTCAAAACACGAGCATTGGCAACGATTTCTTCCATTTTAGAAATCTTCAATTCCAATAAACCTTGTGCATCTTTTGCGGCATCGTATTCAGCATTTTCACTTAAATCTCCTTTATCACGAGCCTCCGCAATTTGCTTTGCCATATCCGAACGTCCTTGCAATTTTAAATATTGCAATTCAGCTTTTAATTCCTCTAATTTCTCCGCAGTATAATACTGTACTTTTCCCATTGTCTTTATTTTTTACAAAAATGATGAAGCAAATTGTTTAAAATCATAGTCAAAACTACTATAAGCTTATATTACCACAATTTACATTCAGCACTTCTTTGAGTTGATACAAAAAAAATTACTGACATCGCTGCCAGCAAGTGAAATTCCTATTCTAAAAATATTTACCCAAACTCTTTACAAACAAAAAGAACGGCTTTCGACCGTTCTACAAGATTTTTTATGACCTTTGCAGAAATTTCGAAGCTAATGAATGATGCTTGTTTGAGTCTTTCGTTGCATATTTTACTGAATTGAGTTAGCAAAGATAGTAAAACAGATTTCGAATTCAAAGAGAAATTTCAAATTGTGTTTTTTTTAGAAAATTTATATTGAATTCACGATACTGTCAGTTAGAAGATTTAACCAACAAGCACCAACAAATCTTAATTTATCTGTTTTCTTTGTTGAGAAAAATTAGAAAAACCAAAATCAGCCATCTCAATCTAGCGTTTACGCTGATAAAACAAATATTAATCTTATGAAAATAATCTTTATGGGTACTCCCGACTTTGCCGTTGAGAGTTTAAGAATTTTAGTAGAAAATAACTGTAATGTTGTCGCAGTAATTACTGCACCAGATAAACCGATTGGTCGTGGTTTAAAAATTGGGATGTCGGCAGTAAAAGAGTATGTTTTAGCCAATGCGCCTCAGATTCCTATTTTACAGCCAGAAAAACTAAAGAATTCTGAATTCTTAGAAGAACTAAAAAGTTATGACGCCGACCTACAAATTGTTGTTGCTTTCAGAATGCTTCCAGAAGCCGTTTGGACAATGTCAAGATTGGGTACATTCAATTTACACGGTTCGCTTTTACCACAATACCGTGGTGCAGCTCCTATCAACTGGGCAATTATCAATGGCGAAAAAGAAACAGGTGTAACTACTTTTTTCTTAAAACATGAAATAGATACTGGCTCAATTATTTTTCAAGAACATGAGCCAATTGCTGAAACTGATAATGTAGGTGATGTGTATATTCGCTTAATGCACATTGGAGCAAAATTGGTTTTAAAAACCGTGAGAGCCATTGAAGCGGGCGATTATCCGCAAGAGCCACAAGTAGAATCTGATGAAATAAAACACGCTCCGAAGATTTTTAAAGAAACTTGTGAAATTGATTGGACTAAATCTAGCAAATTAGTTTATGATTTTATCCGTGGACTTTCACCATATCCTGCCGCTTGGACTACTTTAAACGGAAAAGTTTGTAAAATCTATCGTACTACCAAAGTAACTGACGAAAATATTCAGTTTGAAGAAGCCTTTAAAAGTGATGGCAAAAAATACTTGTACTTCAAATGCTCAGATGGCTATTTAGCCATTGAAGAATTACAATTAGAAGGCAAAAAGCGTATGGGAATTGAGGAGTTTTTGAGAGGGTATAGGTTGTAGTTTTGGACTTTTAGGATTTTAGGATTAATGACTTTAAGATTTTGGTTCTATATTATCACCTCCTAAATTTGACAAACAATTTACTTTTAATATTGTCAAATTTTAGGAGGTGAAATTTACATCAAGGATTCTCTAATTTATACCACTGTGTAGTCTTCAATAATTCACGTCTGTTTAGAATTTTCTGAGAAGCCATTTTTGGGGAATAATACTTCTCTAAATAATCTAATACAACTTTTTCGGATTCGCCTAAATCCCATAACTTATGGTTTTTCTGCATCCACCTGATTTTATCTTTCCAGCCTTCACGAGTAAAACGATGTTGCTGAATCAACTGTGTATTATGGCAAGCGGTACACTGTGCCTTTATCATCATCAAATTGGTATCGTTAATTAATCCCGTTTCTGAATCAATCGTCAACGAATCAGATAGATATGAGTTTTGAGTTTTGATTGCTGATTGCGGAGTTGAATACTTGGCTTGCTTGAAAGCAAAAAAAGTAATCAATATCGTTCCGACAAATAAATATATGTTGATAACTTTCATCTCGATGTTGGTTTATACGACTTTCACCGCAATTCTGTGACAAGCATTATTCAAATATCCGCCCGGATTCCACTGTGGAATTACCATTGGTTGCGTAATTCCTTCACTATCTGTTGCCTTTACCCATACTTCAAAATAGCCTTTTTGTGAAAAATCCAATGCTAAAGACCAATGTTGCCAAGCCAAACGATTTTTGGGAGCTTCCAAATTACATTTCTTCCAAGTAACACCATAATCAAGCGAGAGTGATACTTCATTGATTGTTAAATCACCCGCCCAAGCGTGTCCACGCAATGTAAGCGTTTTTCCAGCATCAATTACGGCCCCCGTTTTAGGATAAGTAATCAAAGATTTCACTGGCATCGCTCCAATAATTTTGAAATTTTCGGGTGTTTCAGCTAATTTTTCTCCCGGTTCTATTGGATGAATCGGTACTCTGTAGCTATGACCAGTCATTTTTTCGCCATCATGCTCCTTGTTTCTAACTACAATTTTATCTAACCATTTTCCAGAAACAGATGCAGGCCAACCCCCAATTACCAAACGAAGTGGAAAACCATGTTCCAAAGGAATATCTTTGCCATTCACAGCCCAAGCAATGAGCGTTTCGTCTTCCAAGGCTTTTTTAATAGGTACTCCTCTTGAAATTACCGACTTATTTGGTGTTCTACTCAAGTGAATATCTTGTCCGTAATAGCCAATATAAACGGCATCATCTTTCAAACCGACTTCCGCCAAAATATCTTTGAGCCTAACGCCCGTCCACTCAGCACAACTTACTGCTCCTTGCTCCCACTGGTTTCCAGAAGTCTGTGGGAAATAGCCCGAACGTCCATTTCCTCCACATTCTAAAGTAAGTTGATAAGTATAATGTTTGAATTTTTCCTTTAACTCTTTGAGTTTGTATGTCTTTGCCGTTTTAACAGATTCACCACCGATGGTTAAAGTCCAAGTATTAATATCGATATTGCCTTCTGGAATCAAGCCGTTATTACGAATAAACATTTTTTCCACAGGCGTTACTTTGTCGTCTAATAAATGTGGAGGTGTTTCTACATTCCAAGGTTTATCAGAAAGAATGATTAATTCTTTGTTTTTCCAGTGGGGCAAAACACCTTCAGCTGGCGTTAAAATTTGAGGAGTTTTTTGAGCAAAAGGAACGTTAGGAATAATTAACCCCAACAAGGTAGAGTAAGTGCTTTTCTTTAAAAAGTCTCGTCTGTCTTGAATCATTTTTTTCATTGTTAATTTGTCTTACAATAATGTACTAAAGTTTAAATCGACATTTTTAGCAAATCAGGTGGTTTGATTCTTCACTACAAAGTTGACTTATTTTAACATATTTAAAGCAATTTATTCAGTAAAAATAGTATTTCTATCCGCTTTTAGGATTTTATGCACTCAAAATAGAAACAACATTTAATATGAAAATATACAAAACTAAACAAGGAATTATCGTAGAATCGGCTGGTAAATTTTATTTATCTACTGAAAGCAATTGGGATATTTATGTAAATCGTGATGATTTATATGAACAAGTAAGCAAGGAAATTGCGACACTAACAGCCATTGAATGGGCTGGGAATGATATTCTTGCGCCTATCAGTCAACAAGAAATTTGGGCATCTGGCGTAACTTATATGCGTAGCCGTGAAGCTAGAATTGAAGAATCTAAAGATGCTGGTGGTGGCGATTTTTATGCTCGTGTATATGATGCAGAACGCCCAGAGATTTTCTTTAAATCGTCCGCAAGCCGTTGTGTAGGAACAAACGATTTTGTCCGTATTCGTAAAGATTCAGCTTGGAATATTCCTGAACCAGAATTGACACTTTTTGCTACTTCAAGTGGAAAAATTGTAGGTTATACCGCAGGGAACGATATGAGTTCAAGAGACATTGAAGGCGAAAACCCTTTGTATTTACCTCAAGCAAAAAGTTATGACAAAGCTGCTGCGATTGGACCATGTTTGTATGTAACGGATGGAGAAATCAGTCCTGATACTTTAATTTCGCTAGAGATTTTAAGAGATAATGTTTCACAATTTCAGGGAAGTATTGCCATCAATCGCATGAAGCGTAAGCATAATGAATTGATTTCATTCTTGTTTAGAGAAACATCTTTCCCTCACGGAGCATATTTGATGACAGGAACAGGCGTTGTGCCGCCAAATGAATTCACTTTAGCTGTTGGCGACGTCGTGAATATTTCTATTGAAGGAATTGGAACACTTACTAATACAGTAGAGCAAAAAGCATAAAATTTAATTTACTTGGTAGATTCTGACTGAATCTATCAAGTAAATTATTATTACAAAAACATTTCCTGTAAAGCCTTCCAAAGGGCTTTTTTCTTTTCTACATCATTTTGCAATTCACTCAAAGCATCTGAAAACAAAAAGCGAATGTTTTTTATTTCTTTAGTTTGATATGGATTGAGTGGAATTTCAAGCTTTATTTTCTGTAAAGCCACCCCAAAAGTGATAAAATGACTGATTAGATTCTGAGAAAAAGCAGTTCTAGCATTCATCTGGCTCAAATCAGCCAAGCGGACTAAATCTACTTGATTAAGATTTAATTTCACTGCCGTGAGAATTTTCCCCAATAAAGCTTGGTCCGCATCGCTACAATCATCTACCAAAATAACCACTCTATGGTTTGGCACAAAATGTAAAGGCTCTTGTACTTTCTCAACCTTTATTGTTGCTACAACTTGTTCAGCAATCGGTGCTACAATCTGTTTTTTTTCAATGGATACTTCTTCATTTAGCACCTTTTTTTCAGGAATTACATACAATTGTTCTCCTGCAAAAAGTTGTTGAAAAAGTATGGTATTATTCTCAGGCATTATCTCCTACAATTAACATTTTAACAAAAACTTCCCTACAAATTTCAAGCAATCTTCTGGTTCTTCAACCATTCCCATGTGTCCTACTTCATCAAGAATTGAAGAAGAGAAAAACTTAGGAATCATAATTTGTGCTTTGGCATCTGCTGGATTTACACTTTTATCTTTTTCTCCGATAATAAACATTACTGGACAACGCAAAGATTTTAATACATGCTTACGGTCTGGACGGTCACGCATGGCTTCCATACCTGTAATCAATGCTTCGACAGGCAAAGTTGAAGAAGCTTCAATATGTTTTTGAATAATTTCAGGATACTTTTTAGCAAAAGCTTCCGCATATAAATTAGGCGTTGATACTTTGATAAAAGCTTCAGCTCCGTGTGTTTTCAAAAACTCTACATTCTTATCTCTAGCGGCCTTTTTTTCATCGGAATCTGCAAAAGCAGTAGAATGAAAAAGTCCTAAGCCCAATACTTTCTCAGGATATTTTTCAGCAAAAGCTAAAGCGATATAACCACCCATCGAATGCCCAATGATAACACATTTTTCAAATCCTTTTGAAGTAACTTCTTTTTCAACAAAATCGGCATAATCTTCAATGGATTTCAAATTACTCAGTCGTGCATATTCTGGAACAATCATGTAAAAATCCTTCTGTAAAAAAGGTACATAACCACTCCAAATGGTAGCATCTTCACCAAAACCATGTAATAATACAACTGCTTTTTTCATAATATTCATTCACGAACGCTAACCAAAAGGTTTCATTCGTTTTATTTTAATGATTTTTCGGGATTTCTCTCCCTCTAAATTTTAGTAAGAATCCAAGTAAACACACAACCAAACTTCCAAAAAACAATACACTTAACCACTGATTATAATACATAATGGCGAACATACATACGACAGACAACACAAGGGCAATCAAGGGAAAATATGGATAAAATGGTGCAATAAATGGGCGGTCGAGTGTTGGTTCTTTTTTACGCAAAGCCAATAAACTCAACATACTCATCGCATACATTACCACAGCACCCAAACCCGACATGATGATAATTTTATCAGTCGTTCCCGTAAAAATAGCGATTGCTCCCACAAATCCTCCTGCAATCAAAGCCCAATGTGGCGTATGATATTTTCTGTTGACAACTGATAAAAATTTAGGCAAATAACCAGCACGAGCCAAAGCAAAGATTTGTCGAGAGTAACTAATCGTGTTACAATGAAACGAAGCAATCAAACCAAAGAGTCCTAAACTAGCAAATATTTTCGAAAGACTATTATTTTTCCCCAAAGCCATAGAAAGCGTTTCGGGCAAAGGATAGTCAATATTACTTAAAGTTCGCCAATCGCCAACACCTCCGCTCAAAATCATTACTCCCAAAGCTAAAATCACTAAAGTAATAATACTTGAAATATAAGCTTTTGGAATCGTCGTTCGTGGTTCTTTTACTTCTTCTGCTACCATTGCCACGCCTTCAATCGCTACAAAAAACCATATAGCAAAAGGTATTCCAGCAAAAACACTGTTAGCAGTAATCGTCGGAGGATTATGTGCCAGAAAATTTTCTGTTTTGTAAAAAGGAAAAATAACCGCAATAAAAATTATCAGTTCTACGACAGACAAAATCGTAACAAACAGTGAAAAACGGGCAGATTCTTTAATTCCAAAAAGATTAATCGTGATAAAAATCACATACATCCCGATAGCCGTTGGCACAACTGGAATAGCAGGATGTAAAAAATTTACATAGCTTCCCAAGGCATAAGCGATGGCTGGCGGTGCTAATAAAAAATCAACCAAAGTAGCAAAACCAGCAATGAAACCTCCTACTCTTCCAAAAGCACGATGAGCGTAATCAAAAGCGCCACCCGCATGAGGAATAGAAGTAGTTAGTTCAGTATAAGAAAAAATAAAAGTAACGTACATCACCGTTACCAATAAAGTAGCGATTAAAAAGCCAATTGTTCCAGATGAAGCCCATCCATAATTCCAGCCAAAATATTCACCCGAAATCACAAGTCCAACTGCAATTGCCCATAATTGAGTGGTGTTGATTACTTTCTTTAAGGTTGGTTGATCCTTCTCAGTTATCGGCTGTCGGCTGTCGGTTGTTTGCATAAGTTTATAATATTAATAAGGATTAAAATATTGATGAATTGGTAATGCTATATATTATTAAACTAGATAAAATACACCCTTTAAATTAAGAAGGAAACCACTAAATATTCTTTAAAACCTATTTCTAAAAGTAAAACCTCAAAAACTATCGCTAAAAATTGAAGACCGAAAGCTGACGACTGAAAGCCATTTTACAATTGGCAATTAAACAAATATACAAAAGGCTCAGAGAATCTCTGAGCCTTTTGTATTAAATTCTAAATAGATAATGTTGCTTACTAAGCTGTTACTTTCAGAATACTTACAAGTTTATCCACCACATAATCAATCTCTTCTACCGTATTATATTTCGAAAACGAAAATCTCACGGAAGGTCTTTCAGGGGAAACATTCAAAGCTGTTAACACGTGTGAGCCAATATCCGAACCACTCGTACAAGCACTTCCGCCCGACGCTGAAATTTTGTTAATGTCTAAATTAAACAAAAACATATCTGCTTCTTCAGATGGTGGAAAACTTACATTTAGAACTGTATAAAGACTTCTTTCTAAATTAGCTGAATCTCCATTGAATTCGATACCATCTAATTCAGTACTTAGTCTATGAATCATTCTGGCTTTCAATGCCTCAACGTGTTTTCTATGCTCATCCATTCCTGAATAGGCAATTTCTAATGCTTTTGCTAAACCTACAATTCCATACACATTTTCAGTACCGCCACGCATATTTCTTTCTTGTGAACCACCATGAATAAATGGCGTGATTTTGTTTTTCGCATTGATATACAAAAAGCCAATCCCTTTTGGTCCATGAAATTTATGTGCCGCACCCACCAAAAAATCTATTTTCAATTGTTGCAAATCATGACGATAATGCGCCATCGTTTGCACAGTATCCGAATGGAAAATTGCGACATAATCTTCACATAATTGTCCGACAACATTCAAATCTAATAAATTACCAATTTCGTTATTTCCGTGCATTAACGAAACCAATGTTTTTGGATTATCACGCAGTAATACTTCTAAATGTGTTAAATCAATGTGACCTTTATCGTCTAGTTCAACATAACTCAATTTGATTTTACCTTTTTTAGCCATGTACTCCAAAGTATGCAATACGGCATGGTGTTCTAAACGAGAAGTAATGGCATGAGTAATACCAAAGTCTTCAATAGAGCGAACGATGGCAGTATTATCAGCTTCTGTTCCACCAGAAGTAAAGAAAATTTCAGCGGGCGAAGTATTCAATAAACCAGCGATTGATTTTCTAGCACGTTCAATCGTATTACGCACTTCACGACCATGAGTATGGATGGATGATGGATTTCCAAAACTGGATTCCATCATGGGTAACATTGCATCGATAACAGCTCTATCCATCGGAGTTGTTGCTGCATTATCTAAATAAATTCTATTCATTGTTTTGATGAAGTCTATTACTTCTGTCTGTTTAATCGGATTTCTTATAAATGCAAAATGTCAGCCCACGTGTGGTCTGACATTTCATCAAATTGGTATCTTAATTTTTCCTTAAAAATCATACATAAACGAGAAAGCTACGTTTCTTAAACTTCCGTTTGTTAATTCTCTATATTCGATTTTCACGGCTCTCTTCCAGCTCATTCCAATACCTACAACGGCATCTCCTCCAAATTTATCCATCACTGATAAACCTACATTTACATAAGGTCTTATATTTTTTTTACCAAAGTGCATACCTCCTAAAACGTTCGCCCCAAACACTTGAAGTGCATCATCGTAATTAGGGTTTGCAAATTGTCCGCTTGACTCTCTTATGTTATTATAATTAGCCTCTACTAATAAAAAAGTATTTCTAAAATTTCTAGGAAAATTTATCCTCAAGGCCAAACCAGCAATCCAATTACTTGGATTGTTCACTTTTAAAAAATGTCCGCCAACTGCTCCTACAGAATATGTAATTTTTTCATCTTTACTTTTACTCGTATTAACTATAAATGCGGAATTATTACCCTTACATTTTAAATATGATAGGCAGATTTTTAAAATTTCTTTTTTAGTATAAGCTAGATTATCATTAATTTGAATAGCACTACAATCAGCCAATAACGCTCTCAGTTGACTAATGTAACCTTTCTTGCTTACCATGTACAAGATATTTTCTTTATTGTAGCGATATTCTTCTGAAAAAAACAATTCCTGAAAAGTATTATCTTTTTCAAGAAACAAATGGACTTTCTCATTTGAATCCACAAATTCTAGAAGTGTGATTATGTCTGTTTTTAATAATACCCTTAAAAATCTATCCCCTTCAAACAAAGTAGGAACAGTCTCAACATTAATTGATTTCTGGTTGTTGACATCCACAAAGATTTTTATCTTTTTTGATAAGTACAATTCATTGTGTACTGTAAACTCGTCTGCACTTTGTGAATCAATTAGGTCTGGGTAAGCATCTAAAGTGGATTTAAATTGAACACTTTTAGGCGTTCTAAGCCAATTTTCATAATTGATAAAACCTACAACCTTTTTACCATCTTTAATAAAGTATCCTTCTTCATAGTTTTGAGCATAACTTGATGAAAAGATAAATAGGATAGTTGAAATTAATAATAATATTTTCATGTAGCTTGAGTTTTAAATTGTCAATAAATAAGTGTATTCTCGGTAAATAAAATAAGTCAATACTATTTCCCTGAAACAATTTCCTTTATATCACTTATTAATTTCTTTGCTAAATTATCAGCCTTTGTAATAGAATCTGATTCTGAGTAAATTCTAATAATTGGCTCTGTATTTGATTTTCTGAGATGAACCCATTCTTTATCAAATTCAATTTTCACACCATCAATATCGTTAATTGGGTTCTTAGAATATTTCTTTTTAATCGCTTCTAATACTCCATCAACATCAATTTCGGGAGTCAATTCAATTTTATTTTTTGAAATATAATACTCTGGATAACCTTTTCTGAGTACAGAAATTCGTTTTCCTGCTTTTGCTAAATGTGTTAAAAACAAAGCTATTCCAACCAAAGCATCACGACCATAATGTAATTCTGGATAAATAATTCCTCCGTTTCCTTCGCCACCAATTACTGCTTTCGAAGATTTCATCAAAGTTACTACATTTACTTCACCTACTGCCGAAGCATAATATTTGCCTCCAGCTTTTTCAGTAACATCACGCAAAGCACGAGTTGAAGAAAGATTTGAAACAGAGTTCCCTTTTTTGTTTTGTAAAATATAATCAGCAACGGCCACTAAAGTATATTCTTCCCCAAATGGTGAACCATCTTCACACATGAAACAAAGTCTATCAACATCAGGATCTACAACGATTCCTAAGTCAAATTTACCTTTTTCCATTGCGTTGGTTATATCTGTTAAATTTTCAGGCAATGGCTCAGGATTATGAGCAAAATGTCCTGTTGGTTCGCAATGTAATTTTGTAATTTGTGTTACACCGAGTGCTTCTAATAACATCGGTACAGCTATTCCTCCAGAAGAGTTTACTGAATCAATGATTACTTTAAAATCTTTATTTTTAATCGCTTCAACATCAACCAATGGTAAAGCTAAAATCAAATCAATGTGCTTTTGAAGCCAAGTATTGTCTTGGGCATAAGTACCCAATTTCTTAACATCAACAAAATCAAAATCCTCATTTTCAGCAATTTGAAGCATTTCTTCTCCATCATTTCCTGAAATAAATTCGCCAGTAGCATTCAATAACTTCAATGCGTTCCACTGAATAGGATTATGACTTGCCGTTAAAATAATTCCTCCAGCTGCTTTTTCAGCAGGTACAGCCATTTCAACGGTTGGTGTTGTAGAAAGTCCTAAATCAATTACACTTAAACCTAAACTTTGTAGCGTTCCTGTTACTAATTTGGAAACCATGTCGCCTGAAAGACGAGCATCACGCCCTACTACAATTTTAAGTGTTTCGGGGTTTTTCCGCTTTAACCAAGTGCCAAAAGCAGCTGTAAATTTAACAACGTCTAAAGGTGTTAAGGCTTCTCCCGCTTTTCCACCTATAGTTCCTCTGATGCCCGATATTGATTTGATTAGTGTCAATTGCTTAATAAAATTTTAAGGAGATAGTTAAATTATCAAAAACTAAAGTTAATATAAAAAAGCCTGTTTCTTAAAATAAACCCTAATTGTATCAATTTAATTGTACATAAATTTATCTAACGGTAATTTTTTGTTTTTCATAATGTTTTTTCTAACCCCAATATGCTCAAAAGCAAAATTCATTTTAGAAAAAACGATATTAACATAAAAGCCTTCAAACTGTAAAGTCTGAAGGCTTCTGTTAACCGACATGGATTCGAACCATGAATGACAGTACCAAAAACTGTAGTGTTACCATTACACCATCGGTCAATTTAATTCTTTTGTGATTTGACTTGTTAATGAAAGAATTCTTGAAACGATGTTTCAAGAATTCTTTTGTTAACCGACATGGATTCGAACCATGAATGACAGTACCAAAAACTGTAGTGTTACCATTACACCATCGGTCAATCGCAATTGAATTGTGGTGCAAAATTAGTAGTATAATTTGGTTTTGTCAAGCTCTTTTTTCAAAAATTAATTATTTACATCCATTCAACTTCCTAAGTAATTGAATATTTGTTCATTAACATTTCAAAAAAAGGTTCGAATTTATCTGCAAATATTCTTTTATAATGAAACTCCGCTTGTTTCTACCGTTGGAGCAATCTTTTTTACCAAACCTTGTAATACTTTACCCGGACCACATTCTACAAAAACAGTTGCTCCGTCTTCAACCATATTTCTTACAGATTGCGTCCAACGAACAGCACCTGTCAATTGTGAAATAAGATTTGCTTTAATCGTTTCAACATCTGTTGAAGGTTGAGCATTTACATTTTGGTAAATCGGACAAGCTGGTTGTTCAAAATGAGTTGCTTCAATCGCTGCTGCTAATTCTTCACGTGCAGATTCCATCAATGGTGAGTGAAAAGCACCGCCAACTGGTAATAATAATACTCTCTTCGCTCCTGCTTCTTTCAATTTTTCGCCAGCTTTTGCCACGCCTTCGTTTGAACCTGAAATCACTACTTGACCCGGACAATTATAATTAGCTGCAACAACTACTTCATCTGTAATAGAAGCACAAATTTCTTCAATTACTTCATCTGACAGGTTTAAAACCGCTGCCATCGTAGAAGGATTGTTTTCACAAGCTTTTTGCATGGCTAAAGCACGTGCAGAAACTAATCTCAATCCATCTTCAAAACTCAAAGCACCAACAGAAACTAAAGCAGAGAATTCACCTAATGAATGTCCAGCAACCATTTCTGGTTTGAAATCAGCCGTTTCTTTCGCTAAAATAACAGAATGCAAGAAAATAGCTGGCTGAGTTACTTTAGTTTGTTTGAGTTCTTCGTCTGTTCCTTCAAACATAATATCTGTAATACGAAAACCTAAAATTTCGTTTGCTTGCTCGAATAATGCCTTAGCTGATGCTGAATTATCATAAAGGTCTTTACCCATGCCCTTAAATTGAGAGCCTTGACCCGGGAAAACGTATGCTTTCATTTGAATAATTAAATGAATGTGAGTAAAATAAGTAAAAAGAGTATAGCGTTTCTATGACTCTAAAAGTCCGCAAAATTAACTATTCAAATCAACTATTTACTATTCGTTCAGAGAAATCTTTCTTTTAAATCAGGACTTGGCATTCTACAAACCTCCGATTTCCCGAAGAGTTTATAACGATTCTTTGCTACCAAATCATAAAAAAAATCAAGGATAAAAGTAGGCAAAATACTGAATACCGATAAATACTTCCAAAAACCTGATAAATCTTTGGCAATTTCTAAAGCTGCTTCTGATTTAATGTATAAACGATTGTTTTTCAACAAAATAACCGAATCAAAATCTGAAGTATTTCTATCATACTTTTTCAATACTTCATATCCAAAATCAGATTGCAAAGAGGCAAATTTAAAACGCTTTTGAGGGTCATGGTCAATCACAAAATTGATGGAAGCATTACAAAAATTGCATACGCCATCAAATAGAATTACTTGTTGCCCCACTAAAGGCGTGTGTATATTTCCCATAAAATATTATCTTAGTAAAGCAAGTTTAATCGGAAGTCTAATAAATAATGCAAATTAAACTTTAATCATTCAGAATATGACTACAACCATCATTATTGCCATCTGTTCGCTATTATTAATTGCTTACGCATTTGACTTGACGTCTTCTCGAACAAAAATTCCTTCGGTAATATTATTACTTCTTTTAGGGTGGTTAGTAAAACAAGTTACTACTTTAGCACAAGTACAAGTGCCAAATCTTAACCCAATCTTACCTGTTTTAGGCACTATTGGTTTAATATTAATTGTACTAGAAGGTGCTTTAGAATTAGAATTGGATAAATCAAAAATTCCAGTCATCAAAAAATCATTTATAGTAGGCTTTTTCCCAATATTAATTCTAGCATTTTTCTTAGCTGGGGTATTCCAATATTTTGGAGATACTGCATTTAAAAATAACCTCATAAATGTTATTCCACTTTGTGTTGTGAGTAGCGCAATTGCCATTCCAAGTGTGAAGAATTTGAAAGCACACGACAAAGAATTCATTATTTACGAAAGTAGTTTATCAGATATTATCGGAGTACTTTTTTTCAATTTTGTGGCTTTAAATGCTTCTATTAGCTTTAATTCTTTTATGGAATTTGGCTTAGAATTACTCGTTATTATTATTGTTTCATTTATTTCTACAGCTACTTTATCCTATTTACTGAGTAAAATAGACCATCCTATCAAATTTGGGCCTATTATTTTACTGGTAATATTGATTTACGCTATTGCAAAAGTGTTTCATTTACCAAGTTTAATTTTCATTTTACTTTTAGGACTTTTCTTGGGGAATCTCGACAAGCTCAAGCAATTCTCTTGGATTCAGCGATTAAAACCTGAACAACTAGAAACTGAAGTCAATAAATTTCATGAGTTAGTTGCTGAAGCTACTTTCTTAATTCGAGCTTTATTTTTTTTGTTATTTGGTTATTTGATTGAATCTAGTGAAATTTTAAATACAGATACTTTGAGTTGGGCTGTAGGCATTGTGTTAATGATTTATTTTATTCGAGCCATTCAATTGAAACTATCAAAACTTAAACTTAAACCTTTACTTTTTGTGGCACCAAGAGGATTAATAACCATTTTGCTTTTTTTAGCCATTGAACCTGAACAGCATATTCCACTCATGAATAAATCATTAATCATCCAAGTAATTGTATTAACAGCATTGGTCATGATGTTTGGACTGATGAATGTTAAGCAAAATGAACAAAACCAACAAGAATAAATGTTAGCAGATTAATTGTTTAAATTAAGTTAATTCATAAGAAATTGAATATTAAATCCTTACGCAAAATTATGCTAACTGTTCTTATTTTTGTTGCCTTTATTGCTATTGGCATCTATATTTTTATGCAACAAAATGTTTTTGGGAAAGATCCTTCTGGTAATCGTTTAGAACGTATCGAAAAATCACCCAATTATAAAGACGGTTCTTTTCAAAACCTTTCTCTTACAGAAGTAATGCCCAAAGATGCGTCTTATTGGGGAATGTTTAAAGATTTTTTAAATAAACCTAAAACTGTAGAACCAGAACAAGCCATTCCTTCTATTAAAACAGATTTAAAAAATTTACAAGCTGAAAAACCAACAATTGTTTGGTTTGGACATTCTTCTTATTTGATTAAATCAAAAAACACAAGCATTTTGGTTGACCCCGTTTTTAGCGGTTCGGCTTCGCCTGTTTCATTTTTTGGAAAAGCATTCAAAGGTGCTGATGCTTATGAAGTAGAAGATTTTCCGAATATCGATATGCTTGTGCTTTCGCATGACCATTACGACCACCTTGATTACGTGACTATCAGTAAATTAATTCCAAAAGTAAAGAAATTCTATACAGCACTAGGCGTTGGCGCACATCTTGAACATTGGGGAGTAAAACCTGAAAATATTGTTGAATTTGATTGGTGGGAAAGCCAGAAAGTAGCCGATAATATCACAATTACTTCAACGCCAGCAAGGCATTTTTCAGGACGAGGTTTTACTCGTGGAAAAACACTTTGGTCTTCTTTTGTTTTGAACATTGATGGTTACAACATTTTTATCGGAGGAGATTCCGGTTATGATTATCATTTTAAAACCATTGGCGAAAAATTTGGACCATTTGATATTGCTTTATTAGAGAATGGACAATATGGAAAAGATTGGCCATTAATTCATACTTCGCCTGAAGAAACTGCTAAAGTAGCCGAAGAACTAAAAACCAAAGTATTGATGCCTGTACATTGGGCAAAATTTGCTTTAGGTTATCATGCTTGGAACGAACCTATCAATCGCTTAACAAAAAGTTTAGCCCATTCAAACATCAAACTAACAACTCCAGTAATTGGTGAGCCAGTGGTTTTAGATAGTATTTATCCACAAAAAGTCTGGTGGAATTTTTAAAATTTTGATGTATTACAAAGCCACACATACTTTTCATTTGCTTCTTTTATATTTGTGAGTGGTCAAACGAAACGAGCTTTAAAATCTAAATATTACTCAAAACTATGAAAAGAAGAGATTTCACTAAAAACATTATTGCTGGTACTGGTTTGGCAACTTTGCCTTCATTCGCAAAATCGTCAGATAAAGTAAACTTAGCAACTCCTCAACCTGTATTTAAATTAAAATATGCTCCACATTTTGGTATGTTCCAAAATTCGGCTGGAAAAGATGAAATCGACCAATTGAAGTTTATGCACGAAATGGGTTTTCGTGCTTTAGAAGATAATGGCATGATGGGTAGAAGCCCTGAATTACAAAAGAAAATAGGCGATACAATGGCTAAATTGGATATGTCTATGGGCGTTTTTGTAATTGATGGTGGTGATAACTGGAAAACTTCTTTGGCAACTGGCAAGCAAGAGTTCAAAGATGTTTTTGTGAATACTTGTAAAAAAGCGGTAGAAGTAGCCAAACGTTGTAATGCTAAATATATGACGATTGTACCCGGTTATTTCGAAAGAAATCTTCCGATTGGTGTACAAACTGCTAACGTGATTGATGCTTTTAGAAGAGGTGCTGAAATTTTTGAACCGCACGGTTTAGTAATGGTGATGGAACCGCTTTCGGATAATGCTGATTTATTTTTACGTCATTCAGACCAATCTTATTTGATTTGTAAAGCGGTAAATAGTCCGTCATGTAAAATTTTATTTGATATGTGGCACATGCAACGCAACGAAGGACGTATGACGCAACACATGGATTGGGTTTGGGATGAAATTGCGTACTTTCAGATTGGAGATGAACCAGGTAGAAAAGAACCAACAACGGGTGAAGTAAATTATAAATTCTTATTCAAACATATTCACGAAAAAGCAAAAGCGACCAATAGAGGTGAATTTATTTTGGGAATGGAACATGGAAATTCTATCGGCGGAAAAGAAGGTGAGATGAAATTGATTGAAGCCTATCGTGCTTCTGATTTGGCTTAAATATGTAATTTTTCAATAGGGTTGGATAAATCCAATCCTATTGAAAAAATTAAAATCTACTTCCTACCATAATCAGCAGGGTTTTCGCCCCAAAATTCAGTTTCCCATTTCAGGATTTTATTGCTGTATTTATTGTTCTGTAACCAAAGTATTCCTCTATCTACTAATTGAAAAAGTTCTTCATTTTTAGCATTTCGTTCAAGCTTAGTTTTTACCGCTTTATTTTTTATCCAGCTAATAGCCGTTTTTGAATCTGAATAAATTGGCAAGGTAGAATTATGCTTCTGCAAAAAAGCTAAACCGTGCACTATCGCCAAAAACTCACCAATATTCACCGTTCCTTCAGGAAATGGTCCCATCGAAAACAGTACTCTTTTAGTAGCAGTTTCAACGCCTTGATACTCTAGTTTCCCCGGATTTCCAGCGCAAGCCGCATCTACAGAAATACTTTCTTGTAAAGGTTTTCCAACTAACGCCGCAGATTTACTTGATTTGCCAGTAGCATTACTTTGTGTTTTCTGAACCGATTGCCAATAATTTCCTTTGAAGGCATCATCAGCTTCTTTTCTGCTTTCGAAAGATTTATATTGAGCCGTTTCAAAACCTTTTACTTGTTCTTCTGCCTCTGCCCAAGTTTCAAAAACGCCTGTTTTGCGTCCTTTCCAGACTACATAAAATTTTGGTTTCTTTGCCAATGTCAATCTATTCTTTAAATTCTTCCTAAAACGATTATCCAATTCTTGATTTAATAATTTTAATAGAAATCGCTAATAAAATTACCCCAAAAACTTTTCTTAAAACATTTGCTCCTACTTGTCCTAAACGGTTTTCTATCCATTGAGAAGCTCGCAAAACGGTGTAGATAAATACTAAATTCAATAAAATTCCAACCAGAATATTAATTTCATCAAACTGAGATTTCAAGGAAAGAATCGTAGTCATCGTTCCTGCACCAGCAATTACTGGAAAAGCCAATGGTACAATAGAAGCGGCTTTTGCTCCACCTGTTGATTCTTCTGATTTAAAAATACTTCTGCCAAGTGTCATTTCTAGCCCAATCAAGAAGATGATTAAAGCCCCAGCAATGGCAAAAGAATTAATATCAACCCCAAAAAGATTTAAAATAGATTTTCCAACATATAAAAAACCAATCATGATTCCACCTGAAACTAGCGTTGCTTGTTCAGCGTGAATATCTCCAGTTTTTCTACGAATATCAATAATGACAGGAATTGAGCCTAAAATATCAATGACTGAAAAAAGAATGAGTGAAACCGAAATGATTTCTTTAAAATTTAATTCCATTGCTATGATTGTAAAATTTCTTTGAGTTTACTTATTTCGAACGGTTCAATGGCTGGAAAATTAGCAATTCTAAAAGTTGTATTTTTCCAAGTACCGTAGCCATTTCCCAACGTAATGCCTGCTATTTTAGTTCGCTCTTTTATGGCTTTAATTTGTTGTTCGTTACCTTGTACAGCAATTACAGTATCTGACTGTATTTCAATATTTTGCGTTAAACAATTTAAACCAAATTTATCAGAACTATTAAAGAAATCATACCAATCTTTCGCTTGTCTTTTAATTTTTTCTGAAATCACGGAAATATTAGAAATATCACTTAAAACTTTATTCAACAAATAAATACTTAGTACATTTGGCGTATAATGTGTTTGAAATTTGGCAAAGTTTTCTTGCATGAACAAAAGACTATTATAGTATTTTCTATCATTAATTTGTTCGGCTTTTGCCAAAGCTCTTGGCGAACAAATCATGATGCCCATACCAGCAGGCAAGCCTAAACACTTCTGAACAGAAGCAAACCAAACATCTCCATTTTCCCAATCTAATTCAATTCCACCCAAAGATGAAGTAACATCAATAGCAATAATACTTTCTGAAAAAGTTTTTCTGAATGAACTAAAATCTTTGATTTGCGTACCATTAGAAGTTTCATTTTGAGTCAGACAAAGCACTTCTACTTCTACATTCAGTGCTAAGTTTACAGATGGATTTTCTGTTAATGAAAAAGGAATCCTATCGGTCTTCTCTACTATTTTGCTACTATAATCTGCCCATTTTTCGCCAAAAGCTCCATTATAAAAATGCGTTGTTTTTTGAGCAGTAAGCGACTGCGCAATAATTTCCCAAGCCTCTGTCGCCGAAGAAACAAAGTAAATGCTGTAATCGGTTGGAATATTCAGTTTTTCATGCAAAAGCTGGATAGCACTTTTCGTGATTTCCATACATTCTGCACTCCGATGATTAATACTCAAAACACCTTCTTCAAAAGCATTTTGCATATATTTTGCAACTTGCGGATAGACTTTTGAAGGGCCAGGATAAAAAGTTATCATTAGTTGGTATTTTTCGATGAACGAAGAAATGAGTAAAACACTTCTATTATTTCACTCATTTCTTAAAGCTAAAAGACTATAAATACGTCTGAATCGCAAAATCGTAGCCTCGCAAGCCAAATCCAATAATAATTCCGATAGAATTTTTACTGATATAACTATGATGACGGAATTCTTCACGCTTATGAACATTTGAAATATGTACTTCAACAACGGGTGTTTTTACACCAGCAATGGCATCAGCTAAAGCAATTGAAGTATGGGTAAAAGCACCAGCATTTAACACAATACCGTCGTAAGAAAAACCAATTTCATGAATTTTATCAATCAAAAAGCCTTCATGATTCGACTGAAAATATACTAAATCTACTCTATCAGAATACTTATCTTTTAATACTTCAAAATATTGCTCGAAAGTTTGGTGACCATAAATTTCTGGTTCACGTTTGCCCAATAAATTCAAATTTGGACCATTGATGATGATGATTTTTTTCTTTGACATTGTTTTTCTAAATGAAAGGTTATTCCAAATCTGTAAAGCAATGCTTCACAAATGGTTTTTGACTATCTTTGAATTAATTCTGCGAAATTAAAATCATTGTTTCCTATTTTAATTCAAATTTTCAATAAATCCCCAGCAATAATATCTATGCTATGGCAAAGCTATCTAAAAAATTTCAAAAGCTATCTTACTTTAGAACGTTCTCTTTCTGAAAATTCGATAGAAGCTTACCTTCGTGATGTTCATAAATTATGGCAATACCTCGAAATTGCTGGCGAAAACGACATCAATCCTGAAACCGTCAACGATAAGCATATTTTTAATTTCTTTACTTACATGGGCGAATTGGGCTTAGAAACTACTTCACAGGCTCGTATTTTATCAGGTTTAAAAGCTTTTTTTAAATATCTTTTATTGGAAGATGTCATAAAAACAGACCCAATGGATTTGATGGCTTCCCCAAAAATTGGCAGAAAATTACCTCCTACTCTTTCTTTTCCTGAAATAGAAAAAATATTATCTGTCATCGACCTTTCTACGCCCGAAGGAGCAAGAAATCGTGCTATTTTAGAAGTACTTTACAGTTCTGGTTTACGAGTTTCTGAATTGGTTGAAATGCAATTAACCGAATGTTTTTTAGACATTGGTTTTATCAGAATTATCGGAAAAGGAAATAAAGTAAGGCTTGTGCCAATTGGTAGAGATGCCATTCATTATCTTGAAATTTACTTAGAAAATATTCGAAAATATCAGGTAATAAAAGAGGAAGCAGGTAATTATGTTTTTTTAAACAGAAGAGGAAACAAACTTACCAGAGTAATGATTTTCCTGATTATCAAAGACTTAGTAGCACAAGCTGGCATTCATAAAAACGTGAGTCCGCATACTTTTAGGCATTCATTTGCCACACATTTAATAGAAGGCGGAGCAGATTTGCGTGCAGTTCAGGAAATGTTGGGACATGAATCAATTACAACTACCGAAATTTATACTCATTTAGACCGAGAGTATTTACAACAAACAATTGTAGATTTTCATCCAAGAAGTAAAAAACATCTTAAAGTTTGATATGATTTCGAATACGACTCAAACTATCAGGATGAATGCCTAAATAGGAAGCCAAATCTTTGATGGGGATTAATCTCAAGGCATCTGGCTGGTTTTCTAGTAAATACAAATACCGCTGTTTTGCATTTTTGGAAATCAACGAATAAGTACGTTTGCTTTCACGAACGTACAATTGTTCAGCAATCAATCGATGAAAACGTTCGGCATTTTTAGATTTTTCCATCAATTCCAACACTTTCGGGTAATATAAACGAAAAGCATTCACTGCTGTTACAGCCTGAATTGAAATATGAGAAACTTGTTGAGATAAACAAGAAGCAAAAGAGCTAACAAAATTACCTTTAAAGCCCAAATCAACACAAATTCCCTTACCATCTTGCGTAAATGCTTCGTATTTAACAGCACCTTCAATGATGAAATAAGCATATTTTTCTACCTCACCACGAACGGTTAAAAATGCTTTTTTAGGAAACGAAACTTCTTCAAGTAATTGTTTATAAAATTCCCATTCTTCCGTAGAGAAATTCGCAAGCTTAAAAATCGACTCTTTAACAAGATTCGTTTTATCGAAAGGGAAGTAAACCATATTCTGATTGTCTTAATTCAATATCAAAAAAAATGCTGAGTTTAGTTTAAAACTACACTCAGCATTCAACAAAGTTAAAAATATTTCTGGTTTCAATGTGATTTTTTAATTCCACATAAGATACGTGACTAGGTCATTATCTCTTTCCACTTCTTCAATGATTTCCAGTGGATAGTCAAATTTAATTTCTTTTGAATCCGTTTGAGTAAAAGTAATTACGTAGCCGTTCGATTTTAAATTAACAACTACCCCGTCTCCATAATCCGTATGGCGGATACGTGAGCCAATGCCTAAGATTGGGTTTAACATGATGATTATATTTAAATGATTAAACTTGCTTATTCCCTTATACAAACTAAACCAGCCGACATCAGAAATAAGCTTAGTGGTTGAGCTCGTAAAGTTAATAAACGTAATTTAATATTTATATAATATACATATAATTATTTTTTTTATTAATATAATCATATTTCATGTTTGCGCCAATCAGTTTTTTTCATCGTCAATCCTCTGGAAATGGAATATAGATGAAACTTGCGAAATCTCTATCTAACACAAAAAGACAGCAGTATTCATCAGCGTCTTTGTAACTTGACTGAAAAACCTCTAAATTTTCTTCTGCAATTATTTCTCTTTGTACAAATTCTTCCACAAACGAAGCATGATAATTCCAAGTATTTCCACTCATTTCGTGAATACCAATTAGCTTCTGTCCGATTTGAACTGGATTTTGTGAAACTGCAAAAATTGGGAATTTAGAGAACCCTCTCGTTCTGATTTGGTATGATGCTTCTTTCAAAAATTCTGCAACTAGAGCAAAATCAGCAGAAATAATTCCCAAATATTTCCCATTCAAATCTGGAGAATTGGGTGCATTCGATATGGCTGTGTAATCTTCAATCATTGTTTTTTTATTTTGTGGACTTTGGGATTTGAAGACTTGAGGATTTTGAGACTTGAGGACTAATTTTAAGAATCTTATTTTTAGATTAAATAAAATCTTAAAGTCCTCCAATCCTAAATCTTAAAGTCCTAAAGTTTTCGAGTCTTAAAAGCTAAAATCTCGCCGCAGACAGCAAACTTAAATCTTTATAATTCAAACCAAACTTCTTGGCGATGTTGGCATTGGTTAAGCTTCCTTTGAAAGAATAAACTCCTTTCATAAATGCTTTATTGGCAAAAATTGCCTCTTCTATTCCACCAGTTTTTCCAGTTTTCAACAAAAAGGAAGTAAAAATATTACTCAAAGCCTGACTTGCTGTATGCGCTACTCTCGAAGGAATATTCGGCACACAATAATGAATAACGCCGTATTTTCTAAAAATGGGCTGGTCGTGCGTGGTAATTTCTGAAGTTTCAAAACAGCCTCCTCTATCAATACAAACATCAATAATTACGGAATCAGGCTTCATCATCGAAACCATTTCTTCAGTAACGATACAAGGTGTGAAACCATCTTCTGCACGCAAAGCACCAATTACAACATCAGCATCACGAATCGCTTGTGTTAGCACATTAGAATCAATGATACAAGTATAAATATTTTGACCAACCGAATACTTCAATCGCTGTAATTTAAAAATATCCTTATCAAATACTTTCAAATCTGCTCCCAAACCAATGGCGATTCTTGCTGCATATTCTGAAACAGTTCCCGCTCCTAGAATCACTACTTTAGTGGGCGGTACTCCAGTAATTCCACCTAAAATTACGCCCATTCCATTATTGGCACTGCTCAAACATTCGGCAGCAATGAGCATTACAGTACTTCCCGCAATTTCGGACATGGCACGAATAATAGGTATTCCGCCGGCATTATCTTCAATATATTCATAACATAAGCCCGTTATTTTCTTGCGATTCAACTTTTCGAAATACTCTTTCGTCAGTTTCGACATATTTAGCGAAGAAACTACCGTTGCGCCATGTTGTAAATACTCAATTTCATCATCAGTCAGCGGTTGGATTTTTACAATTACATCTGCTTTGAAAAGCTCTTCGGTTGAATAAACTATTTGCGCTCCTGCTTCAGAATATTGATTATCTGTAAATTTTGCACCATTCCCAGCTCCTGTTTCAATCAATACTCTATGCCCATTTCTGATTAGTAAAGCAACGGCATCAGGTGTTAGCGAAATCCTATGCTCTTGCATCGATACTTCACGAGGAAGACCTATGAAAAGGCTTTTGGCATTTTGTTTTGTCCAAACTAATGCCTCTTGCGTCATTAATCCTGACTGAGCAAGTACTTCTTTAAATCCTGAGGGTTGAGCCATTTTGATTGCTTAATTTCAATTACGATAAGCTGAATGTTTGAAGACAAACATCAATGCTAACACTAAACTTTTGACAAATTTATCACTCTTTTACCATTTTCATCTACTTCGATATTTACTTTCAAATGTTTAGAAGGTAAAAGGTTTACCACTTTTGATGGCCATTCAATAAAACAAAAGCCACCAGAATAGAGATAATCCTCGAAACCAATGTCCATAGCCTCTTCTTCATTTTTGATTCTGTAAAAATCAAAATGGTAAATATTCTCTCCTCTTGTGGTAGCATATTCATTCACGATAGAATATGTTGGACTTTGCACATGGCTATTTACTAACATACATTCACAAATTGCTTTAATCAAAGTAGTTTTGCCAGCGCCCATTTGTCCTTCGAAAAGCCAAACAGGAGTATTTTTGCCAAAAGCCAAAATGGATTGAGCCGCTTTATTGATGTCTTTCAGCGAAGAATATTCTATTGTTTTGGTATTGATTTGGTTTTTACTCATTTTATCGTAGCTGTTAGCTTTCAGCAATAAGCTTTGAGCTTTTATTAATAATTCTTCAAAGGGTTTTACAATATATTACAAGTATAAATAATAATTCAGAACGCATAATCATTATTAGTATTAGTTTAACCTAAAAACTGACTTAAATAGTTTCTTGCTGTTAAGATTGCACTCTCTACATTTTCGACTGAACCTTCGTATGCTTTGTCTTCTACTTCAATCACAACTGGTCCACGATAGCGAGCATCATTCAATGCCGAAAAGAATTTTCCCCAATTGATATCTCCTAAGCCCGGTAATTTAGGTGAATGATACTCTAAAGGGTTTGCCATAATCCCTACTCTACTTAGTTTATCATAATATACTTTTGCATCTTTTAGGTGAATATGATGCAGACGATCAGAATAATCATATAACGGACGAGTATAATCCATCATTTGCCAAACCAAATGAGAAGGGTCATAATTCAAACCCAAAGTAGCAGACGGAATGATTTCAAACATTTTATCCCAAATGGCTGGCGTTGTTGCCATATTTTTTCCTCCGGGCCATTCGTCGTTTGTAAAAAACATTGGGCAGTTTTCAATACCAATCTTCACACCTACTTCTTCGGCGAGTTTAACAATATCTGTCCAAGTTTCTTTAAATTTATCCAAGTTATAAGCAATATTTTTAGAAGGGTCTCTACCGATGAAAGTGTTCATCACAGGAATTTCCAATTTAGCTGTAGCTTGAATAATTTTCTTGATGTGGTCAACATAAAAATTTGCCTTATTCACATCTGGGTCGAGTGGATTAGGATAATAGCCTAAACCTGAAATAAATACTCCTTTTTCGGTGGTATAATTCTTGATGTGAGCAACCTGAGCTTCATCGAGTGCTTCCACATCAATATGCGTAACACCTGCATAGCGACGAGCGTCGGCATTTCCTGCTGGCCAGCACATTACTTCTACGCATTTAAAATTCTTTTCTGAGGCGAAATCTATTACTTCTTCAAAAGTACGCTCCGCTAAAATAGCACTGACAAATCCTAATTGATGCATTGTATGTTTTGAAATGTATTAAATTGGTTTTTAGTAAATTTTAAGTAAAAATAGGCAATCGGTTTAAGAGTTAGAAGTATTCTGTTTCGATTTATGTTTAAAAATGATGAAACAAAAAAAGGTCGCTGAACAGCGACCTTTTTTGAAAATACTAAAAATTTTAAACCTATTTTAATGTTAAAACTTCTTGAACAATACGTGGAGCAGTAGCATTATAAGAATAATGAAGGTGGAAGCTCTTTGTAGCTGGGTCATAATAGTTTTTAGAATAACTTTGATTGATGTTTGGCGTAACACCAGTTGGCGAAACGGTAACGCTGTTGTCAGCATTAACTGTCAAAGTCATTGTATAACCTGAAGCACCTAAATCCCCTAGTTCTGTCGTAACGCTATTAGCTGTTAAAGTAACTACATCTTTCATTCTATCAATATCTCTTGGACCAGCAGTTGGGTGAGTAAACACTCCTACCGCTTTGTACTTTCCATGATATTTGTTTTTAGCAATAATTTGGAATAAAGCCGAACCTAAACCGCTTCTTACTTTATAGTTTCCAGCACTTACAACAGAAACCCCTAAAGCATATTTCTTGGTAGGATCTAATTTAGTTGGATCAAAAGTAATTGCGACATTTTTACTAAATTCTCCTACACCCATTTTTATATCAGTTCCTGATAATTTGTAAAGACTAGCTGGTAACGCATCAAACAATGGCTTTTGAGTTTTAGCATTGTCTGGATTTGCATTATATACTTTAGCATCTGCATTATACTTTGTAATCAAAGCATCATCAGCTTTGATGGTTACATTCACTTCAGAATTAAGCTGAGAAGAGCTGTTTACATCTCTGATAATTTCAAGGAATTCCGTTGTTTTATCACCTGCAACTAAGTCAACCCCTAGAAGAGTTGTTTCCTCACCTCCAGCAGGGAGTCTAACAAAGTTAGAACCCATGCCTTCAATCATATCTTTACCTTCTGGAACACAGGCTGTTGCTAAAACAACAAGACCTAAGACTAAGGCTTTTATTGATTTAATATATTTTTTCATTTTTTTCTCATTTAAAATTAAAAACATTTTTTCAAAGGAAGACTAGGCTACTTATCCCACCAGATTTTAGCATCTTGTGTATTTCCACCAGATAATCTACCAACAGCAGCATTGAAGTTTGTACCATTTAATGTAGCTTCGTTTGCTCCATAAACATATCTACGAGGAATCGCCTTACTTGCATTAGTTGCTTTTGAAGTTGCTACTAACGCAGGTACACCTGTTCTTCTCCATTCAGACCAACCCATGTGTCCGTTTGGATAGAATGCTACATAACGTTGTAATTGGATTTTTGTTAAAGCACTAGTAGCAAGCGATACGTTATCAGAACTAATAAAAGTATTGAATTTAGCTTGATCAAATACTCCCCATTGTTTCCATGACATTTCGATACCCTTTGAATACATATTTGCAGCATTCTCAGTAGTCCAACCCAATTGTGCAGCTTCAGCTCTAGCTAAATAAGCGTGTGAAGCAGTAAGAATTTGGTTAGTAGATGTTGCCTGACGTAAAGATTGTTCAAAAATGAAAGAATAATCAGCATGACCATTCGCATAAGTAATAGCATCATCACGAGTTAAACCATAAGGGAAAGATACAATTTCACCTTTACTATTTGGTTGAGCCATTGCATTAATACGAGCATCTTGGTTAGTAATCATAATGTTAGTAAATACATCACTAACTGCATAATCTTTACGACCATCGTATAAACTAAACCAAGGGTTTTTATATGCTCCACCTGGATAAGTAAGTGCTGTGTTGTCTTCATTAGCATCAATTACTCCACCTGTAGAAGCCAAAGCATCAAGAAATTGCGTTTTACCTGTAGTAGGATCAACTTTTGAAATACGCAATGCCATAATCATACGTAAAGTATTGGCAAATTTTCTCCATCTCGTCAAATTTCCGTTGTGTACAATGTCTCCTTTTGGAATAGCACCAGCATCAAATTGAGCGATAGATTCCTTCAACTCTTTAAAAATGAGATTATAAACCTCTTGCTGAGTATCATATTTAGGCTTTACTATTTCAAGAAGAGCCTCAGAAGCTGGCATATCTCCCCATAAATCTGTCATCGTTAATAATCTATATGCTTTCAGAATTCTAGCTAACGCAATTTGATTATTATTTGAACCATTTAGCGCAGCATAAGTAGCTGTAGCAGCATTAGTATTACTATTAATGATATTCTGCAAATCGTACAAACCTCCAGCATATATACCGTCCCAAGCAATTTGAGGTGTGGCATACAATGATGTTTCTGTATATTGTGTTTCAGCGAAGTATTGACAATATAAAGCACCATTTAAGCTTCCTGTTGAAGAAGGAGTACCAAAATCTAATAAGGCATTTGTCAATAATGACGAAGTAACTGGCACTAAAATTGAGTTTGGATTTTTATTAATATCTCCAAAGTCATCCAGTTTGCAACTTGATGCTCCAATCAACAAACTCGTTGCAGTTAATACTTTTAGTATATTTTTTTGAAATTTCATATCTTTAAAATTTATATCAGAAATTAGAAACCTAATTTAACGTTAACTCCGAAAGAACGTGTTCCAGGGAATTGACCATTTTCACCGTAGATATTTGATAACTCTGATGGGTCAAAATCTCTATTTTTTGCATAAACTAACCATGGGTTACGAGCAACAAACGAAACTGTTGCATTTTGCAAGAATTTAGAACCTTTCAAAGGAATTCTGTAACCAAGGCTAACCTCTCTTACTTTGATAAAATCTAAATCATAAACGTGCTCTTCTGCGATATTACTTCCTCTGAATTGGTGGTAATAAGTTTGAGCATCAACATAAGTATCAACATTTTCACCTGTAGCCGTTACTCCTACTACGTGTACACCACCACCATCAGCAACAGGATCACGCAAAGGATTTCCTTTGTCATTTAAGCCAGCTGTTCTTTCAAACAAACCTGAGAATGAACCCCAGTGGTCAGAAAGAGAGAAGTATTTACCTCCTTTAGAGAATTCGATGTTTGCACTTAAAGTGAACTTCTTGTAAGTCAATTGGTTAGTCCATCCACCAGTAAAATCAGGAAGTACACTACCTAAATATTTGTTTGGAGTTTGTACATACATACCATCAGCAGTAACTACTTTCTTACCATCTTTGTAAGTAAAACCGCCACCTCTGATTTGTCCCCATGCTTCTCCTTTTTGGTGAACAATTGTAGCACCTGAAGTAGAAGCGAAAGTACCCGAAGTAACAACAATCGCATCAACGCCTTCAGCTAACTCAATAATTTTAGAAGTGTTTTTAGCGAAGTTAAGCGTTGTATTCCAAGCAAAGTCCGCAGTTTTTACTGGTGTTGCATTGAATGAAATTTCAATACCATGACGATTTAATTTACCCGCATTGATTAATTTAGAAGTAAATCCACTTGCTCCAGTAATTGGTACACTGATAATTTCATTTACTTTATCTTCATTGTAATATGTTACAGATAAACCATATTTATCTTTCAAGAATCTTAAATCAATTCCAAGCTCGTAAGATGACGATAATGATGGTTTAATATTAGGGTCAACAATGGTATTGGGAGTTCCCATCAAGGTATTACCATTGAATTTATCATTAGCCAATGAATAATTTAAAGCTAATTGATAAGGAGATAAGTCAGATCCTACTTGTGCCCAGCTTGCTCTTACTTTACCGAATGATAATACAGGAACTTGGTCTTTAATTAACTCGCTAAATACTAAGCTTGTACCAACTGATGGATAAGTATATGAATTACCTCCAGCAGGTAAAGCAGAACTATTATCATTACGAACAGAACCTTCTAAGAAAACAAGGTCTTTGTATCCAAATGAACCACGAGCATATAAACTTCTTACTTCTTTAAAGGTTCTTGATGAAGTAGTAACAACATTTGATACTGAGTTACTTAATGCAAAATAATCAGGAACAACAAGACCATCAACAGTGTTTGCAGACATTACTCTGAATCTATCCTTACGAATATTTCCCCCTGCAATTACGTCAACACTAAAATCGTCGCCAATTTTTTTATTGTAAGCAGCAGTAATTTCATAGTTCGTTTCATTTGGAGACCAGTTATTGTTGACTTGGTTTCCTAAATATTGAGCAGTAGAGTAAGATGCTTTCAATCCTGTTTGTGAAGCACTTGTTTGAAGAATACTTGGAACTGCATTTTCAATTGTTCCTGTACCATTATTCAATCTTGCAAAACCAGAAATTTTGAAGTTATCATTCAACTTATATGTTAAATTAATATCTCCAAATAATCTTCTACGATTCTCAGTATATTGAATTTTTTCAAAGTAAGAATAGAAGTTATACCAGTAGTTTGCACCATAGAAATTTACAGGTTTGGTAGCATCATAAGCACCTGGGTTGTTATGATTCCAGCTTCCTAAAATTCCTTCAGGAGAAGTCAAGTCTTTCAACTCTTTCAATTTATCGAAATCTAAATCTCTATGAAACCAAGAGTTAAATGAACCTGATGAGTTATTTGAATAAGCATCATCAAACTGTCCCTTAATAGTATAATCAACATAGTTGATGTTTGCAGAAGCTGTGAAGTGCTTACCTAAATCTATTGTTGTTTGTGATGAAATTGTATATTTTGCTCCACTAGAGTTATACAACATACCATTTTGATTCTGAGCAGTAAACGATAAACGAGTTGTATAGTTATCACCTGCTTTAGAGAAGTTCAAGTTGGTGTTTGTAGCAACTTGCGACTGATAGAAACTTCTGATGTTATTTGGTTGAGGCAATAATTTTGCAGTTTTACCAGAATATTGAGTTCCTTCATACCAAGCATACCAAGGCAAATAATCTTGTCCTACCATTCTAGGTCCCCAAGAAGCATCATCAGAATAGTCATGATAATATTTACCATTCATTGCTTGCCAAGATGTAGGCATACCTGCTTCCCAATTAAATTTAATCAAATCTGGAGAACCTCCACCCGCATAAGAGTTTTGATATTTAGGAAGAATATAAACATTATCAACAAATGTACTTTGGTTGATTTCAACACCAATACCTTTTTTATTGGTACCTTTTTTAGAAGTCATGATAATAACCCCAGCATCACCTCTTTGTCCGTACAATGCAGTAGCACTTGGTCCTTTCAAAACAGTAACCGATTCAACATCATCAAGGTTAATATCTGATGAACCTACTGGATTACCATCAAGAATGTACAATGGAGCTTTGTCTGAAAGAGAACCAGCCCCTCTAATTCTGATTGCGGCATCTCTACCCAATGCTACACTTGACTGGCTTCTTACTTGAATACCAGCAACTTTACCTGCCAAAGCATTGTTCAAGTTTGTCTGACGAATCGTATTCAACTGTTCGTCTTTTACACTTTGTGCAGAATAGGTCAATGACTTTTCTGAACGCTTAATCCCTAAAGCTGTTACTACTACTTCCTGAAGTTGTGAAGTGTTTGCTGTCAAAGAAACATTAATAGTGGATTGGTTGCCCACTTCAACTGTTTTGGAATTAAAACCTACAAAAGAGAAAGTAAGAGATGATGAAGCGCCTACGCTGATTTTGTAAACACCTTCAGCATTAGTTGAAGTACCTCTTGAAGTTCCTTTTACAGAAATACTTACCCCTGGAAGTGGAGAACCATCCTCTGATGTTGTCACTTTACCGGTAATAATCCTGTCTTGTGCATAGGTTTGCCCGATTAAAGCCAACAGAAACACGGAGGTAATGAGTAGAAATTTTCTCATTTCGTTGATTAGTTTTGGTTGATAAAAATAGAAATATTACAAAAGAATGTAATCAAACTTCAGTAAACCCAAATTGGGTTTGTGTAATTGAAATCTAAAAAAACAGGGAAATGCACAAAACAAGTCTCTTATATAAAAGAGACCTTGTTCCTGAAAAGGAGCAATAGAAATAGTTTTTTTAGTTTTGGTCGATGATGGATAACAGAAATTCTGTTATCACAATGTTAAAATTAGTTAATTTTTTCAATAAACAAGCTAGTGAATGAAAATTTTTCTCCATCGAATAATCCAAAGTCTGATAATTTAAGATTGGGAATCACTAAAAGTGCCATAAACGATAGACTCATAAAGGGAGAATTCAATGTACATCCTAAATCTTTGGCAAATCTATCAATCGCAGAATATTCTTTGGCTACCAAATAACCATCTTCACCCGACATAATGCCTGCAATTGGTAATTTCAATAGGTTTTTTACTCCTTTTCCAGAAATTGCTGCCACTCCACCCCTTGCTTTTATAATCATATTCACCACCTCAGTAATGGCTTCGTCATCTACCCCAACTACGATGATATTATGAGAATCATGCGCTACAGAAGATCCTATAGCACCTTGTTTTAATCCAAAATTTTTAATAAACCCTATCGCTGGTGGAGCATCATGATAACGATTCACTACTGCTATTTTTAAAATATCATTCTTTACATCAGATACAACCAAGCCGTCTTTTACTAAAGCTGGGCATTCTAGTCTCAAAGTAATAAGTTGCCCATCCAACACTTCTATTACTTGGATTCTCTCTCCTTCTGCCTTTACTTGGAACTGTTCTGCTGTTTTAAAATTACATTCAAAATGATTGACAACTTCGCTTGGCAAATTCGGGATTTTTGAAATGCCATTTTCTGCAACAATTTTCCCTGAAATATAGGTCTGAAGTATTTCAAAGTTTTGGAGATTTTCTATCAAAATGAAATCAGCATTATCACCTTCACGTAATAAACCTACTGGAAGTTGATAATGTAAAACTGGATTTACACAAGCAACTTTAAGAATCTCAAATAAAAGTGAAGGATGCTTCGACAAAGCTCTTTTCACCAATAAATTAATATGCCCCTCCACCAAATTATCAGGATGCTTATCATCTGAACAAAACATTAGTTCATTATAATACTCAGGTAATAGCCCAATCAGCGCTTCAAAGTTTTTGGCAGCAGAACCTTCTCTGATTAAGATTTTCATACCATACTTTAATTTATCTAAAGCTTCTTCTTCGGTAAAGCATTCGTGGTCGGTCTGACAACCTGCTTCAATGTACTTTCTGGCAGCATCTCCTCTTAATCCGGGTGCATGTCCGTCAACTGGTTTATTGTATGATTTCGCCAAGGCTATTTTCGCTAGCATGTCTTCATCACCATTCAATACTCCCGGAAAATTCATTACTTCTGCCAAATAACCTATTTCTTCATATTGCTGAAATAATTCTTCAATATCGCTGGGTGTAATAATTGCTCCTGCGGTTTCAAAAGTAGTAGCGGGAACACATGATGGAGCACCAAAACAAAATTTAAATGGCGTTTGTCTAGCATTATGAATCATATATTCTACTCCTGCTTTACCCAAAACATTTCCAATTTCATGTGGATCAGAAACTGTTGACACTGTTCCATGTACAACTGCCAAGCGTGCAAACTGTACGGGAGTAAGCATCGAACTTTCGACATGCACGTGGGCATCGACAAAACCCGGTAAAATATAAGGAGTATTGCTTGCCGCTTCTTCGGCTAATATTTTTATGGATGAGATTTTTCCATCTTGAATTTCAAGAATGCCATACTTGATTGTTTTTTCAAAAATGTTGATGATATTCCCTATTACTTGCATAATTTTTATTTTTTTGAAAGTCAATTATTTAAACTAAAATGCGTTCAAACTGAAAATTTAATCTGTATATTTAAACATTCAGCAGGCTTCTGTACTGTCCATTTCAGTATCTTTGTTTATATTTAAATATTGCTGGTTTGATTTTTATCGGACGAATAAAGCAATTTATCTTATCATTCTATCATTTTATCCTCGAAAATTATCTTTCAATGAGAAAAGTCATTATTGCTCTTGACGGGCATTCGAGTTGCGGAAAAAGTACTACTGCAAAACGTGTTGCTGCTAAATTAGGTTATGCTTTTATTGATACTGGAGCGATGTATCGTGCTGTGAGTCTTTACTTTCATCAAAATCATGTTACTCCTACCAATCCTAAAGAAGTAGAAAAAGCCCTTAGCGAAATACGGATTAGTTTTCAATTCAACGAGCAACGTGGCGCAAGTGATGTGTATTTGAATGGTTTGAATGTTGAAAGTGAAATCAGAAAAATGTATGTTTCTGAAATGGTGTCTGAAGTAAGTGCAATTACTGCTGTCAGAAAAGCAATGGTGGCGCAACAACAACAAATGGCAAAACATGGTGGTGTAATTATGGATGGAAGAGACATCGGCACAAAAGTTTTTCCAGATGCCGAAGTAAAAATATTCATGACTGCCGACCCGGTAATTCGTGCTGAAAGAAGACAAAAAGAATTACTCGATAAAGGTGAATTAGTTGATTTGGAAGAAATTATTGAGAATTTAAAGAAAAGAGACATTCTGGATTCAACTCGTGCAGAAGGACCACTTATTCAAGCGGAAGATGCTGTTTTAATGGATACTTCATTCATGACTTTAGAAGAACAAGTAAATTTTGTGATTGAGCTACATCAAAGTGTATTAGAAAGATTATAACATTCAGAAGTGATTAAATAGGGAAAAACACCTCAATAAATGATGAGTAAAGAATCAAGTAAAATAGATTTTGTAATTGTTGGTCAAGGACTGGCTGGTTCTTTACTAGCTTACTTACTTCTTCAAAAAGGGAAAAAAGTACAGATTTATGATGCTCCAGAAATACCTTCATCATCGAAAGTAGCCGCAGGAATTTTCAATCCTGTTACGGGTAGAAAACTGATTAAAACTTGGATGGCTGATGAATTATTCCCCTTTCTTGAACAGTTTTACGTAGCCTTAGAAAAAGATTTACAAGCAAAGTTTTTTCATCAAGTTTTAATTTATCGTCCATTTCCTAATCAAGAAGTACAAGAATATTTTAAGCGCAATGTTCTTCCTGAAAATTTTGATGATTTTGCAAGCCTTGAATTTGAAAATATCAAGTACAAAAACTTAGTAAATAGCGAATGGGGTGGCGCTACAACCAAACAATCGGGTTGGGTAGATTTAAAAATACTTTTAGATACTTTTAGGCTTTATTTTAAAGAAAAAGGCATACTCGTCGAGGAAAAATTAAATCCAGAAGAAGCCCTTTCTCAGCCTTATAAAACTATTTTCTGCGAAGGTTTTCAGGGAAAATTCAATCCTTTTTTCAACTATTTACCCTTCAATCCTGTAAAAGGAGAAGTATTGGATATTACAATAGAAGGAATCAGTTTGGATGAAATCATCAGTCAAGGTGCTTTTGTTGTTCCTTTATCGAAAAATACTTTCAGATTAGGAGCCACTTATACTTGGCATGAACTCGACTTTAAGACTACTCCACAAGGAGAAAAAGAGTTATTAGATAAATATCATAAATTAATGAAACCCGATTTGAAAGTAGTGGCTCATTTAGCAGGTGTACGTCCAGCCAGTAAAGACCGTCGCCCGTTTATAGGAATGCACCCTGATTTACAACAAATCGGCATTTTTAATGGTTTGGGTTCAAAAGGAGTATCATTAGCACCTTATTTCGCTAATCAATTTGCTGAATTTTTAGTAACTGGAAAAGAACTTTCTTCGGAAGTCAATATAAATCGTTTTGCTTCGTTATATTTAGGGGCTGAGAATTCGTGATTGCTTATTTCATTGCTTTTGGGAAATTCAATTAATATGCCTTTCGTTTCCTGTATAAGTAATGATTAATTCACGAAGAAATGCCTTTTAACTTCGTCCTAAAACAATGAGAAAATTTTTACCTATAATATTTATTCTGACTACATTTTGCTCATTAGCTCAGAATTTTTTGCCTACACAAGAACCATTCGGTAAAAACCGTATTCAATATCGACCGTTCAAATGGAAAGTATTGGCTTCCCAAAACTTTGAAATTTACTTCTATGAAGGCGGACAACAAACTGCAACGCTGGCTGCACAATTAGCAGAATCAGAATTCGATAGAATTACTGAAATATTAGGCTATTCTCCTTTTACAAAAACTAAGATTTTTGTTTACAACGCTACACAAGACCTTAACCAAAGTAATGTGGGTTTACATCTTTCTAGCGAAAGAGAAATCAGAGAAGAAAATTTAGCCAAATCTCGTATTGAAATTGCCTATTCTGGCAATGCTGAAAGTTTCAAAAAACATATTACGAAAGAAGTTTCACATGTATTTGTGCATGATATGCTTTACGGTGGAAGTATTAAGGAATCGCTACAAAATTCATTACTCTTGAGCGTTCCTGAATGGTATATGACTGGAATTACAGCCTATATTTCTGACGGCTGGAACACGGAAATGGACACGTACATGCGTGATGCCATTAGTAATAAATATTTGAAAAGACCTAATCTTGCCAATGGAAAAGAAGCAGAATTGGTTGGGCAATCTATCTGGAATTATATCGCTGAAAAATACGGAAAAGACAATATTGCGAACATTCTGAACCTCACCAGAATTATCAGAAATGAGCAAACGTCAATTTCAAGTACTATCGGAATGCCATTTACAAGGTTTTTAAAAGATTGGCGAGAATATTATTCTGTCATGAATGATGCTATCAACAATAGCAGTTATCAAACACCAAAGTATGATTTTAAAATAGACGAAAATAAATTCAATAGTTTTGATAAAATCAGTAAGTTCAAAATCAGTCCAGATGGAGCTTTTATTGCTTATTCAAGAAACGAATTAGGCAAATCGAGTATAGAAATTTTAGACGTAAAAACTAAAAAGAAAGCATTATTACTTACTTCTGGCTATAAAACACTCAAACAATCTGTTGATTACAATACGCCTTTACTTTCTTGGACAAAAGGCGGAACACTAGCCGTAATTTATGAAAACCAAGGCGACGTTGTACTTTCAGTATTTACAGATATTACCGAAAAAGATTTGACAGGTAAATTTGCAGCCAGAAAAATCTTGAGCAATTTCGACCAAATTCAAGATTTTGATATTTCGGATAATGGAACAACGGTTGTTCTAAGTGCCATCAGCAAAGGACAAAACGACTTGTTTTTGTACGAAATTGCAAGAGGAAGAGTACAACAATTAACCAATGATTTATACGATGATTTAAGTCCACAATTTGTAGGAAATGCAGGAAAAATCATCTTTACATCAAATAGATTAAAAGATTCTCTAGAAATCGATAAAGGAACTTACAAAAATGTGAATAATCGTTTCAATCTGTTTTTACACGAAGGGAAAGCTAAAGAAGCAACGGTAAAACGGTTGGTTGATTCTCTAGGAACGATTTCAAGACCTATCGTTTCGAATGGAAGTACTGTTTACTTTTTAAGCGATGAGCGTGGAATTAAAAACATTTATAGACTTGTCGCTGGCGATTCAGTGGTTACACAAGTAAGTAGTTTCAAAAATGATGTTGAAGATTTTGACTTTACAGGAAGCACCAACAGCTTGGTTTATAAGTTTTTAGAAAAAAATCAAGAAATTATTGCTTATCAAGCTCAAGCAGATTTTGAAACCAAAAATAATGTTCCATACACACTTAGAAATGTAAGGCTTTATGGAATGACGCAAACAAACAATAATCCAATTCAGACCAAAACAGAAGCGCCAAAAACCATCGCAGAAGCTACAACGACTGTTACAAAAACGCCAAAATTGGTACTTGAAAAAGGAGAAATTGATACCAACGATTATTCTTTTGATATTACAACGATTTCTAAAAATGCTGGTCAAAGTGGAACAGAAGTACCTAAAAATGACAAAAGAAATAAAGTAGAAAAGATAATTTTAGCGAAGCAAAGTCGCAAGGAAAATATTAAAATTAAAGCTCCGACAGACTACAACAATCCTTTCGTTGTGAATAATACCGACCTTGATTTTATGGTTGACCCACTTCCACAAAGAGGATTTGGTTTGAAGGGAACAATTAATATGAATGACTTACTTGAAAACCATCATCTTCAAGGAGGAATATTTCTTACTCCGAACCTAAAAAATTCTGATTTGTGGGGAGAGTATTCATATTTAGCGAATAGAATTGATTATAGCGTAAGATTTGACCGTAGAACAATTTCTGAAGAAACAGAGTCCACTATCAAAAAATATCATTTTAATAGACTTTCAGTTTCGGCATCATATCCAATCAATACCAATACCCGTATTATTGCAACGCCTTCATTTACAGCAAATAGATTTTTGGATTTAAGAAGTTTAGCTGCTCCAGATGGCGTTTCTACATACTTAGGTGGTAAAGTTGAATTCGTTTACGACAATACCATCAGTCATGGAATCAACATGCTTGAAGGCACAAGATTCAGAGCTAGAATAGAGCATTACTCTGGTTTATCAAATTCAATTGATGGTTTCAATCGTGTATTTATCGACCTCCGTCATTACTTGAAACTAGGGCGAGGTACTATTGTAGCTGGAAGATTCTCTGGTGGACATTCCTTCGGAAATGCTCCAAAAGCAACAGTAATGGGTGGTATGGATAATTGGTTAGGAATTCAATATCAAGACAGAACTGGCGACACAAATAATCCTTTAAATCCAACAACAGCTGATACCAAAGAACCTAAAATAGATAATAAGGATTTGTTTTTGTTAGATTATGCTACTTCGTTGCGTGGTTTTAATGTGAATAGATTATCAGGAACAAGTCATTTTCTTTTAAATGTGGAAGTAAGATTTCCTATTGCAAAGTATTTGTACAATGGACCAATTTATAATAATTTCTTCAAAAATCTTCAATTGACAACCTTTACTGATGTGGGTTCTGCTTGGACAGGTGCAAGCCCATTCTCAAGAAGAAATGGATTTAATACTGTCGTAAAAGGGCCTTCAACCAATCCATTCCAAGCCACAGTAACCGATTTCAGAAATCCATTCTTAATAGGTTATGGAGTCGGTGCAAGAACCACCATACTAGGATATTTTGTAAAGTATGACTTGGGTTGGGGGTTAGATAATAATGAGATAAAAAGTCCAATTTCTTATATAACTTTAGGATATGATTTTTAAATTATCCTAAAGTTTATATGAATAAAACAATTTATGTCTTGATATTACTGTTAGGTTTTGGGATTTATTCAGTAAATAGCCAAAGCCTAACAACTTCAAATCTTCCTATCTTAAAAGTCAATACTCAAGGAAAAAGTATTGTTGATGAACCCAAAATTTTATCGACTCTTGAAGTGATTCATAAAGGAAATGGCTTACTCAATAGCATTAATGACCCTGCAAACATTTACAAAGGCTTTGCTGGCATTGAATTGAGAGGTTCTACTTCCAAAGATTTTTTTCCTAAAAAACCCTACGGTTTTGAAACTTGGAAAGATAGCCTTGGAAACGACCAAAAAGTAAGTCTTTTAGGAATGCCAGCAGAAGCCGATTGGGTGCTAAATGCTACTTATAATGACAAGACTTTCATGCGTGATGTACTCACTTATGATTTGGTTAATAAAATGGGGCGTTATGCTACTCGCACTCGTTATTGCGAAATGGTTTTGAATAATGACTATCAAGGATTGTACATCCTGATGGAAAAAATTAAAAGAGATAAAAACCGAGTAGATATTTCAAGCTTAAAAACGACTGACAATACTGGTGAAGATGTAACGGGTGGCTATATTCTTAAAATTGATAAAACATCTGGATCTCCTTCAAAAAACTGGACAAACAATACCAATACTCCTTTTGGTAATTACAAAACCTTCTTTCAAGTAGAATATCCTAAAATTGCAGATATTACACAGCCTCAATTCGAATACATTCAAAAGTATGTAAACGATTTTGAAGCGGCTTTGCTTTCACCAGATTTTCAAAGTCCACAAGCAAAATGGCGTGAAATGTGCGATTTGGATACTTTTATTGATTATTTCCTGATTACAGAATTTGTAAAAAATGTTGATGGTTATAGATTGAGTACCTTTTTTTATAAAGAAAAAAGTAGCAAAGGTGGAAAGCTAAAAATGGGTCCCGCTTGGGATTATAACTTAGCTTTTGGCAATGCTGATTATTATGATGGTTATAAATCTACAGGTTGGCAATATAAAATCAACGACATTGCTTTGCCAAAAGGTGATACTTATCCTGCGCCATTTTGGTGGCAACAATTAGCGCAAGATTCCATCTTTAAAACCAAAACGGTAAAACGCTGGGAAGTACTCCGCAAAACGACTTTCAATCCTGATAATATCAACAAATGGATAGATTCAACCGCTACGGTTTTAGAGCCTGCCATGAAAAGGAATTTCAACAAATGGCCTAGTGTTTTGGGAAAATATGTGTGGCCAAATTATTATGTTGGAAGTACTTATCAAGATGAAGTAAACTGGATAAAAGAATGGATTAGAACTCGTACTTTATGGCTAGATAGCCAATTTCAAACATTTGCGCTCACATTGGGCAATGAAGATTTTTTAGAAAAAGAAAAGCCAATCAAAGTATTTCCAAACCCTGTAGAAAGCGAAACAACTCTTGAATATCAGGTATTTAAAAAAGGGAATGTCTCCATTATTTTACATGATATGAATGGAAAAATAATCAGAACATTGGTTGAAGAATTTCAAAATACTGATACTTATCAAATCTCACTAAATTTAGGAAACCTCAGTACAGGAAGTTATATTTTGAATTATCAACTAGATGGAATTCCTATTGAAAGAGTTAAACTATTCAAAAAATAGCTTTGGGTTGATAGAAAGCGACTGACAATCTGGGCTGTAATTTGAACATTAATGTTTCAATTCCTTCCGAAGGTTTATCCAAATTTTCATCTAAAGAAATCAAATAATGTCCTTCCCAAATATCAATCAAAGAGATTAAAGGCGTGAAAAAAGTAATTCCGATTTCGTGCGCATTTTTATCTTTTATGTTGGAATCTATAATATCCATTTTGTATTGATTGAATGGCATAAAATTATTGCCAAGATTATCTCCCAAATGGTAAATTTTCCCTTTCCATTGTAAAATATAGGGATGTGCCGCCATACTTACTAAAAAATGTAATTGTTCGGCTTTTTCATTTTTACTCAGTATTTCTTTGAAAGTAAATAATGGAGCTGTTTTATCATTGAAAAGCTGAGATTGCATCAAGAATTCTTGATAAGTACTTTCCCAAATATACTTTTCCCAAGCAGTACGAGAATGTTGATTGATAACAATCCTAAAAGCGAATCTTACTTGTCCTTGTGGCATTTTCTTGAAATAATTCAAAAAGAGGTTTGAGAATACGATTTTCTCAAACCTCTTTTTGATAGTTTATAGACTAACCTTTCACATAAATAGTATGCGTAAGTACGTAACCAGCCGCTGTACTTCCAGTTACTGTTGACATTTCTGTCGATACTCCATCACTGAAAACATTATCATTTGCATTTTTAGTATCTGCTTGTCCATGACTCGCATAAACGCCTTGTGCATACACTACCGCACTAACAGCTTCAGGAAAAGCAATTTGTGTTACCAACAAAGAAGTACCAGAAGCATTATAAATATGAACGTGAATATGCGGTGCTCTACCAGAATACCAACCCGGATAAATACTCGTAAAAGCAGCGACTCCAGTACTATCAGTCGTCTGTCTGCCTCTTAAAAAATGAACAGAAGTATAATTTGTACTTTGCATACCAGTGCCTCCGTACTCTGAATACTCTCCAGCGGCATCGCAATGCCAAATATCTACAATGGCATTGGCTAAAATATTACAGCTATTATTTACATTTCTGACAACAATATCAATAGTCAAAGGCGTACCTTTTCTATCAGAAGTAATGTCTTTTTTGACTAAAGTGGCAGGTTGTAGTGTGGGAAAAGGTCCAGCCGTTTCAGAATTTGTTACCGAACAACTTGATGGAGTAACAGAAGTATCAACTCCTCCTGTTGTTGGTGTGGTTGTGGTAGCATCTGCTATTACTTCATCTTCTTTGCATGAAGCCAACAAGGGCGTGGCAACTGCCAATGCTCCAAGTGAACCAAAGCTTTTTCTTAAGAAATCTATTCTTTTCATTTCATTGAGGAATTTAGGGAGTTCCTACAAGAATACACGTATAGTTAAACATGTATTGCCTCAATGAATAAAATATTGAAACATTAAATTTTAATCTCAGCCAATAATATGATTGCTCCATTAGAAAGTGCTTCAAATTCTATATTCGAATCATCAGTAAAATACCATAAAGCTAAAGCATCTTTGGTTTCTAAAAGTCTATTCTGAACTTCAAACGCTCCTTCAATGATGAATGCAAACAAGCCATTTTTAGAATTTTTCAAGTTGTAAAAACCTTCTGCTCTGCCTTCATATTGCCCAATAAAAAAGTAATTTTCGTTTGAATCAAGTGAGATTAGCTGATTCTTTTTTTCAAGATTCAACTCATTGATGCTAAAGCTTCTTCCTTTACTTCCCTCCTCTTTTAGTTGTGTCTGCAAAAAACTGATAGTTTCTTCGCTATAAGGATTTGCTATTTCATAAGTATCTCCAGCTTCTCCTGAAAAAATAACTACCTGACTAGCAACCACATACTCTGCTTCGTTATTATCAAAACTAACTGCTAATCCGCCTACAATTGGTAACAATATTAATGTTGTCCTTTCTTTCAGCGTCAACATTAAATGCTCGCCTGCTGCTAATACTTCTTCATTGAATATTTTTAAAGCACCAAAAGGAACTCTACTTTCTTCAAAATATTGCTCATCATTGAAAGTATGAAGTCTTTTGAAAGTTTTACCAAAAGTAACTCCTCTTTTTTCGGCAAGATAGATTCTAGCTTCATTTTGCTCTAGCATGATTCCTGATAATTTTATCTGTTTATGTAGAATACAATGATTTTGAAAAATTATTGCTTTATACTTTCTCCAGAAAATAAAAAAGATAGCGAACGCTATCCTTCAAAAGCGATTTTTACATGTGAACCATCGCAATATGGTTTATTTTTTGAAGCGCCACATCTACAAAAAGCCGTCGTCTGACTTTTCATTGTTTCATTGCCGTCTTTATCTTTTACTTTCAAATTTCCATAAATCAATAATGGTCCATTCGCTAATACTTCTACCACCGTATTTTCTAAAACTTGGCTTTCTTGGTTATTTTCATCATTCATAAAATAGCTCAAGGCACCTGAAGGACAAGCTTTTACTTGTTCAACAATGTTTTTCGTTTCCTCCTGTTCCAAGGTTATCCAAGGACGTTTTTTAGGATTAAAAACAGTAGGAAGATTTTTAAAGCAAATGGCTGAATGAATACATTTTGAAGGTTGCCAAACTACAGTTACTTCTCCGTTGCTATATTTCTTCTTGATTTCCATGAATTTATTGCGCTTTGTTCAAACGATATTACAAAAAATCTGAATACATTCTAATAAATCTTTCCGAACTTTACACTGTATTTTGTTAATCAGAACAACAATGGAACTTGAAACGTTAACACTTCCAAAAACAATCATTCCACTTTTAGAGGAAACGCACGCAGCATCGGCAGAAATGAGACGTTTGACGGACGAAAAGAAAAAAGCCGTCCTAGAACGTTTGGCAGTGGTTTTGTTAGAAAACAAAACTCAAATCATCGCTGAGAACTTGAAAGATTTAGTCCGTATGGATTTATCTGACCCCAAGTACGACCGTTTAGTATTAAACGAAAATCGTATTGAAGCTTTAGCAGAAAGTATTAGAGAAATAGCGGTACTCCCCGACCCCTCTGGAGCAATTTTATTAGAAAAAACATTAGATAACGGTTTAAAAATCAAAAAAGTAGCCGTTCCGATGGGTGTTATCGGCGTTATTTATGAGGCTCGACCAAATGTAACAGTTGATGTCACGGCTTTGTGTATTCGTTCTGGAAACGCTGTGGTTTTGCGTGGCGGTTCGGATGCTTTTGACACGAACTCTTATTTGGTAAGTTTAATTCACCAAGTGTTAAAGGAGTTTGGAGTAAGTACTGCTTGTATTACTTTATTGCCAACCGACCGTGAATTGGTGAAAGAATTATTGACAGCAACCCGTTTTGTCGATTTAATTATTCCTCGTGGTTCAGCTTCTTTGATTCAGTTTGTGCGTACTCATTCTTTAGTACCAACTATTGAAACTGGCGCAGGTGTTTGTCATACTTATGTAGAAACTTCGGCAGATTTACAGAAAGCAAAAACGATTGTAGCAAACGCCAAAATTTCAAGACCATCAGTTTGTAATTCTTTAGAAACGATTATCGTTGACGAAGCCATTGCTGAAACATTTTTACCTTTAATCATCGAAGATTTTGCCAAAGCGGAAGTAGAGATTTTTGCCGATGAATTATCTTTTGAAGTACTATCTCAACATCAATATCCGTACTTACAAAAAGCGCAGGAAGATGATTTTGGCAAAGAATTTACTGATTTCAAATGCTCTATCAAAACCGTAAAAAATACGGATGGTGCTTTAGAACATATTCGTAAACACTCTACTCGTCACTCAGAAGCCATCATTACGACCAATGATGAGCTAGCCGAAAAGTTCATTACTGAAGTAGATGCTGCAGCGGTTTATACCAATGCTTCTACCAGATTTACGGATGGCGGACAGTTTGGTTTAGGGGCTGAAATTGGAATTTCTACGCAAAAACTTCACGCTCGTGGACCTTTTGCTTTAGAAAAATTAGTGACTGAAAAGTGGCTAATTAGTGGCGACGGACAAATTAGATAATATTCCAACAGTGGCATTTCAAAGAAAATAAATAAAGGGACGGAGCGATTCGTCCCGCTATGATTATGAAAATTGAAGCCTACCAAGTATCAGAAGTCATCAACTTAAAAAAGTTCAGAAACGAATACACCAACGAACCGCTGCTTTTCAATAATTCTGAACTTTTTTACAAGCAAGAAGAAAACAAATACTGCTATTTGCTGAGTTATGGCGTAGTAGTTTTTGGCGGATTTAATGATTTAGAAAAAAGTGCTTTTCTGAAATTCGTGAAAACCTTTGCAGAAGACCTTGTAACAACCAAATTTGAAGAAAATTTTGACCTTCAAACAGATGCCCAAACGGCACTTATTCTTCGCTATAATTCTATTACCATTCCCGAAATCACAGAAGATTCTATCAGAATCGTCATGTTGAACATCGGTCAATCTGTTTCTTTAGACTATTATGAATTCCTGACTTTAGAGATTTTTCAAGATTCCCAAAAATTCACAGACGAACTCGAACAAACAGGTACTTTTAGTCATTCTAAGAAAGATTTACTAAAATTTATCGGTCGAACACTCAACATCAAAAATTCCATTATTGATAATCTTTACATTTTTGATGCCCCAGATGTTGTGTGGGAAAACGAACATTTAGAACGCATCGACAAAGGTTTGAAGCGAAACCTCGATTTAAAAATGCGTTATCAAGACATTGATTATAAATTAAAAATCGTTCAAGAAAACCTCAAACTTTTTACAGATTTACTTCAAAACCGAGAAAGTACTCGTCTGGAATGGGTAGTCATTATCCTGATTTTGATAGAAGTTTTTGATATTTTGGTAAAGAAATTTTTTGAGTGAATTACCGTTTAATAAAAATCCTAACCATATTTATAAACACCCAATTAATACTTACACAAATGCAAAAAACTATCCTGATCGTTCTAAGCTTAACTTTTTTCACTTTCCCTTCAAAAGCACAAACACGCTTTGGTTTAAAAGGTGGAGTGAATCTAGCTAATGTTTCCATCACTTCAGGTGGAGTAACAGTTACGCCAGATGCACTTACTTCTTTTCATGCTGGTGTATTATTAGAAAGCAGATTAACAGAAAGAACGCTTCTTCAACTCAATTTGCTTTTCTCTCAAAAAGGCTATGAAAGCCAAGCTTTAAGTAGTAAGTTCACTGTTAACTATATTGAGATACCTGTAAACTTACTTTATGAAGTAACCAGAGATTTTACACTTGGTGGTGGAATTTATGCTGCTCATGCTATCAATGGCAAAGGTGTAATCCAAGGAAAAAGTAGTGATTATGATTTCGGGACGGGAAAAGCGAATCGTTTTGATATGGGTGTAAATCTAATCGCTGGCTATGAAGTTATAGAAGGATTAAGAGTAAGCGTCAATTATACCTATGGCACTGCTAACACAACAGATAATGGTTATATCAAAATCAGCAATAAAGTTTGGGGATTTTCTTTGACAAAACTTGTTGGTGAAAGATAAATTTTCACAAATTTCAGTGATGGTTCCTAGCAAATTATACTGGACTTTCAAATTACTAACCTTCAATAATAAAAGTATTATCGCCTCATCTTGATTTGCCAAATCGTACACTTGTACCTACATTTGTGTATGGAAAACTTTGTCGTTTCAGCCCGAAAATATCGCCCGCAATTATTTGATTCCGTCGTTGGTCAGTCGCATATCACTACAACGCTCAAAAATGCTATTCGTACCAATCATCTAGCGCAAGCTTTTTTGTTTTGTGGTCCTCGTGGTGTTGGAAAAACTACTTGTGCCAGAATTTTAGCAAAAACTATTAACTGTCAGAATCTTAGCGAAGAAGCCGAAGCTTGTGGAGAATGCGAATCTTGCCGTTCTTTTCAGAATAATGCTTCGTTTAATATTCACGAATTGGATGCTGCTTCAAACAATTCGGTTGATGATATTCGTAGTTTGATTGACCAAGTACGTTATCCTCCGCAATCAGGAAAATACAAAATTTATATAATTGATGAGGTTCACATGCTTTCAACAAGTGCTTTCAATGCCTTTTTGAAAACTTTGGAAGAACCGCCTTCTTATGCAATTTTCATTTTAGCCACTACCGAAAAGCATAAAATTTTACCGACGATTCTTTCTCGCTGTCAGATTTTTGATTTCAATAGAATTCAAATTCAAGACATGACTCAGCATTTATCAAGAATCGCTACGCAAGAAGGTATTGAAGCGGATAACGATGCGCTTGAATTGATTGCTCAAAAAGCCGATGGTGGTTTAAGAGATGCTCTTTCAATGTTTGATTTGAATGTTACTTTTTCTAAAGATAATATTCTTAGATACTCGGAAGTACTGGATAATTTACACATTCTAGATTATGATTATTATTTCAGAATGACAGACGCTTTGGTAAATGCTAATATTTCAGAATCGCTTTTATTATTCGATGAAATCTTGAAAAAAGGTTTCGATGGACATCAATTTATTGTTGGCTTATTAGAACATTTCCGAAATCTTCTGGTTTGCAAAGACCCCGTCACGGTCAGGCTATTGCAAGTTTCTGAATCTGTTCAAGCAAAATATTTAACGCAATCAGCCAATGCACCATATTCTTTTTTAGCTTCTGCTTTAAGTATTGGTTCTGCTTGCGATTTGAATTATAAAGCAGCCAAAAATCAGAAATTACACGTAGAAATTTGCTTATTGAAATTAGCTAATATTTCTAAAGTATTGAATTTAGCCAACTTACCAGCAACGGAGGGCGATGGCTTGGGAAAGGATTTAGGGACTAAGGAAAACGACACGAAGATACACGAAATTACAAATGTAAGTTCGGACAATACTTCAGTGAATATTCCCCAAATCCCAATCAGCAATCCACAAATTGGCAAATTAAGAAGTACTTCAACACTTGGAAAACCAGTTACTCAAGCTCAAGAATTACAGAATATCGTTACGCCAAAAGCTACAGTTCAACAAAATAAAGCATTTACGCTGGAGGAATTACAAACTGTTTGGAACCAACAAATAAAACATTTAGAAGAAAAAGAACGTTTTAGTGAATATGTAATCTTGAATAGACCATTTACATTAAAAGGAACGACAATTCATTTAGAAGTAGATAATGATATTCAAGTAGATTTATTAACGACTACTTTAAGAACAGAAATTCTTAATCATCTCAGACAAGTTTTACAAAATTCAACCATCCATTTAGAAGTAGTGGTGGCTGAAGTTGAAAACAAAACGCTGATTTATACCCAAGCTGATAAGTTTAGATTTTTGGCAGAGAAAAACCCTGCACTTAATGAATTGAGAAATGTATTGGGTTTGGATTATGATTATTGATAGCTAGAAGCTGTGAGTTATGAGCCTTGAGTTCTTGTGCCGTTGCGTGTGTCTACACACGCAACCACGTTACTGCCTTAGAATCGCTCGTGAAGACACTAGCGTCGGCAAAGCAACTTACTTAGAAACAATTCTTTATCTGATGAAAAGAAGGAACTTCATTCATAAAATACTTACCCTCGCTACGGTGTCAAAATCTAGCGGGGGTATTCTTTTTACCCAAGCTGGAAAAACGCAAATGATTAAAACTCGCACGAATAATCCCGATTTAAAAACCATTCTGGATACTTGGGAAGGTACACCGGTTGACCAAGATGGTCGTTTTATGAATCATGAATTTCCTTTTATTCATAAATTTGGCACTGTTTTTAAATTGATGACGACCAAAAATCCTCAGAAACAATTCAAAAAAGAAGATACTTGGCAATTAGAAGTAATAAAAAACGATGCTTTCTTAACTGAAACCAAAGACATGATTGTTTGGTTGGGTCATGCAACATTTTTTATTCGTTTGAATGGAAAACAAATTTTAATTGATCCTGTTCTAGGGAAAATTCCTGCCACAAAACGCCATTCTGAATTACCGATTTCGCCTGAAAAACTCCAAAATCTTGATTATATTCTGGTTTCTCATGCTCATTACGACCATTGCGATAAAGACAGTTTGAAATTATTACAAAGTCAAAACCCAAAAGCAATTTTCCTGACAGGTTTGAAAATGATACCATTACTTCGAAAATGGATTCCCAATAACGAAATCCAAGAAGCTGGTTGGTATCAACAATATCAAACCAAAGATGATTTATCTATTTACTTTTTGCCTTCAAGACATTGGTCAAATCGTTCTTTGGGCGATGCCAACGAAAGACTTTGGGGAGCGTTTGTATTAAAGAGTAAAGATAAAACCATTTACTTCGGCGGAGATTCGGGCTATGGCAGTCATTTTAAAGAAGTAGCCACTTTGTTTTCAAATATTGATGTCGCCATGATTGGCGCTGGTGCTTATTCGCCACGTTGGTTTATGTCGCCCAATCATCAAGACCCCGAACACGCTGTGCAAGCCTTTAATGAAACCAACGCTAAAGTAATGATTCCTTTTCATTACGGCACTTTCGACCAAGCCGATGAGCCACTTTCTGAACCTGAACAAATTTTAAGACAATTAGAAAAAGAAGGAAAAATCAATCAATCCTTAAAAATATTGAAAGTAGGCGAACAACTTTTAGTCTAAAGCGGTGGGAACATCGCTTTTTTTATGCTTTTTCAAAAAATAATTTCAAAAACTAAAAAAATAGTTTGTAAACTAAAATATTAGTTTTATATTTAACCAAGAATTCACAAGGGTATCAAACTTAAATAAAATTTAAAGAAAAAATGCAAGCAGTAGAAAGAGAACTAACCAAAGCTGAAGAACAAATTATGCAAGTACTTTGGCAAATAGAAAAAGGTTTTGTCAAGGATGTTTTGGATGAATTACCTGAACCAAAACCTGCTTATAATACGGTTTCGACAATTATCAGAATTTTACAAGAAAAAGGATTTGTTAGCCACAATTCTTATGGAAAATCGCATGAATACTTCCCGATAATCAGCAAAGAAAGTTATAGTTCTTTCGCTACTGAAAAATTGGTAGAAGGTTATTTTGAAAATTCATTCTCAAGTCTTTTCTCATTCTTCTCTAAAAAAGGAAAAATCGACGTAAAAGATGCTGACGAAATTTTGAACATGATTAATAAAATGAAAGAAGAAGAGAAATAGTAAAGCTTTAGGCTGTAAGCTCTGATTTTAGTAAAAATATTACATAGCCAATAACCTATTCAACCCTTAACATTTAACAATGTTCTATTACTGTTGACGAAGTAACTTTCTACACCTTTAACCTATTTTCTTGAAATATCAATAAAGCTAAATACTGATTACTTCTTAGTATTTAGTTTTAAAGCAAAATTCAATCAAAAACAAAAACATCATGGCTGAAATATCTGCATCCGACAAAAACAATGGTTCAAAAAAGAGAAGTCATAAATTATCAACCAAGATAGACATGACACCAATGGTAGATTTAGGTTTTCTACTCATTACTTTTTTCATGCTTACCACTACCCTAGCTAAACCTGTCATTTTGCAACTAAATATGCCTGATAAAGATGACCTTGGTCAAACTTCACCAGTGCGTTGTTCAGAATCACTGAATGTTGTATTAGATGACCAAAATAAAGTTTTCTACTATCAAGGATTGGAATGTAACTCGAAAGTGAATAGTACCGATTTCTCTGACAACGGCATCAGAAAAGTATTATTTGATTATAAACGTAGAATTGGTGACAATTTTACGGTGGTCATCAAATCTACAGATAAGGCAAAATATCGAAATATGATTGATTTATTAGATGAAATGAAAATCACTAATAATAGACGTTATGCCATCGTTAATATCACATCAGACGACGAAAAACTACTGAGTATTAAATAATTACGAGTATCCCTTTTTCTTTTATTAAGCTATCCGAAAACCAAATTTACGACACTATGAATTGGCTAAGCTACCTCCTCCAAGTTAATTTGTATTTAATACTTTTTTATGGTTTCTATCGATTGTTATTGCGAACAGAAACTTTTTTCAATCTTAATCGAGGCTACTTGGTAGCATCGGCTGCTTTGGCTTTTTTCATACCTCTGATGCAATCAGAATGGGTGCGTAGTTGGTTTGTTACTGAGCAAGTATCACAAACGTTTAGTACCTTCTATTCGCCAGAAACTTTTTATGTGACAGCCCAAAGTGCCACCAAAGGAAACTTAACGGTAGGTGATATGTTTGCGTTTGCGTATATCGTTGGGATTATTTTTGGAGTTTGTCGTTTTGGTGGGAATTTAGCCTATTTGGGTAAAATGATGAAGAAAAAGGTTTCAGGAGAAAAAAATCAAAGAGCTTTTTCATTTTTCAATATGGTGTTTGTTAGTAAAGAATTGAAAAATCGTTCAACGATTATGAAACATGAATTTGTACATATTCGTCAATTGCATTCTGCTGATATTATGCTTTTTGAGTTAATTGCGATTTTCAATTGGTTTAATCCTATTGTTTATCTCTACAAAAGTTCTATCAAACAAATTCATGAATTTATTGCTGACGAAGTAGCAAGCCGACACGAAGCATCAAAAGCAGACTATGCCATGTTACTTTTTCAAGAACAATTTGGAGTACAAGCTATTCCATTAACGAATAATTTTTTCAATAAATCACTCCTAAAATTAAGAATAGATATGTTACAAAAACAACGTTCAACCCAAACCGCATTATTAAAATATGGCTTAACAGCTCCTTTATTTATGACGATGATTGTAGTTTCTTCGGCTACTTTAGCGAGTAAATCAATTTCTAAGATAGAAGATAGTATTAATGAGGGTAGCCAACAAGTTGTAGCACAAAACATTGATATGTTCCCACATCAAACAAAAATCAAGAAAGAGATATTACCAGAAATTAATGATGCTATAGATTTATCCGAAGCACTCATTATTAGTCCAGCTTTAGCCAAAGATTTAAAAAGGGACTCCACTAATGTATTTAATGCAGTTGACCAACAGGCTGAATTCCCTGGTGGAATGGAAGCTTTTGCTAAGTATCTTCAGACCAATTTAAAATATCCAGAAGCTGCTCAAAAGGTATTTGCATCAGGTAAAGTTTATATACAGTTTATCGTCAATAAAGATGGTAGTACTTCTAACTTCGAAGTACTTTCAGGCGCTGGTTATGGTATGGATGAAGAAGCCATTAGAGTTTTAAAAAGTATCCCAAAATGGGAAGCTGGTGTACATCAGGGACAAAAAGTAAATAGTAGATTTACAATACCTATCAAATTTGTATTAGATGAAAAAGTAAGTCCTCTTTTTATCCTAGATGGTAAAGAAATTTCAAAGGAAAACTTAGATTTACACAATCCAGATACTATTGAAAGAATTGATGTTTTGAAAGATAAAAGTTCCTTAGAAAAGTATGGCGAAAAAGCTAAAAACGGCGTTATTATTATCACTTCCAAGAAAAAGTAATTCTCTTAAAAAACCTCAACTAAGATTGAGGTTTTTTTAAAATCAAATCAACTAAAAAATTAGTTTAACATCCAAACACAAACAATCATGGAAAATCAAACAGTAGTACACGAAGACGATACTTTGGAAGACATCGTTTTCCAAAACCGCAACAAAGCTTATGGTGCTTATATTTTGCGAACCGATTATCAAAGAGTAATCAAAATCGCCTTATTAGGAGGCATTGGTTTATTTTGCTTGGCAATTGGCGCACCTATGATTTTAGCTAATATTAAGCATGAAGATAAAATAGGAATAACGATAAATTTAGAAGATTATAAAATTCCAGAACCGCCCAAAGATATACCTGTAGAACCAGAAGTAACACCTCCGCCACCGCAAGAGGAAGTTATAGTACATAAAACAATTGCCTTTAACGAACCTGAAATTGTAGAAGACGATAAAGCAACTGAATTACCACCAGACCAAGATGTACTTAATAATACAGATGCTCAGATTAGTTCAGTGACACAAGAAGGAGAAATTGGTGAGATTCCAGTGGATGACCCTGATAAATTTAAAACAGGTGAAGGCTCTGCACCAGTTGAAATAAAAGTTGAAGAAGAAAAAACATTCCTATCGGTTGAAACAATGCCAGAATTTGCTGGTGGAAATGCTGCTTTGGCTAAATTTCTTCAAAAAAACTTACGTTATCCACGAAATGCTTCTGAAGTTGGTATTGGTGGAAAAGTATATGTACAATTTGTAGTTGGTAAAGATGGAAATATTTCAAGTATTGATATTTTGAAAGGTTTGGGCTTTGGGTGCGACGAAGAAGCACAAAGAGTAATTAAGTTAATGCCCCGTTGGAATCCTGGTAAACAGTCTGGTAGAAATGTATCCGTAAAATTTACTTTACCTATCGTTTTTCAACTCGACCAATAATCTGAGTGCAAATACTCAAATAGTATAAGAAAATAAAATTTGTTTTAGTAAAAAGTATTGTTAAAATATAATTATTTCAATTTTATTTTAATTTAATCATTTGGTTGTTAGGATATTATAAAATATTTTTTTGAATATTTGTGTTAACTTTGATTAAGAGAATAATCAAAAACATTCACTAGAATTATTTATAAAATAAAAATATTAATCTTAAAACCCAATTACGATTATGGCTTTAACGAAACAGTATTCAAAAAGTAAACCAGTATGTAAAGTAACTTTTGCGCTTCCTGCTGAAACAGTAAATGGTGCAAAAAAAGTAAGTTTATTAGGTGATTTTAACGAATGGAATCCTACAGCTTTGAAAAAACAAAAAGATGGTACTTTCAAAGCTTCAGTTGAATTAGAAGTTGGAAAAGAGTTTGCTTTCCGTTATTTAGTTGATAACGATATTTGGTTAAATGATGAAGAAGCAGATAAATTTGTTCCAACGGGTGTTTCTTACGATGAAAACTCTGTTGTAGTACTTTAATTTAAAAGGCGATTGAAAAAAGCTTAGCTTTCTTCAATCGCCTTTTCTGATATTATCAAACACTTTTGTACTGAAATTAGGGAAGTCGATTAATGTAATCTAAAGCCCAAATTCATTTCCTATCCGTCGCTTCTTTTATACTTTTACTATCATTTTCTTCTCGTACATTATCCACAAAATTCCCAACCAAATCAGTACAAAAGTGATTGCTCCTGCCAAAGAAGCATTCTTTGGCTCAGTGAAAAAAGGAACAATAAACGATTTATACAACCAAGTAATGGAACTTACTTTTTCGCCATCGGGCAAAGCAATTTTTATCATGTTCATCACTCTTGGGATTAAACCTGATAAAAAGAAAACCGTAATGGCATTTACGCCATAAACTACAAATGGTTTTGTCCAAAATTTGTATCCTTTTACATCTATCAACCAATAAAAACCTGCTAAGAAAAACATCGCCAAACCAATCGTCCAAAGAGAATAAGAACTTGTCCACAAAGATTTATTGATTGGAAAACCTGCGGCATCCCAAAACCAAGCCAATGCCAAAGCGATACTTCCGTACAAATAAATGTACATTAGTCTTTCTGTGATGTTTTTATCGCTTCTTTGCAACCAAGTACCTACTAAAACACCCGCCAAACCATTAGCAATAGCGGGTAAAGTACTTAGAATACCTTCTGGATCCCAAACTTTTACCGCTTTGTATAAATGCGCTGTTCCAAGTAACAATCTATCTAAAAATGCCCCTAAATTATGTTCTGGTTCAAGATTCGCAGCGCCAGCATCAGGAACTGGCACGAAAGTCATCAGTAACCAATAGCCAATTAAAAGTGAAGCAAAAATGATTTGTTGAGTACGTTGTTTTGTCGTCAGGAAAACGATAGAACTTACTAAAAAAACAATAGCAATTCTTTGCAAAACGCCGGGGATTCTAACAACTGAAAAATCAAATTTAGGAAAAAGGGAAAGGAAAATACCCAAAGCAAAAAGCTTAATACTTCTTTCTATAATCTTTAAAATCGTTTTGCGGTCTGCTACTTTTCCTTGAAAAGCAAATGAAATAGAAACGCCTACGATAAAAAGGAAAAAGGGAAAGACTAAATCCGTAGGAGTACAGCCATTCCATTCGGCGTGTTCGAGCGGTGCATAAATATGTCCCCAATCGCCTGGATTATTGACCAGAATCATCATGGCGACGGTCATCCCACGAAATACATCTAAAGAAAGTAAGCGTTGTTTCATTTTTTTTAGCTGTGAGTTTTGAGCTATGAGCTGTGAGCATTGAGCTTTGAGCTTTGAGATATGAGTTGTGAGCGATGAGACTTAAGATTTTAGCTGAGAAGTATCTTTCAATAATTATTAATAAAAAACTGATAACTCAAAGCTCAAAGCTCACTGCTGATAGCTCAAAACTAATAGCTCCAATTTACAAGCTATCAACAAATTCTACAACAGCCTCTACCATGCCTTTTGCAATTGGTAAATCTGGATTAGTATAAGTTTTTATATTCTCTGCTCTGTCGATTGGCGCATTTTTCAACACATGATTCATGCCATTAATTAAGATTAATTTTGCTTTTGGTTGGGCTTTAGCTAACAATTTCCCTTCGTTTTCATTCACTTGAATATCCGTCGTTCCTTGAATAATAAGTGTTTTTGCCTTTACTTTTTTGATTTCTTCCGTAGGCACGTACTTCAACCACGAAATCATATAAGGTTGAATACTTGGACGAAAAATCATATATACCGACATATTCTGCATAATTTTTGAAAACGTCTCTCCTTTTTTTAATCTTTCAAAGTTTTTCTTTACTTCATTCTTTGCAGAATCAGGCAAAGGTTGCTGTGCCATTTGTTCAATAATAATTTCATCAATGCCACGAGCTGGCCCAGCCAAAGAAATATAGCCATCTACAGGCGATTTTTGAATCGCAACCATTCCCAATAATGAGCCTTCTGAATGTCCTAAAACGGTAATTTTCGAAAAACGATTACTCTTTTTCAACGTATCAATCCACTGCTGAACGTCTTGAATATAAGTTTCAAAAGTCAAATCACTTTCTTTCATCATCGAAGACGCACTTTTTCCTACGCCTCTTTTGTCGTAACGCAAAGAAGCAATTCCCTTATTTGCCAAACCTTCTGCCAAAAGTTGATACGATTTTGCCGTTACACTCAAAGAACTATTCCCGTTGCGGTCTGTCGGACCAGAACCTGCCACAATTAATACGACTGGTACTTTTTTAGTACTTTTTGGTATTAATAATGTTCCATCCAAAACGCCTTTGGCTTGTTTTAAGACGATATTTTCTTCTTGAGATTGTGCTACGAGCTGATGAAATGATGAACAGAAAAAAGCAAGTAAAATAAAGATGGTGTTTTTCATAATATTGTTTTTTGATGGCTAAACGTCAATAACAAACCAAAGCATTTATATCAAAGCCTAATTTGTTGTAATTTTGATTTTCTTCAAAGATGCAAATTATCCCAAAAATCTAATGTCAAAAAGTATAAACGGTTTTCAATTTAAGCAATTCTTGGTGCGACAAGACCAAACGGCGATGAAAGTAACCACCGATGCTTGTATTTTGGGAGCTTATACTGCACTTGAAAACGCTACAAAAGTTTTGGATATTGGCACTGGCACTGGCTTAATTGCGATGATGTTAGCGCAACGCTCTAAAGCACAATTTTCAGCCGTTGAATTAGACGACAATGCTTATCAACAAGCGGTGGAGAATATTCAAAATAGCATTTTCAAAGAGCAAATCACAGTTTTTCATCAAAGTATTCAGGATTTTGCAGAAAACAATAAAGATTTGTATTTTGAGTTAATTGTCAGTAATCCTCCTTTTTTCCAGAATCATTTAAAATCCGAACAGGAAAAAAGAAATAAGGCTTTACACACGGATACGCTTTCTTTTGAAGATTTACTGACTTCGGTAATCAAATTATTGTCGGCTGATGGTCGTTTTGTCGTTTTACTTCCTGCTTATGAAAGTACAGTATTAGAAAATCTGGCTTTGCAAGAAGGACTTTATCCACACAAAAAATTACTGATAAGACATAGAAATGGGTCGAAAATATTAAGAATTATTACGACCTTTGGACTTACTGAAAAAGAAACGATTCAAGAGGAATTAATCATCCGAAATCTTGATGAAAGTTATACAGCACAATTTTCAACTCTTTTGAAAGAGTATTATTTAATTTTTTAAGCCGTACAACGGGATTTCATCTCGTAAATATATCATCACATCATGTTAGATATTTCTGTTATCATTCCCCTTTACAACGAAGAAGAATCACTGCCCGAACTTTGCTCTTGGATAGAAAAAGTAATGAAAACCCATCATTACAGCTACGAAGTAATCTTTGTAAACGATGGTAGTCGTGATAAATCTTGGCAAGTGGTGAAGGATTTATCCAGCAAAAATACTTTTGTAAAAGGTATTTCTTTTAGCAGAAATTACGGAAAATCTGCCGCTTTGCACGTAGGTTTTAAAGAAGCAAGAGGTAAAGTTGTGATTACGATGGACGCCGATTTACAAGATAGTCCAGAAGAAATTCCTGAATTATACCGCATGATTACGGAAGATAATTATGATTTGGTATCGGGCTGGAAACAAAAACGCTTCGACCCAATCACTAAAACCATTCCTACTAAATTATATAATGCGGCAACTCGCTCGATGTCGGGCGTGCATTTGAATGATTTTAACTGCGGACTGAAAGCTTATAAAAACGAAGTAATTAAATCTATCACGCTTTATGGCGAAATGCACCGCTATATTCCTGTGCAGGCAAAATGGAATGGCTACGATAAAATTGGTGAGAAAGTAGTACAACACCAAGCCAGAAAGTACGGTACAACCAAGTTTGGAATTGAACGCTTTTTGTACGGTTTCTTAGATTTACTTTCTATTACTTTCGTACAGAAGTTTGGTAAAAGACCGATGCACCTTTTTGGTGGTTTTGGGATTTTGTTTTTCTTGATTGGAAGCTTTATTACGATTTACCTAATTGGCGATAAAATTTACGCCATCGCTAACCATATAAAATTCAGAAACGTAACCGACAATCCACTTTTCTTTATGGCTTTGGTAGCCATTATTATAGGGGTACAATTATTTGTAGCAGGTTTTATTGGCGAATTAATGACCAGAAATTCAGAGAAGACTACAGATTATCAGATTCGGGAGAAGGTGTAGTGGGATATTATTATCATCAGAACGGTTAAATCTTTTTTCCAAAAATACATATTCAAATCACTAGGAACGGGTTTAAACCCGTTCCTAGTGATTTGAATACGTATTTTATTAGTATTTACAAGATGCGTCTTAAACAAAAAAACGAGATTCCATCCCATTTTACAATTGTTTTTTCATTTTCCAATGAGGAATTTCGCCGAAAAGCAAATAGGATTCTGCATAGATTTCATAGCCTATCGCTTTATAAAATTCAAGAGCATTGATGCGGGCATCAAGAATGATTTCTTCTAAGCCTTTTTCCTTCCCTAAGTCTTCTAAATATTTCATCAAAAACTTCCCTACTCCTTTTCCTTGTGCATTGTTGGCTACTGCCACACAGCGTACTTGACCTTGTGTAGCCGAATTCATTTGTAAGCGAGCAACACCTAACAATTCATCTGTTTCAGCATCAACCGCCATTACATGATGCGCTTGGTCTTCGTCGGGCAATACTTCACTTCCTTTTTTCTGATGCCACGGTTCACGCAAGACTGTAAAGCGTAAATCATAATATTGTTCCCATTCTTGGGCTGTATTGGGTATTTTGGCGATAAGCATTTTTTTAGCTTTAAGCCTAGAGCAATGAGCTTTGAGCTTGTTTTATGATTTAAGTTATTAACCAGAGTCTTGAATTACTCAAAGCTTGTAGCTCAATTCTCATTGCTAACAACCTACAATTCCGTTACTTCTCCAGACACGCCTAATTCTGAAAAGAGACGTTGCCAATATGTTGAAATGGCTGGATTATTGATTTTTCTGGAAGCCGTTGGTTCAAAAGGTTTGGCAATAAAGATTTGAGCCATGCTAATATTAGGTAAAGTTGCTTGCAAACGTGCGGCATCTTCTCTTGCCCAACCAACAGCCGAAGCATCATCTACAGGAGGGGCTTGATGAAAATCACGACGGTTAGCCCCTTTCATACTTTCAACCATATCTGAAAGGAAATAGGCTTTTACCGTAAAACCTTTACCAATTTCATGGTCAATCAAAGGCAAAGCGGCTAAAACATCAGTACTGTTTTTACTTGAAGAAGGATTGAGTGACGTTAAGTGATTAATCACTACTTTCTTGAAAATGCTACGTTCTTTACTGATGTCCATTTCAAATTCAGTCTTTTGCGCTTCGGCATCCGTAGCACTTGCTCCCTCAGCAATTTCCATTTCAGAACGAGCAACCAAGGCTGCTACTTTGGCTTTTGCCGTATTTTCATGGATAAAATATACTTCTATTTTATCCCCTTTGGTTTTAATATTTTCGTCGATTAACTGATTGATAATCTTAGTGTATTTTTCATAGATAAATTGTTTGTTGGGATCAACACTGACAGATTTATCAATAAAAATCATCGAACAAGTTTTACTTTCATCAACAGTATTTTCGTATTTGGTAGCGGGACTAGAACAGCAAAAAAAGATAGTAAGAGCAATGATAAACAAAAAATATTTCAACTTATTTTTCATGGTTTTTCGGGTTATGATGTGCGATAAAGGCAGTTAAAAGCTTGATTTAAGCTTAGTTATTTAAAACATTTGCAAAATAATCAGTTTTGTCTTAGAATCCATCATTCCACTAAACTTATCCTTTGTCAATATGTTATTATCTTTGTGTCATCGTTCTATTTTGAATTAATTTTAACGAATCATGAACAAGAATCAAAAAATATTTCGCTGGGTTTTTATCATTTTCACTTTGTTGATGGCAGGTTTAGCCATACAAATGGGCATGAGTACGACTGCTCCGTGGAATAAGAAAAAGAATAAAACAAAGATTGAAATCGGAAACGACGCAAGATTATTTTCTTTCTAAAACAAAAAAGACTTTCCGAATTTAATTTGGAAAGTCTTTTTTATGATTGAGGAACAATTACTTATTCAAAATTCGCTTAATATCATTGGCTTGTGTAAGATACTCTCCAAATTTATCATAACTCCCTGAAATCATTAATCCTTTGAAAGTCAACAAAGTAGTAATATAAGAATCAAGCACGTCGATGATATTTTCTTGATTTTGTCGGAAAATCGGAATCCATGTTTCTGGACTAGATTTTGCCAAACGAACCGTTGATTCAAAACCTGTACTTGCCAAATTGAAAATACTTTCTTCATCTTTCTCTTTCGCCAAAACAGTTGAAGCCAAAGCGAACGAACAAATATGTGAAATATGTGAAATATAAGCCGTATGAATATCGTGAGCGACAGAATCTAAATAAGTAATTCTCATTTTCAAACCTTCCACATACATTTTCTTGATTAACTCTACCAATTCAGGTTTTGAATCTTCAATATCACAAAGTACACAGTTTTTGCCATCAAAAAGATGCCTAATCGCTGCTTCTGGACCTGAAAATTCCGTTCCAGCCATTGGGTGAGTAGCCACGAAATTACCTCTGTTCGGATGATTTTTCACCGCTTCAATGACTGCCTTTTTAGTAGAACCAACTTCAATTACTATTTGGTTTTCTGTAATCTGATTCAATACTTCTGGCAATAAAGTCAACAAAGCATCTACTGGCACAGCCAAAATAATAATGTCCGATTGTTTTACGGCATCTTGCAAAAGAGCCACTCGGTCGATAAGCTTTAATTCTAAAGCCTTAATAATATGTTCGGTTTTGTTATCGACACCAATAACAGTATCGGCAAAACCATTTTCTTTTAAACTCAAAGCCATCGAACCACCAATAAGCCCAAGTCCAACTACTGAAATAATCATAATTTTGTATTTGGCTTTGAGCTTTAAGCTTTGAGCAATGAGCCTTGAGCTGTCGGCTTTGAGCCTTTATTTTTAAAATTCTTTTTTATTATCTTTTATTCTAAAAGCTTTCAAGTAATTTCTCTACTACTTCTTACATCTTATATCTCAAAATCCTAAAGTCTTATATCCTTCAATCTTAAAGTCCTAAAATCCCAAGTCTTGTATCTTGCATCTTGACTCTTGGTTCTTCTACAATCTTAAAGTCCTAAAGTCTTATAGTCTCAAAGCTCACCACTCAAAGCTAAAGAGCTAACAATCCTCCCAATCGCCTGCTCAAAAACTGATACTTCAGCACACAAAGAAGTACGAATATAGCCATCTCCAGCCGAGCCAAAGATTCCACCAGGAGTAATGAAAACACCTGACTTCTCAAGAATCTCATCCGATAATTCAAACCCTGTTTGATAATTGGCTGGAATTTTAGCCCAAACAAACATTCCAGATTGATTTTTATCGTATTGACAGTTTAACAAATCCATCATTTCAAAAACCTTCTGCTGACGTTCACGATATACAGCATTCAATTCATCAAACCAAGACGAAGGATTTTCTAAAGCCTTCACCGCCGCCATTTGCAATGGTAAAAACATCCCAGAATCCATGTTTGATTTAAAACGTAAAACAGGATTGATAAACTCGGCTTTTCCAACCAAAACACCCAAACGCCAACCAGCCATATTATGTGATTTCGACAATGAATTGAGTTCTAAAGCAACTTCTTTCATTCCTTCTACGGCTAAAGCACTTTCTGGATCATCGTTCAAGATAAAACTATAAGGATTATCGTTTACAATTAAGATATTATTGGCTAAAGCAAAATCTCTTAATTCTTCAAAAAAAGCTTTATTAGCTTTTGCCCCAGTTGGCATGTGTGGATAATTTACCCACATCAATTTTACTTTAGATAAATCTTTTTCAGCCAATTTTTTCAAATCAGGCAGCCAACCATTTTCTTCCGAAAGGTCATAATCAACCACCGTAGCACCTGTCAATAAAGAAGCCGCACGATAGGTTGGATAACCCGGATTTGGCACTAAAACTTCGTCGCCAGCTTCCAAATATGCCATCGAAATGTGCATTACTCCTTCTTTTGAACCAATCAAAGGCAATACTTCATCCACAGGATTTAAACTTACTCCGTAGGCATTTTGATAGAATTTCGCAAAACCTTCACGCAAGGCAGGAATACCTACATAGCTTTGATAGGCATGGTTTTTAGGGTTTTCTGCTGCTGTTGCCAAAGCTGAAATAGTTTCAGCAGAAGGCGGTAAATCGGGACTACCGATACCCAGATTCAACACATCAATACCTGAAGCACGCATCGCTGCGATTTGTTTTAGCTTGGTCGAGAAGTAATACTCCTGAACCAAATCCATTCGGGAAGCTGGTTTTACATTCATTGGTTAAAAGCCTTATCGTACTTGGAAGAAGGCACAAAAAAAACCGACTTTTTCAAGTCGGTTTGTGTATATGTATTTTTTGATTTTCAAAAAGATTAGTCAAAACACAACCGACTGCTACTGTGCGTAGTAGTAATAATAAGTACGGTATGTGTTCGCTGAATTATTCATGGCTTCAAAGGTAATGTGAATTTTTTATTTTGACAAGAATTTGTTTTGGGAATTGAAAAAATGGTAAAACTTAATCGCTCATTTTTTAATATTCATCAATTCCTAAAACGATTAATCGTTTTTACCAATACTCTTTTAGTACTTACTTTAACGGTATTAATGGCTGAAAGCACTTTTGTCTTTGGCTTCGGTGTTAAAGAAACATTATAGTTTTCTAACAAATGTTTTTTGGCTAATTCTTCTGAATTCCAATAAATATCTGCATTTGAATAGGCACTGATTCCATTGCCTAATGAATTGAAAGGCGAATGTGTGGCAAAATCTTCAAGTCTATGATGTTTAAAAATATAACCTTGATTTACCATCTGATGAAACCAAACCGTTCCCCAATCATTTCCGCCCCAGCCTGCGGCAAAAGTAACATTATTACCTTTGGGTAATGAGCTTTCACGATAAATGGATGTACTAATTAAAGCGGCATGTTCATTTAAACGACATTCTGGAAGTGGATGAATTTTATCTTCATTGATTAATCGCATTGTTACTTCCCTCCTTGGAATATCATGACGATTCATCATTTCAATTAATTCACTCTTTGTAGGCTTGTATTGGTCGAAAGTGCTAGACTTACATTTGTTCTCAAACGCAGCTGGACATACCCAACATTGACCAATCGCTCCTGTTCCTGCCAGTTTCTCAGGTCCTTTAGCAAAAGTATCTAACATTTTACCCACAGCATCGTCGTGAAAAAGGCAATCGTTATGAATTACTAATACATACTCTTGATCAGACTGTTCAAAGGCATATTGATAAGGAATTTGGTAGCGATACTTAGCGTCATTCCGAGTTCTCTCAAAATCTAGTTCTCCCAAATTATAAAAGTATTTAGGTTTGAAATATACGATTGGCTCATCTTTCAGCACTTGCTTCAATAGGTACATTCCATTAGAATCCTTTTGTGGTTGATTTTTTTCTACCGTAACATAGATTTTATTAATGTGTTCTCTACTGTACTTGAGCAAACTTTTAATGGCTAAAATCGTGTGATAGGGTTTACCATATAAGCATACGCTTACATCTACTTTCTTTTTTAAATTACTACTCATCGAAAAAACTGTATTAAGTGTATGTATGATTTAAAATGAATTGTGATTTCATTATCTCTCGTTTCATAGTGGTATAAACAGAGACAATAAAGTAATTTTTGAGCAGAGCTTGCTTGAAAGTAATTGTGGTAATTACTTCATTACTAAACGCATGTCTATTGTAATTTCCTGATGTCAGGCACTTTGATATGACTTTAATTTGGAAGTTTTCTAATCATGTAGATACTAAGAATATAGAACTTCTTTTGTTTAATCACGGAGTTGAAGTTAATATTGATTTTAATATTAATGAACTAAAGAAGATTATTTTTTCAAAAAAGATATTTCTTCACGAAAGATTTTTCATCAAATCAAACACCAAATCCGATTCAAAACCTTTACTGAGTGCATAACTTAATAGTTTTTGTTTGCGTTTTAATGGATTACTTTCTTTGATTTCTTTCGCTTTTTTTTCAAGAAGGTCTGTTAATGTTTGGAGATAATCTTCGTCGTCAATTTCACTCATTCCTGCTTTTAAACAGTATTCAGACACACCACGCATTTTTAATTCTTGCCGAATTTTTAATCTTCCCCAACGTTTCTGACGGTATTTACTGCCTGCAAAAATTCTGGCGAAACGTTCCTCGTTGAGGTAATTATTCTCAATCAGCCAAACAATCATCTCCTCCGCCTCATCGCCTTCAACCTCCAATTCAGCAAGTCTTTTTCGTACTTCTTGCTGCGTGCGTTCTTGATATGCACAAAAGTTAGCGGCTTTCACAAGTACTTCTCTGTTCATTATTTTCTCCTATTTTTTACTTTCTTTTCTTTGCCAAAAGAATCTTTCGCCACATAAATTACTCTGCTGATTAATCCTACACCAGCGATACCGCCAAAAAGTACCATCATGATTGTCTTTTCATTCAACCCAAAATCAAAAAGACTTGTTAAAGCCCAAACTAAAACCGCCAAGAGCATCAAACCAGCCACAGCCAATAATATATATGCGATATTTTTCATCTTAGAATTTTTATGCGTTCCTACAAATTTCGTGGATAGCTTTTAAATGTTTTTATTATCAACTATAAATTTCAGGTATATGTTGAAAATATTTGAACCACTATTCATTCCCTGACTAGTTAGAAACCAATTAGGAGAATGGAAATAGTACATTTCTTGGACGGGTTGCAAAATCTCTCAGTCGGGAAGCAAAATCCCTCAGTCGGGTTACAAAATCCCTCAGTAGGGAAGCTTAATCTCTTAGTCGGGTTACAAAATCTCTCAGTCGGGTTACAAAATCTCTCAGTCAGGAAGCTTAATCCCTCAGTCAGGAAGCTTAATCTCTAAGTCGGGAAGCAAAATCCCTTAGTCAGGAAGCAAAATCCCTCATTCAGGAAGTTTAATCTCTCAGTCGGGAAGCAAAATCCCTCGGTCGGGAAGCAAAATCCCTTAGTCGGGAAGCAAAATCCCTTAGTCGGGAAGCTTAATCTCTCGGTCGGAAAACAGCTACGGAAAGGATAAATCCAAAGGATTTAAATGTTTATAGATAATTCCAATGCCGATAAACATTATTCGACCCCGAAGGGGTCATACACTCACATCATTTCCCTTTTTCCTATAACCCTGTAATCCTTTCAGGATTATTGTAGGCTTAATCAATGAATTGGTGTACTCTTTTATTTTCTTACTTTTCTCTAAGTGAAAAGGTCTTTTGCCATTGTGTGTCTTTACTCATAATTTCAACTATTCTAACAAAATTCGAGCGTGATGCTCTTCTTTGTTTTTGGTCTTAGGAGAGCCTAAAACCAGTCGGAGGAGCAACTGCTCTTTTTTCATCAAACATAATTCAGCTTTAATATATCAAAGTCATAATTGAATAGGTTTGCATCAAAGTCGTCAAAAGGATTATCAAGGGCATTAAAACTCGTTAGTGTCGGGTGTTTAAAAATATTTGTGTCAAACGATTTTAGTTTGTTTTTGCTAATAAATATTTTTTTTATTTTAGGTAATTCAAATAAAAAATTGGGGAATATTTCAAAATTATTGTCATCCAACACAATTTCTTCAAGGTTTTTTAATTCGATAATATCGTTAGGTAATGATTTTAGTTTATTTCCCGATAGATTAAGACTTTTTAAATTGATAAGTTTGTTAAGCCCAACTGGAATAGTCGTAATTTCTTTTCCGTGAAACGAAAGAGATTCTAATTCTGTCAAGTCAAATATTTCTATTGGAAATGTCCTAATCGTATTATAATAAAAAAAGTACTTATTTCCAATGAGTTTATACCGTTCGCTGTTTTTGTCTGTATGTATAAATTCATTTATTTTTTTAATAGACTTCTCGTACCCATACCACTTATTATTTTGATGATAGAAAAGGATTGTTGCATGATAATCAAATGGATTACCACCCAAATCAAAGTTGTCAATGTAAGGCATTTCAATTAATAAGTTTTCAGAAATTTGCCTGATTTGGTTATTGAAAAGGTATAGATTTTTCAACTTTTTTAGTTCAATTATTCTTTCAGGCAGTTGAGTTATTCTGTTGTTCATTAACTTAAGAGTTTCAACGTCTTTTAAATCAAAAACAGTATCGGGAATAAAAGTCAAGCCAAGTCCAGAAAGATTAATTTCCTTGGAATTGTTCAATTTTGCTTGTTCAATTATTTGATTTGCGTTCATTAATTTCAGATTTTATTTGATTCGAGATTATATTTAGATTTGCTGTCAACAAAAATACAACCGCAATATACTAGATTATCGTTCTGTTTTATGTCAGCAATCCATCAGAAGCTCTCACTCATGGCATGACTAACAAAGATTTGTCTCTTTTCCCAAATCAATTAGAAGTCATGCCATGAGTATTTCTCCAATATTTTCCCTAAAAACCCTAATATTGAATTAAAAAGGCAAAATGCTGGTTTTAAAAATGCTTTTCTCTTTGAAAAACTTAACTTTGAAGATTGATATAGCCTTCCAAAAGACAATCTAAGTATTCGTGCAATATTATTTTCAATTAATATAAATTGTAAGTATCTGAAAATGAAAATTTTAAATTCACAATTCGCAACTCACAATTCTGCATTAGTACTTAATACCCTTCTAAAATGAATAGTATGAACCCAGATGTTATGCAAGCTCCCGTGGCGGCGATAAAGCCACATCCAATGACTCTCCACGGCGATACTCGTCAAGATAATTATTATTGGTTAAACGACCCCGAAAACCCAGAAGTAATACAATACCTTGAAGCTGAAAACGCTTATACAGATGCCGTAATGGCTCCCACAAAGGCTTTGCAAGAAGCTCTTTTCCATGAAATGAAAGGCAGAATCAAAGAAAACGATGAGTCTGTTCCAGTAAAAGATGGCAATTATTATTACTATTCAAGATATATTGAAGGTGGAGAATATCCTTTGTACTGTCGTAAAAAAGGTGCTTTAGAAGCCGAAGAAGAGATTATGTTGGATGGAAACGAAATGGCAAAAAATCATGCTTATTTTAGCATTGGTGGCTATGAGGTTTCCGATAACGAACAGATTTTAGCTTATGGTGTAGATACAGTCAGTCGAAGAAATTATACCTTGAAATTCATCAACCTAAGTACTGGCGAAATTTTACCCGATGAAATTGAAAACACCGAAGGCGGAGCTTACGCTTGGGCGACTGATAATAAAACGATTTTCTACATGGTGCGTGACCAACAAACTTTGTTGGCTTCAACAGTATTTCGACATGTAATTGGTACGGATACTTCTGAAGATGTATTAGTTTATACTGAAGAAGACCCACAATTTTATATGGGTTTGGGCAGGATGAAATCTAAGAAATACATCATTTCGGTTTCTGAACAAAATGGCGTTTCTACGGAATATCGTTTGTTAGAAGCTTCAAATCCTACTGGTGAATTTACTCCTTTTTATCCAAGAGAAGAAGGTTTGGAATATGCCATCGAACATTTTGAGGATAAATTTTATATCAGAACAAACGCTCAAGATGCCACCAATTTTAAATTGATGGAAGTAAATGAAGTCGAAAGTACTGACATGACAAAATGGAAAGAGGTAATTCCACATCGTGAGGATACTTATTTGGATAGTATGGAGGTTTTTAAAAACCATTTGGTGTTGCAAGAAAGAAGTAAGGCTCTGATGCACATCCGAATTATTAACCAAAGTACAAAAGCAGAGCATTATATTCAGTTTGACGAAACGGCTTATGATACTGGCGTATCATCAAATCCTGATTTTGATACAAACATTCTTCGTTACTCTTATACTTCGCTTTCTACACCAAGTTCAGTATTTGATTATAATATGGATACGCAAGACAAAACGCTGATGAAAGAGCAAACCGTTTTGGGTGAATTCAACAAAGAAGATTATATCAGCGAACGCCTTTTCGCTACCGCTCGTGATGGCGTAAAAGTACCGATTTCAATTGTTTACAAAAAAGGTTTCAAAAGAGATGGCTCGCAACCTTTGCTTCAATATGCTTACGGTTCTTATGGTTATTCGATTGACCCTTACTTTTCGGCAGCAAGATTAAGTTTATTGAATCGTGGTTTTGCTTTTGCGATTGCTCATATTCGTGGCGGACAAGAAATGGGTAGAAACTGGTACGAAGATGGCAAATTGTTGAAAAAGTTAAATACTTTTCATGATTTCATTGATGTTTCAGAATACTTGATTCAAGAAAAATGGACTTCAAAAGATAAGCTTTTTGCCAATGGTGGTTCGGCAGGAGGTTTGTTGATGGGTGCAGTAACCAATATGCGTCCTGATTTATACAAAGGGATTTTGGCGGCTGTGCCTTTTGTGGATGTGGTAACAACCATGCTCGACGAAAGTATTCCTTTGACCACTGGCGAATGGGAAGAATGGGGAAATCCAAAACAAAAAGAGTATTACGAATACATGAAATCGTACTCGCCAGTGGATAATGTAGAAGCAAAAGACTATCCAAATATGTTGGTTACCACAGGTTTGCACGATTCGCAAGTACAGTATTTCGAGCCAGCCAAATGGGTAGCCAAATTACGTGCCTTGAAAACTAACAATAATCTTTTACTTTTCCATATCGACATGGAAGCTGGTCATGGCGGAGCATCAGGCAGATTCAAACGTTTCCATGATGTAGCCTTAGAGTATGCTTTTATGTTGAATTTGATGGGAATTGATGAGTGAGGAGCTATCTGAGTGATGAGTTTTGAATGCGGAATGATGAATGTTTTTAGATTAGTCAACTTTTTGAAAGTTGACTAATCTGATTTTATCGAATCTGATTTTCTTTATTATTAAAAGCTTGATGCTTTACCATGAATAATTTCCAAAACAAAATAGTCTGGATTACAGGAGCTTCGTCGGGCATTGGCGAAGCTCTTGCCTATCAGTTTGCCAAGGAAGGAACAAAATTGGTACTTTCGGCAAGGCGTGAAAAGGAATTGCAAAGAGTAGCCGATACCACTGGACTCAGTGCTGATAAAGTATTAGTATTGCCAATGGATATGTTGAATTTTGATGTTTTTCCAGAGAAAGTAAAAACGGTTTTGGAACACTTCGGACAAATTGATGTGGTAATTCAGAACGCTGGCATTACGCAACGTTCATTAGTAAAAGATACAGATTTTAAAGTCTATCGAGACATTATGGAACTGGATTTTTTTAGTACTGTGGCATTTACGCAAGCAATTCTTCCTCATTTTAGCGAAAGAAAAACAGGACATTTTGTAGCAATCAGTAGCGTTGCTGGAAAAATCGGGACGCCACTCAGAAGTGGCTACTGTGCCGCCAAACATGCTTTGATTGCCTTTTTTGATTCATTAAGAGCAGAAGTTTGGCAAGAAAACATACAAGTAACGGTCATTTGTCCGGGTTATATCAACACTTCTATTTCACTAAATGCCTTAGATGGCAAGGGGAATGTTCATGGTAAAATGGATAAAAACCAAAGTAAAGGAATGAGCGCCGAACGATGTGCTGAAAAGATTGTAAAAGCCGTAAAAGCGAATCAAAAAGAAGTATATATCGGTGGTTGGTACGAAGTAATGGGTGTATATCTAAAACGCTATTTACCTTCATTGGTTTATAAAATCGTTCAGAAAGTAAATGCAAAATAATTTGAAGATTTGGAAATTTGAAGATTTGAAAATGTAAAATTTATTGATTAATAGAGTTAATAACTCTGTATTCTTAATGATTTACTGACTTAGTTTTGAAATTCAAAAGCTTATTTTCCTATTAGAGGTCGAATTAATTCGACCTCTAATAGGAAAATAAAAAAATCAAACAATTTCATTTTCAAATTAATTCTATTTTCCCACACTACTCTTTCCAGTATTCATTTCCATATAATCAACCACCAAACTTGCCATTGATTTCATACCTAATACAAAACTACCTTCGTCGATATAAAAATCTGGAGTGTGATGTGGTGCTGTTTCTGAAACGGGTTTACCTTTTGGAGCGCCGCCCAAGAAGAAGAAAACTCCCGGCACTTTTTGCTGATAGAAAGCAAAATCCTCTGCACCAGTCACCGCAGCAGTGATAGAAACATTTTCTTTACCAGCTACTCCTTCCAAAGTAGGAACCATTTTCTCCGTCAAAGGAATATCATTATAAGTAACAGGACACATTCTAGTGATGTTTACTTCGGCTGTTGCACCAGCACTTTCAGCAATATTTGTGGCAATTTGAGAGATTCTAGCATGAATCATGTCTTGTACACCAGTATCCAAAGCACGAATCGTCCCATTCATATTTACTTCTTCTGGAATGATGTTACTTCTTACACCACCATTAATTTGTCCGACCGTAACAACCGCCGCCGATTCTGTTACAGGAGCATTTCTACTCACAATGGTCTGCAAACCCATAATTACTTGTGATGCCGTGACGATTGGATCAATACTCGACCAAGGATAAGCTCCGTGCGATTGCTTTCCTTTAATTTTAATTTTAAACCAATCAGAACTCGCCATCGTACCACCCGGACGGTATTTTATTTTGCCAATTTCCGTTTGAGCATTGATATGCAAACCAAAAATAGCATCCACTTTAGGGTTTTCTAAAACGCCTTCTTTAATCATCAAAGCAGCTCCGCCCTCTTCTCCTTCAGGCGCACCTTCTTCAGCAGGCTGAAAAATAAATTTAATAGTTCCTTTTAATTCACTTTTCATCGAAGCAAGAATTTCAGCAGTACCCATCAAAATTGCCACGTGCGTATCATGCCCACAAGCGTGCATAATACTTACGGGTTGTCCATTATACTCGCCAGTTGCTTTAGAAGCAAAAGGAATATTAACACGTTCTTTTACAGGTAAACCATCCATATCAGCACGCAAAGCCACTACTGGACCGGGTTTTCCACCCTTCAAAAGACCTACAACACCTGTTTTTCCAACGCCAGTTTTTACTTCAATTCCTAATGCACGTAAATGCGCTGCTACTTTTTCAGCCGTTTTAAATTCACGGTTACCTAGTTCTGGATTTTGGTGAAAATCTCTTCGCCAAGCTACTACTTTGGCTTCAAGACCTTCAGCTTTCTGTGCGATTTTAGATTTTAATAGTGAAGTGGTTTGCGCAAATGAAGTGGAAAGAGAAAACATCAACAATGCCACAGGCAGAATAATCTTTTTCATGAAAAGTTTGATTTAAGATGAAATGATAATGATTTAAAGCTAACATTTTAATCGTCATCTCCCAAATTTTTATAATCACTTTGAAGATTTATACCCTATTAAATATTGTATTTGGTGACATTTATGATAGATAATGCTCAACGATGGCAAACTTTTAAGCTATTTTATTCAAACATTTTTATCATGAAATAGTTATATAAAAAATAAGAATCGAATCTTGTGTCAAAATGCAATTTGCAAGATTCTCCAAATTTTCATCTTCAATTTTCTAGTTTTACCTAAGAAAATACTGCTTACATGCAATTATTGCCCTATTAATTAATGTTTCAACAAATAAAATTTGCATCAGCAATAAAATTCCTGTTATTTTTGCATAATATTTTTTTATTCATCAACTCAAACTAAAATCAAATGAGCAAAAAACTACTTCTTAGTTTTGTGCTTCTGCTTGCGCTCGTATTTCGAGTAGCTGCACAAGACAGAACTATCACAGGGAAAGTTACATCTTCCGAAGACGGCTCAGCACTTCCTGGAGTAAGTGTTGGAGTGAAAGGTTCAACCAAAGGTACAGTTACTGCAACTGATGGTTCTTATAAAATCAATGCTTCTAGTTCGGCAACATTGGTATTCACATTTGTGGGTTTCAAAAAAACAGAAGTGGCTACAGGCTCAAAATCAATTGTTAATGTTTCTTTAGTTTCTGAAATTTCAGACCTTGAAGAAGTTGTTGTTGTTGGTTATGGTACTCAGGCTCGTCGTACATTAACAGGTTCGCAAGCATCTGTTAAAGGTTCAGACATTGCAAACATTCCCGTTCAAACATTTGACCGTGCTTTACAAGGACGTGCAGCAGGTGTTCAAATCACTGGTTCAAATGGTGTTCCGGGCGGTCAAGTACAAGTACGTGTACGTGGTGTAGGTTCTATCAAAGGTGGTACTGATCCTTTGTATGTTGTGGATGGTGTTCAAATTAACACATCAAGTAACTCTGCTTTTGCTTCTACTAACCCTTTATCATATCTTAATCCGAATGATATTGAAAACATAGAAATCCTAAAAGATGCTGCTTCTGCCGCTATTTATGGAGCTTCTGCGGCAAACGGTGTTGTGTTGGTTACTACTAAAAAAGGTAAAGCTGGAAAAACAAACATCACCTTAGATTACAACACAGGTTATGTTGAGCCAACTAAATACTTAGATGTTTTGAATACACAAGAGTGGATTCAATTAAGAAGAGAAGCTTTATTCAACCAAACAGGAAATGAAGCAACAGCAAGATCAGGAGCTTTGACGGGTGTAAGATTAAGTGGTACACTTACAGATGCTGAAATTGCTGCACTTCCTACTTATGATTGGCAAAAAGAAGCCTACCAAAGCGGAACAACGAATAATTATAACTTCTCGATGAATGGCGGTAATGAGAAAACAACTTTCTATTTATCGGGTGCGTACAACCAATCAGACGCCAACATTAGAAATGTGGACTATAAAGGAGGAAACTTTAGTGCAAAATTAAATAACAAGGTAAGCTCTCATTTGAATGTTGATGCTTCTATCAACTTGAGTTCATTTAATCAAAGTGGTACTTTTGGTGGTCCAAACGGTGGGAGTTTCTTAGGTTCTCCTGCGTTCTCGTCTCCATTAATTTTGCCAATGAACCGTATTTATAACGACGATGGTTCTTACTTCGGAACTCCTGCAGAAGGCGGTTTAGCTGGTGTATTGAACCAAAACGTTTTGATGGTAAGTGATTTGAACAAAATCAAATCAAGAACTAATCAAGCAATTGCGTCATTAGGTTTAACTTACAAAATTATTGAAGGTTTATCTTTCAGACCTTACGCTAGTTTAGATTACCGTACAATTAACGGTTATAACTTCCAAGACCCACGTACTGCAGATGCTTTCAACGTAAAAGGTCGTATTTCTGCTCAACAATTTGAGTTAATCAACTTCTTGACGAATGCTACTTTTATGTATGATAAAGTGATTAAAACTGACCATAAAATCAGTGCTTTAGCTGGGGTTGAATATCGCCAAAATACTCAAGAAAACTATCAAACAACTGCTGAAGGTATTCCTACTCCACAGTTTACGACTCAATCATCAGCTGCAAACCCAATTAATATATTTAGTTCTTGGACAGGTTTCAAAAAAGCTGGTGTGTTCACTCGTTTAAGCTACGATTTCAAAAACAAGTATTTCTTAGGACTTACTGCTCGTTATGATGGTTCATCAAGATTCGGTGCTGAAAATCTATATGGTTTCTTCCCAGGTGTTTCAGCTGGATGGGATATTTCTGGAGAAGATTTCTTAAAAAACAACCCTTCTATCTCTCAATTGAAACTAAGAGCTAGTTATGGTACATTAGGTAACGACCAAATCGGAAACTTTGATTCAAGAGGTCTATACGGTGGTGGAGTAAACTATAACGGACTTTCTGGTATTTCTCCTACCAGTTTAAGTAATGCTTCTTTGAGATGGGAAAGAAACACTACTGCTAACTTTGCTTTAGACTATGGTTTCTTCAACAGCCGTGTACAAGGTTCTATTGAATACTTTGTACGTACAAGTACTGATTTGTTGTTAGACCAACCTGTTCCTCAAACAAGTGGTTTTAGCACTATCTCTAACAACTTAGGAGGTATGCAGAATAAAGGTCTTGAATTTAGTATCAAAACAACTAACATTGATAAAGGAGGTTTCAGATGGACTACTGATTTTAACATCACGAAAATTGATAACAAAATCACAACACTTTATGATACTTTAACTACTTTGCCTGGTCGTGCAGTGGATGAGCAAATTAAAATCGGTCATTCTTTCAACTCTATTTATGTAGCAGAATATGCAGGTGTAAATCCAGCAACTGGTCGTGCTATGTGGTATGATAATGCTGGTAATATTATTTATCGTATTGCTGGTAATGTTGATTCATATTCAAAAATTATCGGTAGTCAAATCCCTAACTTATATGGTGGTTTTACCAACGATTTCTCTTATAAAGGATTTGACTTGAACGTGTTGTTCACCTATGAGTATGGTCGTACAGCATTAAATAACCAATCATCTTTCATGTTTGAAAACGGTGGACGTTTATTTAACACACTACGTTCAGTATATGAAAGTCGTTGGACAACTCCGGGACAAATTACAAGTACCCCTAGACCAATTAATGGTAATACCGAAACGCTTGGTTCAGGTGTCACTAGTAGCCTTGGTTCAAGATTATATGAAGATGCTTCATACATTCGTTTAAAAACTATTTCGTTAGGTTACAATGTTCCAAAAGCTACTGTTAGCAAATTTGGGCTTGCTTCAGCTAGAATATATGTTCAAGCTTACAATTTATATACTTGGACAAAATGGTCTGGTTTTGATGCTGAGTGGGCTAACTTAGGAAATGGAAATAGTGGTGTTGTTCCTCAACCACGTGTTGTAACCGCAGGTGTTAAATTAGGATTCTAGGCTTATAAACGAAACCCTGTTTTTAGAAACATTTAAAGAGAAAATCAAATGAAATTAAAAAATATATTTAAACCACTTGCACTTGGCTTAGTACTAACTGCAAGTTCATGTAGTGATCTTTTGGATGTGCAACCACGTCAATCAATTGATTCTGCTACTGCCCTTACAAGCGAAGATGCAATTCGTGCTGCAGTCAATGGTGTTTACGATGTGCTTCAATCAAACCTCCTTTATGGTCGTGATTTGATAGCTATCCCTGAAGCTTTGGCTGATAACGGAAGAGCCACAAATAAATCTGGTCGTTTAGTTGCTGAATACCAGAATCAAGCTACAAATGCACACTTTGTTATTTGGGAAAGAGCATATAATGCAATCAACCAATTAAACTTGATTTTAGAAGCACTTCCTAAAGCTACAGCAGTTCCAGTAGCAACTAGAGATTCATTTGAAGGACAAGCTTCTATGCTAAGAGCTTTACTTTATTTTGAATTAGCTCGTTGTTATGGTTATGAACCAAAAGTAGTAGTAACTCAATCGGACAGAGGAACAGTACCACTTCATAAAAAAGGAGTGTTGGATCTTTCTCAAATTGAGAGATTACCACGTGCTACTATTGCTGAAACTTATGATTTCATTTATTCAGATTTAACAAATGCAATAGCTAAATTATCTACCGTAACACTTTCAACAGCTTATGCTAACAAAGGTGCTGCGAATGCTCTTTTCTCAAGAGTAGCTTTATACCGTGGAGATTATGAAAATGCCATCAAATATGCAAATGCGGCATTGACATCAGGTATTGGCAAATTCCAAACTAAGGATGCTTATGTTGGTGCATGGCGTGCAGCCAATCACCCAGAATCAATGTTTGAAATTGTATATCAAACTAACGAGAATATTGGCGTTAACCTTTCTTTACAAACAACTTTCACAACTTTAGTAACATTAGGTAATACTGCTACTACAGGTGGTTTCGGAGATTTAGTACCAACTGATGCTTTATTAGCTTCTTTTGAACCTGGTGATGTTAGACGTAATTTGTATGAAAGAGGAACTGCTGGTAGAGGTACTGCTGAAATTGAATGTACTAAATTCTTCGGAAGAAGTGGTACTGTTAACTTAGATAACATTCCAGTTATTCGTATTTCTGAAATGTATTTGAACCGTGCTGAAGCTTATGCCCTTACTGGAAAAGAAACAGAAGCTTTGGCTGATGTTAACATAATCCGTACTCGTGCTGGTTTAGAAGCTAAAACTGGTTTAACTGGACAAGCTTTAATTAATGAAATTGCTAATCAAAGACGTATTGAGTTTGCATTTGAAGGACACCGTTTCTTTGATTTGAAACGCCGTGGGCAAGATATTATCAAAGCTGCTCCAGTTCAAAATATCGCTTATACAGATTTCCGTATTTTATCATTTATCCCAACCCGTGAAATTCAAGCGAATTCAAACTTGAAACAAAACGTTGGATATTAATATTTTCAATATTTAAAGAAATTTCAGATGAAAAGAATAATCAATATATCATTGCTTTTACTTGTCATGACTTCTTTATTTTCATGTTTTGATGAAAATAAACCACTGTTCGACAAAGTAACACTTGTAGAATTTCAAGACGCTGTCGTGGGTTCTCCAGCTTTAGGAAAAACATTTCCTTTATTAGCTTCTACTAATGCTGTACAAACTAAAACATTAAGAATCAACTTAGTGGGTGCACAGCGTGAGACAGAATCAGTAATCAAATTTTCAGTCGATCCAACTGAAACTACTGCAATTGCGGGTACTCACTACGATTTAGCAGGCGCTACTACCATTACAATTCCTGCCAAATCTAGCTTTGGTGAATTAAAAGTAAATATTTTAAAAGCACCTGCTCAGCCTAATCAAACAGCTACTGTAGTTTTTGTTTTAGAAGGAAACGGAACAGATATTAGCCCAAATGCTAATTACAAAAAAGTAGGGTATAGAATTACTTTATAGTATGTTTTGATACTCATTGAAAAAGCCTTCTTGGAACTTCCGAGAAGGCTTTTCACTTTCTTAAACTTTTGAAGTTTTGAAATACACTTTATAAAGCCAATATCCACCCAAAGCAAGCAACATAAACATCCAAAGTTTTGTAACAAATATTAATACTTCTTCAAAAAGAAACCATCCTGTTCGTACACTTTGCCAAATTCTAACAAAAAGATTGGGCTGATAGGCAAAAGGGTTTTCCATATTAGGAAGCATTTCTACAGTATTAGTAACAGGTTGATACAATTCAACGGTGAGCGTACTGTAATTTACTTGGTCGTTCAAACTCATTGTTTGTACTTTATTGTTATCGGCTTGAGTCTGATAATCTAATAATTTCTCTTCTGACGCTGTGGTTTCTACCAATTTTTTACCTTTCTGTTCAATCTCTTTTTCAAAACGATTTTCAAATTTTGAGAAGCGTTTCTTACGTAAATCGCTTGCAATTAATGAAAAACTTACATCATCCGCAGCAATTCTTTTACGCTCTACAAATGTCATTACTGGTTGAATTTCTCTCAGTACTTTATCAAAGTATTGATTCGGGATTCTCATCGTAATTTGGTTCGTGATTTCATAGGCTTTGTTATGTAAAACCGAATCTTCGCTTATTTCTACTTCATTGGTTTTAATTACATTGGTTAATAGCTCTGCTTCGGTTATAAATCCTTCATACTTTTCTGCAATGTCTTCAATTTTGTTAGTCGCATCTTGTACATTTTTTACTTTAAACCTCAAATCAGCCGTTTTAATAAATTTTCTTTTTTCAAAGGGCTCTAAGCTAGTTGTAGCACCATTAATCGCTAAAGAATCAGACATTTCTATTAAGTCTGTCGTTTCAGCTTTTTGCTCAGAACATCCCGTAAACATAAGCATTGCATAAATTGCAATAACAGAAAGAGAGAATTGGTAAGTTTTCATTGCTTGTGAAGGTTTTAGTTTTTAATGAAACGAACTCAATCCATCAAGTATTATCAATAATTAAAAACTTATTAAAAAAAACTTAAAAACTCATTAAAATGTATTTTTAATTATAAAAAAACCTCAAGCTTAGATAAACTAAACTTGAGGTTTTCTATTAATATTATTTAATAAAAATCTAAATAGTGATTAACATCGCTCCATAAGAATATCCGCCACCGAATACTGTTACAATGATATTTTCTCCTTTTTTAAATTCTGTTTTATGTTCATCTAAAACAATAGCACAACCCGCACAACCTGTATTACCTAAGTACTGAATATTAGAAAGCATAACGTCTTCTGAAACACCTAAAGTACCAGCCACATTTTTTGAAATTCTAAGGTTTGCTTGGTGCGGTGCGATATAAGCAACATCTTTAATCGTTAAATTATTTCTTTCAAGAATCTTCAAACTTGCTTTTGGCATATAAGTACATGCGTTAATAAACACATCTTTACCATAAGGCATCACTAAACCTTTCTGATTTAATTTCAATGTAACACTTTCAGATGCTTTTCCTACATTGGCTGCACCGCCAGTTAACAAATCTTTAATTTCCCAGTTACTTTCTCCGAAACTTTCTTTTGAAATTGAAACCACTACGGCTCCGTCTCCCCAAAGATGACCTGCTTTTGTATCGTCTTCGTTATTATAAGCTGTATTATGTTCTGAAGCTACTACTAATGCTTTTGTTGCTTTTCCAGTTGCAAAATATCCTTGAACAATTTCAATGGCATTTAATAAAGATGAACAAGCTGAGGAAATCGTAACTACTGGAATTTCACTAACATCGATATGGTGTTGAATTGAATGTGCTAAAGTAAAAATACTGTCATAAGGAGTATAAGTAGCACCAATAATTAAATCAACTTCAGAAATATCATAAGGTAAACTCGCTTTAATTTTATCGACTGCCTGAATTGCCATTGTATGCGTATTCTCATCGGCTGATGCTTTACGACGTTGGCGAATGCCAGTACGTTCGGTAATCCAGTCGTCAGTTAATCCATTTAATTCTTCAAAATAAGCATTGGTAATAATTTGTTCGGGCAAATAACTTGCTATAGCGTTTATAAACATTTGGGTTATTTTGGTCTTTTCTTGTAAATGTCAACGTAATCTCCTGACAATGAACTTGGTATAACTTTATGAGTATTCCGATTTCATTGACGACCACAAAAAATTAATTTTTGGGTCTAAATCTAATACAAAGGAACTCAATGTTTTTTCATAGTACAACAATTTATTAGAAATAAACAATTATTACTTAATAAAGTCCTGTATTTTTTTGTACTATTTCCATGTTTTTTGGATAAATCCCATAAAAGTAAAGCTAAATACTAAATTCAACAAATTTTAGCGAAGGGAAGTCAAAAATTACGATTCTATCCTAAAAATGATATTCGTCATTTCAGTAAGATTGATATTCATCAATCTTCTATCTTACTTCTGCCTTTTTCTTGAACCAAACTTTTTTACTTTTATTACTTACTTCGTCTGATTTACCATGTACTTTCTGAGAAACATGTGGTTTTGTTGGACTTGGAATTGGAGCCGCATTACTCTTTTTAAAATCATGGTCTTCAATCACAGGAATATTCTTTGCAATCAATTTTTGAATGTCTCTTAAAAAATTCTTTTCTTCCGAATCACAGAAAGAAAATGCTGTTCCGTTTGCTCCTGCCCTTCCAGTACGACCAATTCTATGCACATAAGTTTCAGGAATATTCGGAATATCAAAATTGATTACATAAGCCAGATTATCAACATCAATTCCTCTAGCGGCAATGTCAGTAGCAACCAATACTCTAGTCGTTTTACTCTTGAAATTATCTAAAGCTCGCTGACGAGCATTCTGTGCTTTATTTCCATGAATTGCTTCAGCTTTGATGTCGTTTTTCGCCAAAACTTTCACCACTTTATCCGCTCCGTGTTTGGTACGAGTAAATACTAAAACAGTTTCGATAGATTTGTCTTTCAAAATATCCATCAACAAAGCATTTTTCTGGTCTTTTTCCACAAAATAGACCGCTTGTTTGATGGTATCTGCCGTAGATGAAACGGGTGTTACTTCTACTTTAACAGGCTTGTATAAAATATTATCCGCTAATTTCTGAATTTCAGGAGGCATCGTTGCCGAGAAAAATAGCGACTGACGTTTACTTGGCAAAAAAGTAAGAATTTTCTTAATGTCATGCACAAAACCCATATCTAACATACGGTCGGCTTCGTCCAGAATAAAAATCTGAATATCTTTTAACGAAATAAATCGCTGATTGATTAAATCTAATAATCTACCCGGTGTGGCTACCAAAACATCTACGCCATCTTGTAAAATATCCGTTTGGCGTCCTTGTTTTACTCCACCAAAAATAACAGTATGTTTTAGTCCCGTAAATCTTCCATAAGCTTTAAAACTTTCGTCTATTTGAATCGCTAATTCACGAGTCGGCGTAACGATTAAGGCTTTGATACTTCTTTTCCCACGATGTTGAACAGGATTTTGGCACAACAATTGAATCGTCGGAATGGCAAAAGCTGCCGTTTTTCCTGTACCTGTTTGGGCTACTCCTAGCAAATCTTTTCCTTGAAGTATTGTTGGAATCGCTTGGGCTTGAATAGGTGTTGGCGTACTGTAACCTTCCTCAGCTAATGCTTTTTGGATAGGTTCAATTAAATTTAATGATTGAAATGACATGAGGATGTTGTTAAAAACGAAAAGGTTTTAATATGTAAAACGAACATATAAAACACTAAAAATCAAATATTTGCTTATTATTAATAAGCGAAAACAGTACAATTAAATTGTACACAATAGCGTAATAATTACTATAATTTTCTAAATGAGATATTCAATAATTTAGAAAATTCTGAAATTCTTTTTACTTCATTCTGGCTTACAAAACAGATTGAAATACCTCTTTTCCCAGCTCTGGCCGTTCTACCACTTCGGTGAGTATAATATTCGGGTTGGTCTGGCAATTGGTAGTGAATTACATAAGCCAAATCGTCCACATCAATACCTCTTGCAGAAATATCCGTTGCTACTAATATTTTCAATTTATGATTCTTGAAAGCACGCATTACTTTGTCTCTTTCACTCTGTTGCAAATCTCCATGAATAGCATCTACCGCTATATTTTTACTGACTAACTGTTTCGTTAGCGTTTGAACAGCCGCTTTTGTTCTACAAAATATAATGCCTGTAGAAGCGCCCATCGTTTTTAAAAACTGCATCACAAAATCAAACTTCTCTTTTTCTTCACATACAAAAAACTGATGTTCAATTAAATTGTTCACCACTTCGCTTTTACTTACTTGAATGGTATGTGTGTTTTTAGACATATAAGTATCCACCAATTTCTGCAAAGCGGTTGGCAAAGTAGCCGAAAACAACCATTTTGAGCCATCATGAGGCGTTTGTCTGAGAATATTATCTAACTCATCTTTAAAACCCATGCTCAACATTTCGTCGGCTTCGTCCAAAATTAACGTTTTAACGGCACTCAAATCCACGGCTTTTCTAGCTAATAAATCAATGAGTCTGCCAGGCGTGGCTACAATAATCTGAGTTGGTTTTGATAAAGCTCTTAACTGAATATCTATTTTTTCACCTCCATAAACTGCTTCAACAAATATTTTTTCTGGAGCATACTTTGTCAGTTTAAACAAATGTTTGGCTATTTGTTGACAAAGTTCACGAGTTGGTGCTAAGATTAATGCTTGTACTTCTTTTGATTTAGGATTTACTTTCATCAAAAGAGGCAAACCAAAAGCAGCAGTTTTACCTGTTCCTGTTTGTGCTTGTCCAATAAAATCGTTTTGATTTTTTAATAAGTAAGGAATTGCTTTTTCCTGTATTTCAGAAGGCTTATTGATATTCAGTTCAGTCAATGCTTGGATGAAATGTTCTGATACGCCTAATTGTTTGAATGTTGCCAAAATTGTATTTTTTTATTCACAAAGGTAAGGAATTATTAATGAAGAAGCTCTTTGATGAGCGATGATACAAAAAAGGCTACAAGTTTGGTTACTTATAGCCTTTGATTTTTTCTTGAAAATTACCAAGCCATTCTTGGTAATGGACTTACATCTTGTGTACAAAACTCTCCTTTTTCAGCTTTGAAATGTGCTGCCATCGCTATCATTCCTGCATTATCAGTACAATATTGAAAAGCAGGAATATAAACATTCCAATTTTCAGCCTCTCCCATTTTTTGCAATTCTGCTCTTAAACCAGAATTTGCCGAAACACCACCAGCAATCGCAATTTCTTTGATTTTATACTGTTTAGCCGCTTTTTTGAGTTTCTGTAAAAGAATTTTAATCAAAGTGGCTTGCATCGAAGCACAAATATCTGCCAAGTTTTCTTCAACGAAATTGGCATTTTTCTTAGTTTCTTTCTGTAAGAAATACAAAAATGAAGTTTTAATTCCTGAGAAAGAGTAATTCAATCCCTGCATTTCTACCATCGGAAACGGAAAACGTTCTGGATTTCCTTCTTTAGCGTACTTGTCAATTAAAGGTCCACCCGGATAAGGCAAATTCAATAATTTAGCGGTTTTATCAAAAGCTTCGCCCACAGCATCGTCTTGGGTTTCACCGATTACTTCCATTTCTAAAGGCGAATGCACAAATACAATTTGGGTATGTCCTCCGCTTACTGTCAAGCATAAAAACGGAAAATTGGGTTTGGGTTCATCAATAAAATGTGCCAAAACATGGGCTTGCATGTGGTGAACATCAATCAAAGGAATATTCAAACCCATCGCCAAAGCCTTGGCAAACGAAGTACCTACTAATAATGAACCTAAAAGGCCAGGTCCACGAGTAAAAGCAATGGCATTTAGGTCATTTTTTGTTATCTTCGCTCTTTCAAGTGCCTCTGCCACAACAGGTACGATATGTTGTTGATGTGCACGGCTAGCTAATTCGGGAACAACCCCGCCCCATTTTGTATGGATAGCTTGGCTTGCTACAATGTTGGAACAAATTTTGCCGTTAATAATTACAGCTGCTGAGCTGTCATCACATGATGATTCGATTGCTAAGATTGTCATAATAATGCAAAGATAATGAATGCTAGTTGATAGAACACAGTGAAAACAATACCTTAGCGCTTCTGTGATAGGCTTTTGTCTGATTTTTTACAGTCAACATAATTTCTATAGTAAAAATAAATGTTCATAAAGGTTTCTAAAATATTGACAAAAATAATCCTCTACACTGTTGTGGGTTTATTATTGTTGGCTGTTTTAGGCTCTTTAGCACTTAGAAGTTCCTATTTACAAACTAAGATTGCCCAATATTACGCTCCAAAAATTTCTAAAGCACTTGGCTATCCAATCGAAATTGATAAAGTAACTATTCGTTTTTTTGATGAAGCTACGCTAGAAGGCGTAAGAGTAAAAGATTATCAGAACCATCAAATGATAGATATTGAAAAACTAGATTTAGATTTTCAATTGAAAAGTCTTTTACAAGATTCTCTGAAAACGAAATTAGATTATGTAAGATTGTATCATCCAAAAGTTGGTTTAGTGACCGACAAAAAAGGTGATTTGAATATTGATGAATTTATTCGCCGTATCAACAGACTTACGGCTTCTAAACCTGACCCAAAGCATAAACCTACGCCATTTATCATTGGCGAAGCTGATATTGTAGAAGGTATTTTTAGCATGAATGATGAGTCGGAACCTTATATGAACGATAGAAAATCGTTCGACCATTATCATTTCAAACTGCACGAATTAAATGCGCATCTCAAAAACTTCACTTTGATTCGTGATACTGTTACTTTTCAAACTACGCTAAAAGCATACGACCGCTCTTCTGATTTAAGAATTAAAACGCTTAAAACACATTTCTTGATTTCTGATACGCAAATGCGTTTTGATGGTTTATTGCTGAAAGTAAATAATTCAGTGGTAAGGAATAATATCGTTATGTCGTTCAGAAGTCAAAAAGATTTCAAACATTGGAATGCAAAAGTAAGAATGCGTGCCAATTTTGATTCTACCGTGGTTGCGGCAAACGATATTGCTCGTTTTGTAAACGACATGTATCAGTACAAAGAAATTTATTATCTCAACGGAAAATTTGATGGCACCGTCAATGATTTTAAACTCCAAAATTTCGATTTATATTTTGGAGAAAAATCTAAATTAAGAGGCGATTTTGCCTTTAAGGGTTTACCCAATATTCCTAAAACAGACATGAATTTCAATATGCGAAAATCGTATGTTTTGGTAACTGATTTAGAAAAATATATTGGCAAAGACCCAGTAAAAGCCATTGAAAAATTTGGGCATATTACCTTTGATGGCACTTTCAAGGGAAGTACTTCTAATTTTAAAACGACAGGATTGTTGACTTCTGATTTAGGAAAATCGGACGTGGATGTTGCGATGGTTTTAAAACCAAACGAAGCTAATTCTACTTACAAAGGTTCGTTGAAATTAGAAGATTTTAAACTCGGAAAACTTCTTGAAAATGCAGGTTCATTAGGTGACATTTCACTTTCTGGAAAAATCGAAGGCGTTGGTTTTTCAATGAAAAATGCTAGTTTGAATTTCGACGGAACGGTTAAACAAATAGGTTACAACGACTATAATTACAAAAATATTGACATTAATGGCAAACTTGCCAAAGAGCTTTTTGATGGAAGAATTGCCGTAAAGGACACAAATCTTGTGTTGAATGTATTCGGAAAAGTAGATTTACGAAATGGGAAAAGTGACGTAGATATGCTGGGGAAATTATCGAAGGCCAACCTAAAAAATCTTCATTTCACCAAAGATGATTGGCGAATTTCTACGTTACTTGATATTCAATCGAAAGGAAAAACCATTGATGATTTGGTCGGGAAAGCTAAATTTATCAACACTTATGTTACGCTAGAGCAACGAAACTTAATTCTTGATTCTTTGTACATTACTTCCAAACTTGATGATAGTACTCGAAAATTAAACATTGAATCAGATTTAGTTAATTTGGATTTTAATGGGAATTTCAAGCCTAGCCAAGCTTTTGAAGATTTAAAAATACTTGTTGAAGAATATAAAATTTACTTTGTTGGCGACGAAGCTACTCGTAGAGCTTATTATGCGAAAAAGCCATTAACGCCTCCACAGAATTACCAAATTGCTTATCAGTTTTATCTCAAAAACTTCGACCCAATTCTTTCATTTTATTATCCAGACGGACATATTTCGAAAAAAACTTGGATAGATGGCACTTTCGGAATTAGCAATACTTCTACTTTCTCCTTGAGTTCAAAGATTGACACTTTGGTTTTGGGTCAAAAGTATCGTTTCTATCAGTCGGATATAGATTTGAACTCTTCAAAATTCTATAATACGCCAGAAATATTAGCGTCGTTAATCTTGAACTCTAAAAAACAAAAAATTAGTGTACTTGCGCCAACAGAACAACTTGACATTGATGCTTCTTGGGCAGATGAAGGCATTAGATTTACCAGTGGTTTAAAACAAGTAGGAACATCGAATTTAGTAAAACTCAATGGAAATTTGAAGTTTATTCCAGACGGTATTGCTTTACAGTTCAAACGTTCTAGGCTTCATTTACTTGATCAAGATTGGAACGTTAGTCCCGATAATGCCCTAACAATTATTGGTAATGAAATTACTGCCAAAGATTTATACTTGAGTAATTTAGAACAATTCATTGCCTTGAACGGAAATGTTTCGGAGGATTCGCTCAAGAACTTAACTTTCCAAGCTAAAAACTTCAAGCTTGAAACCTTAGCACCTATCGTTTCTTTGAATATGAAAGGCTTGGTAAACGGCGAAGTTGAAGTAAAAAACATTTATAAAAGTATTAACCTTGATAGCCATCTGAACATCAAAGATTTGTACTTGGATAATTTTTTGATTGGTAATGTAACAGGTGATGGCGTTTTTGATAACGAAAGACAAATTGTAGATATTAATTATTCATTAGAGCGTCTTCAAAATCAAGTACTGAGCGTAAGAGGTATTTACGACCCTAAACAAACTGAAAATTCACTCGATTTATTGGCTACTTTAAACCAAACAAATCTTCAAATTTTAGAACCTTTTACAAAAGGACTTTTCTCTAAAATTGGTGGCGTAGCGATTGGCAATATCAATATCAAAGGAAAACCTTCTCACCCGATTTTAGAAGGAGCGATTGACATTAAAAAGGGTACGTTGTTCTTCGATTACTTAAAATCTGTCTTAAATTTTGAAGATAAAATCACTTTTGAACCTGATGAAGTTAGAGCGAAAAGTCTTCGTTTAACCGACGATGAAGGCAATAAAGGAACGCTAAAAGGTAGTGTTTTCTTTGATGGTGACAAAACATTTAGTGTAGATTTAAACACAACAATGAACCGTTTTAAAATCTTGAATACCCTCAGAAGAGATAACGATACTTATTACGGAACAGCTTATGCTACAGGAAAACTAAATTTAAGTGGCACTTTCGATAATCTTAATATTTCTGCCGATTTAAAAAGCGATAGAGGAACAAGATTATATATTCCGCTTGACAAAGCACAAGATGCTGGAAATCAAGAAGAAATTGAATTCCTCAGTGCAAGAGTAGCCAAAGATTCTTTGAATAAAAGCCAAGCAAAAAATGGCTCAAGTAGCGGTATCAAAATGGATTTCAACTTTGAAATTACGCCTGATGCTTATGGAGAAGTACAATTCGACAAACAAACTGGTGATATTATGCGTGCTAACGGTTCTGGAATTATCAACCTAAAAGTTGATACCAGAGGCGGTTTTGATATGACTGGCGATTACAATATTGAACGTGGAGATTATACTTTTACTTTCCAGAATATTATCAACAAAAAATTTAATATTCAAAGAGGAAGTAAAATTTCATGGTCGGGTAATCCTTATGAAGCTATCGTTGATATTCGTGCCGCTTATACACAAAATTTAAGTTATTTGGGTTCTGTCATTGACTCTACTGGAAGAGGCAGAGAATTAAGAAACAAAGCCGATTATACACGCCGTTACCCTGTTGACATTACAATTAATTTAAAAGATAGACTTTTACAACCAACGGTTTCTTTCAATTTGAAAATGCATGACTATCCGCAAAACCCAGATTTCAATTCTGCGGTAACAGCATTTGAAAACAGAATGAAAACGGATGATCAGGAATTAAACCGACAAGTAAGTAATGTTTTATTGTTGGGACAAATGGTGTCGCAGACAAATTCAACCGCCTTTGCGACAGTCAATTTAGTCAGTAATTTAACTGAATTATTATCGAATCAATTGAGTAATGTTTTCTCTAAAATCGACCAAAATTTGAACGTCGATTTATCATTGAATGGAAACGGTTTGAATCAAGATTTGATTAATAATTTGCAGCTTAGACTTTCATACAATTTCAACGACCGCTTCAGAATTACGAGAAGTGGCGGTTTTACAACAGCTACCAATCAAACAAATGCCCAATCACTTATCGGCGACTGGGCATTAGAATGGTTTATTACAAAAGACGGAAGTTTGAGATTTAAAACTTATAACAGAAACTTACAAACGTCAATCTTGGGTGCTTTAAATACTTATCAAACCTTTACTTCTGGCGGAGCAAGTTTGCTGTACACCAAAAGCTTCAATTACTTGTTTTTAAATAGAAAGAAATCTAAAAACCCACTTGCAGAATCAAACGAACCAATCGTTAATCCATAGAGAATTTAGTTACATTTTCAACCAACCCTCAAATTTCACCTTCAAAAACTCTCACAGCTGGTCCAATCAAAAAGACATTTTGATAGCCATTTTCTGTACGTTCAAATTCAATTCTTAGCTGCCCTCCCATTACTTTAATATCCACAAATTTATCAAAGCCCAAACGAATATTAGCTGAAATAGCACAAGCTGTCACTCCTGTTCCACAAGCGTATGTTTCATCCTCTACACCACGCTCATAAGTTCTTACAGCCAAAGCATTTTCGCCAGTTACTTCCACAAAATTCACATTTGTTCCACCTTTGCTTACAAAAGGTTCTCCATAACGTATAGCCTTTCCAGTACTGTACACATCATAATTTTGTAAATCACTTACATAAGTAACATAATGAGGCGAACCAGTATTCATAAAATCATATTCAGGTGTTTCCTCAATATTATTCACATCAATCATTTTCAGTGAAATCACTTCTTTTGTTACTTTCGCTTCGTGTTCTCCATCTACAGCGATGAAAACAGTTGAATCACCAATAATGCCTAAGTCATGAGCAAAACGAACTAAACATCTTCCACCATTTCCACACATTGAACCCTCTGTACCATCTGAATTGAAGTAAACCATTCTAAAATCATAGCCTTCTGCTTCTTGTAACAACATTAAGCCATCTGCACCAATCCCAAAACGACGGTGGCATAAATGGGCAATAAACTCCTGTGAAATTGGGAAAGATTTTGAACGATCATCAACCACTACAAAATCGTTTCCGGTACCTTGATATTTATAAAATTTCATCTTAATAATTATTCAAAACTTAAAACGCCTTAATTTTTACCCAATATTATATCGTTCTTTTAATATATTCAAATGATGACGCTCATGTCCAGCAATCATACAAACCAAAGCTCTTGCCGAAACCTCATGTCCATTCGCTATTCCAATTCTTGAAGCTACCTCCTCTGAAAAAGAAGAAAACAATGCGATAGAACTTTCTCTTACTAAACGATACTGTTCTAATAAAGATTCAAAAGGAATTTCATTAAAATGCGACGCATCCATATATTCATTTTCATTAAAACCAGGTAAAGATTGTTTTTCTCCTCTTGCAATACACAAAGCACGGTAACCAAAAATGCGTTCCGTATCAGTAAGATGACCCAAAATTTGTTGCGGAGTCCACTTCCCAACTGCATATTGATACTTTTTTTGCTCTTCAGACAAATTTTTATAGATTTTTTTTACAAGACTTTCTTGCGCCATAAGTACATCAATAACATTTTGACTTTCAACCTTTTCTATATAAAAAGAAAAATACTTATCATCAGGAAACTCGTTTTCAAAAGGCTTTCTCATATATTTTTTTGATTTTTTTTGACAAAGGTATTGCATTCTAAAATAAAACGACTAATTTTGCATCACAATAACACAACGACATAACAACACAAAGTTAAGAAGTTGTTAAATTGCAAAAAAGGTTTGGTAGTTCAGTTGGTTAGAATACATGCCTGTCACGCATGGGGTCGCGGGTTCGAGTCCCGTCCAGACCGCCAATTAAAAGTCTCATAATCATTGATTGTGAGACTTTTTTGTTTACACTGCTTTATGTTACAATAAATTCAAATCAATACTTCATCGCTGTTTCTATTTAAATTCCTACTTTGTATCAGAATTCAATTTTTAAAAAATAATCCTAACTTCTCTATAGCAAGCCTTAGAAAGATTAATTTTAACCCTTCATATCAAAAGGTAGCAATGAATTTAGATAAGATTATTGACGCAATTTTCGAATTGCCAGAGGAATCAAAAAATGCTCTTAAGGAAAGTATTTCCGAAGTTGCCTATCCAAAAGGTCATATTCTATTGAAAGCCGACAAAATTGAGCCTACTATTTACTTTATCAAAAAGGGAATCGTGAGGGCATTTATTAACCAAAGTGACAAGGAAATTACTTTTTGGTTTGGGAGAGAAGGTGAAACGGTTATTTCTATGAAAAGTTATGTTGATAATCAAAATGGATATGAAAATATTGAACTTTTGGAAGACTGTGAATTCTATGAGTTAAAGAAAAGCGACTTGCAAAAATTATTCGAGAAGGACATAAACATTGCAAATTTTGGTAGAAGGTTCGCTGAAAAAGAACTTATCAAAACGGAAGAAAGATTAATACATAGACAATTTAAAACTGCCTCAGAAAGATATAGTAGTTTATTAAAAGACAGTCCTGATTTAATCCAAAGAGTACAATTGGGTCATATTGCATCTTACCTTGGCATCACACAAGTAAGTCTAAGCAGAATAAGAGCAACAATAAGGTAGCAGTAATTCGTTTTTTATCATTTGTAAAATTTTTATTCGACTCACTTCAAGAACTTTGTCCCATAAAAAACAAAGGATATGAACTGGATTATTTTGATTATTGCTGGGTTGTTTGAAGTAGCCTTTGCTTCATGCTTAGGAAAAGCCAAGGAAGCTACAGGAAACGATGTTTATTGGTGGTATGGTGGTTTTGTTGTTACAATGACCATCAGTATGTTACTTCTTCTAAAAGCTACACAAACATTACCGATTGGAACTGCCTACACTGTTTGGACAGGAATTGGTGCTGTGGGAACTGTTCTCATGGGCATTTTTATATTTAAAGACCCCATAAATTTTTGGAGATTATTTTTTATTACAACGTTGGTCGGTTCTATAATTGGCTTGAAATCAGTATCTCATTAGCGATTTCTTGTATTCTTTTCTAAGATATTTACAATAAAAGCTGTTCGTAGAATCTTGAATTTACAAAATTTTAAACGAACAGCTTCTAAAAAATAGGTGTAGAATTTTAATTAATCACATCTCAATAATAAACAATAATGATTCTTTAATTATAGCCATTATTCTGAGTAATGGCTGAATTTTGTGAACGCACAATTTGTGGAATTGGCAGTAACAATTTGTCGTTTGTAATGGCTTTGCCTTTAGTTGCTAATAATGAAACAGCTCTACTGTTTCTTTTCAAGTCAAACCAACGATGAAATTCTAATGCTAATTCTGTTCTACGCTCATGTTCGATGGCTAAATTCAAGGTTGTATAAGTAGCTGGATAATTGGGTTCACCAAATTTTGGCAAACCTGCTCTACTTCTAACCAAGTTCAAATAACTCGCATCTCCTGTTGCTTCTGATAGCATCAATAGCACATCAGCATAGCGTAAAACCATGAAATTATTATTCGACAATGGATTTCCTCCGCCCAATACTGCATTGGTATGAACCCATTTGATAGGATATTTCTGCGCAATGAAAGTATTTCCATTGTTATAACCCAAAGCAATTGATAAATCTCTGCGTGGGTCATTATTTTCATATTCGTTGTATAAATCATCCGTTACTTGGTTCATGCCAGAGCCATAAAATCCTAAGAAATTATTATTTGGATAAAATGTTTGATAATATCTACTGTATGGACTTGATACTGAACCGCCTTGATATTGAATCTCAAAAATTGATTCTTTGGTATTTTTTACATTTGGTCCCCAAAGACTAGCATAACTTGGCAATAATGCGTATTGATTACTGTTATATACTTCTTTCAAAACTGTAGCGGCTGAAGTCTTATCTCCAATCGTTAAATACACTTTTCCCAACAAAGTTTGTGCTGCTCCTTTTGAAGCTCTACCGATTTTTGCACTTGAAATCGCAGAAGCCAAAGGCAATTTATCAATGGCAAAAAGTAAATCTTTTTTGATTTGTTCATACACTGCTGCTTGTGGCGAACGAAGAACGGCATAAGCTTCAGTACCTGTCAATGGTGTTGTTACGATTGGTAAATCGCCCCAAGTTTGCACCATATTAAAATAATACAAAGCTCTTAAAAATTGCATTTGGGCTTTTACTTCATCTTTATAAGCAGTACTTAGGCTGGCACCTTCTATTTTATTCAAAACAATATTGGTACTGAAAATTGCTTTGTAATAATCTTGCCAAAATTGATAAACCATGGTATTGGTCGTCATCAAAGAGTAATCTTTAAACTGCCATTTATCAGCCTGAATCCCTGAAATATTAAACATGATGGCATTATCGCTCATTTGTTCATTCACGTATGAAACAGGTCCTTCCGGATGATAAACTGTATAAAGCGTAGCATAAGCTGAGTTTACAGCTAATTCAAAATCATCAGTTGTTTTAAAATTATCGGCGGTTGCATTTGAAATGGGCGCTAATTCTAAGAAAGAATCACCACAACTTGTTGCCGTTAAACTAATGGCAAGCAGGAAGCATAATTGTTTTATTTTTTTCATCGTCGTATGTCTTTTTGAGGTTTCTTCAAACCAAAATATCTTCTTAAAAATCGAATTTTGCACCAATCGTTATTACTCTTGGAATTGGATATGAACCATAATCAACACCAACAAAAGCTCCGTTTGGTGCATTTCCAGAAGCATTTAATCCATTTGAAGTATTACCATTGGCTTCTCCTGAAAAACTCGAAGCACTATAAGTAGTATTTTCAGGGTCATAATTGGTATAATGACTCCACAAGAAAACATTCTCAGCATTCATATAAATACGAGCTGTTTTGATTGGTAATTTTCTTAAAATACTTGCTGGTAAAGCATAAGAAACACGGATATTTTTTAATCTTACGAAAGACGCATCTTCAACCCATAAACTTGTAAATTGGTCTTGCAGACCCGTCAGCCCTAAAGTAGCTCTGAAGTGCTGCCCGTCGCCCGGATCAGTTTCCGAACGCCATCTGTTGGCTACTCCTGCGTACATATTACGTCCGTTGTTCCAGAAACCAGAGTAACGAAAATTTTGATTTACAATTTCGCCACCGAATGTTCCTTGAAGCATGAAAGAAAAATCAAAACCTTTGTATGAAAAAGTATTGGTTAAACCTGCCATAAAATCGGGCTGATAATTTCCTAAAGTTGTGCGATCATCGACAGTAATTTTGTTATCACCATTTACATCTCTGATAATTGGGTCTCCTGGTCTTGTTGTTGAATAATGTGGATAAGCATCAACAGCTGCTTGATTTTTGAAAACTCCATCAACGATATATCCATAAAAATTAGATATTGGCTGACCCACTTCTGTTTTTACCGCAACCACAAAATCTGTATAAGTAATTGGCGCATTGCTTTGTCCTAATTGCAATACTTTATTGCGATTCAAACTGAAATTGAAATCAGTTGACCAATTAAATTTCCCTTTTACATTTTGTGTATTCAAGTTTAATTCAATACCTGTATTTTCCATTTTACCAATGTTGGTCAATTGTGTTGCAAAACCTGTAATATCAGGTACTGGAACATTCAATAACATATCATTCGTAGTAGAATTGTAATATTCGGCTGATAAACCGATGCGATTGTTCAATGTTTTTAAATCAAAACCGATGTTAAATTGCGTAGTACGTTCCCATTTTAAATCTGTATTGGCAATATTTCCAATGGTTAAACCCGGCGCAAGAGTTGTTCCTGAAACATAATTAGAAGAGTTCAACAAGCTTTTTGAACCATAATTTGGAATCTGGTTGTTCCCAGCCATACCATAGCTTACTCTAAATTTAAGACTATTAATGGCATTAATATCTTGCATAAAATTTTCGTCTGAAACCATCCATGCACCAGAAACTGATGGAAAATAACCCCAACGAGTATTTGAACCAAATCGTGAACTTCCATCACGACGAATGGCAGCTGTTAAGAAATATTTATTTTTGAAATTATACTGTGCTCTCCCTAAATATGAAAGCATCGACCATTCAGTAGCATTGGTAAAACCACTTGACACTACACCTGCATTAAGCGTTTCAACTAAATCGTTAGGAAAGTTTCCAGAAGTAAGCGAAGCAAATTCATTGCGTTGACTTTGCGCTGAATATCCTAATAATACATTAAGGTTATGTTCTCCATAAGATTTTTCATAGCTCAAAGTATTCTCGCTCAGCCAGTTAAACATATAACCACTTGTTGAGTAACCTTCTGCAGCTAAAACGCCTGAATAACCATAACCTTGTTTATTTACACGATAAGAATTATAACGAGTATTGTACAAATTGGCATTGATACTTGTTCTGAATTTTAAACCATCTATAATTTTATACTCTAAAAATGCTGTTCCTAAAGTATTAAAAGTCTTGTTTTGCTTGTGGATATAACGTGTTAATGAATACGGATGCCATAAATTTAAATCGTTATAAGCCACGTATTTATTCCAAACAGAATTAGGGTCACGATAACCGATGTTGCCATTTTCGTTATACACTGGAAAAATCGGGTCACTTTGTAAGCCTAAACTTACCACATCACTTTTTCCTTGTGTTCCATCAGTGCGGTCGAAAATACTTGTTACGCCAATATTCAAACCAATGGTAAATTGGTCGCTTAATTGATGTTTAATATTCGAACGAATAGAAAGACGTTTATAATAGTTTTCGTCTAATACTGCTTGTTGGTTGAGATAAGCCGCCGAAAACATAAACTGTGTTTTTTCTGTACCACCCGATGCTGAAAATTGTGCATTTTGTGAAGGCGCAACTCTGAACATCACATCTTGCCAATCCGTCCCTTTTCCAAACTGTTGTGGATTTGTTAAAAACTCGTCAGGAATTCTATAAGTAGAAGTACGAAGACTATTTGGGTCGCTCGCTTTATTTTTAGCTGGATTCAAATCTACCCAAGCATTATTATGTGCATCAATATAATAGTTAATCCATTGCTGGGCGTCCATCATTTCTACTCTTCTTTCTACACTTTGCACGCCAGATTCATATCCTACACTGAAAGTCGTTTTACCCGGCTTTCCTAATTTTGTAGTTACCAAAATAACTCCATTCGCTCCTCTCGAACCATAAATTGCTGCCGAAGAAGCATCTTTCAATACCTCTACAGATTCAATATCTTGTGGGTTTACCATGTTGAGGTTGAAGTTTTCAAGCGGAACGCCATCTACTACAAATAATGGATTCGTTCCTGCTGTAATTGAACTTACTCCACGAATACGAATAATCGGCGAAACACCTGGTGCTCCTTGTCCTTGTGAAATATTTACCCCTGCAATCTGACCAGCCAAAGCTTGCGTAACATTGCTAAAAGAACGGTCTTGAAATTGCTTGAAATTTACTGACGAAACGGCTCCAGAAACGGCTCTTTTACTTTGTGTTCCATAACCAACAACAACTACTTCATCCAAAGATTTCTGGTCTATTGCCATTGAAATATTAAAAACAGTGCGTTTTCCAACAAGTACTTCTTGTTTTCCATAACCAACATAACTAAAAACTAAAACAGTATTTTCGTCTTCAATATCTATTTTAAACTGACCATTCGCATCCGAATTCGTTCCTTTTACTGTTCCTTTTATAGTAATATTTACGCCTGCTAACGGACTACCTTTTTCATCTTTAATCGTTCCAGAAACACTTTGAGCAATTTGAGCAACTGCAAATTCTTCCTTATTTTCCTCTACAGGTACAAACGATTGTGAAGCATTTTCCAGTTTTCTTAACACAATTTGTTTATTCACCACTACATAAGTAACGGCTAACGGCTTCAGTAAACGTTCAAGTACTTCTGCCAATTTTTCATTCTTGGCTGATAAAAAAACTACTCGTTCTAACGGCACTACTTGCGAATTATACGAAATCCTGATTTGGGCAGTCTTTTCAATTTTCTGTAAAGCTGATTTTAGCGCAATTCCATCAATTGATACACTGATTTTTCTATTCAGCTCTTCTTGTGCTGAACTTTTCGCCCACGAGAAGCTCGTGAGTAATAAAATCATGAAAAACTGTAGTCCAGTTATTTTCATAATAGTAAGCCATAAGGCATTTGATTGTCGATTTTTTTTCATATAATTGTTCGTTTTTGGAATGACAAAAGCACAAAAATCCCCTTTCCCTCGCTAAGGGTTTATGTTCTTCAGGCATCAAGGGGATTGAAAGTAAAGGTGTTAGCAGTGGTGGTACATTGCTAATACCTTTTTTTATGGCTACGGAGGTAATGTTAAAGGGAAAATCATAAAATGTACATGTTATTGGTTACAACCTCGTGATTGAATGATAATCTTTTCGTTTACTACTTCAAAATGGGAATTAGGCCCTATCGCTTCACAAATCAATTTCAATTTTTCAAAAAGTGGCTCATCGGCTAAACTGGTCGTTAACGAGCAATCAGCCAATAATTTTTCATCAAAATAAATCGTGACACCATAAGCTTTTTCGAGTGTTTGAAAAATATTGCTGATGGGTGTATCGCTAAATTCTAGGCTTGGTGTAGCATTTGAAGTAATTGCTTTCACTTCACCGAGCTCAACATTCGACTGATTCGCATGATGACTTTCGCTATTCACAACTACTTGTTGATTCGGCAATAATGTGATGATATTTTCAGTACTTTCGCCTTCTTTCGGGAAAACCATTACTTTTCCTGTTTTCACAACTACTTTTATATCAGCTGATTTCAAAAAAGCTTGAACCGTAAAACTCGTTCCTAATACTTTTACTACAACATCTTTGGCATGAACTAAAAAAGGGTGATTGGCATTTTTTACGACTTCAAAAAAGGCCTGACCTTTCAGATAAACTTCTCTATTATTGGTATTTTCAAAAGTTGCAGGAAAACTAATAGAACTATTGGGCTGTAAAAGTGCCGTACTTCCATCTGGCAATTGGACAGGCATTTTTTGTGCCGTGAGATTTTCTTTTTCAATCAACTTTCTGTTAATTTTTGTCAATAAAAGTTCTTCCGAAATATTTTTTTTCCATAAATAAGCGCCTAAACCCATCGCAAAAATGATGGCTACAGAAGCAACTAATTTCAAAAGCCATTCTCTGTTTTGGAAAAACTTTAATTGAATAGGCTCTCGCTGGTTTTCTATATTACTAATTGTACTCAGGGTTTTATTCACTAATAATTCTACTTGAAAATCGCTCACATTTTCGCCTTCTATTGCTGAAGCAAGGATAAAATCACTAGCTTGCTGCACGAGTAAATATTGCTGAGGATTTTCATCAACCCATTTTGTCCAGAAATCATTCGGGTTTTTATAGCCTGAACTCTTTACCCACTCCACAAATGATGGATTCAGAACAAAATCATCTATCGTATAATCATTATATTTTTTCATAAAATAATAATATGCTTCTATATACAGTAGAAACTATTGAGCAGGTTCATACTGCTTTTTGAATAAAAAAAATTAAAATATTTACAATTGTCCCTAAAAAGTCAATTTTCAAGGCAGGAAATGAAAGGTTTTACTCGAAATAAAGGAAAAGAATACTAAGCCAAACAGCATCATTCGGGAAAACTGTACGCAAAAATGTAAGTGCTTCGTGAATAAGATTACCAACAGTTTGGTATTTAACACCCATAATATCAGCGATTTCCTGATTATTCAATTCTTTGAAGTACTTTAAATAAATCGCTTCTTTTTGGCGTTTTGGAAGACTATTCAGGTGTTGATTAATAATTTTTACACGGTGAAGTTCAGTTTCATCCTGAATGATTTTTTCTTCAACAGAAAAACCTATTTCAAAACATTCTTCTGATTCTGAACCGTCGTATTGAGGACTAGCAAAAGTACTTTTCTTTACTTCAGTAATAATTCTTCGTCTTACCGATGAGTAAATGTATGCTTTCACCGAACCTACATCTTCTTTCAAAGTATGTCGATATTGCCAAAGCTGAATAAATACTTCTTGAATACAATCTTCAATAATTGAATCATCGCTGATCATTTTTCGACCATAGCCAATCAGGGGTTTTGCATAAAGCCTCAGAAGCGTAGCAAGCGCATCTTCATTGCCATTACGCAAATCGTACCAAAGGGCTAATTCATCATATTGAGAAGATGAATACGACATAAATCTGAGGAATGTTAAATATTAATGTACACAAACTAGGAAAGTAAAATACCAGTTACTAGAAAGGTAAAAAGAATAATATTCTACTCAAACATAAGCTTCATTTATTAATTGTTTTTTTCGAAAATTTTCGATTTCAATCAGTATTTGCTTCTTTTTACGTCATTATTGATAAAATATGAACTTGGAAGAAACCTTTGCTTTTCGTCTTATTTCCTTCAAAAAACATTTTTCCTTACATTTACTGCTATTTTAATATAAAATATCATTCTTATAGATGTTTGCGAAACTAACTTTTCCCGATTCTCTACATCCACACGAACTAGACGACTATCTTGCCAATGGATGGTTTAGAATGGGGCAGACTATTTTTACGACCAATTTTCTGAAGTTTTCAGGAATCATCTACAGCGCTATTTGGCTTAGAATTGATTTATCGACTTTTGAAAAAAGTAAAACGCAACAAAAACTTGAGAAACTTAATGCAGGTTTCAAAGTCGTGATTCAGCCCATTCAATTTAGTGAAAAACAAGAAAATCTTTTTCAAAAATATAGAAATCATATCACTTTTGATGCTTCTCCTTCTTTAGAAAACCTACTCTTTAATAATGGCGAAAACGATGTTTTCAATACTTATGAAGTAAGTGTGTATGACCAAGAGAAATTGATTGCAACAGGTTTCTTTGACTTGGGCGATAATACTTCTGCTGGTATTACTTGTTTCTATGACCCTGACTATAAGAAACATAGCTTAGGGAAGTTTTTGATGTACCAAAAAATAGATTTTTGTAAGAATTTGGGAATGCGCTATTTCTATCCGGGATATTTTGCTCCGGGTTATCCTTTGTTTGACTATAAATTAGATTTAGCAAAAAATAATCTTGAATACCTTGATATACATAGCAACAATTGGCTAAGTTTTAAGCATTTTGCAAAAGAGAATGTTCCTTTTTTAATCATGACCCAGAAGCTCAAAACATTATCTGAGCAACTGAGTGAAATCGGTTTTGAACATACATTTTTTAAATACGATTACTTCGATGCTGATTTGATGACCAACTTAAATGGCTTAAACCTTTTCGATTTCCCAATTTTTATTTTCTGTTTTGAAGTAGATGAAAATAACCCAAGTCCGATTATTGTTTATGATATTCGTGACCATCAATATCATCTATTACTTTCTAGTAGTGTTTTCAGAACCTATGCCGACCAAAACGTAGGCGACCATTATAGTACGAATCTCTTAAAAACAATCAAGTATTTATACTCAAGTGAATCGGCAAATATTATGGCAAATGTAGTTTCTATGTCTTTAATCAAAACAGTATAATTTTTTCATGATAATTATTCAAGATTTATATGTAATTTGAAAAACATAGACCATTGGAAAATATGAAGGGAAAAATTAGAGCAATCATTACAGGTACAACAGGCATGGTTGGTGAAGGCGTATTACATGAGTGCTTGATGCACCCGCAAGTTGATACTGTACTGGTAATCAATAGAAAACCTTGTGGAGTACATCACCCAAAACTGATTGAAATTATCCACGAAAATTTCTTTGATATTACTCCTATTCAAGATAAACTCACTGGTTACAATGCTTGTTATTTCTGCATGGGCGTTACTTCTTTAGGCAAAAAAGAACCCGAATACACTCAATTGACGCATACGCTTACTTTGCACATTGCCGAAATACTTAGCAAACAAAATCCAACTATGACTTTCTGTTATGTGTCTGGGGCTGGCACTGATAGTTCTGAAAAAGGAAAAAGAATGTGGGCAAGAGTAAAAGGCAAAACCGAAAATGATTTAATGAAATTGCCTTTTAAACACGTTTTTGCTTTCAGACCGGGTTATATTCAGCCGACGGATGGGCTGAAAAACACTCAAAGTTTTTATTCATATCTTAGTTGGCTTTTCCCAATTTTCCAGACTTTATTTCAAAACTACGTTAGCACACTTACTCAAGTTGGTTTAGCGATGATTCACGCTACACAGCATGGTTATCCAAAAAACATTTTAGAAGTAAAAGACATCAATGAATTGGCTGGAATATAATATCAAAATGCTGTTATTTTTCCTCAACACTCATAATATCAACGAGGTTACGCTTTCCTTTTAATTGTATTTTTCCAATTGATGCTACATCATATTTTGCTGTAATTTTAGCAAAATCAATCAATTCTTTAGACGCTAACAAGTATTTCCCATAATCATTACAAACACTTTGAATTCTGGCAGTGGTATTTAAAGTATCGCCATGATAGGCAATATCTCTTTTAATTTCCCCAATTTCTACCGCTGTTACTTTTCCTAAATGAACACCCGCTTTAAATTTTGGCACAGTACCATATTCGTTTTGATAAGCTGATGCTCGTTTGTTAAATTGTGCTTCGCAGGCAAAGTAAAAAGCGATACAAGATAAATCTTTCAGTCCTTCAGATAATGCCCAAGAAATCACAATCTCATCACCCACATATTGATATATTTCAGCCCGAAACTTCGGAACTACGTCGTTAATATCCATAAAACTTTCCTGAATAAAAGCACTGTATTTGATATGCCCTAAGTTTTCGGCAATACTTGTTGATGACTGCAAATCCATAAACATAAATACTCTTTCTTCTTCTTTAGGCGAACGATACTTCCCTAGTAAAAGAGGTAACAAAATCCCAGGACCAAACTTTTTATTCATTTGGTTGATGAAACTGATGATGATGTTCATAAAAAAAGTATGAAGCAGAAACAAGTAAAAAATATATTTCCACGATTCTTCATCTACTTTAATATTGCTTAAATCAACCATTGGAGCTATCAATTTTTCAAAAAGCACATACCTGATGATGTAGAAAAGTATCAAGGAAACGATAAATGAGAGTATTGCTTTGAATATCATTACTCTTCCAAGCGATTTTCTTCTGAAAATCCTATTTTCTAAATAGTATTCAATCATTCCAAATGAGATACCAAATAAAAATCCTAAAATCAGTGCTAGTAGAAAACTAGACCACAAAGTATCACCCATGACAAAATTAGCACTTGTCATAAACGAACGAAGTATTAAATAATTAACCAACCCAAAAGACAAGTGTGCTATAATCCAAAAATTTATTTGGATTGATAAATGAGAAAATAGTGGATATTGAAAAGCTACCCGTCTAGCTCTACTGGTATAATCTAACCTTTCTGACATATAAAATGCTATAAAACTGTTTTTAGACTTTGAGGTTTTCAACAAATAAAAATTAGTTCTTGAGAAAATAAAGCACCTTTGGCAATATTCAAATACTTATATTTTTATTCGTTTTCAAGCGAAGGTTTAAATTTAGGTTTTTAATGGCAATTATCCCATTCTTTGGCAATATGTCGTATGATAAAATCATTCTATAGTTAATCATCCTCATTATCCCCACTGACTTTTATCATATTTTAAGCCTATCCCTTGCCATAATTTTGTAAAAAAAACTTATATGGCAATCTTAATTTTCTTCGTAGCTCACTGGTATCTATCGTTATTCTCTCAGACATTCTTTTTACATCGTTATGCAGCGCATCAGATGTTCACGATGTCGAAGGGTTGGGAGAAATTCTTTTACTGGTTTACTTTTATCACGCAAGGTTCTTCGTTCCTAAGCCCAAAAGCTTATGGAATTATGCACCGTTTACACCATGCTTATGCAGATACTGAAAAAGACCCACATTCGCCAAGTTACTCTGATAACCTTTTCCACATGATGTGGAAAACTAAGGATTATTATAATGCTGTACTTAACGACCGTGCGGGTATAGAGCCTAAATTTTTGAAGGGGGTTCCCTATTATGCTTTGGTTGAAAAATTAGGAGACAAATGGTTTGTAAGAATCGCTTGGGGTGTTTTATATACTTTGTTTTATATGAAATTCGCTACACATACTTGGGAATATGCTTTGTTGCCAATTCATTATTTGATGGGTCCTGTTCATGGTGTAATTATCAACTGGTTTGCTCATAAATATGGTTATGTAAATTTCAAAGTAAATGATACAGCCAAAAACTTATTACCATTCGATTTCTTGATGATGGGAGAATCATACCACAACAATCACCATAAATTAGGTGGAAGAGCTAATTTTGGTATCAAATGGCATGAATTCGACCCCACTTATCCAGTTATCTTAGTACTGAATTTATTACACATCATCAAACTAAAACGCAATAACGATTTGAATTATATGTAGGTAATTTAGTGAATGAGTGAGTTGTGAATTAGTGATTATTGTTCTTAAAGTCAAAAAACTAATTGTAGATTCTCATTCACTAAATCACAATTCACTCATTCACAATTTATAATGATGGACTTTGATGCAAAAACTTTTACGCTTGGCGAGCAATTAACTCCTGAACAAAAAGCGTATTTCGACCAATATGGATTTATTCATTTCAAAAATTTCATTTCAAAAGAAACCGTAGAAGCTTTCAAAAAAGAAGCACATCGTGTAGAAAAAGAATGGCTTGAGGCAGGAATTGATAAGATGAACGGCATTCCTTTGAAATTCGGGAAGGATGAAAAGGGCAACCCTATGATTCAGCGTTTATGTTTTTTATCACAACACAGTGCTATCTTGCATGAATATTTGCAAGACCCACGTTTGAAAGCTTTACTGACATTGATTCCCAACAATGCTAATCGCATCGGCGAAGACGAAAAAGATGGTTTGGTTTTCAATCATTATGTGAATGCTGATAACAGTAAGTTTTCGCAAATGGGTTGGCATACCGATAGTCCAAGAGATTTATTTTTAGGACAAAAAATCTTAAAAATGTTGAATGTTGGTACGCATTTAGATGATTGTCCGATGGAAAATGGTGGTTTAAGAGTATTGCCCGGTACGCACAAACTAAGTAAAATGAAAGTGTTGTTTTTGAAGAAACAATTCATTGACCATAATCCAGATAAAAACGAAGTAGGTTTAAATATTGAAGCGGGCGATTTAACCGTACACGATGGCGACCTTTGGCATAGAGTAGAAGTTTGTCCGTTTACAGGTGAAAAATCTCGAAGAAGAGTCATGTATTTTCCAATTGTTCAAGGAAAATATCAACCTAAAGACGAAAAAAGTAAAACTCCTTTTTATCATAAATTGGGGAAATTAGTGGTAAAATAGTTTTTTAGCTTTGAGTTATGAGCCTTGAGCTTTAAAAAACAATGACTCTTAAAAGCTCAATGCTCATTACTCATTACTCACATGAAAAAAGACTTAGAAACCCGTGCTGACATAGAACTATTAGTCAATAGTTTTTATGATAAAATACGTGATAACGATACATTAGGCTATATTTTTGATGAAGTAGCCAAAGTAAATTGGGAAAAACATTTACCAAAAATGTATAGTTTTTGGGAGATGATTCTTTTCAATAAAGAAGGTTATGAAGGGCATCCGCTTCGTCCGCATTTGGTGATTAATAATCAACATCCATTGAATCCACAACATTTTGCTACTTGGCTAACAATTTTCGAAGCTACTGTTGACGAACATTTTGAAGGTGAAAAAGCAGAAGAAATTAAAAGTAGGGCTAAAAATGTAGCTTTATCTTGGGCATTTAAAATTCACCATTTTAATAGTCCTGCCTAAAAAAGATTTGTCCACTTTCATGAAAGAGGACAAATCAAAAAGTTTATTCCTCCTCAAATAAATGCGATTTAAAGAGTAACAATTCCATCAAAAACTCAAATTTAACAATTCAAAGGTCGTTCCTTACTCCTCTGTACTAAACGCTATTTCATTTCTACAACTAAATAGGTACTTTTGGCAATTCGCCCAACACACAATCTAAGTACATTTCTAATCGAAATAACACATGAAAATCATCTATTTTCTATTAGTACCCCTCCTATTCTTTTCTTGTAAAAAAACACAGGAGCAAACTCAACCCGAAATCATGAATATTTCGGAATCGGTTTATGCTTCGGGAATCGTGAAAAGTAAAAATCAATATCAGGTTTTCTCAAAAGTAAATGGTATCATCGACGAACTATATGTGAAAGATGGCGATTTTGTACAGAAGGGTCAACCACTGATGAAAATCTTCAATCAAACAAGCAGACTCAATACCGAAAACGCAGCCTTGCTCGCCGCCAATGCAGATGTAAAAGCGAATGAAGATAAATTAAAAGATTTAAGCATTGCGATAGAATTAGCTCATAAAAAACTTCAAAACGACTCTCTACTTTTTCTTCGCCAAAGTAATCTTTGGGCACAACAAGTTGGTACTAAAGTAGAATTTGAGCAAAGAGAATTAGTTTACACCAATTCAAAAATTGCTTATCAATCTGCCATTTTGAAGTACAAAGAATTGAAACGCCAAGTAAATTTTTCAGCGGCACAATCCAAAAAGAATTTAGCCATTAACCAAACTATTGAAGCAGATTATACTTTGAAAAGTGAATACGCTGGTCGCTTGTATAGTTTACAAAAAGAAAAAGGCGAAATGGTAAATGCACAAACCGCTATTGCTACTATCGGTGATGCCAATCTGTTTAGCTTAGAACTACAAGTAGATGAAGATGATATTGTTAGAGTAAGTATCGGACAAAAAATCATGGTGACACTAGATAGTTACCAAGGTGAAGCTTTTGAGGCAACCGTCAATGAAATTGATCCATTAATGAATGAAAAAACAAGAGCTTTTACAGTAAAAGCAAGCTTTACAAAACAACCGAAACTATTATATCCAAACCTGACGGTAGAAGCCAATATCATCATCCAAACCAAAGAAAAAGTACTGACAATTCCACGCAATTATTTAATAGAAGACACTTACGTTCTGAACGAAAAGAAGGAAAAAGTAAAAGTAAAAATAGGTTTAAAAGATTATCAGAAAGTAGAAATCCTATCGGGTTTAACGGCTCAAGACATCATTCTAAAACCTAGCAAATGAACGCAAAACTCATCATCAATATAGCCAAATCGCTATTATTAGCCCGCTGGCGACAAACACTTGTGGCGGCTGTAGGCGTTACATTTAGTATCACGATGTTCATTACGCTTTTGGGTTTTATGAATGGACTGAACGATTTATTAGATAATTTAATCCTCAACCGCACGCCACATGTTAGGCTTTTTAATGAAATAAAAGCCAATAAAAACCAACCCATAAATCTTTCAGAACGCTATAAAGCTTACCATAATTTTATAAGTTCAATCAAACCAAGTGGTAATAGTATTGAAATTCGTAACAATGGACTCATCATGCAGACACTCCGTAATGATGATAGAGTATTGGGAATTTCACCCAAAATGACGGCACAGGTATTTTACAATGTTGGGGATATTGATATTACAGGTGTGGTAAATGGCGTAGATGTAGAAGCAGAAAGTAAATTGTTTTTCTTTCAAGACTATGTTACCGAAGGCTCTTATCTTGATTTAAAAAATGTTCCGAATAGTATTATTTTGGGGAAAGGTGCTGCCGATAAAATGTTAGCCAGAATTGGCGACGTCATTCAGATTACAACGCCTAAAGGCGAACGTTTTCCTTTGAAAGTTGTTGGTTTTTTTCAATCTGGAATTGTTGAGATTGATAAAGTACAGAGTTATGCGTCCATCAAAACGGCTCAGAAATTATTAGGTCAAACAAATAGTTACGTTACCGACATCCAAGTAAAATTAAAAGACATTAAAATGGCTCCTGCACTTAGCAATGAGTACGCCCATGTTTTTAATACTGATGCAGAGGATATTCAAACAGCTAATTCTCAGTTTGAAACGGGAAGTTCCATTCGTTCTTTGATTTCCTATGCCGTGGGAATTACACTGTTGATTGTAGCTGGTTTCGGGATTTACAATATCCTAAACATGATGATTTATGAGAAAATGGATACTATTGCGATTTTAAAAGCAACAGGTTTTTCTGGCAAAGATGTGAATAGAATCTTCATTACGATTGCACTAAGTATTGGTTTCTTCGGGGGCATTACGGGTTTGATTTCTGGCTTTTTACTTTCCTCCGTCATCGACCAAATACCCTTCAATACAGCAGCATTGCCTACAGTAACGACTTATCCGATTAATTATAATCCAAAATTTTACTTCATCGGAATATCTTTTTCATTAATCACAACCTATTTCGCTGGACTTTTCCCTGCACGCAAAGCAAGTAAAATCGACCCTGTGGACATTATTAGAGGAAAATAATATGCAACATTCAACCATTATTCAGGCAAAAGCCATCAACAAAAGTTTCCACGACCCTGTGACAATTCCTATTTTGAAGGATATTAATTTTTCTGTGAACAAAGGAGAATTTACTTCTATCGTAGGAAAATCTGGCTGTGGGAAATCGACTTTGCTGTATATACTTTCTACAATGGATACTGCTTATGAAGGAGAGTTATTGATTGATGGCATCAGTATGCAAGGCAAAAAAGAGCAAGATTTGGCAAGAGTAAGAAATGAAAAAATTGGTTTTGTATTCCAATTTCATTACTTATTGAATGAATTTACGGTGTTACAAAACGTCATGTTGCCTGGTTTGAAACTCAATAAATATTCTGAACAAGAATTAGAACACCGAGCGATGGAACATCTTAGAAAATTGGGCATAGAAAACCAAGCCTTGAAAAGTGCTACACAACTTTCAGGAGGAGAAAAACAAAGAGTAGCCATTGCAAGAGCATTAATCAACGACCCGGTGATTATTATGGGCGATGAACCTACTGGTAATTTAGATAAAAAAAATACAGAAGTAGTTTTCGATATTTTTCAACAATTAGCCATAGAATACCAACAAGCACTATTAATCGTTACTCACGACCCAAGCTTCGCCAACCGTACTAATCGAATTATTGAAATGGAGGATGGACGGGTGATTAAATGTTAGGGCAAAACCAATAAATATGCTGAAAATCATTCCATTAACTTGAACTATCTCAGGCATTTTTGTAAATTTGCTTACTAATTTTCAACACCATGAGAGCAAAATACATAAATCCATTCACTGATTTCGGCTTCAAGAAAATCTTTGGTGAAGAAGCAAGTAAACCTCAATTGCTTGACTTCTTGAATGCTCTATTGCCACAACCTAATAAAATCGTTGACCTTTCTTTTAAAAATGCCGAACAGCTAGGCATTACTGATGCTGATAGAAAGGCGATTTATGATATTTACTGCGAAAATGAAAAGGGTGAAAAGTTCATCGTAGAGCTTCAAAAGGCGAAACAGAATTACTTCAGAGAAAGAACAATCTATTACTCAACTTTCCCTATCCGAGAGCAGGCTGAAAAAGGGAATTGGAATTATAATTTAAAAGCGGTTTACTGTATTGGCATTTTAGATTTTACTTTCGATGATTATGAAGCTGAACCAGAAAAGCATGAAGTAGTTCATTTTATTAAACTGAAAGATCAAAAGGGAAAAGTCTTTTATGATAAACTTACTTATATCTACCTTGAAATGCCCAATTTCAAGAAAAATGAAGAAGAACTCGAAACTCGCTTAGATAAATGGCTTTATTTTATCCAGAATTTGGAAGATTTTCAGTCAATACCTCTCATTTTCAAAGACGAAGTATTTACGCAAGCGTTTGAGAAAGCAGAAATTGCCAAATACAATCAAGTAGAATTAGATAGCTATGAAAGTAGCCTGAAAGTTTTTAGAGATAACAAAGCTACATTCGACTATGCCAAACAAACAGCTTTTGACGAAGGAATAAATGAGGGAAGAAAAGTAGGTCACGAAGAAGGCATGAAGGAAGGTATTAAAGAGGGCATCAAAGAAGGTATTAAAAAAGGCATTGAAGAAGGTGAATATAAAGCAAAATTAGAAATAGCTAAAACACTCAAAGCAAATGGAGTCCCTACTGAGCTTATTATTTTGACAACTAAGTTAAGCAAAGAAGAAATAGATAAGCTTTGAGATTTTGTTCGTTAAAATCTCAAAGCTTAATGCTCACCGCTATCAATAACTCAACTCTACAATTTCTTTCACTATCGCTGGCGTGATGTCTTTACGTTCGCCAAGGGCTTTCCAGCCTCTTTCTGTGAAACGTTTTTCGATAAATTCTGCTGATTTTGCATAATCATCGGTGTATTCAGATAAGCGAGTTTTTACGCCTAATTCATGTAAAAAGGCTACTGTACGGTCGATAGCGGCATTGGCTTTTTCTTCCAAAGTACCTTCGGTGATGTTCCAAATTCTTTGTCCGTATTGTGCCAACTTATCTTTTTTATTCTCGAAACGTACTTTATAAAGATTCGGGAAAATAATGGCTAAGGTTCTTGCATGGTCGATATTGTACAAGGCTGTTAGTTCATGACCAATCGCATGAGTTGCCCAATCCGTCGGAACGCCTTTTTGTATCAAACCATTCAAAGCCATTGTACAGCTCCACATAAAATTAGCGGCTGCCTGATAATCACTTGGGTCTGCAATAATTTTTGGCGCTACTTCTACCAAAGTTTGTAAAATACTTTCTGCAAAACGGTCTTGTAACAATGCTCCAGCTGGATAGGTCAAATACTGTTCCAAGACGTGCGTATAAGCATCTACAATACCATTGACCAATTGTGTTTTAGGAATACTTTTTATTACTTCTGGGTCGAGTACTGAGAACTTAGGAAATAATCCTGGACCACCCATTCCTAATTTTTCATGGGTTGATTGGCGAGTAATTACCGCTCCAGAATTCATTTCAGTCCCCGTTGCTGGCAAAGTAAGTATTGTTCCGAAAGGCATTGCTTTGGTTGTACGCACAGGCTTGGTTAAAATCTCCCAAGGGTCACCATCATAATCTACGGCTGCCACCAAGAATTTTGTTCCATCAATCACCGAACCTCCTCCTACTGCTAATACGAAATCAACCTTTTCTGCACGCATGATTGCTACGGCTTTCATCAAAGTTTCATAACTTGGATTTGGCTCGATGCCTGCAAATTCTATTATTTTTCTACCTTCTAAAGCTTTGGTTACTTGTTCATAAACACCATTGGTCTTGATACTTCCTCCGCCGTAAGTCATTAATATCGTTGCGTCGGTAGGAATTTCTTTGGCTATCGTAGCGATTTGTCCCTTACCAAAAATGATTTTTGTGGGGTTCTGAAAATCGAAATTTAACATGTTGATGGTTCTTTGTTTGTTTATAAAGTTTTACGCTAATACGCATAATCTTTCAACAAGCCTATGTATTGAAAAGTTTCTGCAATACTCTTTCTCAACACAAGCATCACAATGCTTTTTTGCCTTATTTATCCATTACAATGCCTTCATATTCTCCGATTTTAGCTACTTGAAAATTAATAAAACCATCTTTCCATACATATTTTATAGGTGATTTTGTAGCTAAGTCATATACTTTTGAAGGCTTAAAGCCTGTATTAATTTTAAAGTTACGTTCATAAACAGGCAAGGCATCAAAGTAAGAATTTCCACTAAAGCCTGTAAGGTTTATTAAGTGTAGTATCAAACCATCGTTTGTATTACCGACGCTTTTGTGGCTAATATTTTTTCCGTAGGCTTGTAAAATCACTTCTATTCTTTCTGGTGCATTGGTTTGTACAAGCTCCTTTGCTTTTGGCATTACATAATCTATCGCATCTAAAAGGATATTTTTATGTTCTTCATAACCATGTAAATAATATAGCTTTCCGATATTGATGGGTAATATCACATTTTTACTCTGTGGGAATTCTTTTATTCCCATCGCATAGTAATTGATGGGTTCGTGACCTCCAATGATTTCTGGAGGACCGGGTCTTCCTTTACTTAGTATTGGAAATAGCTTTTTGTCTGTTCCCGATAAATCATATAGCCCTAAATTAAATTTCCAAAACAACATTTTTTGTAGGGTAAAATGCTTGAGGATATTGGCATCATTGGGCTGTAAATAAAAGCCTGTTCCGTCATGGTCTTTATTGATAATCTTTGCTCCGAATAGCTCTTTCAAGGTTTCGGGACTATCAAACAAACTTCTGTTGGTCGCAATAATGTTTGTACCTGCTTTGCTTAGTTCTTTTAGTAGTGCTATGGCTTCTGGTTTTAGGTAAGTAATTTCTGGCAGAATGATTAATTGATATTGTTTTACTTTATCTGCTACATTGACAAGCTGTGCATCTTCAATAATATCAAAAGGTAAATGTGCTTCTTTTAACATTAACTGAATACCACGATACTCTTGCATTGGGTCGCCATTTGGCCATGAACCTGGGGCTATCAATGCTATTTTGGCAACAGATTGGTAGTTTCCAAAATAGGCTTCGTGCTTTTTGTGGAAAGCATAAATCTTTTTAAATACTGGGTAATTTCTTTCGTCTTCATAACCACGCATATCACCCATCATGCTCATATCTAAACCCGAACCATTGGCAATATTTTCATACAACCTAATATTTACTTCTTCTGGTTCGGCGGCATTATAACGTGACTGAAATGAAATTTGCTGAATACTTGCATTACTAATAATATGATTCGGAAACGAATTACGTGCATTACTCACATTATCCGATGCTGAATATGGCCAGTATGGCAAATTACTAGTTTGAGATTCATGCCGAATAATGTCCACATGTTTATCTAAATAAGTACAAATAGCAATTTGTTCGTTCTTAGACTTCACAAGGTTATGAAGTTTCTCTGACCAATCTTCAATAGTACTTTTTTTAAAGGCTAAGTATTCTTGGAAAATGGGGTCGGCTTTATCTTCTACCGTTGGTAAGGTCTTTCCATTGCTGTATTCGGCAAAACGTTTTTTATCATATTCATTTTGGTCGATGCCATGATATTTTCCTTCGTAAGGGTTATTCACTTGATAGCCTGGCATATTCAGGAAGATTCCATCAATAGGAAAGAAATTTATTACTTCTTCAATAATCTTAAAAGCCTTGTCTTGTACATAAGGAGCATTAATTGAAACGACGTACATATCGGTATTGATAATACGTTCATTCTTTGCTGAGATATAACACCAATCTGGATGTTTTTTGAAGATACTTTCGTGAACTCTACTAAAGTCAAAACGAACGATGACCTTAATATTTTTTTGATGACATTTATCCACTACTTCTTTCAACATATTATTTTTCATCCAAGGGTTCTTGTAATGAAAATCTAGCTTAGTATCATAAAACGCCATAATCCCCCCTGCATTGATGATAAGCGTATTGGCAGAAAAATCCACTAAATCTTTTACTAAGGAGTCTGGATTGAGTGTTGCAGCTTCGTAGTCAGGAAGATTGGTTTGTATTACTCTTAAATTATTCCGTTTCCACCAAAATTCAGGTTTAGATTCTTGAGCAAAGATGCCATTCGACAAAAATGTTAGTAGCAAAAACAGGGAAAGGATTCTCATAGATTAAATATTAAAGGTTCTTGCTATAAAAATAGAATAAATTACCGAAAAGGAAAGAAGGCTTTGTAGGGAACAAGGCTAATTGCTGATTGATGATATAGTGCTAAAAATGAAAATGATATATGTTTAAATTAGGACATAGATTAAATTCAGAATTTAGTACTATCCTGAAAACAGGAATATATCTAAAACAAAAATTTGATAACATCCTGAAAATAGGAACATATCTAAAACAAAAATTTAATACTATCCTGAAATCAGGAATATATCTAAAACAAAAATTTAATACTATCCTAAAATCGGGAATATATCTAAAACAAAAATTTAATAGTATCCCAAAATCAGGAATATATGTTTAATAAAAATTTGATTACATCCCAAAATCAGGAATATATGTTTAAACAGAATTTGATACTATCCCAAAAACATGAATATATGTTTAACAAAAATTTGATTACATCCCGAAATCAGGAATATATGTTTAACAAAAATTTGATTACATCCCGAAATCAGGAATATATGTTTAAACAGAATTTAGTCTATGTCAGAATTTGGACATAGATCTAAAAATAGAATTTTATATATATACGATTTCAGACATAGACCTAAAAATAGAATTTCATATATGGACGAATTCAGACATAGACCTAAAACTAAAATTTTATATATGTACGATTTCAGACATAGACCTAAAACTAAAATTTCATATATGGACAAATTCAGACATAGACCTAAAACTAAAATTTTATATATGTATGATTTCAGACATAGACCTAAAACTAAAATTTTATATATGTATGATTTCAGACATAGACCTAAAACTAAAATTTCATATATCCACAAATCATAGGATATATGTTATAATGATTTAGTCCTTATTTGATTTTTCTGAAACAAGTATCAATTTCCATATTCCTTTGCATTTCAATCATAATAAAGGACTTTCAATTTTACGATTTAGTATATTTACCGACTCATTATATTATAACCTTATTTACATGAAAAAGCTTTTTATCATTACATTATTATTGTTAGTTCAGTCGGCATACGCACAACAGCGTTATTATCAAATTGGAGATTATCAGTTAGAAAATGGACAAGTGCTAAAGGATTGTAAAATAGGATACCGCACCTTCGGAAAGCTGAATGCCGATAAATCAAATGCAGTATTAGTACCCACTTGGTTTACAGGCACTAGCCAACAAAAATCCTTTGTAGCGAATCCAAGTGATATAGCTGATAGCACCAAATACTTTGTCATTGTAGTAGATGCCCTTGGTAATGGAGTTTCCTCCTCTCCTTCTAATAGTATAAGCCAGAAAGATAAACTTTTCCCTACCGTCAGTATTCGTGATATGGTAAACACTGAATATAAATTGGTAAAAGAAGTTTTGAAGATTAATCATTTATATGCAGTAACGGGTATCTCAATGGGTGGAATGCAGTCTTTTCAATGGATGATGAGCTACCCAGAGTTTATGGATAAGGTAGTTCCGATTATTGGTAGTCCTAAGCAAAGTACTTATGATAAATTATACTGGAATCTTCAATTAAGTATTATTGAGCGTGGGCAATATTCAGCCGAAGCCATGAAATCAGTAAATGCGCTGCATCAACTAAACCTCTGGACGCCAAGCTACAGAGAAGCTCATAGCAATACGGATGAATATGCTACTTATATCAAAAAGATTGAGGATGATGCGCTGAAATTAAATGCTTATGATTGGGCGACACAGCTAAAAGCGATGATTAATCATGACATCTTTCAAGAGCAGAAGCCAGAAGAAGCCTTTGCAAAGGTAAAAGCAAAAGTGATGATAGTAATTGCAACGCAAGACCACATGGTGAATCCGCAAGCAGCGATACGTTTTGGTAAATTATTAAAAGCCCCAATTGTAGAACTAACAGGCGATTGCGGACACATGGCAACCTCTTGTGAAGGGGATAAGATGCGAGCGCATATTAAGGGCTTTCTGGATTAGGGATTAATATATATTAGATTCTTTATGAATTTCCTTATCAATACCGTAAAGATTATCCCGAATTTTCTAATCAATAATAATAAGATTTGGGTGTTTAATATTTATTATCGCCTTGTCCTTACTTTTCTTTTCTTGATAAAAGAAAAGTAACAAAAGAAAATCAAGAATTCCTAAACTCGCTTCGCTCAAACAGTAGGAATTCGTTGTTTCTCAATCACAAAAAAGTGGTCAAATTAGTTATTTGACCACTTTTTATCGAATTTAATCTCACAACTCTTAGCTCTATAAATCTCCCTTTAATTGAAAAGTCAACACAGGTAATGGCGAGCTAATGATTACTTGCTTAGATTTACTTGGGTCTATAATCTGACTTAAGAAGTTACGGTGATGTGCAGCCAAGACAATCAAATCCGATCCTTGTGCTTTGGCAGTTTTCAAAATGCCTTCTGTCACATTACTAGCAGTAACCTTCGTAATCTCAAAGTCTTCCTTCACAAAAGTACCTTTAATCTGGTCGATAAATTGTTTATCAGCTTGAATATCAGGTTCAAAAGAAGCCTCCACTTTTACTAAATTCACTTTAGCACCAAGCTTCTGCGCCAAGGCGAATACTTCTGCCAAAACATCGCATTCCTCATATTCTAGTTGAGTAGCATACAAAATTTGTTTAATACCCACACTTTCCAATTGTTGCGGAATCGCCAATACAGGAATAGAAGCCTTAGCGGTAATATGCGCCGCATTACTTCCGATTAGTTTATTAATAAATCCACCAGAGCCTGTTCTACCAATAACTAAGAAATCTATTTCATGTTCAGCAATAGCATCAAAAATTCCCGAAGTAACGTCATTGAGTTCAAGCAAGGTTTCGTGTTCTATTCCAGCCTCCTCAAGTTCTTTTACCAAAGGGACAAATTTTGCGTTCATACTTTCGTACTGTTCATTCAAGGCCTCTTGCATCATCAATGAGTCAGCATAAATGCCAGGTTCTACAAAATATGGTAGATAAGTATGAATTAAATAAATTTTAGCCTCATACGCTTTTGCTAACAAAGTTGCGTATTGCAAAGCCTTTTTAGCGTTCTCTGAGAAGTCGGTTGCAACAAGAATATTTTTCATGGTTTGTAATTGGTTTAATATAAAAATTCGCTAAAAATACTATTTTTTTCAGCCTATAAATATCTACTTTTTATCTGAAAATAGGCTTGTTTTGAATATTATGTTTTATTAATTATTTCCCTTGTATTCAAACTACTAAACCGTCTGTGAAAACAGTTTTCTTTCGGTATTTTCTTGGAGCATTCGTTTATCAAAAGCCATACAGATATTACGAATAAATGGGCGTCCTGCTGGATTTACTTGTAATGAGTTCTCATCATAAGTCAATAATCCATCTTGTTTAAAACCAGCTAGTTTCTCGAAAAGGACTTGTCTTTCTTCAAAACTAAATTCATCATCTTTCCAAGAAGTAGCAAATTGGCACATAATATCCAATATCTGTTGGCGAATGGTAAGGTCTTCGTCTGTTAAGATATGTCCTTTCAAAATGGGTAATTGGTCATTTTCAATCATGGTTTGGTACTCATCAATATCTTTGACATTCTGAGAGAAAGCAGTCCATGAATCACTAATTGATGATACTCCCAAACCTAATAATACTTTGGTTTGCGTGGTGGTATAACCCATAAAGTTGCGATTCAATGTGCCATTTTGCATAGCTTTATACATAGAATCGTTTGGTAAGGCAAAATGATCCATACCTATTTCTGCATAGCCATTTTCCTCAAAAAGTGTTCTTCCTGTTTCGTATAATTGACGCTTGAGCGCTGCTGAAGGCAAATCTTCATCCCTAAAACCACGCTGACCGTTTCCTTTAATCCACGGCACATGTGCATACGAGTAAAAAGCCAATCTGTCGGGCTGTAACTCAATGGTTTTAGAGATGGTATCTTGAATAGATGAAATTTGTTGAAAAGGTAAACCAAAAACTAAGTCATGACTGATAGATTCATAGCCAATTTCTCTGCTCCACTCTGTTACTTGTTTTACATTTTCAAAAGGTTGAATACGATGAATGGCTTTCTGAACGATGGGGTCGTAGTCTTGCACGCCAAAACTTACTCGTTTGAAACCTAAATCATATAATGTTTTTAGATGTTGATAAGAAGTGTTATTCGGATGTCCTTCAAAACTGAATTCATAATCTGTGCTAATACTGGTTTGTTTTACAATTCCATTGATTAATAAATCCAACATTTCAGGAGCAAAGAAACTTGGTGTTCCTCCGCCCAAATGAATTTCTGTGATTTGTGGTTTCTCAGAAAAATACTTTAAATACATTTCCCATTCCTTCAAAACCGCTTGAATATATGGTTTCTCTACTTGATGATTCTTGGTAATACGTTTATTGCATCCACAAAAAGTACAAAGACTCTCGCAATAAGGAAGATGAATATATAAGCTAATTCCAGTTGCTGTATTTGTACTTCTGAAAGTATCCGTTAAAGACGAAAGCCAAGCGTTTTCACCAAAACCATCGCTTTGCCAAAAAGGAACAGTTGGGTAACTCGTGTAACGGGGACCAGGAACGTTGTATTTATCAATTAAAGTATTCATAGTTCAAAATTACTTGTAAGTACTAAGCCCTTCTTATGATATTTATCAGTTTAGATACTGATAAATCCTTGTCTTTACTCTGACTTATCTCATGGGTGAAACGAGCCTTTTAGCCGAATTTTGAGGCATCAAACATTTCTAAAATCTTCAAAAAATGCAAGTTATCTTCTTTATGATTGGCGTAAGTTTATTGATGGCACTGGGTTTTCTGGGTGCTTTCTTCTGGTCGATGTCTAAAGGACAAAACGACGATTTGCACACACCCGCTATGCGGATTTTATTTGAAGACAAAGAATAAAACCATCCCACCATGAAAAACAACCCACAAACCACCGACAGTCAAGAACACAAAAAATGTACCTGTGACAAAGACTGCAAACGTTGTAAAGCACTAAAAGAAATTGACTTTGAGCTAATTAACCAGAAATAAATAATATTATGTCAGCGATCAATACCCATGTAGAACATTTTGAGTACGACAATAAAATAGTCCGAAATTTTGCACTAGCCTCTATCGTTTTTGCGATAGTTGGCTTGCTAGTCGGAGTACTTATTGCTACTCAACTTTTTATGCCTTCTGCCAACATTACGCAGTACTTTACTTTTGGGCGTATCCGTGCATTACACACTAATGCCGTGATTTTTGCTTTTGTAGGGAATGCTATTTTCGCAGGAATGTATTACTCTTTACAACGTCTTTGTAAAGCCCGTTTGTATAGCGACCTATTATCGAAGATTCACTTTTGGGGTTGGCAATTAATTATCTTGTCGGCAGCCATTACACTTCCTTTAGGTTTAAGTACTTCAAAAGAATATGCAGAATTAGAATGGCCAATTGATATTGCCATTGCTTTGATTTGGGTAGTATTCGGAATAAATATGTTCGGTACTATTTTAAAACGTCGTGAACGCCACTTGTATGTAGCCATTTGGTTTTACATTGCTACTTTTGTTACTGTGGCGATGTTACATATCGTGAACTCATTAGCGATTCCAGTGTCTTGGACAAAAAGTTATTCTATTTACGCTGGGGTTCAAGATGCTTTAGTACAATGGTGGTACGGACACAATGCTGTAGCATTCTTCCTTACTACTCCATTTTTAGGTTTGATGTATTATTACTTACCTAAAATGGCCAACCGTCCAGTGTATTCTTATAAATTATCAATTCTTCACTTTTGGTCATTAATTTTCTTGTATATCTGGGCGGGACCTCACCACTTACTTTATACAAGTTTGCCAGACTGGGCGCAATCATTAGGAACGGTTTTCTCAATCATGTTGATTGCTCCATCTTGGGGAGGTATGATTAACGGTTTGCTTACACTCCGTGGTGCTTGGGATGCAGTTCGAGAAGACCCTAGATTGAAAATGATGGTAGTTGGTATTACGGCTTATGGTATGGCTACTTTTGAAGGACCTTTACTTTCTTTGAAAAACATCAATGCCATTGCTCACTATACCGACTGGATTCCTGCACACGTACACGTTGGCGCTTTAGGCTGGAATGGTTTCCTTTCTTTTGCCATCATGTATTATATGATTCCAAAGATTTATGGGAATCAGATGTTCTCTAAAAAATTGATGAACGCACACTTCTGGCTAGGTACTTTGGGGATTTTATTCTGGGCAGTTCCAATGTATATCGCAGGATTTACACAAGGAATGATGTGGAAAGAGTTTACTGCAGAAGGTAATTTGAAGTACGCAAGTTTCTTGGAAACTACACTACAAATCATCCCAATGTATATGATGCGTGCCTTGGGTGGTGTTTTCTACTTATCTGGTGCATTGATTGGTGCTTATAATATTTTCAAAACTATGTTGGCAGGAAAATTAATTGCCAACGAAGCAGCACAAGCTCCAGCCTTAGAAAAAGTATTCGTAGCACAAGGTTCAGATACTTACTGGCACAGATGGTTGGAACGTAAACCAATGCCATTATTAGTAGGTGCTTTGGTTGTTGTAGCGATTGGCTCAATGATAGAATTAATGCCGACTTTAATGGTAAAATCTAATGTACCAACGATTGCTTCGGTAATGCCTTATACTCCTTTAGAATTAGAAGGTAGAGATTTATACATTCGTGAAGGTTGCGTTTCTTGCCATAGTCAAATGATTCGTCCTTTCCGTTCTGAAACCGAACGTTATGGTGAATACTCTAAAGCAGGTGAATTTGTATATGACCACCCATTCTTGTGGGGTTCAAAAAGAACTGGTCCAGATTTGCATCGTGAAGGTGGCAAGTATCCAGATTCATGGCATTATCACCACATGAGAGAACCAAGTTCAATGTCGCCCGGCTCTATTATGCCAGCTTATGATTGGTTATTATCTCAAAAATTAAATATCGCTGATACAAAAAACAAGCTAAAAGCGATGAAAACTTTAGGTGTTCCTTACGATGATTATGCCATTGCACATGGTGAAGAAGACTTGAAAATTCAAGCAAAAGGTATTGCAGATAATTTGGCAAAAGAGGGAATCAAAGTTGCGCCAGATAAAGAAATCATTGCCTTGATTGCTTATTTACAAAGAATTGGTACTGATATTAAAAAAGGACAACAATAGTAACCTCACCCCCTGCCCCCTCTCCTTTTGAGAGAGGGAATTTGGGAAAAACTCTTTAAAGACATTTCGTATCAAACACAGTTCTTTAAGAAATTGATATTGAATCGAAAATCATATAAACTTTTCCCCCTCTCAAAAGGAGAGGGGGCAGGGGGGTGAGGTTTTTCAAAACACATAAAACGATGTTCAGACAATTATTAGATAAAGTTCAAGGAGCCGATGTTCCAATGATTACTTCTCTTCTCATATTCTTTGTGTTTTTCTTAATGGTAGGAGCTTATCTGTTCATCATTGATAAAAAACACGTCCAATACATGAGTAATTTACCTTTAGAGGAAAATAATTAAGATAACCGATGAAACGCCCATCGTAAAGATTTAACACTCAATGAAAAATTGGGCGTTCCATCTGATGCCGTTGAAATTATTGAAATTTAAAATCAGATGAAAAAGATATTTATATTCTCATTTCTTTTAGGCTCGCATCAAATCTTTGCAGCCGATGCCCCACAAAAAGAGTACTTTTTCGGAGGTATCAAAACAGCGGAAGACTTGCTCATGGTTTCGTTATTGGGCATTTTAATCATTACTTGTATCGTCATTTGTTTTTTAGCATATAGCTTACAACAAAAAGTGCAGGCATTTATTAATCCATTAAAACAAACTGATGAAGCCTATGAACAAGCCATGCAAAACCGTACTTTCTGGCAAAAAATCGCAAGTTTAAAGCCTTTGTCGATGGAAAAAGACTTGGAAATGGAGCATAAGTACGATGACATTGCCGAGTTAGATAATCCTACTCCACCTTGGTTTATGTATCTTTTCTATGCTACCATTGTTTTTGCTGTAGTTTACTTAATTGGTTTCCACATTATTGGCAATGGTAAAATCATGGTTAATGAGTACTCTGAGGAGGTTTCGATTGCAGAAAAAGCTAGAGAAGAGTACATGAAGAAATTCGCCAATGCTGTAAACGAAGATAATGTAAAAGCCTTGACTGATGCTAAAGCAATAGAAAGTGGAGCGAAACTTTATACCCAAAACTGCGTAGCCTGTCACGGTGAAAAAGGAGAAGGAAAAGTTGGACCAAACCTTACTGATGAATTCTGGCTTCATGGTGGTTCTGCTAAAAATATTTTTCATACCATTACTGAAGGTGTACCCGAAAAAGGGATGATTTCTTGGAAAAAAACATTGAATCCAATTCAGGTGCAGCAAGTATTAAGTTTTATCGTTTCTTTAAAAGGTACGAATCCTCCGAATCCGAAAGAACCACAAGGAGAAAAGTATGAATCTTCTGAGGCTTCCACAGATTCGACAGCCAACAAAGCCACAAGTGCTATTTCGTTGAAATAATTCACCTAAATCCCCAAAGTGTTTGATACTCTTTGGGGATTTGCTTTCTAACATTAAACAAGATAAAATCGTAATAAGAAGTGATTAGAAATTCGTGATTGGTAATTAGAAAATACTCAGATTTGGAGGAGTAACAAAACCAATTATCAACAGCCACTTACGATAATTATCTACAACAATTATGAAACAAGCAAAAATAGATACAAGCAATTACCGAGATCATCTTTCGAATGTGACGGAAACTGGTAAAAGAATCTGGATTTACCCTCGTATCGTCATCGGAAATTTTTATAAGCTTCGTACTTATTTCTCTTGGTTATTGTTGGGGTTACTCTTCGGACTTCCATTGATTGAAGTAGATGGACATCCCGTGTTTCTTTTTAATGTCATTGAAAGAAAATTTATCTTTTGGGGAGTAACTTTTTTTCCGCAAGATTTTCATTTAGTTGCCATTGGCTTGCTTACTTTTATCGTATTTGTCATTCTATTTACGGTTATTTTTGGTAGAATTTGGTGTGGTTGGGCTTGTCCACAAACCATTTTTATGGAAATGCTTTTCAGAAAAGTAGAAGTATTAATTGAAGGCGACCACAATGCACAAAGAAGATTAGATAATGAGCCTTGGACTACCGAAAAAATCTGGAAGAAAACCCTTAAACACAGCATTTTTGTATTACTCTCATTTCTGATTGCGAATACTTTCTTGGCTTATATTATCGGTAAAAGAGAATTGTTTGCTATCATTTTAGATAATCCACTCGACCATCTTGCTGGGCTTTTTGCGATTATTATTTTCACTGCTGTTTTTTACTTTGTCTTCGCCCGTTTTCGTGAACTGGTTTGTATTGTCGTTTGTCCCTATGGGCGTTTACAAGGTGTAATGTTAGATAAAAAATCTATCGTTGTCGCTTATGATTTTTTACGTGGCGAACCTCGTGGCAAAAAGCAAACGGCTGAAGAAAAAGAAAAAGCTCCCGTAGTACACGGTTCTTGTATTGATTGTAAAATTTGTGTACAAGTATGTCCGACGGGTATCGACATCCGAAACGGAACACAATTAGAATGTATAGGCTGTACCGCTTGTATTGATGCTTGCGACGAAGTAATGGACAAAATTAGTGAACCACGTGGATTAATTCGTTATGCTTCACAAGAAGGTATCGAACAAAAAACAAAGCTTAAATTCAATCTTAGAATTGCTTCTTACTCTTTTGTATTAGTGGCTTTATTAAGCATTTTGGCTTATATGTTAATGACTAGAAATATCGTTGAAACAACTATTTTACGTGCGCCGGGTTTGACATATCAGGAAAATAAAAATGGTACTGTTTCAAACCTTTATAATGTTCAGGTTTTGAACAAAAGCTATCAAACAATGCCTATTCAATTAAAAATTAATCAACAGAATGCTCAGATTAAAATGATTGGAAAAGCAATTGTTGTTCAGCCGGGCGAAGTGGCAGAATCTTCATTTTTTATAGAAATTCCGAATAAATCTTTAACTGATGGAAGTCTAAAAATTGAGATTGAAGTAATTTCTGATGGAAAAGTAATTGACCATGTAAAGACAAAATTTTTAGGGCCGATTTTGTAGAGAGAGGCAAGATTTTAGACGGAAGAAGCAAGATACAGGATATTAAAGGCAAGATATTAGATAACTAACTTCAAGCTCTAAATTTTAATTCTTGTTTCTTACATCTTGTTTCTTCAGTCTAAAGTCTTCCAACTTTTTTCATCAAAAAGACTAACAAAACTCATATTTTTTTCAAGAATTGTACAGTAGCTTTGAATCATAAAAATAACATTATGAACTGGGGGAAATCAATCGTTTTATGTTTTATCATCTTCGCAGGTTTTATCGGCACGATGGTTTACAAAATGGCTACTACTAATGTAGATTTGGTAAATAAAGATTATTACAAAAACGAAATCAATTATCAATCTCAAATTAATAAACGCAAGAATTCGTCAAATCTCAATATAAACAATGCCATGACTTATTCCTCTGAAAACCAAACTTTAAGAATCGGTTTCCCAACAAATGTAAATGATGGAAGTGTAACATTCTTTCGTCCTTCAGATAAACGTTTAGACTTTACCGTACCTGTTCAAAAACAACCTATTTTCAATTATTCTACCGAAAAATTAGAAAAAGGCAAATGGAAAGTACAAGCTACTTGGACAGACGGAATTAGAGAGTATTATTTAGAAGATGAGTTTGTCGTTCGTTAATCGTTTTTCGACCTAACCATTAACCATTTTTAAAGCTTAAGTAACATGGAATTTCATTCCGTGAAACACCATTTTAATAATGAACATTCTTTTTTCCATAGCTTTCATGACGGGTTTGGCAGGCAGTTTTCATTGTGTTGGTATGTGCGGTCCGATTGCCCTAGCCTTACCCGTCGGGAAGCTTACTAATGTTCAAGCAATTTTCGCACGTGTTTTATACAATCTAGGAAGAATTATTACTTACGGAACACTGGGTTATGTTTTTGGCTATTTCGGAGGAGAAATTTTTGTAGCTGGTTTTCAACAACAATTATCTATTTCAATTGGGATTTTGATGCTCGTGTTGATGATTCCGAGCAAATCAATTCATTTCAATCCATTTCATCGAATTTCAAGTATTTTAAAAAAAAGTGTCGGCTCGTTGCTAAATACCCACTCACTAATTGGTTTTTTAATTTTAGGCGTACTCAACGGACTTTTACCATGTGGTACTGTTTATCTTGCTCTGGCAGGTGCAACAGCTACCACATCTCCTATTGAAGGGGCTATTTTCATGGCACTTTTCGGCTTAGGAACAGCTCCCTTAATGTTTTCAGTAAGTATTTTACCTAAATTTTTAAGCTTGAATGTTCGGCAAAAAATCAACAAATTCCTTCCCATTTACTCGTTGATATTAGCTTCTTTTTTTATTTTTAGAGGTTTGAATTTAGGAATTCCATATATTAGCCCAAAATTTGAAAAAGTACCGATTAGTCAACAAATTCCTATTTGTCACGAAAAAACAAAAAACTAACCCAATATATTTATAATTATATATTTTGAAACTCGTTAATATTAATATGCGTTTCAACAGCATAACCTGAATTAAACGAACATTGCCATGAAAAAAATACTTGTTCCAACCGATTTTTCTAATCTGTCATTACTTGCTTTAGATACAGCCGTAGAAATCGCTCAGCAATCAAAAGCAGAAATATTACTTTTCCATGCTCAGCCAATGCACTACATGATTAGTGCAGATCCATTTCCTGTAACAATGATGCCAAATTTAGATTTGGATTTATATAAATACGAAGTAGAAGAAGCCACGAAAAAACTCCATAAAATTGCAGAAGCACCCATTTATGATGGCGTGACGATTACTCCAATTTTAGGAGATAGTTATCTTCCAATTGAAGATGCCATCACACAACAATCTGATGTAGATTTAATCGTGATGGGCTCAACGGGTGCTGAAGGATGGAAAGATTTATTAAGTCGTTCAAATGCAGAATCTGTGATCAGAAATTCACATTGCCCAGTACTGATTGTCAAAGAATCAGACAAAAAATTCAAAATGAAACGCATCATGGTAGCGGTAGATTTTGAAACAAGGGTTTCGACTGAATTCATCAAAAAATTACATGCTACAAAAGCTAAATTAACTTTTGTGTTTATCAATACTCCTGATGGTTTTGAAGATAGCCATACTACCACAGAAAAAATGTTTAAACTAGGTGAAGAATTGGGTATCAAAGAAATGGATTTCTTGATTTATAATTATTACAGCATTGCCAAAGGTATCATTGCTTGTGCGAAAGACATGAAAACTGATATGATTGTTTTAACAACCAATAGCAGAAAAGGATTAAGTTTACTTTTTGCAGGAAGTATTACTGAAGATGTGGTAAATCATTGTGATATTCCAGTATTGGCTTTGGTTTAAAGGTATATTTTAATAATAAAAAAGCGACTTTTTCTTGATGAAGAAGTCGCTTTTTTTGTCTAATGTTTTTTATAAATTACTTATCTAAAAAATCAAACAATATCAGTATAATCTATATATTTGAATTATATTTTACAGAATATAAACAACTCATCCTAAACCGATTACAGCTATTTCTCTAATTATCTAAAACCAATAAAATTATTATGAAAACGAAATCATTTTTAATATTAATAGCAGGTATATTCTTATCCGTTTTCTTATCCTGTAAAAAAGAGGTAAATCCTACGCTAGATACCGACATATTAGTTTGTGGTACCAAAGACCCTATAAATGATTTGAATTGGTTAGCTGATGAAATGAAGTTTAGGGAATTTTATAGGATAAATTCTGAAAAAATTAACGGTGTGGTCTTGTATGATTACAAAGGAGATAATGTCATTGAGGTTCAATGCTCACTTTGCTCCTCCACTAATATTCACCAATATAAGTGCGATGGGACAAAAATAGATTTTACGAATTCTAATAATTACAACGATTATTTAAAAAATAGGACGAAAGTAAAAGTTTTATATGGAACAGAAATATGGACATTTTAAAGCCCGTTTTCAAACATAATTATCAGATAAAAACTTCTAAATTTAATAAAACATGAAACTCAAATCTATATTGCTGGAAATCTTGATTGTGCTTTTTATGGCTATTAGTTCTTTTGCGATATTGGTTTTATATGTAAAAGATATTATCTCAGACCCAAAAATTACTTGTGTAATGTATTTGATTTGGATGATGATTGTAGGGAACTACCGTGCAAATATTGAAGTCAACCAAGAAACAATCAGTGTTTACTTTGATGACGAAGAAATAAACAAAAAAGCAAAAAGATTTTTAGGAAAAATTCAGGTTTATGGGGCATTAATAACAATTATACTTGTATTAACTTTACCCGAACTTTTCAATTATTTCTCCATCATTCTTTACTTTATTTCATTACTAGCTCTTCCCTACTTTTACGCCCGAAAACTTCATAAACAGAAATTTGCTTAAGCTTCTGAATAAGTCATTTCTCTGAAAAGTGAATAATCCATTACCTTTGTGTATGGATTATTTCAAAAAACTACTCAACTTACTAAAAACTGAAAGAGATGAAAGTCTGAATCAGTACATCCAACTTACTGAAAAATCATCCGTGAGCGAACGCCGAGCGAACGGACTTACTTGGTATCCTATTGCGATTAGAGGCTCAGAAATTGGTCGTGGAGATTATCTCTCGGTTGAAATCGAACGCACTACTCATCAAGACCTTCCTCATCAATTCAGATTTGGAATGCCTGCTGTACTTTTCAGTAATCACGACCCACAAAATGATAGAATTGAAGGAACAATTGCACATCAAAATGGCAATCGTTTAAAAATTACTTTGAAAACGGACGAATTACCAGAGTGGAGTCGTGATGGGAAATTAGGAATTGATGTGTTGTTTGACGACAATAGTTTTGATGAAATGCAGTCGGCTATTAAACAAGCTGATACATTGGCTGAAAAATCCGAAAGTAATTTAGTTCAAGTATTAATTGGCGAAAAAACACCTACTTTTCAAGAGAACTTACCAAGCGTTTCAATTCCTCGTTTGAACACTTGGCAAAATGAAGCAGTCAATAAAATATTATCTGCCAACGAACTAGCCATCGTTCATGGCCCTCCAGGCACTGGAAAAACGACGACTTTGATTCAAGCGATAAAAGCATTGATTCAAAAAGATAATCAGAAAATTTTAGTGGTTGCTCCAAGTAATACTGCTGTAGATTTATTGAGTGAAAAACTGCACGAAGAAGGTTTAAATGTATTGCGTGTTGGAAATCCAGCCAGAGTAAATGAAAAACAATTAGCCCTTACTTTAGATTATAAAATGGCTGACCATTCTATGATTCGTGATGCTAAAAAACTAAAAAAACAGGCACAGGAATACAAAAATATGGCGCATAAGTATAAGCGTAGTTTCGGAAAATCTGAACGTGACCAACGTAAATTACTTTTTGAGGAAGCCCATAAAATCATGAAGGAAGTCGGCAATACCGAACAGTACATCATTGATGATTTAGTGGCAAAAGCACAAGTAGTTACGGCTACTCTTGTAGGCGCAACGCACTATACGGTTAGAAATCTAAAATTTGATACCGTCATTATCGACGAAGCCGGACAAGCTTTAGAACCTGCTTGTTGGATTCCAATCCTGAAAGCTTCCAAATTAGTCTTGGCTGGCGACCATTGTCAGTTATCGCCAACAATTAAATCTAGCGATGCTGCTAAAAATGGTTTGGAGGTTACTTTATTCGAAAAATGTATCGCTTTACATCCAGAAGCTGTTACTTTATTGGCAGAACAGTATCGTATGCACGAGCAAATTATGGGTTATTCTTCACAAGTATTTTATCATAATAAACTCAAAGCGCATCGCTCGGTTGCCAATCATACTTTAAAAAGTGATAGTACACCTTTGTTGTTTATTGATACTGCTGGCTGTGGTTTTGAAGAAAAAATTGAAGGAACTAGCTCAACAAATCCAGAAGAAGCCGCACTTTTAATGAAACACCTTAGCTTATTTAGTGACGAATTGGCTCTGGAATATAAACCTGAGAACTTTCCGACAGTTGCCATTATTTCGCCTTATAAACAGCAAATTAATTTATTGAAAGAACAATTAGTACATACGCCTGCATTGCAAATATTCACAGATAAAATTTCGGTGAATACGATTGACAGTTTTCAAGGACAAGAACGAGACATCGTATATATCAGCATGACCAGAAGTAATGCAGAAGGAGCAATCGGTTTTTTATCTGACATCCGAAGAATGAACGTTGCGATGACTCGTGCTAGAAAAAAATTAGTCATCGTTGGCGATAGCGCAACACTCGCACAATTTCCGTTCTATGCAGATTTTATAGAATATGCCGAAAATCTAAATGCTTACCAAAGTGCTTGGGAATTTATCAATTAAAATCACTGTATTCAATCAATAATTGCACTAACAAATATCATAGTTTAGCGCTAGAGGAGAAAGTAATTTTGACACAAGAAAACGGATAAATCATTTTCGCTTTATCCAAAGACTAAAGTTAAGACAACAAATATTTTTGTCTTAATCGTCTAATTCACCTAAATCTAACTCAAATGAAGACTTTTTTTTATAGTGTTAAGGAATTTGAAAAACAATACCTCATTGATGCCAATCAGGATAAACACGAAATTAATTTTAGTAATCAAAGTTTAGCAGCTGAAACCGCCATTTTATCTGCTGGTTATGATGCAGTTTCTGTTTTTACTAATGATGATGCCTCCGCAGAAGTTTTACAATTACTGCGAGAATCAGGTGTGAGATATATTGCGACACGCTCGGTAGGAACAGACCATATCGACCTTATTGCAGCCAAACAAATGGATATTAAAGTTGGCAATGTACCTTCATACTCGCCATATTCAATAGCCGAACATACCATTGGAATGATGTTGGCATTGAACAGAAAATTAATTCTAGCAAACGAAAATGCCCATCAATATCAATTCGACTTAGCTCCACTCATTGGTTTTGATTTGAATAAAAAAACGGTTGGGATTATTGGACTAGGTGAAATCGGTTCGATTGTAGCCAAAATTTTAAATGGTTTTGGTTGTAAAGTATTAGTTTATGATATAAAACATGACTATACGAAAGCTTTGACACAGCATTTTGCGTATGTTTCGCTAGATACACTTTATGCAGAGGCAGATATTATTACTTTACATTTACCTTTTACCCCTCAAACAAAGTATTTAATCAATCAAGAGAGTATCGCTAAAATGAAAGATGGCGTAATGTTGATAAATACTAGTCGTGGAGGAATTATTAATACCAAAGAAGTACTTGAAGCTTTAAAGACTGGAAAAATAGCCTACTTAGGCTTGGATGTTTACGAAAAAGAAAGAGGTATTTTCTTTAAAAATCACGAAAGTAAAGAGAAAAAAGACGAATTGCTTTTGGCTTTATTAGCACATAAAAATGTGTTAATAACAGGGCATCAAGCCTTTTTAACCAATGAAGCTTTAACAAATATTGCAGATAAAACCATCGAAAATTTAAGTGATTGGGAAAACGAATACTATAAAGAATGCAATTCAAAAATAGGAAAAGTAGCAGGACTAGAAGAATTATTACATTAGTTTTAGGGTGAATATTCATGAAAAAGGCTTCCGAATTCGGAAGCCTTTTTGTTTGTATTGATTAACCTTATTTACATAAAAACGAAGGTAAACTAAAATTAGAATTCAATTCTGCTGAATTATCAATCCACAAATCGTTCTGATAATACCAAATTCCACCAAGATTGAACATAAAGTTATATTTTTCTCCTCTATTTAAAAGTGTACTCTGAGCAACCAATTTATTATCAGCAGTTGCTTTTAATACACCAATACTTGTATATCCTTTTCCATCTTTTAAGTCTGCAGCAGCCTGAACGTCTCCAATCTTAAAGGCAAAACCATTATCGCATTTAGGATTAATTGTTATCTTAACGTAGTTGATTGGACTTATCAACGCAACATCAACATTTGTTACTGCATTTACATTAGCACAGCTTATATTAAGTGTTTTGGTAAAAAGTGTTTTTCCTGTAATACTTTTTGTCGTTACAGTAATGTTAGATGAAGTTGGCGCATTCCCTCCTATTTGACCTTGCACAAAAAGTTTACAATTTAATGTTGTACCTAATCCATGAGATTCATTAAATAATACTCTTCCGCTATTATCTACCACAGTTGTATGTATTGTTTCTCCAACATAAAGAGGATCACTTAAAACATTTAATTTAAGATTTGAGCATTCTGATAATAAATCACCACAGTAAAATTCTGTTAAATGATTTACTGAGGCTACAAATTCCAACACATTTCCATTTTTCTTAACAGTACTTGTACCTTCATATTTTAAGGTTTTAGCATCTTCATCGTAACTTGCAAAACTTAAAACATCTCCTTCTTTAATATCTTGTCCTGCCGAATTTTTAGTACCTACTCCAAACTGAAATTTAATTTCAATCGGTGCAGAAAAAGTTTTTACTTTCTGGCTACTTTCGTTTGAAATTTCCGCACTCACCGCTGAAATTGGATTGATACTGAAATTAGGAATAGCGTTATCGTTCTTGTCAACAACTTTCATTCCAGCTTGTTGCTTATTTACAATTACACTTGATTTTTTAGGGTCAACTTGTACTAATACAACATTCAATTTCCCAGCTACAGGGCTTCCAACAGCATCTTTTATTGTAATTCCAGCATTGATACTCAATGTAGCATTATGACTGCTTCCAGCTAAAGCTGGTGTAGTTATTTGGATAGCTTTTGTGGTTTTTCCGGTATTATCAGCATCTTCGGCTTTTTGAATCACGGTTGTACCTTCGGGCGGTGTGGCAATTTTAGTGACTTTAATGATAACTTTTTGTTCATCATTACTGGTTATCTCAATAGGAGTAATTTCCTTCAAATAACCTTCACTTTCTGTAATGATTGAAAATTTAATCGGTGAAGCAGCGCTTGCAACTGTGCCTGGTTTTAACGCTAAAATCATGATACCATTTTTGGGTTTATAAACTTTTTTGTTAAAGCTATCAACCACTTTTGAAGAATCTTTTCCACCAATACGTACATTCATTGTACTTGGCACTTCTCCTACATTATCATTTGCTTGAGAGTACTGCACAATAATACTTGAACCAGTAACAGCATCTGGAAATTTAAACTGAACACCCTCTAAAGGTGGCGTGCAGGAATAACTTATTGTAATGGCAGCAAAAATTAAAATTGCGTAATTAATATATTTTTTCATCTTCTGAAATATCGTTTTAAGTTAAATTTCAACAAATGATTGTGTGATTTCTTTTTAAGGAATTGCCACGCATCATTCATCAATCTTAGAATTAAAGATTTTAGACCGTAATTACCTTTTATAAATTAGATTTTAACTCTAATCGAAAAAGATAATTTTGGAATAAATGAATAGTTTTTGACATTATTCTGAATACTGAGAATATTGGCATCAGTAATAAGTGTCTCTACAACTCCAGAACGGTCTAACGTTAATTTAGGCGAACCAGAATAATAAGTCCCTAACTCAAAGCCAAAACCTACACGTCTTTTAGGAATCGCTCTACCAAAGCCAAAACCTACGTATGGGCGAATAGCATTTCCAGATACTTTAAGATTCGCTTTTCCGAAATCTTCAGCATCCATTTGAAAGTCTGATGCAAATTTAAAAGTACCTGTTTTAATTGTGGGTTCTGCCATTACTTCAGAATCTCCTGTTCCATAAGCCAAGCCTCCAACTAATTTGAAAGACTTGTTTTTAAATGGATGATAATCCACAAAAGCATCTATCAATATTGATTTAACTTTTGGAGTAACATCAATATCGGAAGCATCATCGCCAAGCGAAATTGTAATGGGCGGGGTAACAAACATACTGACATCAAAATAACTAACACCAATTCTAAGGTTCAAGGAATTGTCTAGTTTTAATGCTTGAGCTACTTCTCCACCAAAACCCATTGTTCCAAATTGGATACTAATAGAGTTTCTTCCATACTGATATTCAGTTAAAATTGGCGGTTCTTGTGATGAGGGAATGGATTGTGCTACTACTTGGCTAGTAATACCAAATGCAATTAGAAAGTAAAAGAGTTTTTTCATAAAGCGTCTAGTCAAATTATTTAAAAGTTAAAATTCTGATATGATAGTTTTAGTAAAAATATGAAAACAAGTAATAATACATCAATTATAAATCTAAGGTGCTTCGAAGAAGTTTACTTATTGGAAATGGAAAATGTAAGATTGATAAATTTAGGTTGAATTTAATCACTTAACAAGTAAAACGTATATAAAATATGCTATTTTTATATTTATACGTTTAATGCTATTCAACAAAAAAAGAGCTAGTACAAGTACTAACTCCTTCTCTACAAAACTAAAAAATAGTTAACGAATCAAAGTATTTTACCCAATAAACGATAAAACTGATGTTTATGTAAGATAAAGTCTTTTTCAAGCGTTTCGAAAGCTGACCTTTGTCGTTCGTGAATTAATTCCATTTGCTCATCAAATAAAAAACTTTGGGCTTGAGCATAATCTGCAAAACGTTCTTCCTGAGTTTTAATACCAATTAGTAAATTTTCAATTACTTCTTTTGCATTACTAAACTCTTGGTTGAAGGTATTTACTTCCAGCAACAATTCTTCATCAGTATTTTTATTTTTTACTTCTTCAATCAACTTTTGGAAGTACTTCAACTCATCAGCATAAAATGCCAATGAATCTATCCATTGCATGTTTTCGTGGTGACATACATCAAATTTCATAACATTCTAAGATTAAAGTATTTTTGATAAACATTTATAAAAATCGTGTTTTGTACGAATAAATTCATTTTCGAAAACTTGATAACGATCACGCAGTGAAAAATGTTGAGTACATATTTCTTCTCCTAATAAAAACTCTTTACCCAAAGCATCATCTACAAAACCCCATTGTTCTTGATTAATCACCTGTAATAATTCGTCTGATTCTCTATGAAGACTTTGTAGTCGGTTTTCAAAGACAAAAACCTGATTCAATACTTCTAATATGGTATTCTTAGCTTTTACGTCCTCAATCAATGTATCAAAATATGATAATTCCTCACGATAAAAAGTTAGATTTTGTAACCATTTTACGTTCTCTTTATGATACACGCCATATTTAAATACCTGAGTATCATAAACATTATTTTCTACCTTCTCCATAGTTTGTTTTCTTAATTATTAAATTTTATACTATAAATTTCTCCTATTTTTCATGGACTGCCTAGTATAAAAATCATATATTAAGCTGACATATCTCAAGTTTATTTTCTTAGCATCAAGCAAATTTGTACCTTTATTTATCAAAAAAATATTACTATGGACTTCCCTATCAATACTATACTTTTAAAAACTATTTTAGAAGATACTCCAGCTTTTATGGGTATCTATAACATATCTACTCATCGTTATGTTTTTATTAACAAAGTGGGGCTAAGTATGTTAGAAACTACTGATTTAGATGATTTTACGGCTAAATACCCACGTGGTTTCAGAAAAGATAAACTCAATCTTGAAACCCAAAGTAAAATCTATCAGCATTTAAAGGAGAATCAAACTTGGATAGAAGATACACTTTTTGAAACAAGTAATCATCTTGAGTTCTGGGGAACTTTACAAATCTCTATGTTCGAAAGTGAGGATACTCAGTATTACTTGGTGCGTATTAACGATATTTCATACCAAAAAAAGGCGGAACAACAATTAAAGGATGATAATAATCGCTTTGAAGCATTGTTTATGCACTCTGCCATTGGATTAATTATGGTTGACCGTGAAGGAGTAATCATTTTATCTAATCGCTTTGCCAATGTTATGTTTGGCTACGAACAAGGAGAATTGGAAGGTAAACAATTGGAAGTACTGATTCCACAAAATATCAGAGAAAAACACCGTGAAACCTATACAAATTATACCAATAAACCGCAATCAAGACCTATGGGGATTGGTCTTGATTTAAAAGCTCGTAAAAAAGATGGTACGCTTTTTCCTGTAGAAATCAGCTTGAGTCATTTTAAATCTGGTGATAAACCTTACTATATTTCTTTTATCAATGATGCCACTTTCAAGAAAAAAGCTGAAACCGATTTATTAATCAAAACTACTGAGATTCAAAAACTCAATAATAGTCTTGAAAAAGAAGTAGTAAATAGAACAAATGCTTTGGTAGAAACACTTAAAAATCTGGAGCAATCTAAAAAAGAACTCGAAGTTGCACTGAATAAAGAAAAGGACTTAGGCGAGCTTAAATCTAGGTTTGTTGCCATGGCTTCTCATGAATTCAGAACTCCTCTTACGGCTATACTTTCGGCGGCTTCCTTGATTGAGAAATATACAAAATCTGAAGACCAAGAAAAAAGAGAACGCCATACCCAACGAATAATGAATGCCGTTGGAAATTTAACAGATATACTGGAAGAGTTCCTTTCTGTTGGCAAACTTGAAGAAGGAAAAGTAAATGCTAAATTGGCAAATTTCGAATTACCAAAATTAGTAGAGGAAAGTACCAACGACCTCAAGAATATGCTCAAGAAAAATCAACAAATAGCATATCAACATTTTGGAGAAACCATCGTTTGTTTAGACAAATCTTTATTCCGAAAAATCATTATCAATTTAGGCTCAAATGCTATCAAGTTCTCAAATGAGAATTCCGTCATCAATATTTCTACTGAAAAACTCGACAATATGCTTATCTTGAAGGTTTCCGACCAAGGTGTAGGTATTTCAGAAGATGACCAAAAACATTTATTTGACCGTTTTTTCAGAGGTGCCAATGTTACCAATATTCAAGGAACAGGCTTGGGCTTACACATAGTAGCTCGCTACGCTGAACTATTGAATGGAAAAGTATTTGTTGAAAGTACCTTAAATCGTGGTACAACTTTCAGTATTAAATTTGCTCTGTGATTTTTAAAGTAACCAATATCTCAAAATATAATTAATCTTTTTATTTTTGGCAGAAATCTTTCTGGAATTTTAATTAACAAGAAACACCCTTAAATACTCGCAAATGAAAACAATACTCCTTATAGAAGACAGTGACGATATCAGAGAAACAACCGCTGAAATTTTAGAACTTGCAAGTTACAATGTTCTGACTGCCGAAAATGGAAAAGTTGGGGTTGAACTTGCCCAAAAAGTAAAACCCGACTTAGTGATTTGCGACATTATGATGCCAATTTTGGATGGATATGGAGTATTGCATATTTTTAGCCAAAACCCAGAATTACAAAACATTCCATTTATTTTCTTAACGGCAAAAGCTGAACGTTCAGACCATCGAAAAGGGATGGAAATGGGCGCTGACGATTACTTAACGAAGCCTTTTCAAGAAATCGAACTTTTGAATGCCATTGAAAGTAGATTGAAAAAGATTGATAACCTTTCTAAATCATTTAAAAATACGGAATTAGAATTAGAAGAACTTTATCAACAAGCCCGTGAATATGTTGATATCAACTCGCTTTCTAAAGATAGAAAAGTATCAGCAATTAAGAAAAAACAATTGATTTACACTGAAGGTGACGAACCGATTAAGTTTTACTTCCTAAAATCTGGGAAAATTAAAACGTATCAATCAAACCGAGACGGAAAGGAATTTGTAACAGGTTTATATAATTCTGGAGATTTTTTTGGGCATATTGCTATTATTGAATCAACTGAATATCAAGAATCGGCAGAAGCACTTGAAGACTGTGAAGTAATCGGAATTCCTAAGAACGATTTTTTAGAGTTAATTACTAGGAATCAATCTGTAGCGAATAAATTCATCAAAATGTTGGCTAATGATATTCAGGAAAAAGAAAAGCAGTTGACACAAATGGCTTATAATTCTTTAAGAAAACGTACTGCTGACGCTTTGGTGATGTTATCAAAAAAATACAAAACCGAAAAGCAAGACAAATTTTCAATTAGAATTTCAAGAGATGATTTAGCGTCTGTAGTAGGTACTGCGACAGAATCACTTATCAGAACTTTAAGTGATTTTAAGTCAGATAAATTGATTGAAGTAAGTGGAAGCGAAATCACCATTATCGAAGAACAAAAACTAGCGAACCTTAGAGGTTAAATCAATCTTTCTCAAAAAAATAAGTCATTCCTGCTTCATCAATATCGTCATAAGTAAACATTTGTTTATGACGATATTTGAAGTAATAATTTATCAAAATAAAGTCTCCTAAACAGCCATAAGTATGTAAAACAAAAGTAGAAACTATAAGTGTTTTATATTCAGGCAAAGCAAAAAAAGCAATTAACAAAGCCAAAGTAATCACTAGAAAAGGCATCACTGCAACAATAGCATTTTCTTTTAAACTCATCACAAATTTCTGAGCATAGGCATAAACCATCAATGTTTTGGGCGTCCACCCAAAACCTACTTTTTCTGCTCCAAGTACTTTAAATACTAATCCATGAATGCCTTCATGAATGGGCAATAAAACAAAAATCAATAGCCCAAAGGCTTCTAAAACTTGCCAAGGGTCAAGTTTAAACTTCCCAATTTGTTTTCCAATAAAATACCCAAGAACAGCTCCAATCATTCCTATCAGAACAATTCTCATAACTTTATTGCCTGTTTTGAGTTTAGTTGAGTTGGCTCCTAATTCTTTCATTAAAAACGCCATCATTTCATCAATCTTGAACGACTCTACGAGTGAAAAATGATTTGGATTATGGAGTTCATCAATACTTGGCTTTTTCATATAAAAGAAAAAATGGTCATTAGTTTTGATTTTAACTAACAACCATCTTGCAATGTTTATAAACTTAATAATTCTTTAAATCTGATTGCTTGACGACGAGAAATTTCAATTTTATCTCCACTTTCTCGCAAGGTTACTTGTAAACCACCTGAAAACCAAGGCTCGATTTTCTGGATATATTTAAGGTTAATAATATGCTTTCGGTTGGCTCTGAAAAAGGTTTTTGGGTCAAGTCTATCTTCTAAAGCATTTAAAGATTTTAAAACTAGTGGTTTTTGATCATCAAAATAAAGCCTAACATAATTCCCCATCGATTCAAACAAACGCACATTTCCTAAGCGTACAAACCAACATTTTTCACCATCTTTCACAAAAACTTGGTCATTTTCTGTCAAAACAACCGTGCTATCTTTTACTGTTTCAGTAAGCTGTTTTTGGCGATCAAATTCCTCTTCTACTTTTTGAATAGCTTCACTTAATCTGTGTAATTCAATTGGTTTAAGCAAATAATCTAAAGCATTAAATTCAAAGGCTTTGATAGCGTATTCGTCGTAAGCAGTTGTAAAAATTACTTCTGGCACATAACCTTCCAAGTCACTTAGTAAATCAAAACCTGTTTTGCCTGGCATTTGAATATCCAAAAATAACAAATCAGGATGTAGCTCGTCAATCATCACAACCGCCTCATCTGCATTGGCAGCTTCTCCAACGATGTTTATTTTAGGAAAATTCTCTAGCAAGCGTTTTAATTCGTTTCTTGCCAAACGTTCGTCATCAACAATGATAGCCTTCATATTAAAATTTATGGTTTCTGATTAGCTTCTCTTCTAATCATCTTTTTAGATTGTCACTTTAGGTTTTACAATATTAGTAATTTTTGAAAAAGGTGTATCTTTTTCGGGTTCAGCAGACGGAATTGGTATCGTAATTTCAGCCGTAACAACATCTTTGGATGCTTGATAAATTCTGAATTTAGATTCTGGACCAAAAAGTAATTCTAAACGATGCGCTGTATTTTCTAGTCCGAAACCTCCCGAATCTGTCGTTTCTAAAACTCCTGTATTACTGATAATGATTAATAAATTCTTTCCTACCAATTTTGCTTCTAAACTCACAAAACCACCTTTCACAGGTTTCGACACTCCATGTTTTATGGCATTTTCCACCAGAGTTTGTAATAACATTGGCGGTACTTGTACGTGCATTGTATCTGGATAAATATTTTTTCTGATTTGCAGACGCTCTTCGTAACGGATTTTTTCTAGTGCTAAATAATCTTCAACCGTTCTTAATTCTTCAGAAAGTGAAACCGTTTTTCTTCTATCTGCCAGCAAAGAACTTCTTAGAATATTAGATAATTGCGTGACTGCTTTTTGGGCTTTATCAGGTTCTTCCAAAATCAAAGCACGAATACTATTCAAAGCATTGAACATAAAATGTGGATTCATTTGCGCTCTCAATACTTTTGATTCTGTTTCTTTGACTGATGATTCTAATCGAATTTTATCTACTTCTACTTCAGATTTTCTTTCGAAATAATGGGAAGCATAATAAAATAGTGTCCAAATCATCAATGGTTTTGCCCAGCTAAAAATAAACTGCATTACAAAAAAGAATGACCAGAGGTCTCTTTCTTCTTCTTCTCGTAGCAAGTAAGAATCTAATGGAATATTGACAAATGCCATAAAAACTGACATAAAACCTACTGCAACCAATATTCGGGGAATTACTCTGTCGATTGGCAATTCTACCCAACCGTACTTTTTGATGATTTTTCTGAAATTATGAGTAATTACAATGGCAACAACAACATTCAAAAGTGCTGCAACAAACCAATCTAAAGACCAACCAAAATCATTCGAATAAATCAAAGCTTCGTTGGCCAACCACGCCGACCAGCCGAATACTTGTAAAATCCAATATAACTTAGCTCTAGACATATTAATCTTTTCTACTACACTTCTAAAATGAAATGTAAATCTCTATTTACCCCCGTTTCTTCTACCTTTTTACAACAAATTAAGGCAATGTACTAAAAAGCGATGGAATTATTCAGTAAACGGAAAGTGGGCTTGATAAACGGATAAAAGAGGAAATGAAGAATTGAGGGAAATATGAAAGAAGTATTTTCACATATTTCCCTTGAATATGATTATTCGACGATAAGGTCGTCGAGGTGTGAAAGATCGTTTTCTAATTCTACAAAAAACTTGCCTTGTTCATAATCATAAATAAGTTTATACAAACAAAGGTTGGCGTGTTCAAAAGTATCCATTTCTTGTAATTCACGTTCTAACAATAATGTTAAAATGATTCTGATGGCTCTTCCGTGCATGGCTACCAAAATTGTTTCTTCATCTGGGCGAGATAAAATCAAATCAATCACAGGCTTTTGGCGAGTAATTACATCTAATGGGCTTTCTCCGCCTTCTGAAGGCATATCTACCTTACCATTAATCCAACTATCAATAAGTATTTTATAATACTCGTTATCAACGTCATTAGGTACTCTTCCTTCACGTACACCCCAACTGATTTCGTTTAGTCCTTCGTGTTGTTCCCAAGGAAGTCCTTTTTCAAGAAACTTCTTTACCGATTGGTGTGTCCTCTGTAATGCAGAAGTATATACTTTATCAAAATCAATATGGTGATATTTTTGAAAAAATGCTTCTGCCTGAGCATGTCCTAATTCATTCAATTCAGAATCAACGCCACTGCCTTGAACAATACCTTGACGGTTGAAATCTGTTTCTCCATGGCGGATTAAATAAACGGTCTTTATTTTGGGAGTTTGTGATTGCTCGTTGGACATTGATTTGAAGGATTATATTTTATGACAATCTTTTTAATGGGTTTGTTGCCTTTTTACAAATTATGTAAAGTTAATCAATAAAAAACTCATTTAGTTTGACTAATTTCCCGCAAAAATACAGTTTTTGAGCATAATTCAAATCATCGACATGATAAAAACATCCTATACACTCGAAGAACTTAATGAAAGAAGTAAAGGCAATATGGTTGGATTTTTAGGAATTGAATTCACAGAAATAACCGATACTTATATTGCTGCCAAAATGCCTGTAGATGAACGCACTAAACAACCAATGGGTTTACTTCATGGCGGAGCATCAGTAGTATTAGCAGAATCTTTGGGAAGTATCGCTTCTTGGATGATGTTAGAAAACCCTGAAAAACAAGCTGCTGTTGGCATTGAAATCAATGCAAATCACTTAAGATCAGCTCGTGGTGGCTTTGTTTATGCCAAATGTTATCCCTTAAAAATTGGAAGAACTGTGCACGTTTGGGATATTAAAATTAGCGATGATAAAGGCGATTTAGTTTGCGCTAGCAGATTAACCACCGCTATTATTGAGAAAAGATAATGAGTGTTAAAATTTTCAACAACTTAAACTTTTAACACTCAAAGACTTATAAAATATTAGGAAAATTTTGAATTTTCTGAAACCGCATTTATACACAAGATGTTAATTTTATAGTTCTTTATAAATTACTAAAACACTTCAGGATATGACCCCGACTTCGGAATTTCATATTTCACAACAAACACATAAATTAGAAAGACTCTCACAAATTGCTTTTGCAGAGGGTTTTCCTTTGGCACTTTGGCAGTTGCCACAATCTACTGAGAAACAATTAATCATTGATCTTTCTGGAAGTACTCAACGTACAAAAATTGATTTAGATGAATTACCTGCGGGCTTTGTGATGAGTCCTTTTCAGGGAGAATCACTCTTTCTAAGAGGTGATTTATATTATCGATTTGATACGAATAATCATGAAATTGAAGATAATCTCAAAGGAAAAGCACTTGAAGCAGAAGTTTTTGAACGAAAATATTTAGATTATTCGGAAGAGGACGAAAACGAAGTAAATTCATCGTCCGAAAAAAAAATCAAAAAACAACAGGTTCACATTTCAGAAAGTACCTTAGAAAAATGGGACGGTGGCTTATACAATGAAATGATTTTTGCAGAAATGGTTTCAAAAGCCATTATCGCCATTGAAAATGGTGAAATGCAAAAAGTAGTTTTATCGAGGACTAAAAACGTTACTTTGCCCGAAAGTTTTGAAATAATTGATGCTTTCCAGAAACTATGTAAGGCTTATCCAAATGCCTTTGTTTCTTTAGTCTATTTACCAGAATTTGAAGCGATTTGGCTTGGAGCAACGCCAGAAACATTGGTCAGTGTAGATGCACAAGGTATTTTCAAAACGATGTCTTTAGCTGGTACTCAATCTGCTGTTGGCGATAATGGCGAAATGCTTTCGCCAATCAGTATTCGTTGGTCGCATAAAGAAATTGAAGAACAAGCTTTTGTGAGCAGGTACGTGATTGAATGTTTTAAGAAAATTCGTTTGAGAGAATACTGCGAAAGTGGGCCAAAAACAGTGCAAGCGGGCAATCTGATGCACTTGAGAACCGACTTTAAAGTAGATACAAAAGCGCTTAATTTCCCTCAATTAGGCACAGTAATGCTTGAATTACTGCATCCAACTTCAGCTGTTTGTGGAATGCCAAAAGATACTGCTTTGCGTTTAATTGCTGAAACTGAATTACACAATCGAGAATTTTACAGTGGATTTCTGGGTCCAATAAATATCCAAGAAGAAAGTCATTTATTTGTCAACCTAAGAACGGTAAAAATTCAAGGTAATCACGCTACTTTTTTTGCAGGTTGTGGCATTACTGCTGATTCAAATCCTGTAAAAGAATGGTATGAAACAGAAATGAAAAGCCAGACTTTAATCAACGTGATTCTGTAAAATAATCAGCCTAGTGTTTCATCGTGTAAGATTCTGATTTCTTTTCGATGTCGCCAATTATCATCAATTTTACAATATCAATTCGAGCATCCGTCATTTCAATAATTTGGAAATTGAACGGATGAAAAATAATGGTTTCGTTAATTTCTGGAATATCCTCATTAATACTGATTATCATACCTCCTAAAGTATCATAATCCCCTTCTGGAAGGTTCCAATCGTATTTATCATTCAAATAATCAATTTCTAATCTTGCAGAAAGTAAATAGGTTTTATCTTCAAGTCGTTTTTCGGTAAGATTTTCATTATCATCATATTCATCCTCAATTTCACCAAAAATCTGCTCCATTACATCTTCCATACTTACTAAACCAGCGGTACTTCCAAACTCGTCAACCACTAAAGCGAGCGATTTATGTTCTTTAGAAAAACGGAATAATAAATCTTTCGCAGGCATCGCTTCAGGCACAATTGGAATAGGCGTTAAAATGCCCTGAATCTCTTTTGGTTTTTTGAATAAAGCTAAAGAATGGCAATATCCCAAGACGTCCTCCATTGTTTCTTTATAAATCAATACTCTTGAATGCCCGCTTTCTACAAATACTTTTTTCAATTCTTCAATACCGTCTTCAATATCCACCCCCACAATATCTGTTCTTGGAATCATACAATCACGTACACGTACTTGTTTGAATTCAAGTGCATTATTGAAGATTTTAGTATCTACTTCTGCTTCTTCTTCTGTGGATGTTTTGCGGTTCAGATTTTGAAGATAATTGTTCAAATCTGTCAAGCCAAAAGCGGGTCTTTCTTCCGAATATTCTAAGCGTAAAATATTGTTAATAAACCATTTAGACAAACCAACAATTGCCCAAACCAATGGATACATCAATGTATAAACGATAAGAATTGGAATTGCCAATACTTCTAAAAATCCATCAGGATTTAATAAAAAAATGCTTTTAGGCGTAAATTCAGATGTCGCTAAAATGATAACAGTACCAATAAAAGATGCAATTAAACCCGCAGCAATCCCGGAAATTGGCAAGTATGCCTCTATCTCATGATGTAAATATCCTTCCATAAAAATACCGTAGGCTACTAAGGAAAGTGTATTTCCGATGAGCATCGTCCCGATAAATTTTGAAGGATTTTTTAGATAGTTAGAGATAATCTGCCCTGTAATTACTCCTTGTTTGGCTTGGAGTTCAAAATAAAGTTTATTGGCAGATACAAAAGCCATTTCTACACCTGAAAAAAATGCCGAGGCGATAATGGCGATTATTATACTTAGTGCTTGTTGGGAGTCCATATTTTGGGTTAGGAGCTTAGAGATTTACCTAACAAAATTGTTGTTTCTTTCTCAAATATAGAAAGAAATCTTTAAAATCACTTATTTTTTCCCTTTCAATAAAGCCTTTCTTTGGGCTTGTTTATCGTCTTTTGGCTTTTCGCTTGGTTTATTTTTAGCTTCTTCCTCTTCTTTTTTCAAACGAATTTGTTTAGAATACTGGAAGTAAAACAAACAAACCATTGCAAACATTAAGAATGAATAATGATAAAATATCTTATTCCAAAAGGTGGGTTCTAGCCCAGCTGGTAAACCTGCACGCAAATCTAATATCCACATGATGATAAAACCAATGGCTGCAAATAGAAGAAGTATTTCTTTTTTACTCATAAAATTTTTGAGACAAAGTTGGAAAGTATAAGACTTGATAGCGAATAATATATATAATTCCCATTCGCCATTGCTTACTTTTCTTGTCTTGATACAAGAAAAGTAACCGAAGCGTCGGTCGCAAAAGAAAATCAAGAAATTCCGAAAATCGCTGCGCTCAAACAGCGGAATTTCGGAAAATTGCTTTCGCTTGATTCAAACAAAACTGACTAAAAACCTTTGTCTCTCATCAATTTGAATTCCCTGTATCTTCTGATGATTGCCATTACAAAACCAACAATTAATACCAAAGTTCCTAACCAAAGTAAATTGATTAATGGCTTCTGAATGGCTTTCAAGATGATAAAATCTCTTTGTGTGGTGTTGATTGCAAAACCAAACTGACCTGTTTTAGGGTCGATGTTGGTAAACTTTGCTCTCACGCCAATTTCATCATTTTCTATTGCTGGCATGGCTACCAAACCTTCTTTAATCACAAAAATCGGATTTACTTCGTAAGGTCTGAAATCTTTACCCATTACTTTTATCGTAGCTTGAACTGCGGCATCGTTTGGTCCTAAAGGTTTGCCTTCGTAAGTATCAACACGTTTTACTTGGTCTAACACAGCTACATAGTCGTTCAAGAAGAAAGTATCTTTCAAAGCAACCGTAAAGTTTTCAGTTTTACTCCACTCCTTTTCTTCCAAATTTGGTGCTAAAGCCACATAAGTATAAAGGTCACCTCCAATGGTATGTTTTAAGGCTGGAGATGGCGCATTTCCCATTTTTTTATTAATCTGAAATCTAGGGAAAAGTGTCGTTATTTTTCCTTCTTTATCTCTGAAATCAATTTCATAGAATTTATTTTCTGGAAAAACAGGTAAAGTATCTCCTGCTGAATAATATTTTTTTCCTTGCTGAACGATGTCTTCCAAAGCTACTGCGTGGAAATCATTTTCAATCAATTCTACTTGTTTTGGATGAAGAAACTCTGGTAATTCTCTTCCTTCTACTCTTACTCCTTTGTAAGTAAGTGTGTAATCACTCATTTCAGATGGAGTATTCAACCAAAGAATTACGTTTTCTTTATTCTCTTTATCGTTGTCTTTGGTAAAGGCTTCATCTTTTTCAGAAATCGCAAAACCACTATTATTGATTGAAACTACTTTTGAATAACCCGAAGAAAACAAAATGCCCAGAAGCATCATTGCCACACCAATGTGCGTAACGGCTCCGCCTGATAATTTATAATTTCCTTTGAAAATATCTAGTAAAATAGTACCGTTCGTGATGATTGAGAAGATTCCTGCAAACAACAAAGTAATATAAGTTGGCGTACTGAAGAAATCACCTACTTGTGATTTTGTTGTGAAGAAAATCGCTACGAAAGTCAAAATTAAACTTAACAAAAGTGGTGTTAATAAATGTTTGCTAAGGGTTTCTTTTTTGATTTTTCTCCACCAAAATGATTGTCCGATTCCAGAGAAAATGGCGATACCAACACCAAACCATAATTGAAATTTAGAATAATAAGTTGGGGCATCGGCAGGTGGCGCTAATTTTGAAACAAAGCCTAATCCTTCAACAATTTTATTATAAACTGGCAGTGAAGTAGCCGCAATAATCTGGAAGGACGACAAGCAAAGGGTAGTTGCTCCCATAAAAATCCAGAATTCACGACTGTAGGTTGATACTTCTTTTTCATCTGAAGGAATGTCTTTCCAACGAATTACCAATAAGACAATCGCCACAAACAAGAAAAACAACATGTAAATCAATAATTGACCAGAAAGTCCTAAATCAGTAAAAGAGTGTACAGACGCTTCTCCTAAAATTCCACTTCTATTCAAGAAAGTAGAGTAAAGAACCAATACAAAAGTAGCAATTACTAAAATGTATGAAGTACGCAAAGCTGCTTCGTTATTTTTGTAAATAATCATGCAGTGAATTGCCGCCACTAATACTAACCAAGGTACAAATGAAGCATTTTCAACTGGATCCCAGTTCCAATATCCACCAAAGTTTAAGGTTTCATAAGCCCAATAACCACCCATAATAATACCAACACCCAATACTAAAGCCGAAACTAAAGCCCAAGGCAAAGCTGGACGAATCCATGAACTAAATTCTTTTCTCCAAAGCCCAGCAATGGCATAAGCAAATGGAATTAGAGTAGTTGCAAAACCTAAAAATAAGGTTGGAGGGTGAATAACCATCCAATAGTTTTGAAGTAATGGATTCAACCCATTTCCATCTTCAGGAACGAAATCAGGTTTCATTGCCCAAACTGGCAAATCTGGCATGGCTTCACGCATTAATAAAAATGGTGATGAGCCAATTTTTAAATCAATTATTGGTAATACTACTCCCAAAATCATTGAGCATAAAAACACTTGTACTGCGCCAAAAATAGCCATTACTGGTGCTTCCCAATGTTTATTGGTATTGATTAATACAATTCCTAAAACGGCATGCCAGAATATCCAAAGTAAGAAACTGCCTTCTTGCCCTTCCCAAAAACAGGAAATAATGTAATAAACAGGTAATGCTTTTGATGAGTGAGACCAAGCATAGTGGTATTCAAAATAATGCTTGTAAATAATGGTGTACAAAATGGCAATAATCCCGATAACAGCGGCTCCGTGTATATAAAATGCGAAACGAGAAAAACGTTTCCAAGAAGCTTGTTCTAATAAATCAGTAGTTTGTACCGATTTGAAGTAGCCAAATGTTGAAATTAATGATGCCACAAACGACAAAATAATAAACAAGTGACCAATATTTCCGATGGTTGTATGTAACATAAAGGGATTGGGGATTTCAGATTTAGCATTTCGGATTTTTAAACCCAAAATATTCTTCCCAAAATCGTTAATAAAAAGCTATCACAATATTGGATAGCTTCCTATACAAATTATAAAGATTATGACTGCTTTTCTGGTTTTGCTTCTTTAAACTCTACTTTACCATCTTGATATTTTGAAGGACATTTAAGCAAGATTTTTTCGCATTTGAAAACATTTCCATCCATGTTACCAATGATAACCATTTGCTCTGCTCTGCCCATATCTTGTGGTTTCGGAGCGTTATAAACTACTTTTTGTTCACGCCCATTGTTATCAATTAGCATAAATTCTAAGTGGTTGGCATCAAGTGTTGGATTATAGACTAAATCCTGAATATTTCCAGCTGCATCTTTTTTCAATTTACCAACTACATGTACTTGGTCGTTGTCGCCAGTTTTTGCCATGTTTTCAGCGACAGAAAAATCAACATAAGTACTTGCTTCTGTACCTGTTGAAACAAGGATTGCTACAGCAATAGCAATCACAATTAGTCCGATGATATGCGTCTTTTTCATATTTGTTTATAATTAGTGATTGAGTGAATTGTGAGTTAGTGATTCGTTAATATTCCTAAAATCTAACATTCCGAATTACTCATTTCTGAAAGCTTAAAGCTCGTAGCTCACAGCTTCCCACTATTTTCTTATTTGTTTTTCTAACTTAGAAATTTTACTGTCAAGATTTATTAAATAAACGATGATTCCAGCGAAAATGGTTGCAACAACTGCTACTACTACATAAATTCTACCGTCAGCAAATAATTTATCAGCCATTTCTGGTTCACCAGCGGCATTATCTTGTGCAAAAAGGCTTACTGAAATAAGTAAGCAAATGATTAACGAAAGTGTCTTTTTCATATTTCTAATCTTGATTCAATGCTATCAATTTTCTAATTCTTAAACGAAGGCTGGTAATCCAGAAAGCTAAACAAATCCAGCCGATACAAGCAGGATAAAACACGATTCTCATCGTATGTTCAGTATCCATTGGTTTAAAACCTGGATTTCCTCCATTTCCCGGATGAAGAGAATCGGTCATTCTTGGTAAAATAATCAATAATGGTATCAACAAGGCAACCGCAAAGATGTTATAAATCGCTGAAATCCTTGCCCTTTGCTGTTCATCTGTAAAAGAACCTCTTAGAATAATGTAAGCGAAATAAATCAACAAGCCAATCGCTGCACCATTTAGTTTTACATCATTAGTCCACCAAGTACCCCAAGTATATCTTGCCCAAACACTTCCTGTTGCAATACCTACAATGCCAAAAACAATGCCCGTATTGGCATATTCAGAAGCTTTGTCATCAAAACTAATGAGTGGATTACGAAGATATTGGATTGAATTCCATACCGAAACACTTAGCATGGCGAACATCGAAAACCACATCGGTACATGAAAATAAAGATTACGAGCAGTTTCATGAAGTATTGGTTGGCTCGGTATTCTACCCAGAAAACCCCAAATTACTACATAAGCCAATAGCACTACGGCCAAGATTTTATACCAGTTTTGTTTCATTATTTGAGATTCAAGTGATTAGTAAATAGTGATTGGTAATTAGTAGTTTACACACCCTCACTTATTATCACATTTTTTTATTTTCTAAATTCTCTAAGGTTTGTTTCTTAATTTTTATCCTACTTCTTCTATTTTTCCTTTTTTATTATTACCCTCCTAAAGTCTTGAATCTTGCGTCTTTCATCCTAAAGTCCAAAATCCTAAAGTCTTAAATCTTCAGTCTTGTCTCTTGCTTCTCCTCTAACTTCTCCACAAAAAAGGAAAAAGAATCACACTCAAAACAAGTACAATAGCATCTATTGCCAAGAGCATGAATACTTCGTCCAAGCTACTGGCTCTATCTAGTCCATCCAAAGCATTTTTAGAAATCTTCAACAACATCAAAAGCATTGGTAGAATAACTGGAAAGCTAAGGATTGCCATCAAAGTAGCACTATTTTCAGCTTTTGAAGCAATTCCAGCAATCATCGTAAGAGTACTCGAAAAACCAACTGCACCCAATACAATACTTGCTAAATACAAAGGCATATCTCCTACTGGATTTCCCATCACTACAGCATATACTCCAAAACCTGCCAAAGCCAGCACTAACATCAAAAGTGTATTATAAACAATTTTTGAAAGAATAATTCCGACAGGACTCGCCAAAGTATAATAATACAAAAGCCTTCCGTAACGCTCTTGTGTAAAACTTTTAGCAATGGCATTCATCGCAGTGAATAATAAAATAATCCAAAAAAGCGTATTCCACGTAATTTTATCAATTTGATTGGCTTTCATTCGAAAAGATAAATAACAAACATACACTGTACTAACAATATAGAGTAACATGCCGTTTAACGCATATTTCTGTCTTAGTTCAAGCGTAATTTCTTTTTCTATTAAAGCTTTAATCTCTTTAAACATTCTCGGGAATAAGCAAATGCCTACTTTCTGTATTTTTTTGCAAAGTTACGACACAAACAAAACGCTTGGTCATGAAACAAAATAATATTTTGACATTCCAAAATGATTTTAGTCATTAATTGTTTCTAATGAAGGAACTCTTTGTTAATTTGCATTTGTTTTAGAATAAGTCTAAATAAATCCATTTTTAAAGAGGAAAGATTAGCTGTTCAATTCCGATTATAGTATTTGAGTATTTATTCAGTTTTTACTGATGAAAACAAAGCCCATGAAAACCATTGCAGATTTAAAAATAGGAGAACGAGGAGTTATCGTAAATTTCACAGACCAAGGTTTATCGTTGAAATTACTTGAAATGGGTTGCCTACCCGGTACCCAAGTCACTATGACGCACATCGCCCCTTTCGGCGACCCTATTGCAGTAAAAGTTTCGGGCTATGTACTTTCTATGAGGTTAAACGAAGCCTCAACGATTGTAGTTGCCTAAAAAGTAATTGTACAATTTGATGATATTTGTATTTTCTTGATGAAAACAAATTATCTAACAAGTGAAAACAACATTTGATGTTATTCAATTACTTAATTTTAAAGCTTCTTTAAACAAAGGATGCTCTCAAGAAATTGCCGTTAATTAATTTAAAAAATTGAAAAAATCTCCAAAAATAGCTCTCATCGGGAATCCAAACGCTGGGAAATCATCGTTATTTAACTCACTAACAGGACTTCGTCAGAAAACTGGAAATTTTCCTGGGGTAACGATGGACAAACTAATTGGTAAGTGGAAATTAGAAACTGGGGATGAAGCCGAAATTCTGGATTTACCCGGCATCTACAGTATTTATCCAAAATCAATGGATGAACAAGTAGTTATCAACATCCTAGCCAATCCAAAACATCCCGATTATCCAGATTTAGCCATTGTTGTTGCTGATGCTTCAAACCTTAAGCGTAATTTGCTACTTTTCAGCCAAGTACGTGACTTAGGAATTCCAACAGTTTTAGCACTAAACATGATTGACGTAGCAGAATCGCAAGGAATTGTGATTAATTCTGTGAAATTATCTCGTGAATTGAATGTTGAAATTGCTGAAATCAATGCTAAAAAAGGAATCGGATTAAACGGTTTGCGTTTGGCAGTTAATAAAACCTTAGAATCTGGCTATAATTCAAATGATTCGCTACCAATGTCTTATTCAAAAGAATTGGTAGAAGAAATCAAAGAAAAATATGGCGATACCGATGATTACCATGCTTTACTTTGGCTTTCGGAACATGATAATTTAAGACAATTCAATACGCAACAAAGAATAGGTTTTGATGTACTTCAAGAAAAGTACGGCTGGAAAACGCAAGAAGCGCAATCAAAAGAAACCATGGCAAGGTATGCACAATTGAATGAAATTGTGGATAACTGTTTACACGAAATGCCTGTTGAAGAAGAACCTATCAATACTTGGACCGACAGACTTGATAAAATTTTCTTACATCGTTTCTGGGGTTATTTTATTTTCTTGGGCATTTTGTTCATTGTTTTCCAAGCAATTTTTACTTGGGCAACTTATCCAATGGATTTGATTGACGGTGGTGTAGCCTCATTAAACGAATTCCTCAAAACAGAACTCCCTAATTCAAAACTTACCGATTTATTAACCGACGGATTGATTTCGGGCATTGGCGGTGTGTTGATTTTTATACCACAAATTGCCTTTTTATTCTTGTTTATTTCCATGTTGGAAGAAACAGGTTATATGTCGAGAGTAATGTTTATCATGGATAAACTAATGCGTCGATTTGGTTTGAGTGGAAAATCTGTCGTGCCTTTAATTTCTGGTATCGCTTGTGCCGTACCAGCCATTATGAGTACCAGAAGTATCAGTTCGTGGAAAGACCGATTGATTACAATCATGGTAACGCCTTTGATGTCTTGTTCAGCACGTTTGCCGATTTACACGGTGTTGATTGCTTTGGTTGTTCCAGAAAAAAGCTCATTATTTGGCATTTTCAATTTACAAGGAGTAGCACTTTTTGCCTTGTATTTATTGGGTTTCTTCATGGCTTTATTCTCAGCTTGGATTATGAAGTTATTGCTAAAAGTGCAAGAAAGAAGTTATTTCATCATGGAATTACCTTCTTATAAAGGACCGAGATTTTCGCACGTTGCTATCACGATATTAAATTCTACTAAAGCATTCGTATTTGAAGCAGGTAAAATTATTGTAGCCATTTCAATTGTATTGTGGGTTTTAGCAAGTTATGGACCTGGAGATGCCATAGAACAAGCAGAAATTAAAGTAAAAGCAGAAAACCCAACACTTTCTGGTATTGAATTAGACAACAAGATTGCTTCTCAGAAATTGGAGAACTCTTATGCTGGCGTATTTGGAAAAGTAATAGAGCCTGCTATTAAGCCTTTAGGTTATGATTGGAAAATCGGAATTGCCTTGATTACTTCTTTTGCTGCCCGTGAAGTATTTGTGGGTACGATGTCAACTATTTATAGTTTAGGGGGAGAAGTAGATGATGAAAACTCAACAGTAATGAATAGAATGCGAGCAGAAATTAATCCTGAAACAGGCAAACCAATGTATGATACTGCATTAGGATTTTCATTATTGATTTTCTATGCTTTTGCCATGCAGTGTATGAGTACACTGGCAATTACTTATCGAGAAACAAAATCTTGGAAATACCCAGCCATCCAATTATTTTACATGACAGGCTTAGCTTATATTTCAGCGCTTATTGTGTATCAAGTACTGAAATAATATTTCCAACAATATTGACGATAAAGGCAGGCTCTGGGTCTGCTTTTATTGTTTTGTGATAAAATACATTTTTCAAAACGCTATTTACCAAAGTAGCTTTACACCGTATTCACTAAAAAAGCCATCTTTGCTTACAATAGTAATTTTTTCACAAAGGGTTTGGGCTATTAACATTCTATCGAAAGGGTCACGATGATGAAATGGTAATGAAGATACAAGTACAATATGTTCTGAAAAAATCGGAAGTATTAAAAAACCACAAGCCTCTATTTTGCTGATAAGAGATGGAATATCAATAGACATTGACAGCTTATTTAGGCTCACTTTTACAGCAATTTCCCAAAGACTAACAAGACTTACGTAGATTTCATTTGAAGGATTTTCTATTTCGATTTTAAGTTTGTGGGGTAGATTTAAATCATTTTCAACAAACCATATAAAGGTATGGGTGTCAAGAAGTAGTTTCATTCTGTATATTCTTTAAAATCATCTAAAGGCTCATCAAAATCATCTTCCATTTTAAAAGTTCCTTGCATACAACCTGCTTTGGGATGAGTTTTTGACGACTCATATTTCTTTTCTAAAAATTCGATATAATCCATCACCTCAATTTTAAGGGATTGAGGAAGACTTGATAATTTTGAAAGTAAAGCTAAGTCTGACATTCTTCTGAATTTTTACTTTAAATTAATTTTTTTTATGTTAAAACACAAATATCAAATTAAGTACTCTATTCCTACATAAATCGAAATATCTCTCAATCTCTCAAAGCTATTCTAAACTTTTCTTGGTAGATTACTCTTCGTCTTCTATATTTAAGGAAACGATTAATTTATTCACTCGCATCTCGACAAACAATGCCTCAACAAAGTGCACTAATTATTTTTATTAAAAATGCAGTATTAGGAAAAGTCAAAACTAGAATTGCTCAAGATTTAGGAGATGAAAAAGCTTTGAAAATTTATGAAACGCTTACTGAAATCACTCGTTCAATTACTGATCAATTAACTGGAGAAAAGGTATTGTTTTATTCCGATTTTATCGATTACAATGACGCTTGGGATAATACTTTGTACGATAAGCAATTGCAAGTTGGCAATGATTTAGGAGAAAGAATGCTCAACGCTTTTACTTACACATTAAGCAAAGAGAATATTAAAAAAGCAAGTATTATTGGAAGTGACTGTCCAGACATTAGTCTATGGCATCTTACCAAATCATTTTATGCGCTTGATACACATGAAATAGTAATTGGTCCAGCAAACGATGGTGGCTATTATTTATTAGGAATGCGAAAACCCTATCCCGCAATTTTTCAAAACAAATCTTGGAGTAGCAATAGCGTTTTAAAAAGTACTTGTGAAGAACTATTGGCTTCAAGAATTCCTTATTATTTACTTCCTTATTTGACTGATACTGATACCATTCACGATTTTAGTCCAGCATTTGAGCAATTACTTATTCAGAAAGGAATTCTTACAAAAAATGAATTGAGTCAATAAATTACCATTTCAAATTTTCGATAATGTCACTGGCAATCATTGCCATTTGCCCACGAGTTTCAGCGGCTAAATCTCCTGCTTCTCCATGTTTAAAAACACCTAAAATAGTGGCTTCTTTCGCTGAATAATTTTGAGCCAGTAAAGCAGCAATTATTCCAGTTAATACATCTCCACTTCCACCCGTAGCCATTCCTGCATTGCCTGTCGCATTAAAATAAATACCTCCTTCGGGTGTTGCAACTGCGGATTGATAGCCTTTCAACACTATAAATATTTGATATTTTTGAGCGAAAGTTTGAAGTAAAGCCAGTTTTTCATAATCGTCTTTCCATGTTTTCCCCAATAGTTTTTGAAACTCTTTTGGATGAGGTGTCAAAATTGTATTTCTTGGTAGTTTATTCAATAAATCTTTCCCTTCCTCAGTCGCTAAAAGATTTAAGGCATCAGCATCAATTACCAGTTTTTTATCTTGAGCCGACAAAATTACACTTTCCAACATTTTAAAAACATCTGGATGTGTACCTATGCCCGGCCCGATTGCGATGGACTGATAAATACTTAAATCATTCTCCGTAAAATCGGTTGAAATAAAATCAAAATCGTCAGCACTTGTCCAAGTCATCGCTTCAGGAACAGCAATTTGCATGATTTCAAATGCAATGTTCGGAACATGACAAGTAAGTTTTCCCACTCCCGAATGCAGACAAGCTTTGGCTGATAAAATAGCAGCACCCATCATTCCTTTTGAACCTGCAAGCAATAAAGTATGTCCAAAAGTACCTTTATGAGAAAATTTAGGACGAGCTATTGGTTGAATATCTTGAGTATAAAAATAATAAGAAGGTAATTCTGAAATCATTTCTTGGTTCAAACCAATATCTAAAACTTCCCATTCACCGACATACTCATAGTTCTGAGGAAGTATCAAAGCCAATTTTGGCAACTGAAAAGTAATGGTGAAATTCGGTTTAAAAATAACATCTACTTTTGTATTTGCTTCATCCATAAACAAACCAGAAGCGATGTCAACCGATATTTTTTCAGCACTCAATTCATTTAATTGAATAATCAAAGCTTTTAGAAGTCCATCAACAGCCCGATTTATACCAGCACCCAAAATGGCATCAATGATAATATCATTTGCTGTGATTTGTTGAAAAGCTTTAAAGTCATCTTCATTTTTAATAAAAAAAACCTTTTTTAATTCTTGTAACCTGCGAAGATTAATCTCAAAATCAGTACTTGTTTTTTCAGCATACTGAACAACAAAAACATTAACCGAAAAACCTTTTTGAATCAATAAACGGGCAATCGCCAAACCATCTCCACCATTATTTCCTAAACCACAAAAAACATTGACAGACAATTTTGAATTGTGAAAATACTTTTGAAGAAACCAATTCATAAAAGCAACGGAAGCTCTTTCCATTAAATCAACAGAAGAAATTCCTTCTTTTTGAATCGTAAAAGCATCCAATGCTTTTATCTGACTCGCTTTCAAAATTTTCAGCGTTTTCATTGGCTTTGATTATTTTTTATTAATCATACTTTCGGTTACTTCATTCAAAACTCTGATTTTTTCCTGAAAATCACCTTTGATTGATTTTCTAATTTCTCGCAAATTTTCTAATAGATTCTGAATATCATCTGGAATAATATCATCCAAAAACTCACGCATTCTTTTAGCCATCGTTGGCGATTTTCCATTGGTCGAAATTCCAATTTTCAAATCTCCTTTTTGTACGATTGAGCCCAAGTAAAAATCACAAAGCGCTGGTGTATCCGCAACATTACAAAGGATATGGCGTTCTGCTGTGATTCGCTTAATACTTGCATGTAAGTCAGGATTATCGGTTGCTAAAATCACCAAATCTCTTTCGTTCAAATCACTATTTTCGAAATTTCTTTCTTCTAAAATTACTTGAGGAAAATCTTTGGCGTATTCTCTTAATTCTGGTCTTATAAAAGTGCCAACAACGGTTACTTTGGCATCTGGACTATTGTTGAGCATTGCCGAAAGTTTTTCTAAACCAACATTTCCACCGCCAACAAGTAAAACATTTAGTTCTTCTAATTTAAGAAAAACAGGAAATAATCGGTTTTTTATGGAAGGATTTTGCATCGTCTTTTAATTAATTGAGATTAAGTACTTTTCGTACACGTTTTCCGTTGTTGGTTATTCTGTTTTGAATATCTTGACAATAATCAAAATACTTGAAAAAATTCTCGACAACTCAAGTATAAATTTAAGCTAACCATTGAAAAAGCGAAGATACAAACAAAAAACCTTGCTCGGAATCCGAACAAGGTTTCAGTAATCAAGCATTTATATAAAAATCATTATGAAAGACTTTTCTCTTCTAAGTTCGCCAACGAAGCTCTTATTACTTTTTTGTCGATTTTTCCGACTGATGTTTTCGGAATCGCTTTAGCAAAATCAACCGAACTTGGGATTGTCCAAGCAGTAATTGTTTGGTCATCCACATATTTTTGAAGGAAATCTTTGAGTGTTTCTTTCGTTAAACTTTTTCCTTCTTTTAATATAATCATTGCATGAGGACGTTCTCCCCATTTTATATCTGGAATTCCTACAACCGCTACTTCTTGAACAGCCTCATGTTTACCTATTAAGTTCTCCAAAGCGATAGAACTCACCCATTCACCGCCCGACTTTATTACATCCTTTATTCTATCAGTAATCTTCAAAGAATTACTTTGATTCATTGTGGCAACATCACCAGTATGCAACCAGCCATCTTTCCACAATTCTTCCGACTTTTCAGGTTCATTAAAGTAACCTTGAGTCAACCAAGGTGTTCTAGCGGTAATCTCCCCAATTGTTTCACCATCTTTCTCTGCTACTTTCCCCTCTTCTGTAAGTAATTGTAAATCAACCAAAATTGCAGGAGTTCCAGAACGAGTACGAGCTTTTACTTGAAAATCTATGTCTGTATTTTGTACATCTTCTGGCTTGAGATAAACTGTTGATAAAATCGGACAGGTTTCAGACATACCGTATCCAGTAATTACATCAACACCTCTTTGTAAAGCCGCTTTAGCTAGTGCTTCTGGTAAAGCAGAACCACCAATTACAACTTTCCAACGAGACAAATCAATTTGTTGTGTAGCTGGATGGCTGACAAACATTTGTAAAATTGTTGGTACACAATGTGAAAACGTGACTTTTTCTTTCACAAAACACTTTAAAACGGTTTCGGGCTCAAACTTACCTATGTAAACTTGTTTGGTATTACACATAGTTGCCACATACGGAAAACCCCATGCGTGAACATGAAACATTGGTGTAAGTGGCATATAAACATCTGAATTATTGAAGCGACAAGCGCCATCAATTGCACTAAATGTTACACTAATTGATAAAGTATGTAATACCAATTGGCGATGAGTAAAATAAACGCCTTTAGGGTTTCCAGTGGTTCCAGTAGTATAAAAAGTGGTCGCTACTGCATCTTCATCAAAATCTTCAAAATCGTATTCATCAGAAGCTTTTGCTAAAAGAGCCTCGTATTCACCAATAATTGGCAAAGTAGTATTATTAACAAATTCGCCATTATCAGCGCAAATAATAATACTTTTCACTGTAGTAATTTCATCAAATATTGAAGCCAAAAGTGGCAAAAAGTCAATATGACAAATAATTACTTCATCTTGAGCATGATTGATTGTATATAAAACCTGAGCAGGAGAAAGACGCCAATTAATAGTATGCAAAACGTTTCCTGTCATCGGAATGCCAAAAAAACATTCTAAGTAACGATGAGAATCGTAGTCGATTACAGCAATTGTTTTTCCACCATCAATTCCCAAATTTTTAAAAACATTTGCTTGTTTGCGTACTCTTCTGTTTAGTTCGAAATAATTGTATCGCAAAGTATCCTTATAAACAATTTCGTTATAAGGCTCTAACATAGTAGAATAAGCAAGGATACTTTTAATCAGTAAAGGATATTTAAAAGCTTGACTTGCTGGTGGTAATTTGCGAATATTCATTGAAAATCGTGAAAACAATCACTGATTTATTATAAAAAATATAAAATTATTAATAACATTACAAAGGTATATGTTTTGATAAATTAAAGTAAATAAATGTTTATTTTTTATTTGGAAAAACTAGCGAAATAACGAGCTAAAGGCATTTTAGAGTTATTTTCAGCCTTTATAAAAGAAAATACTCTTCAAAAACAAGTTAGAAAATCTATGACATATAAGACTGTAAAATATTTCCTGAAAAATTTAAAATCCCGAAATCAAAAAGTTTAATGATTTTTTTATGGTTTTAAGCCAGTCCTGTCTTATTTTTACTCCATACTTTACAGGGCATAGCATTTATTTAGAATATATTAGGTAAATTGCCTCGTACAAAGCCACTATCAATCTTTAAACTTTCTGAAATCTCAACCTAAAAATTTTACCAAAAAAATATTTTAATTATGAACAACCTTACTCAAAGAACACTCTTAGTCATTTTGTTTGTGATAGCGTCTTTAGGTGTTGTCTGGGCAAATGGTTCTACTTCAACTTCAGAGGAGAACACAAGTACCACAAAAACTTCGGGGAAGTCAGTAATTCCTGCTCGGCCAGTCGTTGAATACGTTGGTATTGATAGGTGTGGTTATCAATCTATTGGTGATCCTGTTAGTGTAGTTATTGTGAGAGCAACAGGATGTGGTTCTAGTCAAACACATTGGTATGATTCTAACAACAACGATTTAGGCTTAGACTCTCCAGGTCGTGACCTTAAGTTTTTAGAAATTACTTCTAACATTACTGTTTATGCTAAATGTTATGATGGATTTGGTTTTGGAGATCCTTCTAATAGTGTAAATGTTCAATATCAAGCTGCTCCGTCAACAATTCCAACTATCACACTTGACAGAAGTATTGCATGTGATGGAGAGAAAATAACGTTAAAGTCTAGTATTACTAATCCAAATTATGAATATCGTTGGGAGCGTACACTAGGAATAAACAATACTCCTTCGGCTCCTAATATTATAGACCATAATACAGAAGGTTTTGGAACACCTACCTTAAAAGCTACTTTGTCAGGTTATTACTACCTTTCTGTAGTTTCTCCAAGTTGTCCTCAAGCTCCTGCTTATGCAAGTGGAGTAGTTTTTGCTGAGTTTTATTCTTTACCAAAGCCAGTAATTACTGCATCAGCTACTACTTTCTGTGAAGACAATGGTATTACGCTTAAAACAGACAGTCTTCAATTTATTAAGAGCTATCAATGGTATTTGAATGGTGTTAGGCAACCTAACATGGGAACTATTAGCCATATTGAGAAATTCCAAAAAACTGGTTCAATTCAAGTTGTTTCTGTAGAAGCTAGAGTTGGCTGTCTTTCTCCAATTTCTGATCCAGTTGCTTTACAAGCTGTTACTGTACCAATTAAGCCTGTCATTACAGCAAGTGCTTTAGATTTTTGTGAGGATAAAGGTATCTCGCTAAAAGCTGACAGTGTTCAAGTGACAAAAAGTTATGATTGGTATTTAAATGGTGTTAAACAAGCTAGTTTAGGAACGATTAGTCATATTGATAAATTCTATCAAACTGGTTCGGTTCAAGTAATTGCTATTGAGGGCATTTTAAGTTGTCCTTCTCCAATTTCTGAAGCAGTTTCACTTAAAGCTATTCCAGTTCCTGCAAAGCCTGTTATTACTGCAAGTGCTTTAGATTTTTGTGAAGACAAAGGTATTTCTCTTAAAACGGATAGCTCATCAATCATCAAAAACTATCAATGGTTTTTAAACGGTGTTAGAAATAATAATCTAGGTACAATCAGTCATATTGATAAATTCTATCAAACTGGTTCGGTTCAAGTAATTGCTGTTGAAGGTGTTCTAAATTGTATTTCTCCAATTTCTGAAGCAGTTTCACTTAAAGCTGTTCCGGTTCCAACTAAACCTGTAATCACAGCAAGTGCTTTAGAATTTTGTGAAGATAAAACTGTTTCGTTAAAAGCAACAAGCAGTGCTATTGCTACGTCATTCCAGTGGTTCATTAATGGTGCTAAACAAGATACTTTAGGGACTACAAATACCGTCAATTCATTCAACAAAACTGCATCAATTCAAATCATTGGTGTTGAAAGCGTTTTAGGATGTTTATCTCCTATTTCTAATGCAGTTAATTTAACAGCGCTTGCATTACCAGCAAAACCAGTTATTAGTTCTTCAAAACTGAATGCTACTATTTGTGATGGCGATGTTGTAATGCTTACCTCAACTTCAGGATTTAGTTATACTTGGAATACAGGAGCTACAACTAGAAGTATTGACAACATTAAAACTTCTGGAAAATATGCTTTAAAAGTTACTGATGAAAAGGGGTGTGTATCAAAATCATCTGATACAACAACTGTTATCGTTAATGCTCTTCCTGCTAAACCAGTAATTACAGCAAGTGGTGTTTTAGCATTTTGTGATGGTGGTGCAGTTACTTTGACTTCAACACCAAATGTTAAATATGTTTGGAGTAATAATGAAGCTACTCAAGCTATCACGATTAAAACTTCTCAAGATTTAACAGTAGCAGTAATTGATGCAAACAACTGTAAATCTCCAGCTTCTGATTTAGTAAAAGTTACAGTTTATGCTTTACCTGCAAAACCAACAATTACGTCTAGCAGTAGCCTTGCATTTTGTGCTGACCAAAGTGTAATCATTACTTCTTCTGATTTACCAAATGGTGAAGTAACAAAGTATCTTTGGAGTAGTGCTGATGTTACTAAATCAATTACTGTAAAAACAACTGGTACATTCTCTGTAAAAGTAATTGACCCTCGTGGATGTGTGTCTCCTTCGTCAGACATCGTTACAACGACTGCTTTACCAGTACCAGATGCACCAACTATTGCAGCTGATGGACTTACGATTTTCTGTTCGAGAGATAATGCAGATTACAGCAAAATCAACTCTGTAAATCTATTAGCGACTAGTAATTTTGAAGTAACTTGGAGTACAGGTTTAGTAGGTAAAACACTTAATCTTACTTCTATTAATAGCCAAGGCACTTTCATTGATATTTCAAGAGAATATACTGCAACAGCTAAGAATACTACAACAGGTTGTATTTCTGCGAAATCAGCACCAATAAACATCATCGTTAGAAATAACCCTGATGCTTCGGCAGCAAGTATTGAAAAAGATGGTACATATACTTTGAAAGCCGTTAATTTCCCTACTGGAAATGAATATGAATGGAAATATGGTTCAGAAGTATTAGCATTTAAAGAAGGCGTAATTAAAGCGAATAGATATGGTGATTACAGTGCTAGAGTTAAAACAGTATTTGCTATTGCTTCAGCACCAGGTGGGCAATTAGCTTGTTTCTCTAATTTCTCTAAAGCATTTACATTTAGCGAAGAAGCAATTTTCAAAGGCTTATCTATCTATCCAAACCCAAGTAATGGTTTATTAACAATCGAAACATTAGCTGACTACGATAATCCTCAGATTTTGATTTACGACCTTCTTGGAAGACAAATCTACGCTAGTACTTTACCAACAATTAAAGGAAAAGTAATTGTCGATTTAAGAAATAATAATGAAGGAGAATACATGCTTCGCTTTAAAGCTGGAGATTTTGATTTAACTAAACGTATTATCGTAAATAGATAGTTGTAAAAAATAAAGAAAAGCCTTCTCAAATTATTTTGGGAAGGCTTTTTTTATGTCTATTTTGTACATTAGTATTTCATTCTTAAATCATTTCATCAATGACAACCCTAAAATATATTACTTACTTATTCGTCTTATTATTGCATCAAAATACTTATGCTCAATGGATAAAACAAAACGTTGCTACAGATGCTAGTTTTAGAGCGATACATGCCATTTCTAAAAAAGTAGTTTGGATTGGAGGCTCAAAAGGAACTTTCATTAAAACAACAGATGGAGGAAAAAATTGGCAAGTAAAACAAGTACCTGAAGCTGAAAAATTAGATTTCAGGGATGTTCATGCCTTTGATGAAAATACTGCTATTTTGATGAGCGCAGGAGAAGCGGAACAAGGACATGCCAAAATTTATAGAACTGAAGATGGTGGCAATACATGGAATATTGTTTATCAAACATCTGAAAAAGGTATATTTTTCGACGGAATAGATTTCTGGGATAAACAAAATGGTATCGCTTTCAGCGACCCAATTAATGGGCACTTTTTTATTATTAAAACCAAAGACGGTGGTAAAACTTGGTTGCCTATCAATCTTGAAAATATTCCGAGTAATCAAGAAGGTGAAGCAGCCTTTGCGGCAAGTGGTACAAGTTTAATTGTTTCTGGCAAGAATAATGTTTATATCTGTACAGGCGGTGCTTCAAATGCAAGAATATTTAAAAGTATTAATCAAGGTGAAAACTGGGAAGTAATCAATACTTCAATGCCCGCAGGAAAAACTAATGGATTATTTGGTTTGAGGTTTTGGGATAATCTTCATGGTATTGCCGTTGGGGGAGATTATTTAGAAATTAATAAAGCCATTCCCAATGTTTTAATAACAAACGATGGAGGTAAAACTTGGCTGGATGCTCCACAAACAAACCCAGCTGGATTAAAAGAAGGAGTGGCAATTTACAAGAAAAAAATCTTGATAGCCGTTGGACCATCTGGAACAAGTTTTTCAAAAGATTTTGGAAAGTCGTGGAAAGCGATTGACACTTCTCCTTTTCATGCCATTAGTATTTTTGGAAATAGTATTTGGGCAGTTGGAGGAAAAGGAAGTATTGCTAAATTAGACACTTCATTTTTCGGGAAGTAATTAAAAACTAAAAGCTTCAGGGTATAAACTAAAATTTATACCCTGAAAAGAAAAAGCTAATCCTTCGCTAAAATGAAATATGTCAATACTTAACCGCAAAAACTCATCACTCATAATTCCTATTACTTCTTTCCCTTCCAAGAAATCATCAATACTCCAAACAGTACTACGAATGTGCCTGTTAATTGCCAAGCTGATATTTGTTCTTCAAGAAAAGTATTCGCCATAATAATCGTTGCGACTGGCCCGATGCTCCCGATAATTGAAGCATTACCTGAGCCAATTCGTTTGATACCCTCCGAAATCATAAAAGAAGGAATTACGGTTGAAAATACTGCCATTGAAAGACTCAACCAATATGCTCCAGCTTCATACGCCAACAACCCTTTACCTACTGAAGCTAAATAATGAATAATTACCATGCCTGTAGAAATCAACATTGAATAACATGTAAAACGCAAAGCTCCAACCTTTTGAATCATTTCTCCACTTCCTACCAAAAACAAAGCATAAGTAAAAGCGCTTAAGAAAATCAAGAAACTACCAATTACTAAATCTTTCTGTAAGCCCAATTTTAAATCTGGAATAAAAGCTAAAGCAACACCTAAATAGGTAATTACCAAAGCCACATATTGAATTTTATGAATAGGCTTTTTTAAGAAAATTGCAGAAACCACAACCACAATAGTGGGATAGATAAAAAGGATTAGACGCTCAACACTAGCTGTAATATAATTTAAACCACAAAAGTCAAAAAGCGAAGCTAAGTAATAACCCACTAAACCAATGGCAAACATCCAAAACCATTGTCGAGCAGTTAGCTTTACTTGTTCCTCTTTTTTCTGTTGAAAAAATAAAATTATCAGGTAAAAAGGTGCTGAAAACAGCATCCTTAAAGCTAATAATGAAACGGTATCCACATGATAATGTATATAATTATACTTTACCAAAACGGCTTTTCCGGCAAATAAAACTGCGCCAGTCAACACTAAAATTACTCCAACAAAATACTTCGCTCTACTTATTTCCTTCATGGCTTATTAAAAATTGAGGTAAAAAACAAAAGACCTTTCGCATCGCTGAGAAAGGTCTTTTTAATAATATATTTTATCAAATAGCTACTTATCTCATACCTTGTGGGTTGATTGCGAGAAGTAACCAATTTGCTGAAATCATATTCATTGATAATTATTTTTTTCTAAAGAAAATCTGAATTGGCACACCATTAAAATCAAAATGCTCACGCATTTGGTTTTCTAAATAACGTTCATAAGACTCACGAATATACTGTGGTAAATTACAGAACATTACAAAAGAAGGTGCTTTTGTTGGTAATTGAGTCATGTATTTGATTTTGATATACTTTCCTTTCCAAGCTGGTGGAGGATAGTTTTCAATCACTTTCAACATTACATCATTTAATTTAGAAGTAGGAATTTTTCTGGTTTTGTTTTCATACACTTCCAGTACTTTTTCTACAGCTTGGAAAATACGTTGTTTATCTTTTACTGAAGTAAAGATAATTGGCATATAATTGATTGGTGCCATTCTCTGACGTACCGCATCTTCAATACGCTTCGCAGTCATTGAATCTTTTTCAACCAAATCCCATTTATTAATCATCAACACAATCCCTTTTTTTGCTTTATCAGCCATCGATACGATGTTCATATCTTGTGCTTGTAAGCCAGTTTGTACGTCGATTGTAGTGGCATCAACAATAATCACCGCAACATCACACTCTTCCATCGCTTTAATTGAACGCAATATCGAATAATATTCGATATTGTCATCAATTTTTGCTTTTCTACGAATTCCAGCGGTATCGGTAATGATAAAATCTTTTCCGAATAAAGTATAGTGATTATCAATTGCATCACGAGTAGTTCCAGCAATATCTGTAACAATACTTCTTTCTTTACCTAAAAGGGCGTTTAAGAAAGATGATTTTCCTACATTTGGTTTCCCTAAAATTGCAATTTTCGGAATACCAGCATTTGGATTTTCAATACCTTCTTCTGGGAAATGGCTAACAACTGCATCTAATAAATCTCCTGTTCCTGAACCACTTTCAGCAGCAATTGGAAAAGGTTCGCCCATTCCTAATTCATAGAACTCAACCGCTTCCATTCCTTTTTCATAAGTATCAGCTTTGTTGGCTACAATATAAACAGGTTTTTTAGAACGACGAAGCACTTTAGCAAAGTCTTTATCTAAATCGGTTACTCCAGTAGAACAATCTACGACAAACAAACAAACGTCTGCTTCTTCGATAGCCAATTCTACTTGTTCACGGATGGCACCTTCAAAAGTATCATCAGAACCATGCACATATCCACCAGTATCAATAATGGTGAAAAATTTACCAATCCACTCACCATATCCATAGTGACGGTCACGAGTAACGCCTGAAACGTTATCCATAATTGCCTTTTTCTGTTCGATAAGGCGATTAAAAAGCGTAGATTTACCCACGTTTGGGCGACCTACAATTGCAACAATGTTTGACATTTTTTGATTTTTTGAGCTGTTCCCTGCGTACCTTATATGATTAATTTCCTGAAAATCAGTCGTTCAATCTTGGCTTAACAAGCACCTCAACGTTAAAGATTATAATATACTGTTAAAAATTAGGGGTAGATATAGCTATCAGCAGTGAGCTTTCAGCTTTGAGTTAATTATATTTTAAAAATTATTTTCAAATTAACACACTTTCAAATTTTCAAATTCATTAGTCTTGACTATAACCAAATGACTTTACTTTTTGTGCTTTCGAACGCCAGTCTGGTTCTACTTTGATAAATTGTTCCAAGAACACTTTTTTACCAAAGAATTTCTCCATTGCTTCACGTGCCTGAGTACCTACTTTTTTGATAGATTCTCCTTTATGACCAATCAGAATCGCTCTTTGTGTTACTCTTTCCACATAAATTTCTGCCGAGATTCTGATAAGATTATCCTCTTCTTTGAAAGAAACAATAACAACCTCGCAAGAATAAGGAATCTCTTTTTTATAATTCAAGAAGATTTTTTCTCTTAAAATTTCCGAGGCAAAAAATCGTTCGGGTTTATCCGTTAATTCTTCTTTATCAAAATACGGTGGGTGAAGTGGTAATTGTTCAACGATAGAGTCAAAAATCTGACCAATGTTTTCTTCTTTCAAAGCCGAAATTGGAATGATGGCCTGTGTTGGAAAACGTTCACGCCAATGCGCAATTTTTTCTTGTACTTGTTCTTCGGTTGCTAAATCAATTTTATTGATTAACAACAACACAGGAACATGGTCAATCCTTGCTAATTTATTGATAACATCATCTTCGTCGTACTTTTCAAAAATATCCGTTACAAACAAAATTACATCGGCATCTTCCAAAGAACTATGCACGAATGTCATCATTGATTTATGTAACTCATATTTTGGAAGAATAATTCCGGGCGTATCAGAGTAAACCAATTGAAAATCAGTTCCTTTATGCGTACCATTCAAGATACCCATAATTCGATGGCGAGTGGTTTGTGCCTTTGAAGTAATAATTGAAAGGCGTTCTCCTACCAAAACGTTCATCAAAGTAGATTTTCCAACGTTTGGTTTTCCGACAATACTGACAAAGCCTGCTTTATGATTAATTGTTTCCATTATTATCCTCGTTTATTTGTCAAAATTACTGAAAAATCAGTAGAGGAAGGAATCAAGATAGTTTTGGGGAGTGGCTAACGAGTTCCCTACGGGATGACAAAACGATTTGTATAAATTTTAAAATAAAAAGACGAGCCGTATGACTCGTCTTCTCTCTGTAGCAGGAACAGGACTCGAACCTGTGACCTTTGGGTTATGAGCCCAACGAGCTACCTACTGCTCCATCCTGCGGTGTTGTTTCCATTTGATTGGACTGCAAAGGTACGATAGTTTTTTGTATTCTACAAGCGTTTACTGAATTAAAAAAGAAAAATATTTTAAATTTATTTCAAATAAACTTTTAATCTACTAATAAACAGACACTTATCTAAGTGAATTATTTTCAAATTATTTTATTTCAATGACCTTGAAGACCCGCCATTAAATCTTTTGCCTTCTTAACATTGGTATTTATCTTATCAGATTCTACCAATCCATCTCGTAATCTTACAATTCTATGGGCGTATTGCGCAATATCATCTTCGTGCGTTACCATTACAATGGTGTTTCCTTTAGAATAAAGCTGGTCGAACAAATCCATAATTTCATAAGAAGTCTTAGAATCTAAGTTACCTGTAGGTTCATCGGCTAAAAGTATCGAAGGGTCATTCACTAAAGCTCTGGCAATTGCTACACGCTGACGCTGACCACCTGAAAGCTCATTTGGTTTATGTCCAGCTCTATTTTCCAAACCTACTCCTTTTAAAGCCAACATGGCTTTTTCTATTCGGTCTGCTTTATTGTAACCTGCATAAATCAACGGCAAAGCAACATTTTCTAAAGAAGATTGACGTGGTAATAAATTGAAGGTTTGGAATACAAAACCAATTTCTTTGTTACGAACCGTTGCCAATTCATTTTCAGACATTTCACTTACGTCTTGATTGTTCAGAATATACCTCCCTGTTGATGGAGTATCCAAACAGCCGATGATATTCATTAATGTTGACTTCCCAGAACCCGATGGTCCCATAAAAGCTACATATTCACCTTTGCTGACTGCGATACTTACATCTTTTAAAGCTTGAATTACTTCTTCACCCATTACGTAACGTCTGGAGATGTGGCTAGTTTCGATGATTTTCATATTATTTCCTTAACTATAAAGTTTTGATCAGTTGAGCTTAGAGGCTCATATTTTATGTATTTCTTCAAAATGATAAATCATTTATGAATTATTACTCTTTTGTTGATATATTGAAATGAGAAAGATTCCGATGGCTAAGCATTTGTTATTCTCATGATAGATTTTTATTGTTCCATCATTGGTAAACAAGCTTTTTGAAAAATGAATCATTAAACCTTCTTCATTATGGAGTTCCCATTCATTAGCAATTAAACCTATCTGTTTGAAGAAAAACTTTCCTTCGTTTTCTAATAGAATATAGGCTTCTGTATTCCAAAAATTGATGTTAATTCTTCCTATTACTTTGTCTTTATCTTCGTAGATAATCACAGTATCGGATAGTAATCCTGTTACATCAAAAAAATATTCTTTATCTCCAATCCTTACATTTGAGTCATAAGACCAAATAGATTTCTTTTCTGTTTTAACAAGTACTTGAGCGCCATCTTTGACTTCGTAAGTGGAACTCCAAAAATCTTTAGAGAAGGTTAGTTGCTCGCTCATGTCCATAAAATTATTCTTAATAAACAAACTTAATAATTTACTGAAAACCAGCACTTGCCTTTTCGATAGAAGCTAATTTAGCTTGATAGGTTGGTAGAAAACGCTGATAGTCGGTTGGGGATAATTTTTGAAGTATCTTCATTCCATCTACAGCATAATCTTTCATCCCAACTTTTAAAGCTTGAAGGATGTATAATTGATATAGCACTGGAGAATCTTTTCGCCAAGCAATGGCATTCAAACTAGCTTCATAAGCTTTATCTTCTTGCTTTTGTTGGTTGAGTATTTCAATGGCTTTCGTCAGTACTTCTTCATTAACAGGATGTTGTTTCAAACCATCTACAGCAATATTTTTGATGCTTGAAATATCTACTTTTTCTGTTGCTTCTTTCTTTAATAAAGTATTCAATAACAATTGATAATACTTACCTTTTTTATCGGTAGAATCGCCTAGCGACCAAGCTTGTAGCGTTTGAAAAGTTATTACTTTATCTCCTTTATAATATTCTTGAACAATATCTGCAAAAAGTAAATCTTCAATATCTGCTTGATTTTCATCTAGTTCCGACAATCTTCTCAATGGCAAAATTTCTCCTTTTGCTTTCTGATAAAGTGCTTGATTGTACAATCTTGCGAAATCAGCGATATTACTTAGTACAGAATCTTTGGGTAAATCTATTTTGGTGATTTCTTCGGAAGCGATTACTTTTTTATTTTTCAATACATTTTTCAGGGCAAGCACATTAGCTTGGTATGAACTGTACGTGATATTCTCTGGCTTTTCTAACAATTCCTGAATGGTTTGTTCTTTTCCATTCATTGCCCAAAATGCTAACAAATTACTTGCGGGTACTTCTGACTTTCTAGCATTTTTCACTGCCATTTCATAATATAAAACAGTTGAATCTACCACATTCGATTTGTTGAATAGGTAAGCCAAATTATTCTGCAATTCTCCACTTGTCGGGAATTTGGCTAAACCTTCTTTCAAGGTAAACATGGCATCAAAAAAATGCTCGCCATCATAAAAAGAACGGCTCAGTCCTTCATAAGCAAAGACTGATGGATTTTTAGCCAAAGCTTTTTTGAAGTACAATGCTGCTCGTTCATTATCGTTTTGCCATAATGCCAAAGAAGCCAAAGCATAATTACTTTTATGATTGCGATATTCGTAAGCCAAAGCCATTTGGTACTCCGATTCTGCCACTCTATATTGTTTGTCAAAAGCATAATAATCGCCCAAAGCATTATAATATGCAGCATTTGCTTGCTGAAATGTAAAGAAATTTTTCAACACTAATAAAGCAGCAATGATAATAATTGACAATACTCTGGCTGTCCAAATCGGTAAGTTTATGGGTTTAAAAACTACTTTGTGTACTTCAAAACCTTGCTTGAAAAGCGGCAAGAAATTCACTAAGACATAGATTAAAAACACCAATCCCATCGCCAAATGCGTGTAAGTAATTGCATCTTCTAATACTTCTATCATGGGGTCGTTGCCAGTGGCAAAGGCTTGCCCGCAAGTGGCTAAGGTAACAATAGCTAATCCCAAATAAATAAACGAACCAGCATCTTCAAAGTCGACAATTTGCTTGTTTCCCTCCAATCGTTTTTTGAAACCCCAAATGCCTAAAAATGTAGAGGTAATTAATAAGACAAATGGGCTGATGTAAATCATTTCCCAGTCAATTACTTTGTTGTTATGTAAAAAAACAAGCAATACATTGGCTAAATAAATCAAAGAAATCAATAAGAAATTCTTTAATGCCTGTGGACTTTTTGAAGAGGTTGTCAGTACCAAAAAACCTTGAACGATTTCATAAGCAATCATAAAAATAAAAACCACACTCAATATCATCGCTCCCGCAGTTCTATAACTCGCTAATAACAAAAAAGGCGTATTCACTTTTGTGCTGTAAAGAATCACAAAAATGAGTAAGATGCTTATTAAAAAGAAAGATAAAAACCTTTTGAAAATATTAATATCTGGACGAAAAGCATGGAAGAAATAACTGAGACCTGCATAGAGTACAATCAAAGCCATCGTAAAATATCTGTTACTGGAATTATACAATAATTCAAGGTTGAACGTAACCAAGAGTAAAATAACAAGCCCCATCGACAACAAATACCAAAAACGAGCCAGCGACGAAAGTGCTGAGAGCATTAAAACAAAGGCAAAGACAAAGAGTGATAGAAAAATATAATTCCCGATAAGGTTTATTTCCATCGGTGAAGCCAAGAATTGTTCTGTTACTGTGAAAGTTTTACTTGGAAAGGAAAGTGTTTCCTGCCCAACATCAAAGTAATCCAACACAAAAGGAACTTCGCCTAATTCAGCTAAAATATTCCAATGCACCACATTTTCTAATCCTTTGAAATAAAAGAAAATAAATGCAACCACTGTAAACAACAAAATACTGATTGAGAAAAAATATAGCAGACGAGAAGCTTTTTGCCAGTTTTTCCAGAATTGTATTGAATTCATATTGATATGATAAATTAAGCCTTTGGTAGCGTAAAATAATGGTTATTTAAAAAGCAATTGGCATAAAGCACAAGCCTTTTTGAAAGATTGATAAAGCATTTAGCCTTTGTACAACAGACAAAATTCGCAATTATTATACTTGATTGGAAATCTATCAACTTATTTCTTAGCGAACAAAGTATAGATAGCCCAAGCTATCGTTTTTCCGAAACCAACTCTTTTATATCATCATGAAAAAGAGAATCTCAAATTTTCCACTAAAAGGATAAAATTTTATCCTTTTTACATCATCTTTCCTACTAAAAGAGGAAAGTTTGTCTCTTTTAGTAGGAAAGTTGCTACTCCAAATACCAACATTGCTATATTTTTACGGGAAATTGCGGTTTTAACTAAGAAAATTCCTACTAAACTTCGGGATATTGCGGTTTTAAGTAGCAATTTTTCTATTCCAAGTACCAACATTGCTATTTTAACAGGGAATATTCCGTCTTTTTTGCGGGAAATTGCGGTTTTTTATTAAATATCATTTCATCACAAATTGTATCATTGTGAAATTTGTCAATGTTGTCTATCATCTTCAACAAAGCATATAGCTCCTCATAAAAGTATCCTGAATCTTGTAAAAAATATTTGATTCACTTTTAAAGCCCTAGAAACAAAAGGACATCAAAACTTTATCGTGTTGAGGCGAAAAAATATTTTCGAATTTTGATTTTTGGAAAATTGCCCCAAAATCCCAAAAATCTAAGTATTTTTTGGGGTCACTCTTAAAGCAATCCAACAAAACGATACTTTTTAAGCAAAAAATATGGTAAAAATCCAAAAACAGAATTGTTAATCTGAATTTTACCAAGTAGTTTTGCAGTCTGAAATACTACGTTAAGTACATAAAAAACGTAATCACTTGACAATCAGATAACAAAATCACAATACAAATGGCAAATGCAGTCAATACAGGGAAAGTTACGCAAGTAATCGGACCAGTTGTGGACGTGAGCTTCGAGGGTGCTAACTCTCATCTCCCCACAATTTTGAATGCCTTGGAGGTTACAAAAGCCAACGGCACCAAAGTTATTCTCGAAGTACAACAACATTTAGGTGAAGACCGTGTTCGTACCATTGCAATGGAAGGAACAGAAGGACTTCAAAGAGGTCAGGAAGTAAGAGACTTAGGACAACCTATGTCTATGCCAACTGGTGACAGTATCAAAGGACGTCTTTTCAACGTAGTTGGTGAGGCAATCGATGGTATTCCTCAACCTAAGTCTAACAAATCAATGCCAATCCACCGTCTTGCTCCAAAATATGACGAATTGGCAACTTCAACTGAGGTGCTTTTTACAGGTATCAAAGTAATTGACTTGCTTGCTCCTTATGTAAAAGGTGGTAAAATTGGTTTATTTGGTGGTGCTGGTGTAGGTAAGACTGTATTAATTATGGAACTTATCAACAACATCGCTAAAGCTTACGAAGGTCTTTCGGTATTTGCTGGTGTTGGTGAGCGTACTCGTGAGGGTAACGACTTATTGCGTGAAATGATTGAATCAAACGTAATTCGTTACGGTGAAGATTTCAAACACGCAATGGAAAAAGGAGAATGGGATTTATCTAAAGTAGATGAAGAAGCTCTTTTAGGTTCACAAGCTACTTTGGTGTTCGGTCAAATGAACGAGCCTCCAGGAGCACGTGCTAGAGTTGCCCTTTCAGGTTTGACAGTTGCTGAATATTTCCGTGATGCAGAAGGAGAAGACCAAGGTCGTGATATCCTTTTCTTTATCGATAACATCTTCCGTTTTACACAAGCAGGTTCTGAAGTATCGGCTCTTTTAGGTCGTATGCCTTCAGCGGTAGGTTACCAACCAACGCTTGCTACTGAAATGGGTGCGATGCAAGAACGTATTACTTCAACAAAAAGAGGTTCAATTACTTCAGTTCAAGCGGTTTATGTACCTGCCGATGACTTAACTGACCCTGCTCCTGCTACTACGTTTACTCACTTAGATGCTACAACGGTATTATCACGTAAGATTGCTGAATTAGGTATCTATCCAGCGGTGGATCCATTAGATTCTTCATCACGTATTTTATCTCCAAGCATTTTAGGTGATGTTCACTATAACACTGCTCAACGTGTTAAAGAGATTCTTCAACGTTATAAAGAATTACAAGATATTATCGCCATCCTTGGTTTGGACGAATTATCTGAAGACGATAAATTGGTAGTATCTCGTGCTAGACGTGTACAACGTTTCTTGTCACAACCATTCTTTGTGGCTGAACAATTTACAGGTTTAAAAGGAGTATTAGTTGATATTAACGATACTATCAAAGGCTTCAACGCTATCATTGATGGTGATTATGACCACTTGCCAGAAGCAGCTTTCAACTTAGTAGGTAGCATCGAAGATGCAATTGCTAAAGGAGAAAGATTAGTAGCAGAAGCATCGAAATAAAGTTTAGGAGTAAATGAGTTTATGAGTAAAACCTTACTCATAAACTTTTAACTCATACACTCATAAACTGAAAAAAAATGAATTTACAAATCATTACTCCCGACAAAAAAGTGTTCTCTGGCGAAGTAGATGTAGTTACGCTACCGGGTACAGATGGTTCTTTCCAAATCTTGAAAGACCACGCTCCTATCGTTTCGACTTTAGGAAAAGGAACATTAGCGGCTGACAAACAAGAGTTCATCATTGATGGTGGTGTTGTTGAAGTATTGAACAACAAAATCTTGGTATTGGCAGAAGCAGTATTGTAATTAGTATATAGTAATTGTAGATTCGTTCTCAATTACAAAAACTATATTAAAAGCACAGGCTCATTGGAGTTTGTGCTTTTTTATTGCACTTATAATAAATGATTTACGATATATTTTTCATCTAATTCAAAATTAAGAATATTGGATTTGTCCAAAAATCATTTATTCCCTATCTTTGTACCAGAAATGAAACAAATGATGATACAAGCAGTTTTTACGAGTAACTTTTGGAAAATGTCCAAAGATTTACCTTCAAAAAAAGGCTGTGTTATCGTTTCTAAAAAATATTTTTATTAGGAGGTCAAGTTAATTGACCTCCTTTTTTATAGTACAATCTTTTTTCAGTAACCAAGAAACAATCAAATGAAAGTAACACAAAGCCAAGCAGCTATTTTGTTGTTGGAAGACGGTACAGTTTTTAGAGGGAATGCTCTCGGAAAAATCGGGACGAGTGGCGGAGAAATTTGCTTCAATACAGGTATGACTGGCTATCAGGAAATTTATACTGACCCTTCATATTTTGGACAAGTAATTGTAAATACAACTTCTCATATCGGAAACTATGGAGTAGTGAACGATTTAGAAGAAGAATCTGGCACTGTAACCATTTCTGGAATGGTTTGTAATGAATTCTCACCAATTCATTCACGTAAAACGGCTGATGGTTCTTTACAAGACTACTTCGAAAAAGCTGGAATCGTTGGTATTTCAGGCGTTGATACTCGTCAAATTGTTCGTCATATCCGTGAGGTTGGTGTAATGAACTGCATTATTTCTTCTGAGATTTTGGATGTAGAAGAATTGAAAAAAGAATTAGCGAAAGTACCGCCAATGGAAGGACTTGAGTTATCTTCTCAAATCTGTACACAAGAATCATATTTCTTGGGAAATCCAGAAGCAGAACACAAAGTAGCTGTTTTAGATTTAGGCGTAAAGAAAAGTATTTTAAGTAATCTTACTGATAGAGATTGTTATTTGAAAGTATTCCCAGCGAAAACTTCTTATTCAGAAATGCAAGCTTGGAATCCAGACGGATACTTTATCTCGAATGGCCCTGGCGACCCAGCAGTGATGCCTTATGCCATTGAAACTGTTAAGGCAATTGTAGAAAATGATAGCCCTACTTTTGGTATCTGTTTAGGTCACCAAATTTTAGCACAAGCGTCTGGTCTTTCTACTTATAAAATGAAAAACGGACACCGTGGTTTGAATCACCCAGTGAAGAATTTGATTACTGGTTTATCAGAAATCACTTCTCAAAATCATGGTTTTGCTGTAAAAATGGAAGAGTTGGAAGCAAATGAAAATGTTGAATTAACGCATATCAACTTAAACGACAAAACTGTTGAAGGGTTAAGAAGAAAAGATAAACCTGCATTCTCGGTACAACATCACCCAGAAGCATCTCCAGGTCCACACGATTCTCGTTATTTGTTTGATAATTTTGTGGGAATGCTTTAATTTGAGATTTGAGGATTTTGGACTTGAGGACTTGAAGATAAAAGGTTTTAGGCTTTCTATCTTCAAGTCTTTTGTTATTAAGTAATCTTAAAAGTCTCAAAATCCTATAGTCTTCAAGTCCTAAATCCTCAAGTCCCCAATAAAAATGCAAAGAGTAAGAATTACTGACGACGGTTTTACTACTTTATTCAGTGCAGAGTTTAACCAATTTTATCATTCTGTTCGTGGTGCTTTAGACGAAACCCAAAGAGTATATATCGAATTGGGTTTATTGGCGAAAATGCAGGAAACACAAGAAATTAGCATTCTGGAATTGGGTTTTGGTACTGGATTAAATGCTTTAATAACCGCTGGAGAAGCTGAAAAAAATCAGCTAAAAGTACATTATACCAGTCTTGAGCCATTTCCCATTTCTGAAGAAGATGTCAAATTATTAAATTATCAGACGGACACAGCAACTGATTTACTCCAAAAGCTTCATTCAGTAAACTGGGAAGAAAACATTGAAATCTCTTCTAATTTTTCACTCAAAAAAGTAAAGAGTACGCTTCAAGATTTTAAAACTGACGAGCTATTTGACGTCGTTTATTACGATGCCTTCGCTCCTTCGTCACAACCAGAACTCTGGACGGTGGAAACATTTACTCATGTTGCGTCTTTCTTAAAAAAAGGAGGATTCCTGACTACTTATTGTTCAAAAACTATTGTCAGAAGGGCAATGGAACAAGCAGGATTTAAAGTAGAAAAACATGTAGGAATATGGGGTAAAAGAGAGGTAGTGAGAGCCATTAAGTTATAAAAACTACAATTCCTATTAGGCGGCGACTTAAGTCACCGCCTAATAGCAAAGGATTTGAGAATTATATTATCAAAAGGTCTTTTTAGTATCTCAAGCAGGCGTTACTTCGCAAGGATAACCAAATAAGCAATTTCCTTTTACTAATTTCGATACGACTGATGGCACTAACTCTTCCCAACCAGATTCGCCAGATTGGATTAGTTTCAAGACCGCATCTGTATTAATTTTGAGTAGTTCTTTATCGTAATTTTTAATATCGGCAAATTTATCGTTGTCTTGCAAATATTGAAACAAGCCTTTTAAGTGCGAAGGAGGAGTAAATTCCTTTGTGGTTACAATTTCACCATCTGCATTGAGCATTGGGTGCAAATACAATTTAATTTTAGGAGCAAACAAGGTAGAAAAAGCTGAAAGAATTCCCCCTGAAATATTGGTATAATGCTTTTCTTCAAAAATATAATCAAGGTTAGGCATTCCTAGAATCAGACCCATTCTTAATTTGGTAAAACCACATAGATATTGCACCAAACGATAATATTCATGAAAATTTGAAATCAAAACGGTATGTCCTAGCGAACATAAAATATCTACACGATCGAGGAAATCTCTTTCATTGATTTGTTCACCACCTGCTTGTAAATTCTTCAAAGTAAGTTCAGCTAATAAAACTACTTTATCGTCATCAACGTCTGGTTCGGCTTCAAACTGTTTCAAACCCGTTTTAATCATGTCTAAAGATACATTCGTAACAGGTCTAAAACGTCCACGTACTGCCACAATATGTTTTTTATAGAAGGCTTCTGAAGGCTGCATTACATTTCCGTCTGGTCCGAAAAGTGCGGCATTGGTAAAACCATTTTTTACTAAGTGAAGCGACATCAAACGGTCGTCCACACCTTTAAAGTCTGGACCACGAAAACGAATCATATCAATCTCAATTCTATCAGACGATAAATCATCCATTAAAGATTGAAGCAAAATTTCAGGCTGTGCATTATAATAGAAGCAACCATACATCAAGTTTACACCAATAACACCTAAAGCTTGTTGCTGTAAAACATTGTCATTGTCTTTCATTCTTACGTGAATGACAACATCGTTTGGTTCGCCATTTGGTTCAAGTTGAAAACGTAAGCCAATCCACCCATGTGGGTCATTATTTTTTTGATAGTTTAGCGCAGCAACAGTATCAGCAAAAGCAAAAAATGTACGTTCAGAAGCCATTTCGGTCAGACGTACATTTAATAATTTATACTCACGAGTAAGCATTTTCATCAAACGGGCTTCTACTACATAACGCCCAGATTCTTCTTCCCCATAAATGGCATCCGAGAAAGCCATATCATAAGCTGAAATAGTTTTTGCAATCGTTCCTGATGCTCCGCCCGACTTAAAAAAATTAGCAGCGACATCTTGCCCAGCCCCGATTTCAGCAAAAGAGCCATAAATTCGGCGGTCGAGATTGATGCGAAGAGCCTTCTGTTTTGTGCCTAAATTTCTATCGTAATTTACCATGACATTATTCTCTTTATTTAATTGTACCCTATCACTCAAAGCATTTCCTAATTTACAATTCAATGGGCAAAGCTTGACAAAAATCTACCAAAAATATAATTCTTTATCTAAAAATTAATACAAAAAACGAATTAGCAAGCAGTTGAGTAGGTTTTAAACAAACAAAAGTATAAAACGTAATATAGCTCATTCAATTTAGGCTAATTGTGATTTGTGAAACAAAGTCAAACCAGCAATCGGACTTTCCATAATCACTCCAACACTAAAGCCTTTTTCGATGGCTACTCTTCTTAGAATATCAGAGTAATAAAATGCGACAGAACCTGTGAAATGAATTTTATACTGTTGGTAATCTGGATACTTTAATAAATATTTTTCAAAAAATAAATCAAATGCACTTTTAACTAAGCCAAACGTAAATGGATGATTGCGATTATCAAAAATAAATTTTGAAAAAGAAGCAAAGTAACGATTAGGAAAAGGTTTTTGATAAGCATTATCTAAAATTTCCAGACGGTCTTTCGCACCAAAACGCTTTTCGAATTTTTCACGAATATCAATAGGCATTTCTTTGTGCAAATAACTTAATACTAATTGTTTGCCAAGGTAACCTCCGCTTCCTTCATCTCCCAACCAAAAACCTAAAGGTGGTACTTGAAAAGTAATATCTTTACCATCATAAAAGCAAGAATTAGAACCAGTTCCTAAAATACAGGCAATGCCAGCCTCACGACCACACAAAGCACGAGCCGCCGCCAACATATCACTCTGTACTTCTATCTTTTTTATTGTTGGAAAAATCGTTTTGAAAGCCAAGCGAATAATTTCAGCTTTTTCTTCATTTGTGACACCCGTTCCATAATAAAAAACTTCAGAAACTGCTTGATTGTTGAGTGATGGTAATAAGTTTTTTTGTAATTCTTCAATAATTGAATCAGTAGTTTGATAATATGGATTTAGCCCAATTGTTTTGGCTTGGGAAACTTCTCCGTTTGGAGAAATCATTCGCCAATCTGTTTTACTTGAGCCACTTTCTGCGATTAAAATCATTATAAATCAAATAATATTTTGTAAAAAAAAAAGAAATTATATTACTTTTATAGATGTGTTTGACACCTCTGAGACACAATTATACAACAAAAAAATCAAACGCCTTCGATTAAGAGGTGAGAGGCACCTTTATTAAAATGAAAAAAAATCTACTACTGTTTGTACTTCTTATTTCCTCATGGAAACTTTCTGCTCAACTCAAAATTGCGACAAATTCTGCAAATCTTTGTGAAGGGACAAATATTATTTTTGATGCGACAGGTATTCCGACTAATGCCTCAATCCAATGGCAAAAAAATGGCATTGACATTCTAAATGCTAATGCAAAAACTTACCAAACTTCAGCTTCAGGGAGTTATTCTGTAAAAGCAGTGAGTGGTACTAATAACTGGGTCAGAAAAAGTCCAACTGAAGACTTTGATCATCTATTAGATGTTTTTTTTGTAAATGAAAAAATTGGCTATGCCATAGGTAATAATGGAACTATTATTAAAACCTTAAATGGCGGAATTTCTTGGGAAAGCCAAATATCAAACACGACTGAGACACTTCGTCGTGTTTTCTTTATTGACGAACAAAACGGATGGATAGTTGGTATGGTAGGAGAGATATTAACAACCAATGATGGGGGGGCAAATTGGAGAAAAGCTCCTAAAACTTGGAATTATAATAGATATTTTGAAAATATTTTTTTCCTTAATTCTAAAGTTGGATGGATTTTAGGAAGTGAATTATTGTTAAAAACTACTAATGGTGGGGAGACATGGACATCTCTACCTCAATCCTCACCTTATGTAAGTGTGTATGCTATTTTTTTTACTGATGCTCAAACAGGTTGGATAGCAGATTATTTTGGCAGTATTTATAAAACAACAGATGGTGGTGCTACTTGGAAAGAAAGTTATTATCTTAATGGTGATAAACCTTTTAATGTACCCCAAGAATTTGGTTTTTTCCTTTCAATATCTTTTACAGATAAAAATAATGGATGGGCAGTCGGATCAAATGGTATAATGGTTACTACATCAAATGGAGGTTTAAGTTGGACAAGAAAAAAAGGTATTAATGATAACCTTTTTTTCAACAAAATTCAATTTAGTGACGCTAAAAATGGTTTTGCCTTTACTTATGGAAGTGAATATCTACAAACATCCGATGGAGGAAATACTTGGATAAAAAAGAGTATAGACTTGAATACACCGATAAGTATTTACTTTTTATTTGGTAAAAACAATATATGGTCTGTTGGTAATGAAGGAACAATTATTAATACTACAGACAGTGGACTTAACTGGAAAATACTTAGAGGAAATACACAATGGTTATTTGATATTAATTTTGTAAATTCCTCTATTGGCTACAAAGTAGGAAATTATGGATTAATTGAAAAAACCATTGATGGTGGTGTCACTTGGAAAAAGCAAAATTCTGGCGTTAATAATACTATCTTTAAAGTGAAATTTGTTGATGAAAATACTGGATGGGCTTTAATCAAAGGTGGCGTTCAAGGAAGTCAAGGTAGTGTATTGAGAACTGTTGATGGTGGAAATACTTGGACAAATCACACTATATATCCCAAAACTATTTATTTAGAATTTATCAATGCAATGTTTTTTAATGATGCTAAAAATGGTTTTGTTGTTGGGTATAAAAATACTATTTATAATACTAAAGATGGAGGTCTTACTTGGAATAAAGTAAAAACCACTCTCGATTCTAATCAACATTTAGAGTCTGTTTTCTTTTCTGATTCAAAAAATGGTTGGGCAGTTGGTAATCCTGGTAATATTGTTAAAACTCATGACGGTGGCGAAACATGGACCAAGCTCAGTATTGACGAGAAACATAAAAATGGCGAATTTAGATCTGTATGGTTCAATGATGCAAAAAATGGCTGGGTTCTTAAATATCCTAATCTTATATTAAAAACTACTGATGGTGGAATTACTTGGACAGACTTTGAGGTAGAAAACCAAACATTAAAGTCTATTATTTTTACAGATAATAAAACTGGATGGATAACAGGTGAGCGTGGATTGTTGTTAAAAACCATTGATGGTGGGATTAATTGGGAAACTCAACAATATAATAGCTCTAAAACCTTAAATGGACTGTTTTTTTCAAATACTCAAAACGGGTGGGCAGTAGGCACTGGCAATACTCTACTTAAATATGAGCAACAAGTTTTAGCTACTTCAAATACGCTTATGATTAATCCCAAACCGAATGTTCCAAACTTAACTTGGAGTAACAATGAGGGTCGTCTAATTGCCACAAGTACAACACAACCTGTACTGTTTTCTTGGTTTAGAGGAAATAATGAAATAAAAAACTTTACTAGCACGACCTTCTTTCCAACTAGCTCCGGAACATACAGTGTACGTGTAAGTGACTCAAATTTCTGTTCAGAGTTTTCAAAGCCAGTTGAAGTAAGTATTTTATCATCTGATAACCCTTTTCAAACCTCATATTTAAATGCTTATCCAAACCCCAATAATAATGGAGTATTAAAAATAGACTATTCCAATTTAAAAAATGGCAGAGTAGCTGAACTACAACTAATTGGTATTGATGGATTATCTGTTCATAATCAAAAGCTTGAACTTCAAAATAACTCATTCGCAGGAGAAGTTGACCTCAAAGGTTTATCTTCTGGCATATACTTTTTACAAGTGGTTTCAGGCGAACAAAAATCTGTGGTTAAAATAAGTGTTGTAAAATAATGCAACCAAAAATTACCAAGTTGTGTCTATAAGTTTAAAGAAATCAAGAATTATTAGATACTAACTCACCCACAACTATAAATTTTTCAAAAACTTTGTCGGTATGTGGAGCGTCTTTTAGTTCATCGGTTAAATCTTGACCAGCCCAATGTTCATAATGCTTACCATTACGCCAAAGTCTGGAATTACTAACATCATAAATAATCCCTTTGAAGGCAATCCAGATTTCGTCACGATCTTGACCGTTCCTTAAAGCCAATTGAGATTTTGTGTATTTTTTTAGCATAATTATTTTTTATATATTGTATCAAATTTGTTGAACTCAATTTATTTTATCATTTTTATCCCTCAAAAATAAAATCTAACAGATAATGAAAAAACTAATTCTATCCCTCCCTATTCTCTTTGCCTTTGTTTTAATACTAAGCAGTTGTGGAAAAGATGCACCTGAACCAACTTTAACAGAAAAGTTGACAAAAACTTTTACCGTTAGCATTGCAAAAGAAGGTGGTGTTGAAGTTTACAACAAAACTAAAGCAACAAACATTGCTTCTGGTTATTCTAACTACAAATTAAGTTTAAGTAGTACAAAGTCGGCTACATTAACGGCGAAAGATAATACTACATTCACGGGTACTTGGGCATTGACAAATACAGACAAAACTTTAAGTTTAACTGGATTAAAAACTTCAGCAGGAGCGAATCCAACTGGAACTACTGGAACAATTGAATTTACAATCGTTACAATTGATGGAACTGGTTCAGCAGTAACACTTGAGTCTTTACAACCAGACATTAAAGCAAGTAATTCTATTGTTAATTTACAATTAGTAAATCCTTAAACCAAACATAAATTATTACCACGAAGCCATCTCTAATAGGATGGCTTTTTTCTTTTCCATAAAATATCAATCCATCGATTCTCTCAATCACAAAATCAAACGTAACTTTGTATTATGGAAACAAGAACAGAATTAAGTACAATCGGAGAATTTGGCTTGATAAAGTTAATCGATTCGAAATTTCAAACCATTAATCCAGAAACCATCAAGGGAATTGGCGATGATGCAGCCATCATCGATACTGCTGGAAAAGAATTGGTAATTTCTACCGACCTTTTGATGGAAGGCATCCATTTCGATTTAGCTTATACTCCTCTCAAACATTTAGGTTACAAGGCTGTTGCCGTAAATGTTTCTGATATTGCTGCGATGAATGCTATTCCTAAACAGATTACGGTAAGTTTGGGCTTGAGTAATCGTTTTTCGGTAGAAGCCATTGAAGAATTATATGAAGGTATCAAGATTGCTTGTGATGAATATAAAGTAGATTTAGTAGGTGGTGATACTTCGGCTTCACGCTCTGGTTTGGTGATTTCAATTACTGCTTTGGGTACTGCGGAAAAGAAAAATATCGTTCGAAGAAATACTGCTAATACGAATGACATTATTTGTGTTTCGGGAGATTTAGGTGCTGCTTACATTGGTTTACAAACGCTTGAAAGAGAAAAACAAGTATTTTTGGCAAACCCTGATATGCAACCTCAATTGGATAAAGATAAAGATTATGTGATAGAACGCCAATTGAAACCGAATGCCAGAATGGATGTAATTTATGAATTGCGTGATTTAGGCGTAATTCCTACTTCAATGATTGACATTTCAGATGGATTGGCTTCTGAAATATTACATCTTTGTAAAAATTCTGGTACTGGTGCGGTTATTTTTGAAGATAAAATTCCAATCGACGACCAAACTTATTTAGTAGCAACTGAATTAAACTTTAGCCCGATGACGGCTGCATTGAATGGCGGAGAAGATTATGAATTACTTTTTACAGTAAAACAAGAAGATTTTGAAACCATCAAAAACATGTCTGATATAAGTTTCTTGGGTTATATGACTAACGATGTAGATGGTGTAAAATTAATGATGAAATCGGGTACGTTAATCAACGTTACTTCGCCTGGATTTGAGCATTTTTGATGCTTTTTAAAATAAATTTCCATAAAAAATGGCTTCGTTTTGCGAAGCCATTTTTTATGGAAACTATATCATTACAATCAAACGGCTATCATTGTTAAAACTCCTATTAGCATAATAATTTTACAGGCATTACTCAGAAAAGCAAAATCATTCGGTTTGTCGGCATAGACTAATTTATAAGTCAGAAAACCAACGGGAAACATCATTAATAGAAAAATATAAGCAATTCTTTCATTCGGTAATTGACTTGCCAGAATGAATAAAATACTGATAAAAATGGCGATTAATCCATAAACAAGATTTTTGGTTCTGGCAATTCCCCAGATAATTGGAAGAGTTCTACAACCATGACGTTCATCGCCTTTTACATCTTCCATATCTTTAATAATTTCTCGAATCAAAGTAATGAAAAATGAAAAAGTAGCATAAACCCACACTTCTCGCTGATGACCAGGATAATAAACGGCTAAAACCAACAAAGAAAAACCCGTTAAAATAGCCACCATCAAATTTCCCCAGAAAGCCAATCTTTTTAATTTATTGGCATAAAGCCACAAACAAAAAACGGCACATAAATTCACAAAAGCTGTTTTTCTATCTACCAATAAACCCAATAAAATTCCAGAAGCATTAAAAATTTGATGAATCAATAAAGCCCATCTTCTTTTAATATATCGCCCAATTACTACTCGTTCGGGTTTATTCACTAAATCAATTTTTATATCATAATAATCATTGATGATATAACCAGAGGCAGCCACCAAAACGGTCGCTAAAACAATTAAGAATAAGTTTTTTTCTAATAAAATATCAAGGATATGGCTGAAAGAAAGTGGTTTATCTCTAATCAAAAAATATCTTGTAAAATATTGCGTAAATACGATAATTGCTAAATTTTGCCAACGAATTAGTCGGGTAAAACCTGTAAGTACTTGTAGGTATGTAACTTTCCGAGGGGTTCTCAACATCATATTAGAAGATTGTTATGCGCTATAACAACCAAATTTATTCCATTTTCATCCCTTAAAAAACTTTTTTAGTGATTAGAAGAGATTTTTTTTTGTTTTTGTGTGTTAGACTTTTGATAAGTCTATTCGCTAAGACTTAACTTTACATATCCACAACGTGCGGCGAACCGCTTCAATATTAGATTAATGAAAATCGGAATTGTTTGTTATCCTACTTACGGAGGTAGTGGTGTTGTAGCCACAGAATTAGGTAAGGCACTTGCAAAAGCAGGTCATGAAGTACATTTTATCACCTATTCACAACCTTCAAGGTTAGACTTTTTTAACGAAAATATCTATTATCATGAAGTAAGTGTTTCTAGCTATCCACTTTTCCAATACTTACCTTACGAGTCGGCTTTGGCAAGTAAAATTGTTGATGTAGTTATCAACGAAAGGCTTGATTTATTACATGTTCATTATGCCATTCCTCATGCTTCTGCGGCTTATTTAGCAAAGCAAATTCTAAAATCAAAAGGTATTCATATTCCATTTATTACTACGTTGCATGGAACAGACATTACTTTAGTTGGCAAAGACCCATCTTTTGAACCAGTCGTTACTTTCTCGATTAACGAATCTGACGGCGTTACGGCAGTGTCAGAAAGTCTGAAAAACGATACTTATGATGAATTTGAAATTGTAAGTAAAATAGAAGTAATTCCAAATTTCATTGATTTAGAACGGTTCAAAAAACTTCGTAAAGATCATTTCAAAATAGCAATCTGCCCTAATGGCGAAAAACTATTGATGCACACTTCTAACTTTAGAAAAGTAAAAAGAATTGAAGATGTTGTCCATGTTTTTCATAAAGTAAATCAAAAAATTCCTTCAAAGTTACTCTTGGTTGGCGATGGACCGGAACGTACTTCAATAGAAATGCTTTGCAGAGAATTGGGCGTTCAGCAAGATGTAAGATTTTTAGGTAAACTTGATGTGATAGAAGAAGTACTTTCTTTGGCAGATTTGTTTTTGCTGACTTCCGAAAAAGAAAGTTTCGGTTTGGCAGCTTTAGAAGCAATGGCTTGTGAAGTACCAATTATTTCTTCGGACGCTGGTGGATTGCCAGAAGTAAATGTGCATGGCGTAACGGGTTATGTTTCTAAAATTGGCGATACCGACGACATGGCAAAAAATGCCATTTCAATTTTAGAAGATGATGAAGTACTCGCTCGTTTCAAACATAATGCACATGAAAGAGCTAAAGAATTTGACATCGCTAATATTTTACCCCTTTACGAACGTTATTATGAAGAAGTAACTGCCAAAAGTTGGAAATTTCCACCACAACCTTGTGCAGTCGATAGTTTAAATTAATAATAATATGCCCCTAAACATACAAGTAAGTAATCGTAAAAGAGTTGTCATTATTGGTGCTGGTTTTGGAGGCTTGAAACTTGCTCAAGAATTAGCAGGAAGTGCTGACTTTGAAGTTGTTTTGATTGATAAAAATAATTATCATCAATTTCAGCCACTATTCTACCAAGTAGCTACCGCAGGACTAGAACCTTCAGCGATTTCTTTTCCGCTTCGATTGGCTTTTCATCACTATGAAAATGTGTATGTAAGGGTGGCGACTGTCACAAAAATTATTACTGAACAAAATCTTATTGAAACCAATATTGGTGAACTCTCTTTCGATTATCTAGTAATTGCAATTGGAGCTGACACCAATTTTTTTGGCAATAAAAATATTGAAGACAATGCTCTTCCGATGAAATCTGTCGGTGAAGCACTTGGACTTAGAAATAGAATACTAGAAAATTTTGAAAAAGCCTTACTTGCCGACCAAGAAGAAGATAAAATTGGTTTGATGAATGTAGTGGTAGTTGGCGGTGGCCCAACTGGTGTAGAAGTATCTGGTACTTTGGCAGAAATGAAAAGAATGGTTTTGCCTAAAGATTATCCAGAACTAGATTTTGATTTAATGCAGGTTCACATCATAGAATCTGGTGGAGAATTATTAGGGCCAATGTCGCTAAATGCGCAAATTAAATCAAAAGAATATTTAGAGCAATTAGGCGTAATAGTTCATCTAAATACCAGAGTAACAGATTTTGATGGAAAGCATGTTTATTTTAACAATGGCACAACCATTAGAACCAATAATTTAGTATGGGCTGCTGGTGTTAAAGCCAATGTGATAGAAGGAATAAAACCAGAAATCTTGGTTCGTGGCGGGCGCTTAAAAGTAAACAGACAAAACCTTGTAGAAGGATACGAAAATATCTTTGCTGTAGGCGATGTGGCTTATATGACAGAAGATAAATTTCCGAATGGTCATCCACAAGTAGCACAACCCGCTATTCAACAAGGGAATTTATTAGCTAGTAATTTAAAAAACATGCTAAAAGGAAACCCTGTTGAAGATTTCTGCTATAAAGATTTGGGCTCTATGGCAACTATTGGTAGAAACAAAGCTGTAGTGGATTTACCATTTTGGCATTTTCAAGGATTCTTTGCTTGGCTTACTTGGATGTTTGTTCACCTTATTGCTATTGTGGGTGTAAAAAACAAAGTGTTAATATTTATCAACTGGTTGTGGAATTATATTACTTACGATCAGTCATTAAGGTTAATCATCAAAGCTAAATCTCCTAAAAACAATCAAACTTAGCGAACTGACTATTAATCACATAAACAAATTATCATCAAATAACATGACAAACGGTATTTTATTGTAAATAAATCTTCAGTATCTTTGTCGTTATAATTCAACAAATTGATAGGTATTAAGCTCTTTATATAAAATTAGTACAATTTATACGCTAACTCTCCTACTTATCTGAAATAGTATTATGGAAGCGAAAAACACAAAAATAAGACCTAAAAATAGTGGCTCTAAACAATTATTCGATAATCCAATTTTAGAGAAACTATCACACACACACATTGCCATTCCTGTTAGTATGTTTTTCGTTGCAGGTTTTGTGCTTGGATATTATGCTTTTACTCATACCGAATTAGCCAACTGGGCAATCGGTATGCTATTTATAGTTGGTGCAATTACATTTACTTTTATTGAATATTGGGTTCATAGAAGTGTGTATCATATCGAACCAACCACTGAAGCAAGAGCAAAATTCCAATACATCGCTCACGGGGTACATCACGAATATCCAAAAGATAAAACTCGTTTAGCAATGCCTCCGATTGTCGCTGTAATTGTGGCTGTCACTTTGTTTTCAGTCTTTTTTGTATTGATGGGCGAAGCTGCTTATGCCTTTTTCCCCGGTTTTATTTGGGGCTATGCAGCTTACTTATTAGTACATTATTCTGTTCATGCTTATGCGCCACCAAAGAATTTCATGAAGCAATTGTGGATTAACCACGCTGTGCATCATTATAAAGATGGAAATGCTGTTTTTGGTGTTTCTTCACCAATTTGGGATTATGTTTTTGGAACAATGGCAACGATGGACAAATCGAAAGTTTCTGAGAATTTATAAGAAATATTTATTTAGCAATAGCTCCGCAAGAAATACAGTATCTTGCGGAGTTTTTTATTTTATCTTTGAACCTAAATTCATTCGCCAAATCTCATGAAAATATTACTGATAGAAGACGAACCTAAAACACTTCAATCGCTTCGACAAGGATTGGAGGAAAATGGTTTTGAAGTTGATATTGCTTATGACGGCGTCATTGGTAAACATCTTGCTCGAAAAAATCAATATCAAATCATCGTTACCGACATCATCATGCCAGGTATCAATGGACTTGAACTTTGTAAACAATTGCGTGAAGAAGGTGTTACTACGCCAATTTTGATGCTTACTGCTATGGGAAGTATCCAAGAAAAACTGATGGGTTTTGATGCTGGTGCAGATGATTACTTGGTAAAACCTTTTGATTTCTTGGAATTGTTGGCTCGTATTAAAGTATTGAGTAAAAGAAACCTAATTCCTCTTCCAAACAATAGTAATATTCTGAGCTATAGTAATCTTGAAATGAATCTGGATGCACACTTAGTAACCAGAGGAGGCAATAAGATTGATTTAACTGCTCGTGAATTCGCTCTTTTAGAATATCTTTTGCGCAATCAAGGTAAAGTAATTTCAAAAGCTGATATTGCCGAAAAAGTATGGGATAGTCGTTTTGAAATGGGCACTAACGTCATCGAAGTTTTTATGACGATGCTTCGTAAGAAAGTTGATAAAAATTATGATACTAAATTGATTCATACCCAATACGGCGTTGGCTACGTTTTGAAGGTTGAAGAGTAATTCAAGTTAAATCAAAAAACGATTCTATAAATCATGCAAATTCGGGCAAAACTTACTTTACAATTTACACTTCTGGTGTCTGTAATTGTTTTGACAATTTTTATTGTTATTTATGGTTTGCGTTATAATTACGTCAAAGAAGAATTTTATAATCGTCTTACACAAAAAGCTTCGACTTCTGCCAAATTATTGGTTACTATCAACGAAGTAAATTATAAATTACTCAAGAAAATCAACCAAACGAACAAGGATGTTCTTTATCGTGAAAACCTTATTATTTACGATTACGAAAACCTAAAAGTATATTCAAGTAATGATACGAGTGGGTTTAAGATTTCTTCGGAAATGCTTAACCAAGTTAGAAAAGAACGAGTTTCAAGGTTTACACAAGGAGATTTTAAAATTGTGGGAATCCTTTATCGTGACCGTTTCAATCGAGTTGTAACCATTGCTGGCGCAGTAGATTTATCAGGGGAACGAGATTTAAAAAATCTTCAAAACACCATGTTTGGTTTGTTTTTTATTGTGATTGCTGTCGTGGCTGTAACGGGTTGGTATTTTTCTGTTCGTGCTTTGTCGCCTATTTCTGAAGTAATCAAACAAGTAAAAACCATTTATCCACAAAACGTTAATCAACGGCTTACCATCCAAAATCCTAAAGACGAAATTGGGCAACTTACCGCTACTTTCAACGAACTTTTAGAAAGAATCGGAGAAGTATTTCGTTTGCAAAATCTATTTGTTTCGAATGTTTCTCATGAAATGAAAAACCCTTTGATGAAAATCGGTTCGCAAATAGATGTTACTTTATTGAAAAGCAGAAGTGAAGAACAATACTTGGCAACATTGCAGTCTGTCAGACAAGATATTCGTGAACTTGGTCAGCTTTCAAATACTTTGTTAGAATTAGCCAAAGTAAGTGATTTGAACCATAGTTTGATGTACGATGAAGTTCGCCTCGATGAAATTATCTGGGAAGCTGGTGATTTACTTTTGCAAGCCGAAAAGGATTATCAAGTACAAGTAAACTTTACCAGTGAAATCGATGAAGATTCAGAATTGGTGATTCAAGGCAATGCACAATTATTGAAAACAGCTTTTGTAAACTTGATGGAAAATGGCTGTAAATTCTCTGAAAACCATACGGTGAAAGTAAGTATTCGTTTCTTGGAAAAACAAATTGAAGTACAATTTGAAAACAAAGGTGCAATGGCACAAAAAGAAATCGCCTTAGTTTTCGAACCTTTTTACAGAAGCCAAAATACGGCGAGTATCAAAGGTTATGGTGTGGGTTTATCTTTAGTAAACCGAATTGTGAAACTTCATGGAGGAAGTATCAATGCACATTGTTCTGATAATTCTACTTTTTTCACTTTACTTCTTCCTTATTCTGTGGGAATTAAATAAGGTTTTACTTCGCCAACATCTGGACAAGCATCATATAACTCTTGAATACTTTTGTGAAGTACTGGATGTATAAAATCTGCTGCAATTTCTTCTAATGGCACTAATACAAAGTTTCTGTCTTGCATTAAAGGATGTGGAAGAGTAAGTGTATTTTCTGCGATTATTTGATTTCCATGAAAAATAATATCAATATCAATTAGCCTTGCTCCCCATTTTTCGATACGCACTCTCCCCAACATTTCTTCAATCATTTGTGCTTGTAGCAACAATTCTTTTGAACTTAATGTTGTTTCAACAGCAAGGGCTAAGTTTAAATAATTAGGTTGGTTTTCCACACCCCAAGGTGCAGTTTCATAGAATTTTGAACGTTTGGTAATCAATCCAATCTTAATGGCTATTAATTGAATGGCATTTTCCAGAATTTCGGCTCTGTTTCCCAAATTTGACCCTAAAAGTAAGTAAGTCGTTTGGAGATTTAGCTTTTGCATTGTATTTTTAGTTAAACTTCTTTAAAAGCTCCATAGCATATAATCTATATTATTACAGACAGAATCGCTTTTCTTAGTGTATATTCTTGCAAAGATTTATAAATATCGCTTAATTCACCAATAATCCTTTAAATACCTACCATGAAAAACATCACAAAGGGCTCTATACTCATTTCCGAACCTTTTCTTAAGGATCCGAATTTCAATCGAAGTGTTGTACTTATTTGTGAACACGAGACGAACCAAGGCTCTTTTGGATTGATTCTGAACCAAACTTCCAATCTAAATCTGGATGATGTATTGGAAGAAAATATTTATCCTGACGTGCCACTTTATGTCGGTGGCCCCGTTCAGCATAATACTTTGCACTATGTGCATCGCCGTCCTGATATTATCGACGGGGGAATCACCTTGATGGATGGTGTTACTTGGGGTGGAAATTTCCAACAAGTAAAAAGCCTCCTTAATAATGGAGTATTATCGCCTAAAGATATTCGTTGCTTTATTGGCTATTCGGGTTGGGAAGAAGACCAACTTGATAATGAACTCAAAAAAGATTCTTGGATAGTTTCAAGTACAACTTCTGATGTTATTTTTGATACGCCTCCAGAAAATTTTTGGAGAACAATTCTTAAAGAAATGGGTGGCTCGTTCAAAGTATTAGCTAATTATCCAAGCGACCCAAGCTTGAATTAAAATGTCAGACAACAATAATATTCCTCATATTTCAATCATTAATACTCGTCCCTCCGACCAACATTTATTACTCTTGGGCGGTTTAGGGACGTTTTTATATGTTATCTATTTCTTGATTAGAACAGAATACATATCAAGCGCTATTTGTTTATTTACTAGCATTTTTTTGATTTATCAGTATTTAGAAAAAATCAAGGTGAAGGCTAAACTCATTATTAGTCAGGATGGCATACAAGTGGTTGGACAACCTTTTGTTTCTTGGGCATTTGTTCATGGATTACAGATTCGTCCAGAAGTGAAGGGAAATCATTATTCCGAAACCTTGGTTTTTACCAATAATGGAAGAATTCAAGAAATTCCTATTCAACAATTAGATATTACTGCATGGCAATTAGAACAGTTACTTGAAATGTATCAGGAACGGTTTAGGGAAAGTATTGTTGAAAATGATGAACTTTTGTAAAGATTGTTAAACTTTAATTTGAATTAAAATCATGAAAACTGCATTACAAATAGATATTAGCTACGAACAAGTATTTGCTCTGGTAAAACAACTTCCTCAACAAGAAAAAATCAAATTAAGTAAAGAATTAGAAAAGGAAGGTATTGAGAATAAATTATCTGAATTGCTTAAAACATTTCAAACCAAAGAACTAAGTTTAGATACGATAACTGAAGAAGTTGAAATTGTAAGACAACAATTATATGAAAACAAAAAGCATTAAAGTCATTTTTGACACTAATGTTTGGATTAGCTTTCTAATTGGCAAACGTTTGTCATTCATAAAAAACCATATCTCTAATGGACAAATCACAATTATAACAACTCATCAACTGTTAGTTGAGATTAAAGAAGTTACTAGCAGAGAAAAATTAAAAAAGTACTTCCCTAAATAAAGTGTTGATGAATTAATTAACCTTTTAGAAACCATTGCGATAAAAATAGAAATCCAACCTGTTCACTTTATTAATAGAGATCCAAAAGATAATTTTTTATTAGATTTAATCGAGTTTTCTAAAGCTGATTATTTAGTAACAGGGGATAAAGATTTATTAGAACTTAATCCCTTTCAAACTGCTACTATCATAAGTCCAGCAAGTTTTGAAAAACTCTTCTAAAACCATCTCCTCATTTTATTCCTCCTTTTTGTAAGCTGTAAAGCCCTGTTATTAAGTCTATTTTCAAGCTTTTCCCTTATCTTTGTATTCTTTAAATCCCAAAAACTAATCAGAGAAGTATATCGGGAGTGTTTTTTCCCGAAAATAAATCCGAAATCACACATTGAAAAAGCTATTCCTTCCCAAAGTACAGAAATCTTTCCAAACGGAAATACCATTGCCTTCTTCTAAATCAGAATCTAATCGTGCTTTGATTATCAATGCCTTGGCAAAGGGAAAAGATAATTTATCGAACCTTGCTGAAGCTCGTGATACTCAAACGATGATGCGTTTGTTGGCTTCTGATGATGCCATCGCCGATGTGATTGATGCTGGAACTACCATGCGTTTCTTGACTGCTTATTTCTCGGTAACGGGTCAGCAAAAAACAATGACGGGTACTCCAAGAATGTGCGAGCGTCCGATTGGTATTTTGGTAGATGCACTTCGTTCTTTGGGTGCTGATATTGACTACATCAATAAAGAAGGTTATCCGCCTTTGAAATTGAATGGTTTTAATTTCTCTGGAAATAAAAATTTATCTATCAGAGGTGATGTTTCTTCGCAATACATTTCTGCTATCTTAATGATTGCACCTTTATTGCCTGAAGGACTGATTTTAACCATTACTGGTGATTTAGGCTCTAAACCATATATCGAAATGACGATTCAACAAATGAAGAGTTTTGGTATTACGGTTACTCCTGACTGGGAAAATATGACGATTACTGTGCCTGCACAGCAATATCAAGTAATTCCTTATGCCATTGAATCAGATTGGTCGGGAGCGAGCTATTGGTTTTCGATGGTAGCGCTTTCTGAATTTGAAGATGCTGAATTAGAATTATTAGGCTTAAAAGAAAATTCATTACAAGGCGATTCTGTGATTACTGACATCATGAGTCACTTAGGAGTGAAATCTGAATATACTGGTCGTGGCTTTAAATTGACGAAAATCCCTGCGGAAACTTCTTTGGCTTGGGATTTTACCAATTGTCCAGACTTAGCTCAAACGGTTTGCGTTGTGGCGACGGCTAAAAATATTCCACTTACATTAACAGGCGTGGAATCTTTAAAAGTAAAAGAAACCGACCGTATCTATGCTTTACAAACTGAACTAGCCAAAATTGGTGGAAGTTTAGTCGAAACAGAAAAAAACCATAAATATTTGTTAACTGCAAGCGGAGAAGCGATTAAAGCAGATACTGCCATTCATACTTACGATGACCACCGCATGGCAATGGCTTTTGCTCCTTTAGCTTTGGTTTCAGACATTACGATTGAAGAACCAGATGTAGTGGTGAAATCGTATCCTTCGTTCTGGAAACATATCGCTGCGATTGTTGATATTGAAGCATAGTCAACCATTCTGTTGATAAACCAGCAGTAGCTTATAAATAACATTTTAACAGATGACATGAATTTGATTCAAGTCATCTGTTATTTTTTTATCCATACACTACTTTTAAAAATGCCTATCCCCTATTTATAATGAGTAATTATGAAATCATTTCTGACGAATGAAGAAGTTTTTCAAGGGTGAAAATATATTTTTCTTCCTTACTAAATAGTTTTTCAAGGGTGAAAATGTTTTTTTCTACCTTACTAAATAATTTTTCAAGGGTGAAAATATATTTTTCTACCTTACTAAATAATTTTTCAAGGGTGAAAATATATTTTTCTACCTTATTAAATAGTTTTTCAGGGGTGAAAATATATTTTTCTACCCTAAAAATAAGTTTTTCAAGGGTGAAAAATATGTTTTCTAGCCATAGAAGAATAGAGATTCATCAATAATAAAAAAACATTGACATATAACAAATAAATATCTATATAATTGAATACTAGTCAGTTATCAATAATTACAGCAATAGACACAAAAAAAAATAGTGCAGGGTTTGCCTACACTATTTCTGATATAATTGATTTCTGAAATCTCTTATTGCAATTGTAAAACTTTAGAAGTTGATTTTGCGTATTCAAAAGCACCAAACATGATTGCTGAGAAAAGTAAATTACTCACCAAAGTGTTTTGCAAGAAAGGCAAAGCCATTGTATAGCATGATACTAAACCTTCAAAAGTTTGTGGATACATTTTACCACCTGTCCAAACCAAAAAGTTTGATACTACAAAGAATACAATAGTACCCAACACATTGGCTGTAAGTAAACTTTCTATCGTTACTTTCTTTAAAATAACAATGCCAATTAATACCACTAAAGCGAAGCAGATAAATACTGATGGCTCGAAACCAAATGAAAAAGTAGGATACCACTGCTTATAAAAAACATTGTTCAACACCAAATTAGATAACCACAAGGCAGCGAATGGCACAATAAAAGCCCATTGCTTTTTTGTAAAATATGCCCCTCCGAACAATGCGATTGTTCCTACAGGTGAAAAGTTGGATAAAGTTGGTGCAATCACCGCTAAAAAACGAAAGGCAGTAGCAACCAAAATGATAGCAACCAACACTCCAAAACGAAGGTTTATTGAATTTTTCATGAATATTTCTTCCTAAATTTCTATTCTAATTTATTTAGGATATACAAATTTACTAAGGTTTACAGATTTCAACGTAATTTTGATGAAAATTTAAAATAGAAGAGTCTTTAAGGAGTAAATACTTTTGACCAATATTGAAATCTAGGGCTAACCATAACGGCATTTTGAATTAATCTTGATGTCTTACAATAGCAAAACCCTAAAGTCAAAGAATCTTATAGCTCCAATCATTTACCCCGATAAAAAATGTTTTCTAAAAATTTCAAATTAGGCTTATTAGGTGGCGGACAATTAGGAAGAATGTTACTCCAAGCTGCTATCGATTTAGATATTCATGTAAAAGCGCTTGACCCAGACCCAGATGCGCCTTGTGCTAAAATTGCACCAGAATTTGTAGTGGGTTCTTTTCTTGATTATGATACTGTTTATCAATTCGGACAAGATTGTGAAGTAATTACTATCGAAATTGAAAACGTTAATTTAGAAGCTTTAAAGAAACTTCGTTCAGAAGGGAAAAAAGTATTTCCTCAACCAGAAGTATTAGAAATCATTCAAGATAAACGTATTCAAAAACAGTTTTACTTAGATAATAATCTTCCTACTTCTGATTTTATCTTGACCGATTCTGTAGAAGACATCAGTAAAAATCTTGATTTCTTACCTGCTTTCAACAAATTAGGAAAAGGTGGTTACGATGGCAGAGGAGTACAAAAATTAAGCTCAGAAATTGATTTGCCTTTAGCTTTTACCGAACCAAGTTTACTAGAAAAAGCGATTGATTTCGATAAAGAAATTGCAGTAATCGTTGCTAGAAATGAACATGGAGAAATCAAAACCTTCCCGACGGTAGAATGTGTATTTCATCCTGTATATAATTTGGTTGAATATTTATTTGCACCAGCGGCTGTTAATGAAAGTATTCATGAAGAAGCCAAGCAAATTGCGATTGAAACAGCAGAGAAACTCGGTATCGTTGGACTTTTAGCAGTAGAAATGTTCTTGACGAAAGAGGGCAAAATACTTATCAATGAAGTAGCACCACGCACACACAATAGTGGGCATCATACTATCAGAGCTAATCATACTTCACAATTCGAACAACATCTTAGAGCCGTTTTAGGTTTGCCGTTGGGTGATACTATAGCACATTCAAAAGCAGCAATGGTGAATTTATTGGGTGAAGATGGCTATAGTGGCGAAGCAAAATATGTTGGTATGGACGAAGCTTTGGCAATAGCAGGTGTTTATCCATTTTTATACGGTAAAAAAATTACCAAACCATTCCGCAAAATGGGACATGTAACGGTAGTTGATGAAAACTTAGATTCACTAAAAGAGAAAGTAAACATCGTAAAAGAAAAGTTAAAAGTAATAGCTTAAATTTTAGAGAAGATACTTTAATTTAACTGTTTGATATGATTCAAACTGTTTATAAAATCCCCAAAATCATCTTAGCGTTGATTTTGGGGATTTTTGCATTTCCACTGATAATAGACTGATATTCATCTTAATTTCTTTGATTATCTGTAAAAATTCAATGCTCATTAGCTTCGACAAAAACCGTTTAATAAATTATTTTTTAGATTTCAATAATTAATTATATTTTTAAGTTTTACACATAAAACCAACCAAACATGAAAAAAACAGTAGCTCTACTCGTACTTATTCTCTCTTGTATTAATGTAGTTTCTGCACAGAAAGAGAAAGACGAAGAATTAGCCATGAAGGCTCAAATTGCTTATTTAGATTCAGTTGACCATGCCATGAAATTTGAACATGGCACCATTGTTCTAAAAAACTCCATTGCCAAAATCAACATCCCAACAGGTTTCAAATTCTTAAATGCCGAACAAGCTAGTTTTGTAGTAACAGATATTTGGGGAAATCCACCACAAGAAGTACTTGGAATGATTTTGCCTGAAAATGCTAAAGTAACTGATGCGTCTAGCTATTTATTCATTATTCAATGGGACGAAATGGGCTTTGTAAAAGATGACGATGCAGATGAAATTGATTATGATGACCTCCTCGCTGACATGCAAGAAGAAATAGAAACAGACAATGAAGAACGTAAAAAAGCAGGTTATGATAATATAAAGCTTGTTGGTTGGGCTGCCAAACCATTTTATGACAAAGAACATAAAATATTACATTGGGCGAAAGAAATTAAATTTGGCGATAGTCCAGACAATACGCTTAATTATAATGTTAGAATTTTAGGGAGAAAAGGTGTTTTAATATTAAATGCTGTAGCGGGAATGAATCAACTCCCGACGGTCAATAAAGACATTAGTAAAGTTTTAAATATTGTAGAATTTACTGATGGCAATAAATACAAAGACTTCGACCCAAGTGTAGATGTTGTAGCCGCTGTAGGTATTGGTGGTTTAGTAGCTGGAAAAGTATTAGCGAAATTAGGCTTTTTAGGACTTTTAGCTAAGTTTTTTGCGCCCTTGCTCAAGTTTGGGAAATTGGGTATTGTAGCAATTGGTGCAGGTGCTTCAGCTATCTGGCGTTTTATCACTGGTAAACGCAAAGAAGATGAACCAACAGCAACTCTTCTTGATGAAACACCAACGGAGCCATCAACAGACGAACCTTCTGAAAATGTTTAGTATATAAGCTTATTATATGTTTTAAAAGCCTCTAGTCAATTTGAAATAGAGGCTTTTTCGATTTTTAGCCCTAAATTTGTATTCATTTAACGCAATTTAATTAGTTAGTAGATAATGGTAGGAATCATCATGGGCAGTATTTCAGACATCAAAGTCATGCAAGAAGCTGCCGACGTTTGTAAACAATTTGGCGTAGCGTATGAAATAGACATCGTGTCGGCTCATAGAACACCTTTGAAAATGGTTGAATATGCAACATCTGCTCGTGAAAGAGGTGTAAAAGTAATTATTGCTGGTGCAGGCGGAGCAGCACATTTACCGGGTATGGTTGCTTCTATCACAACACTTCCAGTAATTGGAGTACCTGTAAAATCTTCTAACTCGATTGATGGATGGGATTCAGTACTTTCAATTTTACAAATGCCTTCAGGCGTGCCAGTAGCCACAGTTGCATTGAATGGTGCTAAAAATGCGGGAATATTGGCAATTCAAATGTTGGGTATTGAAAATCAGGAAATTGCTACTAAATTGCAAAACTATAAAGTAGAACTTAGCGAAAAAGTTACAGAAATGGTTACCGAATTGAAAGGAAATAAATAATAGTTTTTGAGATTTTTATAATTTTAATCATCGAAAATTGTTTTCTTTCTAAACAAACCTCACCAATCCTTACGAAATATGGAAGACTATCGTAATCCTCGCCCAGCAGAAGAAAATTCAAACATTCCCATGATTACCCTTTTGGTATTAGTGGCATTGGTAATTGCTTTGCTTTATGTTGGTTGGCAGTCGATGAGTGATGATACCACCAAAACTGAAGTTGTTCTAAGTACTCCACCCAAATCGGATGCGATGAAAGGGCAAGAAGATGCTGATCTCGTAACTGCCCCAACAACTGAAATGCCAGAAGAAGGTGCAGAAAAAGAAGATAAAGAAGCATCAACAACAGTTGATGAAGCAGAAAAGCAAGACAAAAAAGCTCAAGAAGAAAAAGTAGCAGAGAAGAAAAAAGAAGAAACCAAAAAGGTTGAAGAAGTAGCCAAAACTGAAAAGAAAACTACGGAAGCACCTTTAAAGGGAACAACCTTCGTACATACAGTACAAGCTGGAGAAACTTTTTATGGTATTGCGAATCGTTATCATATCAGTAAAGCTGCCTTACAAACACTTAATCCTGATGTAAAACCTGAAGGTATTAAAGTTGGCATTACTAAATTGAATGTAAAAGTAAAAGCGATTCATACAGTAGGTCCTGGTGATATTTTAAGAGTAGTTGCTCAGAAATATGGTGTTAGCAAACAGTCAATCATGGACGCTAATAAAAAGACCAAAGACATTACTGAAAGAGGCGAAAAATTGATTATTCCATTACCTTAAAATAGAAAAGCAAAAGCAAGAATCATCCCGATTTTTTTCTTAAAACTAGTTCTATAGGTTTTTAGAGATTTTGTATTTATACTCGTCCTTACTTTTTGTCTTGATACAAAAAGTAACCGCAGCGGCGGCCGCAAAAAAAATCAAGAATTCCTAAACTCGCTCCGCTCAAACAGTAGGAATTCATTGCTCATCAATCATAAAAAAGCGGTCGAAAAACTAATTTCGACCGCTTTTTATTGTTTTGATAACTCATGTTTTATTTGTTCACTCACAACTCTACACTCTAAACTAAGCTTAGACCAGTCATAATTGCTGGCTTTTCAACACCCATCAAATCTAAAATTGTTGGAGCAATATCACCTAATTTACCATTTTTGATTGCTTTTTTATCTTTATCAATCAAAATACATGGAACAAGGTTTAAGCTATGTTGCGTATTTGGTGAACCATCGTCATTAATCATATAATCAGCATTTCCGTGGTCAGCTAATACGATTACAGAATAACCATGTTCAACACCTGCATTCACAACAGCTTCTAAAGATTGATCTACTGCTTCACAAGCTTCAACTACCGCTTGGAAATCGCCAGTATGACCAACCATATCAGGATTAGCAAAGTTCAAACAAACGAAATCAGCTTTTTCATCTACCAAAGCAGGTACTAAACTATCACGTACTTCATACACAGACATTTCTGGTTGTAAATCGTAAGTAGCTACTTTCGGTGAATTACAAAGAATACGACTTTCGCCTTCAAATTCTTCGTTACGTCCACCCGAGAAGAAGAAAGTAACGTGTGGATATTTCTCAGTTTCTGCAATTCTGATTTGTTTTTTACCAGCTTCAGATAATACTTCACCTAAAGTAGCAGGCAAGTTACTGTCATCAAAAATTACATTTACTCCAACAAAAGACTTATTGTAATTCGTTAAAGTATAGTACTGAATATCCAATTTCTTCATACCATTTTCAGGGAAATCTTGTTGCGTTAACGCTTTTGTGATTTCCTGCGGACGGTCTGTCCGATAATTGAAACATAATACTACATCGCCTTCTGCAATCGTAGCAACTGGTACTCCATTTTTTGTTACTAAAAGTGGGTCGATAAACTCATCTGTCACACCCGCTTCATAAGATGCCGCAATTGAAGCCAAAACATCTTCTGTTTCAGTTCCGATTCCTTTCACCATTACATCGTAAGCTTTTTGGATACGTTCCCAACGGTTATCTCTGTCCATTGCATAATAACGACCCGTTACGCTGGCAATTTTACCCACAGAAGTAGCTAAGAAAGAAGATAAATCTTCGATATATCCTTTGCCTGATTTAGGGTCAGTATCACGTCCATCTGTAAAAGCATGAATATATACTTTATCTAAACCATTATCTTTCAAAACATTACACAATGCTTTTACGTGATTGATATGTGCATGTACACCACCATCAGAAACTAAACCCATCAAATGGAAAGGCTTATTATTATCTTTAGCATACTTAATCGCTTTCACTAAAACTGGTTCATGGCGAAGAGTATCTTGTTCAATCGCATCATTCAAACGTACCAAACTTTGTTTTACAGTACGACCAGCCCCTAAATTCATGTGCCCAACTTCTGAATTACCAAATTGTCCTTCTGGTAAACCTACTTCAGGACCAAATGTAACCAAGGTACTGTTTGGATTATTCGCCAAAATAGAATCATAAAATGGCGTTTTGGCTGCAATGATTGCCGAACGGTCTTCATAACCCTTCTGAGCTATTCCCCAACCGTCAAGGATAATTAAAATTACTTTTTTGTCCACGTGTATTGCTTGATTTGTTTTATTAGCGTTAGAAATTAGCTGTAAGCTTTGAGCAATGAGCTTTGAGTTTTTTATAATTTTTAAAATTCGATTAATCAAGTAACATACTGCAAATCAGAATCTTGAAACTTATCTTCAAACTATTCACAACTCATCACCGCTGCGGCGGACCGCTCACAATTCACCATTATCAATTAATGTTCTTTTCCGAAAGTTTTCTCTCCTGCTTCAATCGATACCGCTAAGTGATTTTCTTTGGGTGGAATCGGGCAAGAATATCCATTACTGAAAGCACAATAAGGGTTGTATGCTTTATTAAAGTCTAAAATTACGCTATCATTTTGAATATCGGTAGTTTCAAGCTCTAAATATCGTCCGCCGCCATAAGTATCTTTGCCATTTGTAGCATCTTTGAATGGAATGAATAAGTAATTTTTGTACTTCGGTATCGACATCAAATCCATACTTCTATAAACATTCAACTCAACATTTTGCCCTTGCAACTGAAAAGAGAGTACTCCATATTTATAGTATTCTTTCTTTTTGCCAGACGATGTCATCATTTTAAATGGACTAACATTATCTGACTTTTTAAAAGTACAATTTACTTTGAAGCTTTCATCAGGTTCATAAAAGCGAAGAAATGCCAAATCCTCCTTTTTTAAAGGGCTATTACTACCACTTTCCAAAAACTCATTTTTATAATGTTCTCGATGTTTTAAAATACTTTCTTGATAAGATTGCGCTGAAATCTCACTCGAAATTAATGTCAGTAATATTAAGATTAATCTTTTCATCTACAAATGATGTTTATCAATTAAGAAATCTAAAAAAGTATCCGCACAACGATTCACAATTTGATAAACTTCTTCAAAATTATCAGAATTTCCATAGTATGGATCAGGCACTTCCATTACTTTATTTTGAAGTACATTGTCAAATTTTCTGTACAAAAAGCAATTTTCTTCTGCTTGTTTAATGCCGATAGAACGTGCGCTGATGGTTTGAATATTTTCCATATTATAATTGTCCATCGCTACAATGTAGTCAAAAACAGAAAAATCTTCTCCAGAAAGCTTTCTACAATGATGAGTAAGTTCTAGCCCATGCAATTCTGCATTTTTACGAGTACGTGGGTCGGGTAAATCTCCGATATGATAAGCATGAGTAGCGGCAGAATCACACTGAATGACACGCTGTAAACCACGGGCTTTCACAGCTCTTCTAAAAGTTTCCTCCGCAATAGGCGAACGACAAATATTACCAGTACAAACAAATAAGATTTTTAACATCATTTTTTTAACGATAACAATTCAGAGATTCATCCAAACTAAGAATTGTGTAAAATAAAGCTAGATTACAAATTTCACAAAAAAACCTGTAAAACGGCTTAGTAATACAGGCTCATTTGCATTTATTTTGAAAAGATTTACTTCTCTAATGGCAGATTGTCTTCATCGACAATCACAAAAATCTCTTCATTGGGCTTTTTCATCAGATATTTTTCACGAGCAAACTTTTCAATCAAACTCGGACTTCCCATTACTTCTATTTTTTCTTTTTCTACTTCCTTTAATTTCTCAGCGTAATAAGCCGTTTCATCTTCTAATCTGCTTAATTCACGATACATTTTAATCTGAGTAAATACATTATTGTCATCAAAACAAAACATCCAAACTACCAACACTGATAGTGTAAGTGTATAAAATCTATATTTTACTAAGAGTAATTTTTTCATAGCAATGGCAAGTGTTGCTTTTTAGATATACAAATATAAGGTATTTCAGCCCTAAAAAATAAAAGAGCCTTGCAAAAACTCTGCAAGGCTCTTTTAAATCTGTTATTTCCAATTAGAAATTTAATCCTGGGAAGTAAGCGTTTGCGCCTAATTCTTCTTCGATACGAAGTAATTGGTTGTATTTAGCCATACGGTCTGAACGAGAAGCCGAACCAGTTTTGATTTGACCTGTGTTCAATGCTACTGCTAAGTCAGCAATTGTAGCATCTTCAGTTTCACCTGAACGGTGAGACATGATGTTTTTGTATGAATTACGTTTCGCTAAGTTAATAGTGTCGATAGTTTCAGTTAAAGAACCAATTTGGTTTACTTTTACTAATACAGCGTTAGCAACACCTTGTTCGATACCCATTTGTAAACGTTTTACGTTTGTTACAAATAAATCGTCACCTACTAATTGAACTTTGCTACCAATCAATTTAGTTTGCTCTGCCCAACCAGCCCAGTCATCTTCAGCCATACCATCTTCGATAGAGATGATTGGATATTTATCAGCCCAAGTTTTCCAGTAAGCAGCCATTTCCATGTTGTTCAATTGCTTGCCATCTGATTTCTTGAATGTATAAAGACCAGTTTCTTCGTTATAGAATTCAGAAGCAGCAGCATCCATTGCGATGAAAATTTCTTCACCTGGTTTGTAACCTGCTTTTTCGATTGATTGTAAAACGATTTCGATTGCCTCTTCGTTAGATTTGATGTTTGGTGCAAAACCACCTTCATCACCTACGTTAGTTGAATATCCTTTAGATTTCAATACACCTTTCAAAGCATGGAAAACCTCAGTACCCATACGCAAAGCGTGTGAGAATGACTCAGCTTTAGCTGGCATTACCATGAATTCTTGGAAGTCGATTGAGTTATCAGCATGAGAACCACCGTTCAAGATATTCATCATTGGTACTGGCAAAGTGTTAGCATTAACACCACCAATATAACGATATAAAGACAAACCAGACTCTTGAGCTGCCGCTTTAGCTACTGCTAAAGAAACACCTAAGATAGCGTTTGCTCCTAAATTACCTTTGTTAGGCGTTCCGTCTAATTCAATCATCAAACGGTCAATCATATTTTGCTCAGAAACTTCTAAGCCCCACAATTCTTGAGCAATAGCAGTATTTACGTTTTCAACGGCTTTTAAAACACCTTTACCCACGTAAACGCTTTTATCCTCATCACGTAATTCAACGGCCTCGTGAATACCTGTTGAAGCTCCAGAAGGCACAGCGGCACGTCCAAAAGCACCATCTTCGGTACGGATATCTACTTCGATTGTTGGATTTCCACGAGAATCCAAAATTTGTCTTGCGTGTACATGTTGAATTGCACTCATTTTGCGTAAATTTTGTTTTTGGTTATAAACGGAGGGAATTTTTGTAAATTAGATAATACTCTCTCTTCTTCAAGTAAAATATTTATTCAATCTTTGAAAATCAAAACTATTTTCAAGTGAATTGAATACTTTATTCAAATTCTTGAAAACAAATTTAAGCCTTTTTTCAAGATTGCTTGTACTTTTCTAATACTTTCATAGTTACTTAATTTTAATACTAAAAATAATGAAAAATATTATTCGCACATTTATATTTTTTACCATACTTTCTACTGCAAATATAAGTAATTGCTTCTCACAAGTTTTGTCAACTGATGAATTTCAGAAAAAATATTCTGAAACTGACAATGCACAGCTTTTAGACGTTCGTACTGCTGGCGAATTTGGCGGAGGTCATCTGACGAAAGCGCTGAATATTGATTATCGTAGTCCAGACTTTATTCAAAAATTAAATACTTTAGATAAAACTAAACCTGTTTTCGTGTATTGTCTGTCTGGAGGAAGAAGCAAGGCAGCGGCTGAAGTATTGAAGCAAAATGGGTTTTCATCGGTTTATGAATTACAAGGTGGTTATTTAAAATGGACAGCGAACAACTTACCTGTTGAAGGCTCAAAGGAAAATACCAATGCTAAAGGGTACTCTAAAACAGAAATTGAGACTATTTTGAAAGAAAATAATGTAGTCGTTTTAGATTTTTTCGCTTCTTGGTGTGGTCCTTGTATCAAAATGATGCCGACTGTCGATAAACTTTCACAGGAATTGTCAGGAAAAGTGAAATTTGTGAAAGTAGATGCTGATGCCAGTAAATCAGTAGTAGAAAATTATAAAGTAGATGAAATTCCGACGTTTATCATTTTCAAAAATGGAAAGCAAGTAAAGCGTTCAACTGGATATTTGGAAGAAAAGGCTTTACAGAAAATGATTACGAATCAACTTTAAAATGACAGAGGCGAATGAAATTAATTCATTCGCCTCTGTCATTTTATCTTTTTCTTACAAAAAGCATCTCATCATTTGGAATTTTGATTCTTAATAAGAGATTCATTCCATCTTCAATTTTAACCTGTTCACTTGCCAGTAAACTATTAAAATACTTTAATTCAAAAGCCATTTCAGTTGGTGAACCTGCCATTTTGGTCTGCCCTAAACTTCCACTTGCCAAACCAGTCCAATCCCTCCAACTAGTACTTGTAGCTAGAGTCATACTTCCATTATAGGTATTAACAGCTGATTTTCCATTGATTGTTAAATCGTTGGCATTTTGGGCTGTATTACTACGAGCTATCTCCAAATCAACAGGAAACTTTGCTGTGCTTGTCTTCACTAACTCTTTTTCAATCACCAAACTATCTTCTTTGACATAACCGACAAAATTCCATTTCCCAACCATGATGTCACTCAGACTAGGAACTGGCGAACATCCGCATAAAGGCGTTGGGTCAAGTGTTATACCACAAGCCCAAACAAGTGTTGTTAATAGAGCAACTGCTACAGTACGATAAATATTCTTTTTCATGATTTAGATATTTAAGTTGAAACAAAGACACCTAAAAGTTGGGCTAGGTTGTAATTCTATCCTTAAATTTGTTTGAAATTTGTTAAATCCAATCTGTTTTGTCTAAAAATATTGCCATTTTCGCTTCTGGTTCAGGCTCAAATGCCGAACGCATCGTTGAATACTTTTCAGATTCGAAAGAAATCAACGTAAAACTTTTTCTTTGTAATAATCCTGAAGCAGGTGTAATTCAAAGAGCCGAACGATTAAATATTCCTTTGGTGATGTTCAATCGTCAACAATTCAAATCTGGTGAAGTAGTTGATATTCTGAAAGAAAACCACATCGACTGGGTAATTTTAGCGGGCTTTTTATGGCTTGTTCCTAAAAATATTGTAGAAGCTTTTCCGAATAAAATCATCAATATTCATCCAGCACTTTTACCAAAATTTGGAGGAAAAGGCATGTACGGGCATTTTGTGCATGAAGCTGTGGTAGAAAACAAAGAAACAGAATCGGGTATTACTATTCATTTGGTTAACGAACATTACGACGAAGGCGCTATCATTTTCCAAGCATCCTATCCAGTTTTGCCAACCGATACGCCTGAAGATGTTGCTAAGAAAGGACAAGTATTAGAACATAAACATTTTCCAGAAGTAATCGAAAAAGCAATTCTTGGGTAATAATTAATTCAATGTTCCTTCTCGATTGGCAATGTCCCATGCGGTGTAAAACACCAATTGAGTTCTTTTTTTGAGTAATTCAAAATCTATTCTATCCACATCATCGGTAGATTGATGATAATCTGGATGTTCGCCATCGAAGTAAAAAATGATAGGAATTTTGTTTTTAGCAAAATTATAATGGTCTGAGCGATAGTATAATTGTTGTGGGTGCGATTCTGAATTATAGCTATAATCTAATTTCAGGTTTGTAAAAAGCGCATTATTACGTTCGCTCAGAGCATGTAATTCTTGAGAAATTTTATCTGAACCAATCAAATAAACATAGTTTTTTTGATTGGCATGGAGTTCGTCTATCCTTCCAATCATATCAATGTTCAAATCACAAATCGTATTTTTCAAAGGAATTACAGGCTTTTCTGTATAATACTCTGAACCTAAAAGTCCATATTCTTCGCCTGCAAAAGCGATAAACAAAATACTTCTTCTTGGACTTTTTCCTTGCTTTTTAGCTTCTGAAAATACTCTCGCCATTTCCATCATCGCTACTGTTCCAGAACCATCATCGTCAGCACCGTTGAATACAGTTCCATTTTTAGTGCCAATATGGTCGTAATGTGCAGAAATAACCAATACTTCCTCCTTTTTATCAGTTCCTTCCAAAAAGCCTATTACGTTTTCGGTAGCAATTACATTCTTTGCTCGGCTCATTTTATTGGTTGGATTCAACATTATACTATGTTGTCCTCCAAAATATTTTTTGATGTAAAAAGACTGAAAAAATGAGGAATCAGAAGTATTCTGAGCAACAATTGCTTTTAGTCCATTTTCTTGAAAATACTTTGCCAGATAAACAGCCGCAATTTTCTGTTCTTTTGAACCCGTCAGACGACCTCTTAAACTATCGCTTGCCAAAAAACTCAAGTGTTTTTCTAAGTTTTCAGTGGAAATTGTATCAGCGAAATAAGTAACCGTCTGTTCATCAGAAACAGTCGAAAAAAACGGAAGAAGTAAAAAGAAGTATTTTTTCATAAATGGATTAACAAATCTAGGCTCCAATCTGGAATATTTATTCACAAATTGAAGCCTAGATTTATCAGATTAACGTAAAATGACAGAAAGAGAAGCCTATTTTTTATCTGAATCTACCACGATTCTCTTATCACGATTGGCAATATCCCAAGCTAAATAGAATACCAACTTGGCTCTTTTCTCCATTTTATCAAATTCTATTTTCTCAACATCGTCTGTCGGTTGGTGATAATCGTCGTGCACACCATTGAAGAAAAATGCTACAGGAATTTTATTTTTGGCAAAATTGTAATGGTCTGAACGATAATAGAAGCGATTTGGGTCGTTCGGGTCGTTGAAACGAAAATCTAAATCAATTGGATTATGCTTTGCATTTTGTTCAATCAAAGAAGCGTGCAATTCTGAAGAAAGTTTATCTGAACCAATCACATAAATATAATCACCTTTACCTTCATGTTCTTTGTCGGTTCTACCAACCATGTCGATATTAATGTCACAAACTGTACTTTCTAATGGAAAAACTGGATGTCTTACATAATATTCAGAACCCAACAAGCCTTTTTCTTCACCAGTAACGGCCATGAAAAGCATACTTCTTCTTGGTTTATTTCCAGATTTTGCAGCTTCACTAAATGCTTGAGCTACTTCCAAAACCGAAACCGTTCCAGAACCATCATCATCAGCACCATTATAGATTTTCCCATCGGTTACTCCTACGTGGTCATAATGTGAAGTAACAATCACTAATTCATCTTTTTTATCCGTTCCTTCTAAATATCCTAATACATTATAAGTTTCAACAGGCTGAACAGTTCTTTCAATTTTAATCTTTACAGATTGTTTCTCCAATTGATTAGCAACACTTTTAGTAATTGCTTTTTCTTTTAAAATACTTAATTCAGCAACAGTAGTATTGAATAAATCAGCAGCCATGGTTTGTCCAATCGTCAAAACTGCGAAATCTGAACTTTGTGGGTCTTTCTCTTCTGCAAAGTTAATTCTGGCATTTCCAAAACGCTTTAACATCGTTTGGCGTTGCTTAATTACTTTTTCAAATTCCTCAACACTTTGTTTTGAAATCAACAATAAAGCCTTTGCTCCTTTACTTTTGGCAGTTGCCATTTTTTCCTTCCATGCATCGCCTTTACTCCATTTCGACATTTCTGTATTCCCAGAAATCAAGTAACTCCCATCGGCCAAACGTGGTTCGCCTTCAAAAGCGACGACGATTTTACCATTTACTTTTGCACTTTCGTAATCGTTTAAAGCTTTATCTTCAATCCCGTATCCTACAAAAACCGTTTCAAAGTTTTCTTCTTGTGGCATTGGCGAAATGCTGTTGGCTATGAAATCTGATAAGTATTTGAATTCTTTATTCTTTGTTTTTAAGTAAAAATCGCCCCAACCACGTTTTACTAAATCTACCAATTGAAGGTGCGATTTACCATTTACGGGAGCTTTAAAGCCATAATTACTGAATTGTTTGGCGATATATTCTGCGGCTACTTTTTGTTCTGGCGAACCTGTGTCTCGTCCTTTTAGACTATCTGAAGCGATAAAAGTCAGGTGTTTTCTTAGGTCTTTTACCGTAATGGTTTTAGCATATTTTTCAGCGATTTTCTGAGCATTTGTCTGGAAAAAAGTAGCTGATAAACATAAGATGCTTATTAGAAGTGTATTTTTTTTCATGAAAGGTAATTTTAATTTATTGATGATACGAATTTAAGGAAATTATTTGGAAACATTTCCTTCGCTATTTTCTCAAAAATACCATTCACTTACATTTGTCGATGTTGTAAATGGGATTCTTCTTTTAAGGAAATATTCCTCTATGAAGAATCCCAAAACAATTTATCTCCAACCTCCGCCTAATGCTTTATAAATATTCACAACGGCATCGTATTGTTGTTTTTTCACATTTATCAATTCGATTCTGGCTTGTAAAGCATTGGTTTGAGTGATTAAAACTTCTAAGTAAGTGGCTCTACCAGTTTTAAATAAATCGGTAGAAGTAACGATAGATTCCGTTAAAATACTTACTTCTTGGCTCTTTAATTCCTGAATTAAATTAAGATTTTTAATGTTCGACATCTCATTATAAACCTCTGTATAAGCACCAATGATACTTTTTTGATAATTATACAAAGCTTCTGTTTGAATGGCATTCGCCATGCCGAAATCTGCATTTAATCCTTTTCTGTTGATTACTGGAGCCGACAAACCACCTAAGAGATTGTAGGCGATTGACTGTGGAGAAACAACATAAGCTGGATTAAAGGTTTGAAATCCAACATTCGCATTGATATTTAATGAAGGATAAAAAGCCAAACGTGCCGCTTCAACATCTGCTTTGGCCGCCATTACTTCATACTCTGCTTTTTTCACATCTGGGCGATTTCTCAATAATTGTGTCGGAATTCCCATTCGGATTTGCGTTGGCAAAGGTTTGGTAAATTGCAATTTATCACGAAAAATAGGTTGCGGATACCTTGCTAACAAGAAGTTGATTTTGTTTTCAATTTCAACAATCGACTGCAAAATTTCTACTTCTAAACTTCTTGTATTGAGAATTCTCGATTCAAATTGCTTTACCGCTAATTCATTGGCATAACCAGCTTCTTTTTGCGCTTTAATAATTTGCAACTCATTCAATTGAAGATTTCTGGTTTCTTTGATAATATCTAATTCATTATCCAAAGCAATCAGGCTATAATAACTTGCTGAAATCTCAGAAATCAAATTAGTTATAATCCAGTTTTTACCTTCAACACTTGCTAAATAACGAGCAATGGCTGCCATTTTTTTATTGCGCAATTTACCCCAAATATCAACTTCCCAAGAACTTTGTAAGCCAATATTAAAATCAGGAAGATGTTCTGATATTTTTTGGTCGTCGGTAATATTATTTGAAAAATTGGTATCGTAGTTTCCCACTCCATCCATTGTATATTTTCCAAATCTTTTTTGTCCGACCGAAACTCCAGCATTCACAAATGGTTTTCCTAATACTTTCGCAAAATTGAGTTGCTGTTGCGCCATTTCAATTTTTTGCAAAGTCATTAACAAATCAATATTATTGGTCAAAGCTGTGTCAATCAAAGCAATCAGCGTTTCATCTGTAAAATAGCTTTTCCAATTAATCGCTGCATCGTTGGTTGAATCTTTTTTACTGTTATAAGATTCAGGCATTGTTTTCAACGAAGGCTGTTTGTAGGTTTTCAAGGGTTTACAATTCGTAAACATCAACGCCAAGAAAAGCCCAAAAGAGAGTAAATAATATTTTAGTTTAATCATCATTTTCTAATTAAGAATTAATTCTTCTTTCTTATTTTTCTTAGTTTTTTTCAGTGCCATTGTTGCAAAAATTACGTACAATCCCGGAATAATTATTACGCCAAATACCGTCCCGAAAAGCATACCGCCTGCTGCTGCCGAACCAATTGTTCGGTTACCGATAGCACCAGCACCAGAGGCTGTCATCAAGGGAATTAGTCCCGCAATGAAGGCAAAAGAAGTCATTAAAATTGGTCTTAATCTTGATACTGCCCCTTCAATAGCAGCTTCAAGTGGAGTACGTCCTTCTTTTTGTTTTAAAATGGCAAACTCTACAATCAAAATGGCATTTTTACCCAATAGACCAATCAGCATGACGAGTGCTACTTGTGCATAAATGTTGTTCTGTAAACCTAAAACCAAGAGTAAAGCAAATGCTCCGAATATTCCTGTTGGCAAAGAAAGAATTACTGGAATTGGCAACAAGAAGCTTTCGTACTGGGCAGCTAATAAAAGATAAACGAAGATTAAACAAATGATAAAAATATAAATAGCTTGGTCGCCTGATAAAATTTCATCACGTGTCATCCCAGACCAATCATAAGTATATCCTTTAGGAAGTTTTTCTAAAGCTACTTCTTTGATGGCTTCAATGGCTTTACCACTACTGAAACCTGGAGCAGGTTCGCCGTTAATCATCGCCGAAGTGTACATATTATAACGAGTAAGCTGTTCTGGTCCATAAACTCGCTCTACTCTGATAAAAGCAGAATAAGGAACCATTTCACCTTTATCATTTTTCACATACATTCTTAAAATATCATCTGGTTGCGCACGGTATTTTGGCAATGCCTGAATCATTACTTTATACATTTGTCCAAAACGAATAAAGTTTGTTGCATAGAAACTACCAATCAATGACTGTAAATTGTCCATCGCATTATTCACAGAAACGCCTTTTTGGGCTGCTTTATCGTTATCCACATTGATTAAATATTGTGGAAAACTCGCATCAAAACTGGTAAAAGCATTCTGAATTTCTGGACGTTTGTTCAGTTCTTCAATAAAAGTTTGCGTTACTTTTTGAAGTTTTTGTAAATCGCCACTACCTGTTCTGTCTTGTACTCTTAATTCAAAACCACTGGCATTACCATAACCCGGTACTGCTGGCGGGGGGAAAAACTGAATACTTGCATCTTTGATATTTTTGGTTTTTTCTTTCAAAATCTCCACTACATCATCTACCGATTCTTTTCTTTCTTCCCAAGCCTTTAGGTTAATCATCCCCATCCCGAAAGAAGCACCCGAACCATCTGTCAGCAAACTAAAACCTGATAAAGTAGAAATTGATTCTACGGCTTCTATTTCAGTAGTTGCTTTCTGAATTTCATCCATTACAGCTTCTGTTCTTTCAACTGTCGAACCTGATGGAGTCGTTACGTTGGCATAAACTGTACCTTGGTCTTCTGTTGGAATAAAGCCAGAAGGCAAAAAGATATTTGTACCCCAAGTAGCACCAATAAAGAAAATTAACATCAAGAAAGTAACTACTCTTCTATTCGCAATCGAACCTAATAACGCTTTATATCCATCCGACAAACCATCATATTTCTTGTTGAACTGATCAAAGAATCTACTTATCAATGTTACTTTCTTAGGTTTTCCATGATTGTTTTTCAACATAATGGCACAAAGTGCTGGCGTTAACGTTAAGGCATTTACCCCAGAAATCACGATGGCAATTGCCATGGTAATAGAAAACTGTCGATAGAAAACCCCAACTGGACCAGATAAAAATGCTACAGGAATAAACACGGCTGTCATTACCAAAGTAATCGCCACAATCGCTCCGCTGATTTCGTTCATAGATGAAATCGTTGCTTCTCTGGCATCCAAATGTTCTGTTTCCATTTTTGCGTGAACGGCTTCCACAACCACAATGGCGTTATCTACTACAATCCCGATAGCTAATACTAAGGCGAAAAGGGTTAATAAGTTAATCGAAAACCCAAAAATCTGCATAAAGAAGAAGGTACCAATCAAAGAAACAGGTACTGCTAATGCAGGAATCAAAGTAGAGCGGAAATCTTGTAAGAAAATAAATACAACCAAAGCCACCAAAATAAAGGCTTCAATAAGGGTTTTGATTACTTCGTGAATAGAAGCATCCAAGAAACGAGAAACGTCATAACTGATGTTATAGTCCATTCCAGGAGGGAAAGTTGCTACTTTCAACTCAGCCATTCTTTTCTTTACATTTGCAATTACTTGACTCGCATTCGAACCCGGTCTTTGTTTCAAGATAATCGCCGCAGACGGTTTTCCATTTTCTTTAGAAAGTACGTCATAATCAAGCGAACCAAATTCTATATCCGCAACTTCTTTTAAACGAAGTATTTCTCCATTAGGGTTAGCCTTGATAATTACATTTTCATACTGTTCAATTTTGGTGTATTTACCTGTGTAACGTAATACATACTGCAAAGACTGCGCTTTTCTACCAGAACTTTCTCCAATTTTTCCGGGTGCAGCTTCAACGTTTTGGCTTCTTAGGGCATTCATGATATCTTCTGCCGAAACATTATAGGCTGTCATTCTATCTGGTTTTAACCACACACGCATAGAATATTCACGTTGCCCCATGATGTCGGCAAAACCTACTCCGTCAATTCTTTTTAATTCTGCAAGAATGTTAATATCTGTAAAATTGTATAGGAATTTTTCATCCGCAGTAGTATCACTCGTCATGATGTTTAGGTACATCAACATACTGTTTACTTCTTTTTCGGTAGAAACCCCCGCTTTAATTACTTCTTCGGGTAATTCATCCAAAACTGTTGAAACCCTGTTCTGCACGTTTACAGCCGCCAAATCTGGGTCTGTTCCTACTTGAAAATATACTTGTACGATACTTGTTCCGTCATTACCTGAAACGGATGTCATATAAGTCATTCCGGGAACACCATTGATGGCACGCTCTAAAGGTGTAACTACTGCTTTGGCACATACTTCGGCATTGGCACCTGTATATTTTGTTGTAACCGTTACTGCTGGTGGAGCAATATCTGGGAACTGTGTAACGGGCAGTTGTGTCATTGCTAAAAGCCCTAATAATAGAATTATCAGGGAAATTACGATTGACAGCACTGGCCTATTGATGAATGTTGTAAACATATTTTTTCGTCTTTGGATTGATGAAAGATATTTAATCGAAACATTTCAACACTGATAATGTCGATTACAGCTTGAAAGATGATGATTACTTATTTCTTAAATCATCAATAATTTTTGTCATCGAAATCATTTCTGGAATGACTTTCATGCCATCTTTCACATTCTGAATACCTTCATAAATAATTCTATCACTTGTTGTAACGCCTGATTCTATGACATACAAATGTGGGATTCTTAACCTTGGCACTATACTTCTGGTTTGTATTTTATTGTCTTTATCCAACACATACACAAAAATCTTATCTTGAATTTCAAAAGTTGATTTCTGCGGAATCACTAACGCACCTTTTACATTATTTTTAATTCTTACTTTACCACTTGAACCATGTTTTAATATTTTTTCAGGATTTGAAAAACGGGCTCTAAAAGCAATACTTCCTGTATTTTTATCAAACTCTCCCTCAATCGTTTCAATATTTCCTTTATAATTATGTGTTTCGTTGTTCGCTAAAATCAGGGAAACTTCGCTTTTTGCAGATTCTCTGATGGTTTTAGCAAACTCTAAATATTCTTTTTCAGATACGTTGAAGTAAGCAAATACTTCTTGGTTGTCTGAAATCGTGGTTAGTAATGTTCCTTCGTCGATTAAACTTCCTATTTTGTTCGGAATTCTATCAACAATACCATCAAATGGTGCTTTGATTTCAGTAAATGACAATTTCAATTTAGCACTTGTTTCATGCGACTGTGCTTCTTCAATTCTGGCATTCAAAGCATCTAATTTTGCTTTTGCCATTTCATATTCTGTTTTAGAAACTACATTTTTATCAACCAACAATTTCACATTTTGCAGATTCAATTCTGCTGCTTTTGCTTCTGCAATAGCACTTTTTAGCAATGCTTTTGCCTTCAAGATTTCTTCTTTATATTCTTGACTACTGATACTAAATAATATTTGTCCTTGCTTTACAAATTTCCCTTCGTCCACATAAATTTTTTCGATATAACCTTTTACTCTCGCACGAATTTCTACATTCTTGATAGCGTTGATGTCTGACACATAATCATTATTGTACTCTGTATCAATGACGATTGGGTTAGTCGTCGGAAATTCTTCTTGTTTTTCTTTACTGTCTTTGTTTGTTGAACATGCCGTCATCAATAAAACAGCACTGAAGCATGTAAGCATGAATACTTTTTTCATTACATAAATAAATTAAGTGAATAAATACATTTGGGTAAATAGAGTGCTTTAGGCAAAACCCAATAAAGTCTTCCTCACTAAAAAAGAGTGAGATGTTTTATCAAAAATCAATACGCTATCAGGAAACTTTTCTAGGAGTTTCTGAGATACTGAATAAATTTTCAGTTTTACAATACATTAAGATTTTACGGATCAAAATCTTTCAAAAAAGAATAGCCATAGCGATAAATCTTCGTAAGGAACGAAGGCTCTATCAATCATTAACACAAATTTTTAAGAAAGTTTTTGGAATACTAAGCCACTAAAAAAAGGGAGTATTCTGGGGGTGGTGAGTGGAATAAAATAATGACGTCGAGGTAATGAGCATCTTTGTAGATGAAATTACTTTTCGTCTCATGAAGATTATTAATATCAAATATAAAAGTATCAGCTGGGCTAAAGATATTACCGATACAAGCTGTTCTGTTACGTTTTGAAGTCTTTGTTTTTTTTTGAACTTGTTGTTGTTCGTCATCATCCAAATCAGAATCATCAAAACCCAAAATGAGGTTTTCTAATGAGAAAAAATAAGCATGATTACGTAAGGCTTTTAATGACTTGTATCGCTTTGATGAGTTATTATTGTTTTGGCATGAAAAGCCATTCATTTTAGAGAAATCCTTAGAAGATAATATGGAATTGTTATTTAAAACAACGCTATGTTCATCAACAAAAAAACTTAGATTAGTACTATTTTTACTCGCAGATATTGGATTTGTTTTGATGAAGAAAAGTATCAAAAATGTGCATTTAATGCAAAAAAGAATATGTTTTGGGCTTAATTCCACAAAAAGTACAAATTCACGTTTAACAAAAATACAATTTTTATCATGAAATCAAAATTTTTAAACTTGATTTTAGACAAATCAGAAGAATAATGATACGAATACCCCTGTTTGTTATAAGATGATAAAATTCATCAACATAAGTGTAGCGAAGAGGTTTATTTTACCTCTTCATAATCTATATATTCACCTCCATTGAAGTTTTCAGTTCCCTTTCCTTTTTTAGTAGGTACATAATCAACGTCAATTTGTCCTTCTCTTTTATTTTTATGATTAGACGAATGTTGAGTACGTTGTTGTTGCTGAAAGTCTTGCTGTGCTTTATTGATTTGAGAAACCACAAATCCTCTAAAAGCCCATTTTAACAAACTTGGAAAAATGAATATGATAAATAAAATGATGAGGATGATCTTGATTAACATGATATGCTATGATTTACTAAAAAGATAAAATTAAATAAGTATTTCAACTTACCATTTATGTGTACGTCATCTCAATACAAAACAAACTTAATGTAATCTCGCTAATTTGCTGTACTGTATTGGTAAGCTTGATTGACTAAACTTCACAAATTAATAACGTCAAAATTACAAATTAGTTTTTTGTCTCATTATAAAATCTGGAAAGTTTTTACGAATGGTCGTATATTCATGTGAATTAAGAAAAACGTTTACTATAGGTTAAAAACAAAAAACACTTTCGGCAAACCGAAAGTGTTTTTTGAGAAATCAGTTCTTTAAATGCTATCGTAATTTCAAAGTTACTACTGATATTACTACTAAAAGAATACAGATAATCCAGAAACGGGTTACCAATTTAGCTTCATGGTAGCCTTTTTTCTGAAAATGATGATGTAATGGTGACATCAGGAAAATCCTTCGTCCTTCACCAAACTTCTTTTTGGTATATTTAAAATAACTCACTTGCATAATTACGGAGAGTAATTCTATCAAGAAAATACCACAAAGTACAGGAATCAACAATTCTTTTCTGATTACAATGGCCAAAGTAGCGATGATTCCACCTAACATTAAGCTACCAGTATCGCCCATAAATACTTGTGCTGGAAATGAATTGTACCATAAAAAGCCAATACAAGCCCCGACAAAGGCGGCACAAAAAACAGCTAACTCTCCTGAATTAGGAATAAACATTACATTCAAGTACTGTGAAAATACTTTATTTCCAGAAACGTAAGCTAGCACTGCTAAACCTATTCCGATAATCATTGAAGTTCCTGCGGCTAATCCATCAATACCATCTGTAATATTGGCTCCGTTCGAAACCGCCGTAATGATGAAAATCACTGCAATTACATAAACCACCCAAGTATATTCATCTAATCCTAAAAAGTCTGGAATCAGATAACTATAATCAAATTGGTTGTTTTTCAAGAAAGGTACAGTTGAAATCAGAGCTTTTGAATCGGTAAATTTTTGTACTTCTCCAATGTTCGAAGCAATCTTAGCTTTTTCGTAAAAACGTACTTTAATGCCATCGTTGAACCACATCGTTAAACCCACGATTAACCCTAAACCAATCTGACCAACAATTTTGAATTTACCCGAAAGTCCTTCTTTATTCTTTTTGAATACTTTAATATAATCATCAATAAAACCTACAGCACCTAACCAAACTGCTGTTACTAATAATAAGATGATGTAAATATTATCAAGCTTGGCAAACAAAAGTGTAGGCACAATTAATGAAAGCAAAATGATGAATCCTCCCATTGTTGGAGTTCCCTTTTTTTGCATTTGTCCTTCTAAACCTAAATCTCTGATGGCTTCGCCAATTTGTAATTTTCTGAGTAAGTTGATAACTGTTTTTCCCCATATCGCCGCAATTCCTAAAGAGGTAATTACCGCTGCAAAAGCACGGAAAGTGATGTATTGAAACAAACCCGCTCCAGGAAAATTGAAGTGTTTGTCTAAATAATCAAATAAATAATAAAGCATAATAATTTGGTTAGAATGATGGCGAAAAATTATGAGGACAGACTCAAATAGCTTTTAAAAAATAAAAACAGAAGCAAATTTACTAATGTTATTGAGTTTTAAAGCAATATTCAGTTGCTAATCCTTTATCTCTTTTGTTGAAAACTTTTGTTAGTTCGCAAAAGCTTCTTTCAATACTAATCTATCATCAAAATCGTGTTTCACTCCTTGAATGTCCTGATAAGTTTCATGTCCTTTCCCAGCTACTAAAATAATATCTCCTGCTTGTGCCAAAGTATTTACTGCATAAAAAATGGCTTCTTTTCTATCTTCAATCGTTTTAGTTTTCTTGAAATCAATCGGCGGAACTCCTTTTTGCATTTGTGCTAAAATCTCCATTGGGTCTTCCTTTCTTGGATTATCGGAAGTCAAGATTACTTTGTTTGATAAATTACAAGCAATTTTTGCCATGATTGGTCGCTTGGTAGCATCTCTATTTCCTCCACAACCTACTACAGTAATTACTTGTTGGTCATCACCTTTAATTTGCTTGATAGTTTTCAACACATTTTCAAGTGCATCTGGCGTATGAGCATAATCTACAATGCCTACTTTTCTGTCTTTAATAGAAACGATTTGTTCAAACCTTCCCGGTGCGGTTTTCAAACCAGACATTTCAACCAATACTTCGTCAGGGTCTTCGCCTAACAAAGTAGCTGCACCATAAATTGCCATTAAATTATAAGCATTGAAAGTACCGATAAGCTGGAAATGTATTTCTCGTCCATCTATTTCCATTTGCAAGCCATAAATACTATCTGAAACGATTCTGCCTTTTACGGTAGCAAGTGTTTCTAAAGAGTACGTTTTGATACTTGCTTTGGTATTTTGAACCATTACCGAACCACGACGGTCATCTACATTGATTAATGCAAAAGCTGTTTTGGGTAAAGCATCAAAAAAACCTTTTTTGGCTTTGATATAATTATCGAATGTTCCGTGGAAATCTAGATGGTCATGTGTGATGTTTGAAAAAATTGCTCCTGCAAAAGTTAATCCTGTAATACGATGTTGCACCACTGAATGCGAACTTACTTCCATAAAAGCATGAGTACAGCCTGCTTGTACCATCTCTGCCAAGAGTTTGTTTAAACTTACGGCATCGGGCGTGGTATGTGTTGAAGGAATTACTTCTTCATCAATCTGATTCTGAACAGTTGAAATCAATCCACAACGATAACCTAATTGACGAAACAAACGGAATAATAACATTACGGTTGTCGTCTTTCCATTAGTTCCTGTGATGCCAACTAATTTTAATTTCGCCGAAGGATTACCATAAAATGTAGAAGCTACATAACCCAAAGTTTCTGAAGCATCTTTTACTTGGATATAAGTAATGTTTTCTGCTTGTACTTCAGGTAAATCTTCACAAAGAATTGATTTCGCTCCCAATCCAATTGCTTTTTCAATAAAAGTATGTCCATCTACTTGTGTTCCTTTTAAAGCAACAAACATTGACCCTTCTATAACTGCACGAGAATCAATAATAATAGAGGATACTTCTACTGACGAATCACCAATGATAGTAATCGTTTGAATGTTTTTAAAAAGATTGGACAGGATTTGCATAATAAATATTTAAAAGGAATTTTATTTTAATCAGTACGAGTTGTGAATTGTGAGTGATGAATTGCGAGTCAAAAATGTTGATGTACTGTTCTTTTGTAAATTGTTGCTACAATTTAACCTCCTAAATTCACAACTCATCATTCACAATTCACAACTATTTACTCCTAATTCAACACTAAACCAATGGTTCTATTCTTCGCAGCAATTACTCCCGGAGGAATGGATTGACTCTTCACTTTCCCAAAACCTGAGTAACTTACTTTAAAGCCTTTGTTTTCTAAAATATAAATGGCATCTCTCAGAGACATTCCTCTTATATCTGGTACTTTATTTTTAGGATTACTATGTTCTTCATAATGTACTTTACCGCTTTCAGCTTGCATCACTGCCCAACCTTCATTGCTTGGTTTTCTTTCAATACCAAATTCTTCATTGATTGCTTTAATGTCCGAAGTATGGGCAATCTGCTTCTGACTCGTCAGCTTTACTCCTCCGTTTGCATCTTTTGCCAATAATTTGTGCATTTGAATATCACAAGCATAAATCTTATCTGCAATTTCTTTAAACACTGGTGCCGAAGCATCACTTGCAAAAAGAGCTTCTCTTTTTACACCTCTCGGATTATCAATCGCTACTACGCAACTGTACTTGGGTGCATCCGCAGGAAAATAACCGATGAATGAAGTATAATACATTCCTTTACGATACTTGCCATTAATCAGTTTTTGCGAAGTACCTGTTTTTCCAGCAATTTTATATAAATCATTTTTGATGTTCGATGCTGTTCCTCTTTCTACCACACCTTCAAGCATTTTTCTTACTTTTTTAAGTGTTTCTTCTGAACAAATCGGGTTTTCATCTACTTCTTGTTTTAGCTTGAAATCATCTTCTACTTTATCCGCTACTCTAGTTTCTTTTACGATGATGGGCTGAATCCATTTGCCATCATTTGCAATGGCATTATAAAAGGTTAACATTTGAAGGGGCGTCAGTAACATTCCATATCCGATAGAATTCCAAGGTAAACCTGTAATATCCCCTTTTTTCGGTGGACTAATTCTTGGAATAGCATCAGGTCTTAATTGAAAATTCAGTCTTTGATCTAAATGAAAATCATGTAATTTTTTATAATACTTCTTTTCATTTCCTTTTCCAAAATACTTTAACATCAATTTGGCTGTACCAACATTTGAAGAATGTTCAAAAACAGATTGGGCTGTTATTGTTCCGTAACCTGTTGTTTTAGAATCTTCCAGAATCTTATCTCCAATTTTTATTTTTCCATCTCCTGTTTCTACTAATTCATCATTAGATAGATTCCATTCTTCCATCAAAGCAACCATCGAAGCTAATTTGAATACAGAACCGGGATCGGTCAAACCTAACACTGCATGATTATAAGTTTCTGCATAATTAGAAGTATCACGCATTCTAGTAAGGTTGGTCATTGCTTTGATTTCTCCTGTGGCTACTTCCATCACAACTACGCAACCTTTATCTGCTCCCGACCTTTTCAAAGCTCTCAATAAAGAACTTTCTGCAACGTCTTGAATATTCACATTAATAGTGGTGTGAATATCTAAACCGGGAATAGGAATAGCTTCTTCTCCGCCATCTATCGGACGAAAACTTCCTTGTCCTATCTTTTCAAAAATACCTTTACCGGGAACTCCCGCTAATTGACTATCAAAACTGTTTTCAATCCCTACTTTTTCTTTGTCTTTTTTATAACCAATGGTACGGAAACCCATTTTACCAAAAGGATTATAACGCACATTTACTTTTTCAAAAACTACACCGCCTTTATACTTTCCTTCTTTGAAAATAGGCCATTTCTTCATCATTTTTACATCTTGAAAGTCAATCAAAGAATTGTTTAAAAGAATGTATCGATCTTTTTCATGACGAGCCAGATTAATCATAGAGTAATAGTCTTTCCAATCTTTATCACCATAAAAGTTGGAGAGTTTTTTACAAAGTTCTTCGATTCCATCATCAAAAATCCTTTTGTTTTTATCTGATAAAGAAACGAGCGGATCGAAACCTAAACGATATTTAGGCAAAGAAGTAGCCAGCAAACTACCATCGTCTGCATAAATATTCCCACGAACAGCTTCAATCGTTCTTTCACTAACGTATCTGAGACTAGATGCTTTACGCCATTTTTCACCTTCGATATTTTGCAATTGAACAATACGCCAAATGATACCTCCTGCAAAGCAAAGGATTAGCAAAAACACGAGGCGTAGCCTCATTACTATGTCTTTTTTGATGTTCATTGATATAAGAAATCTGATAGAGAAACGCTTCAGCACGTATTTTCACGCTACAATATCCACAAATATACTAAAAATTGGAAATTAGGCTTGAAGAAAGCATGAAGGGGATGAAATGAAAAAAGAGAGTGTTATGGTGTTACTCAATGTTTCTATGATAAGCCTAACTTTAGATAAATCAAATAACTATCTTTTTCATCATTAATTTCAAGCGTGTGAGTATTTGGGTAAAGTGTTGATAGACGTTTTTTTACATTGTTTAAACCTATTCCTCCAAAGGTATTCTTTCTATTGGCTAATACTTTATTTGATTTACTATTTTCTACTTTGAATAATAAATGGTTATCAATAACTTTTAATTGTATTTTAATAAAACATTTTGATTTCAAATCTCCGATACTGTGTTTAAAAGCATTTTCAACAAAGGTAATAAGCACCATCGGCGGAATATTTCCTTGAATTTCTCCTTCTACCTCAAAACTTACTTCCAGTCTTTTGGTATTTCTGATTTTCTCTAATGCTATGAAATTTGTCAAGAAATTCACTTCTCTTTCCAAGCTTATTGTTTGTTGATTAGATTCATAAAGTACATAATCTAATAAACTTGATAACGATAATATTGCATCACCATTACGTTTATCTTCTGTAATAGTAAGACTATAAATATTATTGAGTGTATTTGTTAAGAAATGAGGATTAATTTGTGCTCTTAAATAATCAATTTCTATTTGCTTCTTTTCAGAAACACTTTTAGCTAATGAACGAGTAAGCTTGATAAAAAAGGCTGGTAAAGCAGTAAGAAAGATTTCAAGAGTATAACCAATCATATCTCTAGTTTTAAAAAAATACCATATCCCTTCATTGTAATAGTGTTTCCAATATTCATCACTGGATAACTGATAAATTAACCATTTATTTTCAACAACTATTTTAACCCTTAAATATGAAAGTATAGCCATTATTAAAAGAAGTGTAGCTGTACCCAAAATTGTTATGACATATTTTTTAAATCCATCAGATTCCCAACTTGGTAAGATTAAGTAAATGGTTCCATAAAAAATAATCATATTAAGAGCAGAAACATAAGTTACTGATGTGAATTTGTACCCTAAACTCGCTGTAGGTAAAACAAAAATTACCCAAAAAGACAAATAAAGAAATACCCAAAAAACAACATGCAACAACATTCTTCTTTTACTAGACACCCCTTCAATAGGATAAACTCTTAGAAATAAATCGGTAATTTTTTCCATTTTAAAAAATAGGTTTACTCTTTAATTGTATTTAATTGTTGGTTCTGTTTATTTCCACTTATTAACCTGCTGAAAACAGCTATTCTTCTGTTTTCAGCAGGTATTATTATTTTATTTCAACACTTCAATCGCTTCAAGTTCAGGCCCACCACCTCTGTTTCCTGAACCTGCTATGGTATAAACTTTCCCTTTTACCACAACTGCTCCTGTTCCATGACGACCTTGATTTAAACTTGGATATTTTAACCATACTTTTTTATCAACATCATAAGCTTCTACTTCGCTATGTGCAGGAACTTGCGCAGGGCTTTCGCCACCAATAATCAACACTTTATTCCCCAATGCTACTGCTGAATAGCCCGCTCTTTGTGTTGGAATGTTTAAGTTTTCGGGCAATGTTTCCCACGTGTTCTGCTTAAAATCATAAACATCTACAGCAGCTTCTGTTAGATTTAATACTTGGTTAATCTTAGCTGTTGAACGTCTGCCTCCGGCCAAGTATAATTTATCTTTAATCACGGCTACACTCACGTGGTCTCGAACATGCGGAGCATCAGCAAGCTTACGCCAAGTATTTTTCTGTGGGTCATATTCATCTAACCATGCAACGTGACCGTCCCAATGTCCATCCTGAATACCACAAACCATATAAATTTTATTTTTATACACTACACAACCCGCAGACCCTCTTAATCTATCGCTAGGAATTTCTGGTCCTTTTCTCCATTCATTCTTTTGAAGATTAAAAATGTAAATATTAGGGATGGGCGTTTCATGTGGATATTGTCCCGTCAAAGCTCCCATTACATAAACTTCATTTTGAAAAGTAACAGCTTGTAAATGATGTATTTCTAAGGGTGCATCTGCAAGTTTAGTCCAAGTTTTTGTTTTAATGTCAAATACTTCGGTAGATTTCACTGTTCTTCCACCTAATAAAACTAATTTATCCCCAACAGCAGCTAATGTATTTTCTAATCGCTTAGTACAATTGTTTTCAGAATAAATTTTCTCCCAAGTTTGGGCATGCAAGTGATTGTCTATCAAAGCAATAAACAACAAAGAAAGCGTTAAAATGTGTCGATTAATTTTCATGATAAATTAAATTGTTTAAAAGTATTATTTGCTTCAATTTAATGAGGTTCTTTAATATTTCAAGCCTTTTCTGTCGCTTACATTGGTTAATTATTCATCTGTAATTATGGTGTTTAAAAGCTATTATTAGAAAACAGAAATATTCTGAAACTGTCCTTTAGCATCTTTTTTAGCTATTTTTCTTATCAGCGAAGGTTTTCTGTAAACTAGCATTGTTTTATTTCTTACAAGAAAGACTTCTCCGTAAACTAGAAATGCTTTTTTTCTTACTAGAAAAACTTCTTCGTAAACCAGAAATGCTTTTTTTCTTACAAGAAAAACTTCTCCGTAAACCAGAAATACTTTTTTTCTTACAAGAAAAACTTCTTCATAAACCAGAAATGCTTTTTTTCTTACAAGAAAAACTTCTTCGTAAACTAGAAATGCTATATTTCTTACTAGAAAAACTTCTCCGTAAACTAGAAATGCTTTTTTTCTTACAAGAAAAACTTTTTCGTAAACTAGAAATGCTCCATTTCTTACTAGAAAAACTTCTCTGTAAACTAGAAATACTCTATTTCTTACAAGAAAAACTCCCTCGTAAACCAGAAATGTTTTTTTTCTTACTAGAAAAACTTCTCCGTAAACCAGAAATGCTTTATCATTTATAGGAAAAATATATTCGCTTATAAGAAATGCTCTGTTTCTTACACGAAAATTTTCTTCGCTTATAGGAAAAATTCCATCAGAATGAAAAAATACATATTTTCATCTTTTGAAAAACTTAACCATTGTTAAAAAATAGATTTCTCAATCTTCTTAAACTATAGCCTAAAGTATTGACAAAAATTTCAAACCATCTTATAAAATGAAGATTAAAATAGCCAAAATCATCTGTGTCATGTTTCTTTTTATCTTTTGTTTTATCAAATTAGGAAAGATGTTTGCCCCAGGAACTAATGTAAATGCAGAAGTTTATGATGTTGAGATGAACAGTACATTATTGATTCAAAAGATGTTATTTTTCAAAAAGATACATTCCAATTATAATGTTCCAGAGGAATCAGCAGCTGAAGATTTTTATTTAAAAGGAAACAATGAGGAATCCATTATCTATTTTTATTATAAGCCTGAAAATCAAATTATTATAATTTCAGTTGAACCTGATATAGCATATAAGACTAAAAGTAAAGTATTTTTTAAAGCAATCAATCAAGGTATTTATTTGGGAAACTGGAAAGATATTAATCATGATTATGATTTTAAAGAATCGCAGAAAGAAAAGGAAAAGTTTGAAGAAAGAATACTAAAGCCATTGAATGTTGTTTATCATAAAAGAAGTTTTTTAGAACAACTCATTTTTTAAAATAAAAATATTAAATCTAATCTATTACGATAAAAACTAAGTCATAAAAATAAATACTACTGTTATTAAACTGTAACTATTCATGCTGTTTAGGGAATAGAAAGATGTACTCTTTTATTACCTCAACACATGAAGAAAAAACTAATATTCTCCTTAATCATTCTATTAGTAATGATTAATCATCTCTCCACAGCACAATACAATAAAGGTTCAAGGTTTTGGCTTGCAGAAGGAACATTCACTGGCTCTATTTATTTAAATAGTAGCTTAGGAGACAGAAAATATACTGCTGGCTCTTATTTTGACAAAGACTTTCAGATAAAGAATCACACCATTACAATAGCTTATAAAAATGGTTCTTTTAGTGCAAATAATAAAGCAAAAGGCTGGCTGGTCTCTTACAATATCATCTTTAATCAATTTACTAGTTCCCAAAAGTCTACAAACAGTTATTCTAACTTTAACTTAACTGAAACAAATTATACCCATGCTTTTAATGGAGGATATTTTATAGATAAGTTTATCCCTATTAGTAAATCTTTAGCGATTTATGGAGAAGTGTTAGGAAAAATAGGATTTAGCTTTAATAATGGAAAAGGGATATCGCCAGCACATGATATTCATATTGCCGCAAATGCAAATCTAGGTATTCGTTATTTTATCAATAAAAAAATATTTGTTAACGGACAAGCTTCATTAGCAAATATCAACTTGCAAAGTTTAACAGTTAATGACAAAACTTCTGCAAAAGTTGATATAAGTAGTATTATGACTATCAATACAATATCAATAGCCTTTGGCAAATCATTTTAAACCTTTACTTCAATGAAATCAATCATTAATTCAATATTAATACTTGCTATAATAGTAGGGACAAGTATATCTTTAAGAGCTCAGGTTAAGGCTGATAGGCAATTTTTTCAAGGTACAGCCAATATTAATCAATCATTTGGCAATAATGCAGACAGAGCAAAGCAGTTTTCAGCAAGTGTAGATTGGGGAAAGTATAAAACAAAAAATAGTGCTAATATATTTTCTCTTTTAGTGGCTTTTAAACATACTGCTCCGTATCAAACTAGTAGTACTAATGATATAAAAGCATTTACTATCGGGTTAAGCAAAGGACAAGAGTATTACAAAACACTTTTAGGTAAGCTTACTATTTACGGGCGAGTGATGGGAAGTATTAATTATTATAAAAATGAAACAAGTACAAGTGATAAAAAAGGGATAAACTTAAATTTATCTGGAAATGGAGGTTTAATATATCCTATCAATCAACAATGGTTAATTACAGCACAATTATTACAAGTAAATGTAGCTACAATAGGCTATTTATGAAATAAATATGAGTCTTCTGAATATTACCCTTCCGACTTTGGTGCTTCTTATATAAGAGTATATAACAATTCTCAAGAATTTAAATATAATTTTAGCCCTGATATTTCTTTCTCTTATGGTTTAGGCATTCGTTATGTTATTAAATAGTATTTTGATAAATCTTGATTTAAAAGTAATTTATAAACTATTGCTTTTGAAGTTATCAAAAACAAGGTAATCAGTACATTAAAAACATTCTTAATCTTTATACCTTTGGGAAGTTTATAAACTCAAAATTATGACTTCCCAAAAGCTTTTACTACAACAAACAGTCAATCATATTCATCCGTTATCAGAAGAAGACTTTGAGGCTTTCTATGCTTTGTTTAAACCCTATACTGCAAAAAGAAAGGAAGTGTTAACACAAGCAGGGAGTGTGGAAAAGTATTTATATTTTGTATTGGAGGGCTTACAAAGATTGTATTATTTGGATGAGTATCATCGTGAAGCGACTTTGGTATTCTCTTATCAAGCAAATTTCGGTGGAGTGTTGGATTCAATGATGAATCAAAAACCTTCAAAATACTATTATGAAACGCTAAGTCCATCTATTTTTTTGCGGGCTTCATATTCTCAAATAGAGGAATTGTTGACCAACAAACCATCTATAGAAGTTTTATTACGAAAAGGATTAACGGGAGCTTTTTCTGGTATATTAGAGAGATTAGTAGAACTACAATGCTTTTCGTCGGAAGAAAAGTTTCAGCAATTATTACGAAGAAGTCCACACATTTTACAAATTGTGCCACATAAATACTTAGCAAATTACATTGGTATAGACCCAAGCAATTTCAGTAAATTAATCAACAGTATTAAGATATAAACATTAGCGGTTTATCTTATTCTTCTACCACAATTTTGGTTGGTGGCACTTTGTTTTCTTCCAAACCCATTGATTCTACCTTTTTAATGATTTCAGACTGCTTTCCTGCTTTCATAAAATCAGCTTTTTGAGTAGTATAATCTGCTCTTTTCTCTTCTAAAGCAAATTTCGCTTTGTCTATTTTATGTATCAAACTTTCGGCATTCAGTGATGAAACGATGTAAATCACAATCAATGCCGAAACCCACAATACATAGCGTAATTGGCTGGCAGGAAATTCGCCACCCAATATTCTATCCATGTTAAAAATCTTATCAAAAAAAGCAAAAATACCCTTGCTAGGTCTATTACTTGGCTGACTAACTTTAGGTGCACGTGAAACATTTTTTGCCATAGTTATTTCTTTTTATTTTTCAGACAAAGCTGCAATTCTAAGTTTAGCACTTCTACTTCTTCCATTGATAGATAATTCTTCAGGAGAAGCTTCTATTGGCTTTTTATTGATTGCCATCAAAGGCTTAGTCACAGTTCCATAAATAATATCCTTATCAGGCTCTCCTTTGAAGTTTCCAGCTTTGATATAATTCTTCACCAATCTATCTTCAAGCGAATGGAAAGTCATGATACATAATCTACTTTCATCATCTTTCAACAAATCAGGAATTTGTTCTAAAAACTCTTCAATCACTTCCAATTCTTGATTTACTTCAATCCTAATGGCTTGAAAAACCTGTGCAAAGTACTTGAACTCTTTGAACTTTGGAGCATATTTTTCTAAAATAGCCTTCAATTCTCCCGTTGTTTTGATGGGTGCATTCAATCTTGCACTATGAATAGCATTTGCTAAAGTTCGGGCATTCTTGATTTCGCCATACATACCCAGAATTTTATGTAATTGTGCTTCAGAATATTCATTGACAATAGTATATGCCGAAACATCTGCCTTTTGATTCATACGCATATCTAAATCTCCTTCAAAGCGTGTCGAAAATCCACGAGTTGGTTCATCAATTTGATGCGACGAAATACCAAAATCGGCTAAAATACCATCTACTTTCTTTACGCCATATAAACGCAAATATTTTTTAATGTTTCTGAAATTAGCTTCAATAAAAGTAAAACGTGGGTCATTGAAAGCCTGAGCATTTACTTTAGCATCGGGGTCTTGGTCAAAACCATATAACTTACCTTTCTCTCCTAATTGTGCTAAAATAGCTCTTGAATGACCACCGCCACCAAAAGTAACATCTACATAAACGCCATCTGGACGAATATTAAGTCCATCAAGACATTCTTGAAGCATAATTGGGCGATGGTAATCAGTATTGATAGTCATTATTTCTTGAATCTTAGAATACAAATTTATGGATAAACTTAATGGAAATTGATAAAGGATTTCAATCGAGCATGATGTTTTGTATAAACATAGCATCAAAGAAACCATAGGTTGATTTTTATTAAAGATGAAGTAAACGCTTTACATCTAATGCTAATTTCTGAGAGAAAATCTCAGCGCCACGTTTATTCAAATGTTGAGAATTGTAGAAATACTTTCTTTGATAACAAAGTGAATCGTTTGAATAATCTAAAAAGTAACAATGATACCGTTTTGAAGCATTTTTACACATTTCAATCATTGTAGCTTTGTTTTTATAGAAAGGTTGAACTTCATAATATTCTGGCGCATACAAAAGCACAACTTTAATATTTTGCTGTTCACAAAAAGCGAGATATTCTTCAAACTGTTTTTTAATTTCATTGTTAAAAGAATACTTTACTCCTTTTGGATAACGCTTTTTAAAACGCTCAAAATCTTGGTTCCATTCATAAACATTGCCTTTGTAACCTTTGTATTTTGAAGTAGTATCATACAAAGCAGTAAGGTGTACAAAATTACAAATGCCTTCCCAAGCCAAAGATTGTTGATTCTTATACTTCAACAAAGGAATATTTTGTTGATAAATATCAAACTCACCTTTATGCCCACGAGTAGTTGCTAACAAAATGGGTTCGTTGATAAAAGGTAAAAATTGTTCAGGATTCACTACATCTGCTCTTTTGGCAAAACCATATACATCAACATTGTGGATAATATAATCGGGTTTTTTATTATGCGCTAAGTATAATTTAAAACGAGCCAATTGCATATCAAAATGCCAAGCAGACATACCCAAATTATAAGAATTAAGATGAAGAGTACTGTCAATAATTTTAGGGGAAATATGAAACTCAGCTCTTGATGAACCTAAAATGAGTAAATCAGCATTGATTTTAGCATCGAATAAATCATTCCAAGCAGCAAAATACTCATTCCTAGATTTCCTTAAACCATTATCAACCACAAAAGCCAAAGCATACAAACTAATGATAATTAGGAAAGACAACAAAGCTATTTTCTTGAAAAACCTTTTTATCATTTTATTAATTTCGCTTCAATCTTAAATGCTTTTTTATCTCCAAAAACTAATTTCTGTGTACCTTCTATTAAATAATAATTCACAACATTATCTGCTAAAGTCATTTTAACATGCTTATCAGTTTCATAAAGATAATTCTGATTAGCAATCGTTGCTTCCATTGCAGTCATCTGATTATTTTTCAGTAGAATTTTGATGTCTTTTACTGGTAAGTTTTCAGATTTTTTTAGCTGATAAACAATCGAAGAGTCAGACTGATTGATTTCATAGCTATTCAAATAAGCAGGCTTGTTTAAATCTGTTTGTAAGAATAATTCAAACTCTTTAGACCAGTCTTCAATCTTTACATTCTTTGTTTCAGGAACTTTCTCACTCCAAACAGTTTTAGAAAAAGTAGGTTTCCTTTTATCAAGCACACTGATTTGATTAGTAATCGCAGTTTTCAAATCATAGTATTTATGAATCTTAATTGTAGATTCCTCTTTACAAGAAACAAACAACATAAGCATAACAAGTATTGTAATGGATGATTTCATATTACAAAATTACGGATGTCTATTGATATAAGTAGTGTAAATTTACAATCGACCAAAAATAACAAAAGGACTTCGACCAAAGTCAAAGCCCTTTTGAAAAATAGAAAAATCTAAATTAGATTATTCTTCAGTTTTTTCTTCCGAAGTTTCAGCAGCAGGAGTTTCATCTTCTACTACTTCAGCCGAAGGAACCTCAGCTACTGGTGCAGCTTCGATAGTATCTTCAGTTTTCTTAGCTCCAGAACGACGACCACGACGAGTTTTCACTGCTTTCTCAGCTGTAGCTGCTAATAAAGTTTCGTTGAAGTCAACTAATTCCATTAAGCACATTTCAGCATTATCACCAAGACGATTCGCCAATTTGATAATTCTAGTGTAACCACCTGGACGGTTAGCAACTTTTTCAGAAACAATACCAAAAAGTTCTTTAACAGACTCTTTGTTTTGTAAATAAGAGAATACTACACGACGGTTGTTAGTGCTATCGTCTTTTGATTTAGTAATCAAAGGCTCGATGTATTTTCTTAATTCTTTAGCTTTAGCAGCTGTAGTTTCGATTCTTTTGTGAAGAATCAAAGAAGATGCCATGTTCGATAACATAGCGGCTCTGTGAGGAGCAGTTCTACCTAAATGGTTGAATTTTTTACCGTGTCTCATTGTGTTGTTCGTAAGTTTAAAATGAATCACTTAATTCCCAGCGGAAAGAAGCTATCATTGCGGTTAAGTTAATTCACATCAACTCACCTATTACTACTATTAAAAATTAAAATTTTAGTGCTTACTACATTGTAGCAAACACTAAAATTTTCTAATTACTAAGTAAGTATTGGATATTAATCCTCGTCTAAACGATAACGAGCAACATCCATACCGAAGTGAAGTCCTTTTTCTTCGATTAGTTGTTCTAATTCAGTCAATGATTTCTTACCGAAGTTACGGAATTTCATCATGTCAGAAATTTCTAATCTAGCTAAGTCTCCTAAAGTTCTAACATCAGCTGATTTTAGACAGTTGTAAGCACGAACTGACAAGTCTAAATCTGCTAAAGCAGTCTTCAATAATTTTCTCATGTGAAGCATTTCTTCATCTACCACGTTATCTTCCTCTGCCTTCATAGACTCGAAAGTCATAGTTTGGTCAGAGAACAACATAAAGTGTTGAATCAAGATATAAGCTGCACCTTTCAATGCGTCTTCAGGGTGAATTGATCCGTCAGTTTCAATATCCAAAACTAATTTCTCATAATCCGTCTTTTGTTCAACACGAGTATTTTCGATGCTGAATTTCACATTTTTGATTGGCGTAAAGATTGCATCAATCGGAATGTGTCCAAAAGGAGGTTCTGAGTTTCTAGTTTCGTCTGAAGGAACATATCCACGACCTTTTTCAACGATAATCTCCATCTCAAATTCTTTTGACTCATCTAAATTACAGATAACTAAATCTGGATTTAAGATGTCAAAATAATTTGTAAACTTAGCAATATCGCCTGCTTTTAGAGTGCTTTGACCTTTCACTCTAACATTGATTTTATTCTCAAGGATTTCCTGACTTTTTTTGAATCGAACTTTCTTCAAATTCAAAATAATTTCAGTCATATCCTCAATTACTCCTTCAATGGCTGAAAATTCGTGCAAAACTCCGCCAACCTTTACGCTTGTAATAGCGTAGCCTTCTAATGAAGACAACAAGATTCTACGAAGTGCATTACCGATTGTAACGCCATAGCCTTTTTCGAGTGGCTTAAACTCAAATAACCCGTGAAAGTCGTCAGCTTTTTCCATGACAACTTTATCGGGCATTTGGAATGCTAATATTGACATATTTCGTAGCGTAATTTACCTTGGAATGTGTAAGAATAGAGTAATCAATTCGCAATTTACGAATTAACTCTGTAATTTTAGCATTTAGGGTTACTATTTTTTCGATAAAATCTTGACATTTCAGAAGAAATCATCTATATTACAAGTTTACAGAAAATTTAAGTCCCTTAGAATAAACAATATTAATTATTGTACATCTAATATTGAATAAACACAAAATCAAACAAACTTAGATTTTACAAACAAATATGTAAAATCTAAGTCACAAAGTTTTCAATTAAATTGTCAGAATATTTTTGACCATTTACTCTGTCAAAATATATGATTACTTAGAATAAAGTTCAACGATTGCTTGCTCATTGAAGTTCTCTGGAATATCAGAACGTTCTGGATAAGAAACGAATTTACCAGTCATTGTAGGAGTATCCCATTCTAACCAGTTGAAACGTTTTCCAGCTTTTCCAGCAAGTGAGTTAGAAACTACCTCTAATGATTTAGATTTCTCACGTACACTTACTAATTGTCCTGGCTTAAGAGAATACGATGGAATGTTTACAATTTCACCGTCAATAAGAATATGCTTATGAATAACCAACTGACGAGCTGCACGACGAGTAGGAGCAATTCCTAAACGATAAACAGTGTTATCAAGACGAGCTTCACAAAGTTTCAAAAGGTTTTCACCTTTGATACCTTCTCTTACAGCCGCTTTGTGGTATAAGTTTTCAAATTGCTTTTCAAGGATACCGTAAGTATATTTCACTTTTTGCTTTTCTTTTAATTGCAAAGCATATTCTGAAACTTTACCACGTTTACCTTTACCGTGCTGACCTGGACCATAGTTTTTGCGAGCTAACGCTTTACTTGGACCTAAGATTGGCTCACCAAAACGACGAGCAATTTTTGATTTTGGACCTGTATATCTTGCCATTTCTAAAATTAATAAGTCATCAAACCTCTTTTGTTCGATGAAGTAATTAGGATAAATAAAAGAAAACGTTAATAATTACTAATTAACGTTTCCAGTAAATTTTTAAGAAGATTAAACTCTACGACGTTTTGGAGGACGACATCCGTTGTGAGGAAGTGGAGTAATATCTTTGATAGAGATTACTTCGATACCAGCGTTAGAAATAGTTCTAATTGCTGATTCACGACCTGAACCTGGTCCTTTCACAAAAACATCAGCTTTTTTCATTCCAGCTTCTACAGCTACGGCAGCGCAGTTTGTTGCGGCTGTTTGTGCAGCATAAGGAGTGTTTTTCTTAGAACCTTTGAAGCCCATTTTACCAGCAGAAGCCCAAGAGATCACTTGTCCTTGACTGTTAGTAATAGAAATAATGATGTTATTAAAAGAAGCTTTGATGTGTACTTGACCATGCTGTTCAACTACAACAACTCTCTTCTTTGCTTTGTCTTTTCTTTTAGCCTGTGCCATTGTTAGATTTGTTTTTCAATTCCAGTTTTGAGTTCGTACATTCTCCGAAGAGCAACCTTCTCATCTTAGAACTCGACGAATTAAGAATATTATATCCTTAAACTCAGCCTAATTTTTACTTAGTAGCTTTTTTCTTGTTCGCAATAGTCTTACGCTTACCTTTACGAGTACGAGAGTTGTTCTTAGTTCTCTGACCACGTAATGGAAGGCCTTTACGGTGACGAAGACCACGGTAACAACCGATGTCCATCAAACGCTTGATGTTCAACTGGATTTCAGAACGAAGTTGACCTTCAGTCTTGAATTCTCCAGCGATAATCGCACGAATTGCACTTGCCTCATCATCGTTCCATTCGCCAGCTTTTTTGTCGAAAGAAATATTAGCTTGTGTTAAAATTTTCTGAGCAGTGCTACGACCTATTCCGAAGATGTAAGTCAGAGCAATTTCGCCTCTTTTTTTGTCGGGAATATCAACCCCTGCAATACGAGCCATACTTTTTTAGCTTTTTAGATTTTAAATGAAGGAAGTTTCTCAACTACCCCATGTTAATAATCATCCTTGTCTTTGTTTGAACTTTGGATTTTTTTTGTTAATAACATAAAGTTTTCCGTGACGACGGATTACTTTACATTCAGCACTACGCTTCTTGATAGACGCTTTAACTTTCATTGTAGTATTTAATTAATGTTTCTATTAATTACAGTTTTGCAAAAGCATCGCTAAAGTTTGAATAAACTATCAATTGCCAACTGCCTATTTTACTTGTAACGATACACAATTCTTGCTTTACTTAAGTCATAAGGAGACATTTCTAACTTCACCTTATCACCAGGTAAGATTTTGATGTAATTCATTCGCATCTTACCAGAAATATGGGCAATCACTTGATGGGTATTTTCTAACTCTACTCTAAACATAGCATTTGAAAGAGCCTCAATGATAATTCCATCTACTTCTATTGATGATTGTTTTGCCATAAATTCAATTTGAAAATTTCAAATATTAACGATGTACTCTGACTTAGCGATTACTTCTTCTATAAATTTAAAAGTAGTTAATATATCTGCTTTGTCTTTTTTAATTGCTACTGTGTGTTCAAAATGGGCAGAAGGCTTTCTATCTTGAGTTCTGATAGTCCAGCCATCATTTTCTTGATGAATAGCTTTCTTTCCTTGATTTACCATTGGTTCAATGGCAATAACCATGTTCTCCTTTAGCTTTGCACCATCGCCTCTTCTACCGTAATTTGCTACTTCTGGCTTTTCATGGAGAGATTTACCTACTCCATGTCCAACTAATTCTCTTACAATCGTAAAACCTAATTTTTCACTGTAAGTTTGAATAGCAAAACCAATATCACCAATTCTTTTTCCTAGTACTGCTTGTTCAATGCCTTCATACAATGATTCTTTTGTAGTTTTCAATAAACGAAGAGTTTCTTCATTTACATTCCCGATAGCATAAGTATAAGCACTATCAGCGTGAAAACCATTTTTGAATACACCACAATCAATTGAAACAATATCTCCGTCTTTTAACTGATAATTATTAGGAATTCCATGAACAACTACATCATTTACAGAAATACATAAAGATGCTGGGAACTTGTTTCCGCTTACATTATAATTAAGAAACGAAGGAATACTATTGTTATCTTTAATAAACTCGTAAGCTACTTTATCTAACTCTTTAGTCGTCACACCTGGTTTTATCATTTTGGCAACCTCTGCATGAGTTTGACCAAGTATAATACCATTTGCTCTAATTACTTCTAAATCGCTATTTGTTTTTAAATAAATCATTCTTATTGCGCTTAGGAATTTAAAATCCTAAAATTATTACTGAGCAACCGCCTCTGTTCTACCTTTTACTCTACCTGATTGCATCAATCCTTCATATTTACGCATCAATAAGTAACTTTCTATTTGTTGTAAAGTATCTAGCACTACACCAACTAAGATAAGTAAAGAAGTTCCTCCAAAGAAAGATGCAAAACCACGAGTAATTCCGAATAAACTTGCTAAAGCTGGAAGGATAGCGATTAATGCTAACATAAAAGCTCCTGGTAGTGTAATTCTATCTAAAATATCAGCGATGAAAGTAGATGTTGCTTCACCTGGTTTAACACCTGGAACAAAACCACCACCTCTTTTCATATCATCAGAAATTTGTGTTGGATTAATTGAAATTGCCGTATAGAAAAATGTAAATACGATAATCAAGAAAGCAAATAACAAATTGTATTCTAATGAAGTGAAATCACTAAATTTTTGAGCAATTGATTGAGCAAATTCACTTTTTTCTGCAAAAGAACCTGCTAATAATCCCGGAACAAACATTAAAGCTTGTGCAAAGATGATTGGCATTACACCAGCAGAATTAAGTTTTAAAGGAATATACTGACGTTCACCTCCTACTGATGAAGTTCTGTTACCAACTACTTGTTTAGCATATTGAACAGGGATTCTTCTAACTGCTTGAGTAACCATTACAGCACCCATTACAACGAAGAAAAGCGCTACAATTTCTATTACAAATAATAAAGCACCTGACATACCACGAGACTGAGCTTCACCGATGATTGAGCCTGGGAAACGAGATACAATACCAATCATAATTAGCATTGAAATACCGTTACCAACACCTTTATCAGTAATTTTCTCTCCTAACCACATACAGAACATTGTTCCAGCAATCAAGATAATCACAGCAAATAAACGGAAAGACCACGCACTTACGATAATGGCATCAGCAGGGATTGTTGTTTGTAAATAAGCAGTTGCTTGAGCAGCAGTAACAAAAATAGTTAAAACTCTAGTAATTTGATTTAACTTTTTTCTTCCTGATTCTCCATCCTTTTGCATCTTCTGAAAATATGGCAATGCAATTGTTAACAATTGAATAGCGATAGAAGCAGAGATGTAAGGCATGATACCTAACGCAAATATAGAAGCATTGTTAAATGCTCCACCCGAAAACATATTCAATAATCCTAATAAACCGCCTTCTCCTTTTTGTTCTAATTTTGCAGCATCAATACCTGGTAAAACAATATAAGAACCTAAGCGAAAAAAGGTGATAAACAACAGAGTGTTAAGGATTCTACCTCTTAGCTCCTCTATTGAGAAAATGTTTTTGATAGTGTTAATAAACTTGTTCATGCTATCTGTTTAAATAATCGTCAAATAATGAATGAAAACTGAAATTGTTCAACTTTTTCTTTAATCACAAATCTGTTGCCAGTTTTTACACGATTACTCAAATATTTCTGTTGCCTATCTAATTAATTTGAAAATCGGGATTTTGAAAAATGAATACCTACAAAAATATAAAAAAGATTTTCAGTATCAAATTTTCATAATTTCAAACTACCCCACAATTGCTTTACCTCCTGCTGCTTCGATAGCAGTTTTGGCAGATTCAGAAAAACCTTTTACTGTTACTTCTAATGCAGAAGTTACCGCACCACGTGACAAGATTTTCACTAAATCATTTTTAGAAACTAATCCATTATTGTAAAGCACATCATGATTGATTACTGTTACGCCAATAGCATCAGCTAAAGCTTGTAAAGTATCAAGGTTAATAGCCTTGTATTCTACACGATTGATATTTTTAAATCCGAACTTAGGAACTCTACGTTGCAAAGGCATTTGACCACCTTCAAAACCAGCTTTACGAGAATAACCTGAACGAGACTTTGCACCTTTGTGACCACGAGCAGAAGTTCCACCTAAACCAGAACCAGCACCACGACCAACTCTTTTTCTAACTTTTGTTGAGCCTTCAGCAGGCTTTAATGAAGAAAGATTCATTGTATTTTTTGTTAAATGTTTGCTAAACGCTACTCCCCTGTGGAGCAACTCGCTTATATTAATGAGCTTAACTCAGTAATATTAGATAGTTTCAACTACAATCATGTGTTGAACAGCACGAATCATACCTTGGATTGCAGGATTCACCTCTACTTCAACGCTTTTGTTCATCTTACCCAAGCCTAGTGCTTGCATAGTACGTTTTTGAACTTGTGGACGTCTGATTGTACTCTTTACTTGTGTAATTTTTACCTTTGACATGGCTTATTTGAATTGTGAATTCTGAATTATGAATTGTGAATTATTATTGACTTCATATCTCATAATTCAGATTTCATATCTCTTATCTTATCCGTTGAATACTTTTGCTAAGGAAACGCTTCTTTGGAAAGCAACTGTATGTGGATTTCTCATTTTCACAAGAGCATCAACTGTTGCTTTTACCACGTTGTGTGGGTTTGAAGAACCTTTAGATTTAGCTAATACGTCATGCACACCAGCAGATTCTAATACAGCACGCATTGCACCACCAGCGATTACTCCAGTACCCGGAGCTGCAGGCTTCAACAATACGAAACCACCTGAGAATTTACCAATTTGTTCGTGTGGAACAGAATTTTTCAATAAAGCTACTTGGAATACGTTTTTCTTTGCATCCTCAATACCTTTAGCGATAGCATCAGTTACTTCATTAGCTTTTCCTAATCCGAAACCTACGATACCTTTTCCGTCACCAACTACAACGATTGCAGAGAAGCTGAAACGACGTCCACCTTTTACTACTTTCGCTACACGATTGATAGCAACAACTTTTTCTTTTAATTCGCCTTCGTTAACCTTTATTGGCTTTGATATTAATTGCGACATTTTTTCTGAATTTGAAAATTTGTGAATTTGAAAATATATAAAATACTGTCAAATTAACTAATTAGAATTTAAGACCACCTTCTCTTGCACCATCAGCAATTGCTTTTACACGACCATGATACAAGTATCCGTTACGATCGAAAACAACCGCTAAAATACCAGCCGCTAATGCCTTCTCTGCGATTTTTACTCCTACTTGTTTAGCATTATCGACGTTACCATTAGCTAAGCCTAGTTCCTTTGTAGAAACTGCTGCTAATGTATGTCCTTGAACGTCATCAATAATTTGTGCATACACACCTGTGTTTGAACGAAACACAGATAATCTTGGCTTGGTAGCTGTACCAGAAACCTTTGCTCTTATTGATCGTTTTATGCGTAATCTTCTTGAATCTTTTTGCGTAGCCATTGTAATATTTGTATGTTTTGTGGATTACCGACCCACGATTTCAATTTGAAAACTTAATAATTTGAATATTTGAAAATCAAACAAAACTCTCAAATATTCAAATATCTTCAAATTATGATTATTTTTTACCACCAGTTTTACCAGCTTTTCTACGAATTTGCTCACCAACAAAACGAATACCTTTACCTTTGTAAGGCTCAATTTTACGTAATGAACGAATTTTCGCTGAAACTTGGCCAATTAATTCTTTATCAATTCCTTCTAAAGTTACTTTAGGGTTTTGACCTTTCTCCATTGCAGTTGTCACTTTCAATTCGCTAGGAATTTGAACAAATACAGCGTGAGAATATCCTAAACTTAACTCAAGAATATTTCCTTGATTAGATGCTTTGTAACCAACCCCAACAATTTCCATCTGAGATTTATATCCTTCACTTACACCAATAACCATGTTATTGATTAAAGAACGATACAAACCATGAAGAGCTTTGTGACGTTTTTGTTCAGTAGGACGTTTAACTGCAAGTTCAACACCTTCTACTTCAACGATAATATCTGGATCAATTGTACGCTCCAAAGTTCCTTTAGGACCTTTAACCGATACATGATTTTTATCAATCGTTACAACAACTCCCGCTGGCAACGTAATGATTTTATTACCAATTCTTGACATAATTGTTAATTGTTTTGCTTAAATGGAAGTCAACAAAATCAAAAGATTAAATTGAAGCTTCTTTCAGCGTTAAGAAATATTAATAAACGTGGCAAAGTACTTCACCACCTACGTTTAACACACGAGCTTCTTTGTCGGTGATAACCCCTTTTGATGTCGAAAGAATTGCAATACCTAAACCATTCAATACACGTGGCAACTCAGTTGCACCTTTGTATTTACGTAAACCTGGCTTAGAAATTCTTTCTAATTTAACGATTGCCGACTGCTTAGTAACCGGGTTATACTTCAAAGCAACTTTGATGGTACCCTGAACAGTTGTATCGTCAAATTTATAGTTTTGAATATATCCTTTATCAAAAAGCACCTTAGTGATTTCCTTTTTGATGTTAGAAGCAGGGATTTCAACGATTCTATGGCGTGCCTTGATGGCATTTCTCAATCGTGTTAAGTAATCTGCTATTGGATCTGTCATTGTTTTCGATATTTGAAACGAACCCTTCCTGAAAAGGCTCGCAAAATTACGGAATAAAAATTAAGAAGACAAGTTAATTGATAATTAAAATAAATCTAATTACTTAATTATCAATTATCTGAAGTCGTTTGATATTACCAGCTTGATTTAGTTACCCCTGGAATCAACCCATCAGAAGCCATTTGGCGGAAAGTAACACGGTTAATACCGAACTTACGCATATAACCTCTTGGGCGTCCTGTAAGCTTACAACGGTTGTGTAAACGAACTGGTGAAGCATTTTTAGGTAACTTATCAAGTCCTAAATAATCTCCAGCTGCTTTTAAGGCTGCACGCTTTGCGGCATACTTAGCAACTGTTGCTTCTTTTTTTCTTTCTCTTGCTTTTACTGATTCTTTTGCCATTTGTGTTGAGAATCTTTATTTGTTATCGGTTATCTGTATCCGTTATCGGTAAATGTTATTTAGAAAATAATATCAATAATAACAGTTCACAGATAACTTGAATCAATTACTTCTTCTGATTTGAGAAAGGCATTCCCATTGCTGATAACAATGCGTTCGCTTCTTCGTCAGTTTTTGCGGTAGTTACAAAAGTGATATCCATACCAGAAATTTTATTTACTTTATCAATAGAAATTTCAGGGAAGATAATTTGTTCTTTAACACCTAATGTATAGTTACCACGACCATCGAATCCTTTGTCCGATACTCCTTTGAAGTCACGTACACGTGGAAGTGATACAGTCATCAAACGGTCAAGAAATTCGTACATTTTTTGTCCTCTCAACGTTACTTTAACACCAATTGGCATGTTTTCACGTAATTTGAAGTTCGAAATTGCTTTCTTAGAAATTGTTGCAACAGCTTTCTGTCCAGCGATAAGAGTGATTTCTTCAACACCCGTATCAATCAATTTCTTGTCAGCCACAGCAGCACCAATACCTTTGTTGATTACAACTTTAGTAACTTTTGGAACTTGCATTACTGATTTGTATTGAAATTTCTCCTTTAAAGCAGGAACGATTTCATTTACATACTTATCTTTCAGTCTTGTAGTTGTCATTTTATGAAAATTTATGTGGATTTCCGACCCACTTTTTCAATTTGAATAGTTATTGATTATATACCATAACTATTTATTTGAGATTTAATTAAATGAATTTTCCTGTTGCTTTCGAAAATCTCTGCAACTTTCCTTCTTCGTTCAATTTACGACCAGTACGAACTGGCTTACCATTTTCAGCGATTGCCAAATTTGAAATGTGAATAGAACCTTCACGTTTCTCAATACCACCTTGCGGAGTATTAGCATTTGGTTTTACGTGTTTTGTTTGAAGATTCACACCTTCAACAATTGCACGGTTCTTATCAACCAATACTTTTTTGATTACGCCTGTCTTACCTTTTGAGTTTCCAGCGATAACGATAACTGTATCACCAGATTTGATGTGCAGTTTTGGCTGCTTATTAAACTTTCTTTCCATGATACGAATTATGATTAAAGCACCTCTGGGGCTAATGAAACGATTTTCATGAAACCTGCATCACGTAATTCACGTGCTACTGGCCCGAAAATACGAGTACCACGTGGCTCGTCGTTGGCATTCAACAAAACGGCTGCGTTATCCTCGAAACGAATATATGAACCGTCTTTACGACGAATCTCTTTTTTAGTTCTTACTACTACGGCTTTAGAAACCGTACCTTTCTTCATATTTGATGATGAAAGTGCTGATTTAACAGTCACTACAATTTTATCACCAATTGAAGCGTATCTTTTTCCTGTACCGCCCAACACACGGATAACTAGAACTTCTTTAGCTCCTGAGTTATCTGCTACGCCGAGTCTTGATTCTTGCTGTACCATTTTATGATTGGAATACTGATTTTAACGAAAAATTTAACTTCTTAATAATATTGATTGTTGGGAAGGAAATTATTTCGCTTTCTCGATAACTTCAACTAATCTCCAACGTTTATTTTTTGAAAGTGGACGAGTTTCCATCACTTTCACTGTATCACCAATACCACATTCATTGTTCTCATCATGAGCCATCAACTTTGAAGTTTTTTTCATAAACTTACCATAAAGTGGATGTTTTACTTTTCTTTCTACGGCTACAGTGATTGATTTATCCATCTTGTCGCTCACTACACGCCCTACTCTGATTTTTCTCAGATTTCTTTTTAATTCTTCCATCGTTGGATTTTTTAATTGTTGTTACACGATTGACCTCAAGCGTTATGTTGATGAGGTCTGTTATAATTACTTTTCAGTAATTCGATTTATTTCGCTGCTGAGATAGCAGTTTCCAATCGAGCGATAACTTTACGAGCCTCACGGATACGTAATGGATTTTCAATTGGAGAAATAGCGTGAGCAAACTTTAGGCGAGCTAAAGCCTCTTTTTCAGAGGCTAAAGTACTTACTAATTCTTCTGCGCTTAATTTTTTGATTTCTGCGTTTTTCATGACTTTGATTATGAAATATTATAATCTGAATATTAATTAATTGATTTGACAAACTTTGGAAAGCCATCAAATCATAACTAACCAAATTTTCAAATTACTGTGCTTCTTGATAATCTCTACGCACTACGAATGAAGTACGAAGTGGCAATTTTTGAGCTGCTAAACGAAGCGCCTCTTGTGCCAATTCTAAAGGTACACCAGCCGATTCAAACAAAATTGTTCCTGGCTTGATACGTGCCACCCAGTATTCTGGAGCACCCTTACCTTTACCCATACGTACCTCTGCTGGTTTCTTCGTAATAGGTTTGTCAGGGAATACACGAATCCAAACTTGACCTTCACGTTTCATGGCACGAGTTACTGAAATACGAGCCGCTTCAATCTGACGAGCAGTGATGCGTCCTGGTTCCAAAGCTTTGATAGCGAACGTACCGAAATCAAGTTCATGACCACGAGTAGCGTTTCCTTTAATCCTACCTTTTTGTTGCTTACGGAACTTGGTTCTTTTTGGTTGTAACATTTTCTTATTAAGTCTATGGGTCGGTGGTTTCAAGAATTAAGAAAATGAGTTGTTAAAAACACTCTTCTCTTATATTTACTACTGACCACTGACGAGAATTTACGAATTATCTCTTACCACCCGCTGGTTTGTTGCCACCGCCAGGACGATTTCCGCCAGGTTTGTTAGCTCCGCCACCACGGTTGTTATTGTTGTTATTACGACGTTGTGCATCGTCACGACCACCAGCACCGCCACGGTTGTCACGTCCACCACGACCTTTACGATCGCCATCTTCGCCACGTCCACCACGGTTATTACCTCCACGAGCATCCGCTCCACCAGCAGCTTGTTGAGCAGCCATTCCAGCATTTGGAGATAAATCACGCTTACCATAAACTTCACCACGGAAAATCCATACTTTGATACCGATTTTTCCGTAAACAGTTAATGCTTCAGAAATTGCATAATCGATATCTGCACGAAGTGTGTGCAAAGGAATACGACCTTCTTTGTATCCTTCAGAACGTGCCATTTCAGCACCTCCTAAACGACCTGAAAGCTTCAATTTGATACCTTGAGCACCTACACGCATTGCTGATGCGATAGCTTGCTTCATAGCACGACGGAATGAAATACGAGCTTCTAATTGTTGTGCGATAGCCTCACCAATTAATTTAGCATCAATCTCAGGACGTTTGATTTCAAAAATGTTGATTTGAACATCTTTGCCTGTGATTTTCTTTAATTCTTCCTTGATTTTATCAACTTCTTGACCACCTTTACCAATTACAACGCCCGGACGAGCAGTATTGATAGTCAAAGTAATTCGCTTTAAAGTACGCTCAATGATTACCTTAGAGATTGCACCCTTTGGAATACGTGCGGCAACATATTTACGAATTTTATCGTCTTCAACTAATTTATCGGCAAAACTCTTACCACCATACCAGTTAGAATCCCAACCTCTGACGATACCAAGTCTAAAACCAACGGGGTTTATTTTCTGTCCCATTTTTTGATATTTAGATTTTTTCTCTAATTATTCTGTGATTATTGTTGGTGCGGTTGCTGAAGCAACTACAAGTGTAATGTGGTTAGAACGTTTCAAGATTCTATGACCACGACCTTGTGGAGCTGGACGCAAACGCTTTAATGAGCTACCGCCATCTACTGTAACGGTTTTAACGTATAAGTCAGCATCTTCTAACTTTACATCCTCATTTTTATTTTGCCAGTTAGCGATAGCCGAGAGTAACAATTTCTCTACATGTCTTGCGCCAACCTTAGGCTCGTATTTCAAAATACCGAGAGCCTTATTTACTTTCTGACCTCTAATCATGTCTACCACGATTCTCATTTTCTGAGGTGAAGTCGGAACATTATTTAACTTAGCTACTGCTTCCATTTTTTTGAATTATGAATTTTGAATTTTGAATTATGAATTGATATTAAGTAATCCATAACTCATTATTCATAATTTTAACGTTTGCCTTTATCTTTTTTTGCCGTGTGACCTCGGAAGTTGCGTGTTGGAGCAAATTCACCCAATTTATGACCTACCATATTCTCTGTCACAAATACTGGAATAAATTTGTTTCCATTATGCACTGCGAAAGTGTGCCCAACGAAATCAGGTGAAATCATCGAACGACGTGACCAAGTCTTAATAACTGACTTTTTTCCTGATTCGGTCATGACTTGCACCTTGTTGTCAAGGCGGTAGTCAATATAAGGTCCTTTTTTTAATGAACGTGCCATCTACCTATTTTTTCTTTCTACTGATGATTAGACGATTTGATTGTTTCTTCGGCGTACGAGTTTTCTTACCTTTCGCTAATAAACCTTTACGTGAACGAGGGTGACCTCCTGATGAGCGACCCTCACCACCACCCATTGGGTGATCGACTGGGTTCATCACTACACCACGAACTCTTGGACGGCGACCTAACCAACGATGACGACCTGCTTTACCCATTACGGTATTCATGTGATCACTGTTAGATACCGAACCTACTGTTGCTAAACATCTTGACAATACCATACGCATCTCACCTGAAGGCAATTTTAACGTAGCATATTTGCTATCACGAGCTAACAATTGTGCATAAGTACCTGCAGAACGAGCCATTTCAGCACCACCACCTGGACGAAGTTCAATTGCGTGAACAATTGTACCTGTTGGGATATTTGCTAATGGAATAGTGTTACCTACTTCTGGTGCTGCTGTAGCACTTGAGATTACTTTCTGTCCAACAACGATTCCTGCTGGAGCGATGATGTATGCTTTTTCGCCATCGACATATTCGATAAGAGCGATACGAGCTGTACGGTTTGGATCGTATTCAACTGTTAAAACTGTTGCTTCAACATCGAATTTGTTACGGAAGAAATCAACTAAACGATAACGACGTTTGTGACCCCCACCGATATAACGCATGGCACGGTGTCCATCTGCATTACGACCACCTGTTCTTTTTACTGGGGCTAACAAAGGCTTGTACGGCTTTGAGGCTGTTATTTCCTCGAAAGTCGCAGCAATCCTGTGGCGTGAGCCCGGGCTTGTTGGTTTTAATTTTCTAGTAGCTGCCATTTCTGTGCTTTGTTCAATTTATCGGGATGAACTCCCATAGTTAAGTAATTTGAAGATTTGATAACTTGAAGATGAAATCGAATTCCAAATTTTCAAATTAGCTTAATTCAAATTATAATTTAAATTCCGTCATAGAAATCGATTACTTCACCTTTAGCGATAGTAACGATTGCTTTTTTGAATGTCGAAGTAATACCAGAAGTAACTTTAGTTCTAGTACTTCTTGATTTCTTCTTACCAAATTGGCGAAGTGTGTTTACAGCCGTAACTTCAACACCGTACATTTTCTTGATTTCTTTAGCAATCTCGATTTTGTTAGTCTTGTTTGCTACTTCGAAAACGTACTGACCGCCTTTCTGTAAGTCCTGAGATTTCTCAGTAAGAATTGGTCTTTTGATAATGCTCATTTTCTTATTTTCGTTATTTATTATCCGTTATTGCTATTCGCAATTAACCAATAACTAATTACTAAAAGATGATTCGATTTTTGAAATTGCTCCTTCTACGATAAGCAATTTTGTTGCGTTAACTAAGTCATAAGTGTTAACTTGTCCTGTTGAAGCAATTTTCGTTTTTGGAAGATTACGACCTGACAAATAAACATTTTGATCTTCTTCTGGCAAGATTAACAATGTCTTAGTATCGTTTAAAGACAATGCGTTCAACAATGCTAAGTAAGATTTAGTTTTTGGAGCATCGAAAGAGAATCCTTCTAATACTGTTACTGAACCTGACTGTACTTTAGCTGCATAAGCTGATTGGCGAGCCAATGATTTCACTTTCTTGTTTACTTTGAAAGAGTAATCTCTTGGAACTGGACCAAAAATACGTCCACCACCTTTCATCAATGGAGATTTTGCTGAACCAGCACGAGCACCACCTGTACCTTTTTGTTTTTTAATCTTGCGAGTAGAGCGAGAAACTTCTGCTCTTGGTTTCGCTCTGTGAGTTCCTTGACGTTGGTTTGCCAAGAATTGCTTCACGTCTAACCAAACTACGTGTTCGTTTGGCTCGATGCCAAAGATTTCGTCAGAAAGAGTTACCTTTTTGCCTGTTTCTTTGCCTTGTATGTTTAAAACTGATAATTCCATTTGTCTAATTTGAAAATTTGAAAATTGAAAATTTGAAAATTGATAACTACTGATATTTCAAATCACTATAAAGAGTTGATTTATATCTTTCAAATTTTCAAATCTATTTTTCAAGAATAACGTAAGAGTTTTTCGCTCCTGGGATTGAACCCGACACTACGATTAGGTTTTTCTCTGCATAAACTTTCAATACTTGTAAGTTTTGAACTTTTACACGGTTACCACCTGTACGACCTGCCATGCGAATACCTTTGAATACACGAGATGGGAATGAACAAGCTCCAATTGAACCTGGGTGACGACCTCTGTTGTGCTGACCGTGAGTTTGACCTCCAACCCCTGCAAAACCGTGGCGTTTAACAACCCCTTGGAAACCTTTACCTTTTGAAGTACCAATTGCATCTACGAAGTCACCTTCTACGAACAATTCTGCTGAGATAACTTCACCAAGTGAAAGCTCATTTTCGAAAGATCTAAACTCAACGAGTTTTTTCTTTGGAGTAGTTCCTGCTTTTTTGAAGTGACCTAAAAGAGGTTGCGTTGTGTGCTTCTCTTTTTTCTCGCCATAGCCTAATTGAATAGCACTATAACCTTCTTTTTCTACTGTTTTTACTTGCGTTACTACACAAGGACCGGCTTCAATCAGCGTACAAGCGACAGCAGAACCGTCAGCGTTGTAGAGGCTGGTCATACCGATTTTCTTTCCGATAATTCCAGACATTTTATTAGAATAAAACGTTAAATAATTGATTGTAAATGAACGAGTTACGACAAAACCCCAACTGGGAACGTAAAACGGACTGCAAAGGTCGGGATTTAATTTGGTATAACAAAATCTATACTAATTAATTCACGAATAAAAATTTGCGACAGAATTGAAGTAAAGCTACAAGATGTGCACGTATGCAGACGAAGAGACGGAAAAGACCGTATTGCGTTGAAAAACGAAACGTTTCTTGTGTAGCTTAATATTTACAATACAGACTGGGCATTCAGTTTTGCATTAAAATATCAGTTCTGACACTGTTGCAAGTAAACTTGCGGTAATTTGAATTAGGAGGTTTAGCGTTTTGCCTATTTCTGTATTTTTTTATTGAGTTCTGCCAACCCATATAAAAACAAAGAAAACGCTCTCTCTTAATTGGACTGCAAAATTAGAGGATTCTTTTTGAATTACAATGAGTTAAAGAAAAAATATTTAAATTATTTTACATTTTTTTTACAATCAAAATATGACTTTGTTGTATGTTCCCTTTTTGAATTTTTCTCCTCATTTCTTGTAGCTGATTTATCCTGAGAAAAGACTGAACATTTCGTTGTTTTTTTTGACGAATAAAATTATCCTTATCTTTGTAATCTTAGCAAAATAGCCCTTTATGAAAATTTCTATCATTACAGTTTCCTTCAATAGCGCTGCCACTATTCGCCAAACCATTGAAAGTGTTTTAGCACAAGATTACCCAGCACTTGAGTACATCGTGGTTGATGGTGCATCAAAAGATGGTACGGTAGAAATTTTAAAGTCGTTTGGAGATAAAATAAAATTTATTTCAGAACCCGACAAAGGTATTTACGATGCCATGAATAAAGGCGTAAAAATGGCTACAGGAGAAGTAATTGGAACAATTGGTGGAGATGATTTTTATCCTAATAATCAAGTTATCAGCAATGTAGCAAAAACATTTCTTCAATACCAGACAGATGCGATATATGGTGACATCCAGTTTATTAATCCAGATGACATCTATACAATCGTTCGCTATTGGAAATCAGGTGAGTACTCAAGAGAAAACTGGTTGAATGGCTGGATGCCTCCACACCCTTCTTTCTATATAAAAAAAGCTGCATTTGAAAAATATGGATATTTCGTAACTGATTTTACTTGTTCTGGTGACTATGAATTTATGCTAAGAATGCTTTACAAAAAGCATTTGACGGTTCAGTATTTACCCCTTACGCTTATGACGATGAGAAATGGAGGTACAAGTACAGCCTCTTTGAAACATCGCTACAGGGCAAATATGGAAGATAGAAGAGCATGGAGAATTAATAATTTAAAGCCTCATTGGTACACTTTATGGATGAAGCCACTTTCTAAAATCGCACAATTATTTAAGAAAGGATAGGAAACTTCCTACCTTTCCATTTACACATTGGCCACTCTGAAAGGATGCACTTCTGTTTGTTGCCAAACGCCCATTGTATTGTAAGGGTCGTTATTGAACCAATCTTGAAATGCCGTTTCTGTTTCAAATTGAACAATCATGGTTGAACCTATCATTTGTCCTGATTCATTCAGGATTGCTCCTCCTAATAAAAAGTTTCCGTTTTCTTTTAATTTTCTGACACATTCCAAATGATGTGGGCGGGCTGTCATTCTACGGTTTTGTGCTTCGGCATCGCTTCCGTCAAAAGCGTTAATTACATACTGTAACATTTTATTTATGGTTTTTGATGTGACTTTATGAAGGTATTTATGTCATAACAAACGATTGAATAAATCGCAGATAATCAAGATACCTAGCTAGTATTAATTATCTGAATTTATTTCATTTATATTGAACAATTATTCTGTATTAAAGTTTATTGTTTAATCCTTATCCAAAGCCAAATATAAAAATATACAACCACATCAACATGAGAGATAATTTAATCGCCTTCGTGCGAAAGTACGTTGATTTTTCTGATGAAGATCTTGATTTAGCTCAACCCTATTTTACTGACATCACACTGAAAAAAGGAGAGTTTTGGGTAAAAGAAGGAGAATATAATGCTGACGTTGCTTTTATCAACAAAGGCATGGTACGTTCTTATTTCATCAAAGAAAAAGTTGACATTACCTTCGACCTTACCATTGAAAATCAAATCTTTTCAAATACTACTTCTTACTCTTTGGGCTTACCGAGTACTGAATATATTCAAGCAATTGAAGATTGTGATTTGTGCGTCATTACGAAAGTAAATTTGCATCTCCTCTATGCTCAATCTCCAAAGTGGGAACGTCTTGGTAGAATAATTTATGAAAATTACACTGTTTTACAGGAAATGAGGGTTCGTTCTTTTATTTCAGAAACAGCCAAGGAGCGTTATGAGATATTATCAAAAACAAAACCTGAACTTATCAGGCGAACGCCACAGATTTACTTGGCAAATTATTTAGGCATTACACCTCAGTCATTAAGTAGATTAAGAAGAGAAATTACTCGATAAAAAATAGGCTCACCGAAATTCGGCGAGCCTATTTTTTATTACTCCCAATTCAACACTACTTTTTCAATAATATCACAGGCTTCATTCATTTGTGCTTCTGTGATAACCAAAGGTGGAGCAAAACGAATTTTGTTTCCATGTGTTGGTTTGGCTAATAAACCGTTTTCTTTAAAAGCTACACATAAATTCCATGCGGTCTCGCTTTCTTCATCGGTATTGATTTCTATGGCATTTAATAAACCTTTTCCTCTGACCAATCTAATTAAATCTGAACGCTGGGCAATTAACTTTGTCATTCTCTCACGAAACAATTCTCCCATTTTCATGGCATTGTCGGCTAGGTTTTCATCTTTCACGACTGATAATGCTGCCATCGCAACGGCACAAGCCAATGGGTTTCCTCCATAAGTAGAGCCATGTTCGCCTGGTTTGATGGTAAGCATAATTTCATCTCTACAAAAAACGGCCGACACTGGATAAGTACCGCCAGAGAGTGCTTTCCCTAAAATTAAAATATCTGGTTGAAAATCTTCATAATCGCAAGCTAAACGTTTTCCTGTGCGGGCAATGCCTGTTTGTACTTCATCTGCAATGAATAATACATTTTTCGCACGACACATTTCATAGGCTTTTTTCAAATAACCTTCGTCTGGTACTACTACTCCTGCTTCGCCTTGAATCGGCTCAACCATAAATCCTGCTACATTTGGGTCTTTCAAAATCTCAGCTAAAGCATCTAAGTCATTATAAGGAATGATTTCATAACCCGGCAAAAGTGGACCATAATCAGCATAGCTTGATGGGTCGGTTGAAGAAGAAATCGCTGCCAAGGTTCTTCCCCAAAAATTGCCTGCGGCATAAACCGTTTTAGCTTGATTTTGTGGAATGCCTTTTACTTTATAAGCCCATTTACGAGTAAGTTTCAGGGCGGTCTCCCCTCCTTCTACGCCTGAGTTCATCATCAATACTTTGTCGTAACCGAAGTATTCACAAAGGAATTTTTCACAAATACCTAGCTGGTCGCTATAAAAAGCACGAGAAGTAAGTGTAAGTTTGTGTGCTTGTTCAACTAAAGCTTGAACAATTTTTGGGTGACAATGTCCTTGATTTACCGCACTGTAAGCTGAAAGGAAATCGAAATATCTTTTATTTTCTACATCCCATACAAATACGCCTTCTCCTTTTTGAAGGACTACTGGCATTGGATGATAATTATGTGCGCCGAAACGGTTTTCTAATTGCATGGCTTTTTCTGATGCCGATGCGCTTGAAATTTGTGCTGTCATTTTTGGAATTGGTGATTGAGTGAATTGTGAATGAGTGATTTAAAAATCTCAATTCAGTATTAATATTACTAGCTTTTAAAATGCTTGTTTAACCAATAATTTGCTGTAGTGGCAACCCTTGCGGTTGCCTCGCATGAAACGGCAACTGCAAGAGTTGCCACTACAAATTACCCTTTAAAAACAGATAACAATTTTTCAATCATTCAATCCAGACAAACCAATCACGTACAGAATTAGTACAAATACAGAAAGAATACGATGAATTTTACAGAAGTGACCATACAATGAGCTTGTCGTAAACACACGGTTACTGATATGCTTGTTGAAGCCTATCGCTGAACGTTGGTATTTAGGATAAAAATCATTCATGTTTGAAGAAACGCTATTCTTTTTTTGAATACGCATAATCCAAATTTACAAAGTATTGAACATTTTACAAAATTGAGGGTTGATTTAGTAGTATGAAGAAAACAAACGAACAAAACGATAATAATCGACAAGGATTAACAGCAGAAGACTTTTACTTAAATGAAAATGGCTTTATGGTTTTTACAGAAGCCTATCATTTAAAAAGAGGTTATTGTTGTAAAAATGGCTGTAAACATTGTCCTTATGGTTTTAAAAAAGGAAATAGTGTCTAAAGATTTCTCTCTTAAACACTATCTCTTTTATTCAGGATACGATTACACTTATTTCAGTTTTTGCAATGTTATTTGAAGTGAATCACTTCCCATCTTAGCCAACATCAGCATTTGTTGAGGGTCTTCTAATTGAATCAGTTTTGCAGTCAGTACTTCTATTTTTTCAGGGCTTTGTTCAAACGTTAATTTGATTTGCTTTTGAACATTATCAAAATCGTAATGCCCTATTTTACGACGATTACTTCGATTAAATTCTAATACACAAACATCTCCAATATCAAAATAGATTTTAGTAAGAGTAGAGTCCATGATACATGAATCCACATTAATTGCTTTATTATTGACTTTAAGCGATTTTACATCATAAGAACCTATCAAAATCTCATTTTGCTTTGGCTCATTTTCAAGGCGATAAACAAAGAGTAAGGCAAAAACAATAGCCGAAAATCTTACTATATTTTTGATGGGATTATTACTCACACTTAGGCTTGCATCATCCTCATTTTTCTGAAAAAAGAAAAGCATTAACTTATCCCATTCCAATAACAAAAAATATAAAACACCCATCACTAGCACAATAGACTGCATCAATGCCCCACCATTCATCTCATAAAAAACATTGATTAATAAAATATTAAGCATGACGGGCAACAGCACAAATAAACCCAACATCTGTGTTTTACGAAACAGGAACAGCAGAGAACCAACAATCTGCATACTTGCTACAATACAAGCAAAAGGATAGGAATGTCCAAAATAAAACCAAGTAAGCCACTCGCCCGACTGTTGGCTCATTGGTATATCTGCAATATGCTGAGGAACCACAAATTGTTGTCCAAAGATTTTTTTCCATCCAAAACTCGCTACATTAAAAGCTAAAGCATAGCGAATGAAATCTAATATAAATTGTGACTTTTGAGGTAAATCTTCCTCTTTACTTTTGGTCTTAAAATACCAAACAATGGCGTAAATGATTGAAGCAAAAAAACATAGTCCTGCTAAACCAAATACCATTGCAGGACTAATCCAAATAGGTCTTTTGTCTCTGCCAACTAGTAAAACGTCAGCCGATAAAGTAATGCCTAAGATAAAACAGGCAGCAAACTTCTGAAAAAATGATTTGAGTTGCATAAGTGAAATGAGTATTAAAAATTAGAATTTAGGGCAAAAAACAGGTTTTTGAACACCTAATTCTACTCAAATCACGATTTGACTATCATTCCTGAGATTTTTTTTGAAAGGCAGTTGGCGTCATTCCAGTTACTTGCTTGAATGAACGCTGAAAAGTAGGCAATGAATTAAAACCAGCATCGTAAGCGATACTCAGAATGGTTAAATGATTATTTTGTGGGTTTGATAATCTCTGCTTGGCTTCTTCTATTCTATATTCATTGATAAATTCGCCAAAGCCTTTATGGAGTATTTGATTACAAATGGCAGAAATGATTTTAGGATTTAATCCTGTGAGTTCTGATACTTTGGCAAGATTTAACTCAGGATTCAAGTAATATTGTTCTTCTTCCATTACTTTTTTCAATCGTTCGATGGCTTCATTTACTTGTTTTTCTCCCAATAAATCAAGGATAGATTGGTTATTTTTTTGTTTGTCAATTCTTATAATGCTGATTCTATGAAAGCCCATAAAAGCTATCCAGTACATCACAAACGACAACCAACATTCAAGAGGCAGGTAAAATAACATATTGCTTTCTTGATGCAACAACACACTTCCATAAATAGTAAAAGCCCAAACAATTAACGTTCCTAAAAAAACATAAAGCAATAAAGTTAGCCATCTGTAGATAATTGCTTTCTCTTCCTTCACGTCATCCATCAACGAAATATCACCATACCAAAGTTGTAGTGTTTTGTATGATTGGAATAAAAACCAAGCAAAAACGACTATCATTAAATGGCGTTCTACATCAATGACACTTCTATAAATTGTGAATAACTGTGAACGTTTAGGTTCATCTGAAGCAGTAAAATGAATTAATAAAACAAAGCTTAAGTTGACCACCAAACAAAGTGATGCAGGAGAAAAGTAGAACCATTTAGGGCGACTGAGGGCTTCAACACCAATTGTATTGGCTACAATATAAAGAAACAGCAGTGTCCCTAAACAATAAATATGCACAAAGGGAATGTAGTTATCAATAAAGAAAAAGCTACTCGATTTCCCTAGTGTGAACATCAAAATCTCAAAACTATTGTAGGCAAAAATGAGGATAAGCCAAGCTAAAAAGTATTGTTTGATAGGATTATCTCGCTTTGAAAAGAACAAAATACCACTCAATACTATGGCTTGTAATAAACCTAAAAGTATAACAAAACTGATGATGGGAATATTGAGCATATTGTAAGATTAATCTTGTTTTGTAAAATTGGGATTATTATCCTCAAGAAATTATCCCTTTGAATAATTTTATACATTTGCTAATTAATAGGGTTTGCTCAGAATAACCTAATATGTTAGCTTATTTGATTTCATTCCTTCGCTGATAAAAAAACAGAAATTCTTACGACTCATCAACATGAATAAAATACTAACAACCGAAAGACTCATCTTGCGTGAATACAATCTTGACGATACTCAATTTATCATTCAATTATTAAACAGCGAAGGTTGGTTAGCCTTTATTGGCGACAAAAACGTGCATACCGAAGAAGATGCAAAAGCCTACTTATTAAACGGCCCCATGAAAAGCTATACAGAAAATGGCTATGGTTTAAGTTTGGTAGCGACCAAAGACGATTTGACCCCGATTGGTATGTGTGGATTAATTAAGAGAGATAATCTTGATTTCCCCGATATTGGTTTCGCTTTTTTACCAGAATATGTAGGAAAAGGCTACGCTTTTGAAATTGCCAGTGCCACGATTACTTACGCAAAAGATACATTAAAATTGCCCATCGTCTATGGTATTACGATGCCTGAAAATGCAAGTTCAAAAAAGCTTTTAGAAAAAATTGGGCTTAGTTTAGAAGGATGGTATTCTTTCCCTAATCAAGGGAATAAACTCCTGCTATTGAAGCTTACCTTCTAGTAATGAACAATTAACAAAAAAAGGTGATGCTTCATACTTTATAGTTCTTCATTCAACAGAAAATGATGACGCATCATCATTTTCACATCATCATTCAACAAAAAATGGTGACGCTTCATCGTTTTTACATCATCGTTCAACAAAAAATGGTGACGTATCATCATTTTTATATCATCGTTCAACAGAAAATGGTGGTGTATCATCATTTTTACATCATCGTTCAACAAAAAATGGTGACGCTTCATCATTTTTACATCAACCTTCAACAGAAAGTGGTGGTACATCATCGTTTTTACATCAACGTTCAATAGAAAATGGTGGAGTTTCATCATTTTTACATCAACATTCAACAAAAAATGGTGGCTCTTCATCATTTTTATATCATCGTTCAACAGAAAAAGATGACGCACCATATCATCCTGACACTAACCTTTACTTATTGTAAATGGTTGCCTCTGAACTATTGAGTTATTTGTGAGCGAGACGCTCTTTTTTTACTTTTGGAGTGAAGGTAAACCAGTAGAAAGCCATTATAAGTCAACAAAAATGTATTAGCCACTTGCCGTTGTCAGTGTCTTCACTGACAACCTCCTTTGCTGTCGCACGTTTTGTTAGTAAAAAACACCAACAAAGGCGAAAAACGTCACTAAAGGCATACACTAATCCAGAATGGATTAAATGTTTATAGGAAAAATAAGACGATGAGAAGTATGACCCCTCCGGGGTCGAACAATGGTTGTCGTTTTTGGGGATTTTCTATAAACCTTTAAATCCTTCGGATTTATTACGCTTGCCTTTTGGCTTCTTTTACTTTCATTAAAGTATGCAAACACAAATCAAATCTTCACTTGTACCAGTAAATACAACAAGAATCAAGAAAATCATTTACATTTGAGTGATAATATTCTGACAAATGAAAAACCTTGAATCATACATATCAGAGATAATTAAACTTTGTGAAAATCACAAAGTTAAAAGCCTGTATGCTTTTGGTTCGGTTCTGACTGATAGCTTTAATAATGAAAGTGATATTGATTTAATTGTGGACTTCTCAAATATTGCAGTGGAAGATTATGCCGATAACTATTTTGACTTCAAATTTTCTTTACAAGAAATGCTTAAAAGACCCATCGACCTACTGGAAGAAAAAGCTATCAAAAATCCATATTTCAAACAATCTGTAAATCAACAAAGACAACTTGTTTATGGACAATGACATTAAAGTATGGCTTTATGATATTTTAAATGCCATTATGGAAATTGAAAGCTTCTTTGATGATGTTCCAAAAATATTTTCTGTATATCAAAATGATTTGAGAACAAAAAGAGCTGTTGAAAGAAACATCGAAATTATAGGTGAAGCTCTCAATCGAATTTTAAAACGTGATGAGACAATACTCATCACAAATGCCAGAAAAATAGTTGATACTCGAAATAGAATTATACACGGCTATGACTCTGTTTCTGATGATGTAATTTGGGGAATTGTGATTAAGCATTTACCTATTTTACAAAATGAAATAAGAACTATGTTAAATGAATAACCTTTACCATCTCCCCCCCAATAACTACCTCAACTGATTCAAAGTATAGCAAATCAAATTATTGAATAGGTATTTACCATCTGTACTTTCTATATCGCCTGTTTTTAGTTCATACACATAACCTGCTTTTAATTCTGCTAAGGTCAAAGAAACAGTTTTGCCATCGGCTGAAAGTTTGATGGATTGTACTGGAACGTCTTTTACATCAAATTGCTTTGAACCATAGGCTTGATGATACTCATAATAAAAACGACGGAATTTATAATTGAGTAAATCTTGTGCTTTGGCTGGGTCGAGTGGCATAGAGAATGTTAAGTCAAACCCTGTTTTGGTAAGTTTCATTGCCATAATATCTAAATGGTTTTTGCCTTTCCAAGTAATGCGTTGAATACCTCTTGCTCCAACCCAACCGTGGTCGTTTTGTCCAACCCACAAACTTCCGTCGGGAGCAAAAGCCAAACGATTATTTCCAATTCGCATTTTTGAACCAAAATTCAAAGGAATACAAGCCCCTTGCATTGCTCCGCCTACTTCCTCCATCAATAGTCGAATTGCGTATTTATGATCCATGTCGCCAATCAACATTTGTCCGCCAAACATTCCAAATTTTCCTCCTGTATTTTCTAAAATTGGTTGTGTGGGCGAATTAGCAAAATATCCATGCGGAAACTGAATGGATTCTTTAGTTCGCATACTGTCTAAGCGGGCAACAGGTAAATTAATCGGTACGACTCTTGGAAAATCTTCTTTCCAAATCAAACCAGCAGGATGTCCGTAAAACTTCCCTTCTTCTACATGAAATAATTTACTTGTCCCTAACCAATCGCCCTGATTATCAGAAACGAATAATCTGCCTTGTGCATCAAAACCCAAACCATTTGGCGAGCGAAAACCTACGGCAAAAGGTTTTAAAATACCATCTTTGCCTAACTTCATAATCCAACCACGATAAGGCACGCAAGAGTACATTCGTCCCGGACGAGAAAGTGAATCATATTTTCCACGAATTTCATTCCTGATTCCTGCACCGTTCGAGGCTAAATTCAAAGCGATAAAAAGATTTCCTTGTTTATCGGCTATTGGACCAAAGGCAAATTCATGGTAATTGCCCGACATCCCAAAATCGTCTGTTACAGTTTGATAAACATCGGCTACGCCATCGCCGTCGGTATCTTTTACACGAGTAAGTTCTGGGCGTTGCATGATTAAAATTTCATGATTATTAATCACCATCATGCCCAAAGGTTCATGCAAACCTTCGGCAAACATTTTCCATTGTTTGGTTTTCTGGTTGTACATCATTACTTCGCCACGATGAAAACAGGCTACAAAACGTCCATCTGGCATAAAGCCAATTGCACCTGTTTCGGCAACTAAACCGTCGGGTAAAGTAATGTTTTCTACTTCATAATAATTTGCCGCAGAGTCTTTGGGCGTAATAGTTTGTGCTTTCAGGCTTGCATTAAAAAACAGTAAAGCCAACAAACAGCCAAAGGATATGGTAAAAGTTCTTTTGTTGTGAAGCATGTTGTGATTTTTCATCTTTTCATGGAAATACTAAGACGTTGAACATTAGCTGGAATACTAAGTACGCCATTGTTGAATTTACCTAATTTGCTTTGGTACACGATGCCGTCGTCGGTATTGACTAAAAAGTAAAGCTTTTGTTTATTGTTCTTAAAGGTAAAATCTCTAATCAAAGCTTTTCCATCAGCACTTAAACGAATGGTTTCGGTTACTTCTACTTTATCCAATAAATATTTGAAAGTCGGTAATCTTTTGTTGAGTTGATAACCTTTAAAATCAACCGTTGGAATGGTTTTCACATTAGCAATTCTGAAAGGAAAATCAGTTTTATCTCGCCAATAAACTTCTCCAACTATTTTGGTTAATTTACTTCCGTTGCCTTTCCATTGTTCTGAGTTATCCACAAATCCACCCGACCAAGCGTATCTTAAATAACATTTGCCTGCATCAAAACAATAAGATTCTGTTTCGTTAAAAGCTACGACAATGGCTGCTGGTCCACAGTCAGGCATAAAAGTGCGATACAATAATGGGTATTTTAATGGAAATGGATGCGGTGAAGGCGGTGACATGTGATGTCCTTCGTGACTAACAACAACTGCTGCTTTTTGTCGTTGACCTTCGGGTACATTGATGTCTTTTTCTAAAGGGGGCAATGCTTTGTTGGTGGCATAAATTGCTCCGTACATCACAAAACCATGTCCGGGATAAGTACAGACATAAGGATAAATTCCTTCTTTTTCTAAAGTAAAAGTAATGGTATCAATTCTGCCCGGTTCAATGATTTTGGTATTGGCAATAATCAAAGGAGAATTAGGTACATAATCCATCGTTGCCCCTTTATCGCCCAATTTCATGGCTTCCTCTACTACTTTTAGTCGGAAATTGGGTTTAGTGACCACCATATTGTGTGCCATATCGTCGTGATTATCCAGAATAATCGTCAGACGAGTATTGGGTTGAACTGCCAAACGAGGCAAATCAAATTGTAAGCCACCTAGAATTTTAATGGTAATGGTTGTGTCTTTTTGTGAAAAGCCTTGCAGACTTATCAACAATAAGGCACAAAGTACACTTAAACGCATCATTTTTATATCTTTTAGCATTTCTGAAGCAAAGGAAATTATATATTCAAGTAAATTTCAATTCGTAAATTAAGCATGATAGTGGAATTTCTCTTCATGTATTGTAGGTTTTAGTCTTAGTTTTTAGCTTATAAAGATTAAGACTTGTAAAATCTAATGGTTTAGGAAAAGATAAAGGCTTAACAGTCTTAGATTATGTTTATAAAGTTGTTAATTTAGTTTGGTCATAATAGTAAAATACTATTAGCCATAGCTTACTTTTCTTGTCTTAAACAAGAAAAGTAACAAAAGAAATTCAAGAAATTCCGAATCGCAGCGGCGAACCGCCTCGCTTCGCTCAAACAGCGGAATTTCGAAAAATTGCTTTCGCCTGTTTAATATCAATTTGATAAATGAAATTTGAAAAGATTCTTCCATCTGCTTTGCTAAAACCTTATATCAAACATTTGGTCATTTCGGAAGTTTCCGAAGAACAAACTTATAAGGTTTTTCCTTCTACTGGGCTTGTAATGGGCTTTCAGTACAAAGGTAGTTTGGCGTATCTTTCTCAAGAAGGAGAAAACAAATTAGCAAGTACGGGCGTTACGGGTTTACAAGATGGTTTCAGAGTTTTTAAGAGTAATCCTAATATTGGTTCTGTATTGGTATTTTTTAATGAAATCGGAGCGTCTTATTTCCTCAAAACACCTATCAATGAATTATTTGCAGAAAGTGTTTCGCTAGAACATTTTATGAATCAATATGATTTAGAAAAAGTGGAAGAAGCTCTTAGCTTTTCCAAAAGCGATGAACACAGAATTTATATTGTAGAACAGTTTTTACTTGCTCATATCATCGAAAAGAAAGATGACCAGCTCGTCATCAAAGCTATTCAATACATTTATCATCATAAAGGAAATGTTAAAATCAAAGAGTTGGCAAATTTGCTTTGCATCAGCCAAAGTCCATTTGAGAAACGATTCCGACAAGTAGTTGGTACTTCTCCTAAAAAATTTGCGTCAATCGTTAGGTTTCATGCCGTACTTGATAGCCTGAATCAAGTAAAATCACTGACTGAAATTTGCTTTGAAAACAACTATTTCGACCAAGCGCATTTTATCAAAGACTTCAAGCATTTCACAGGTGAAACGCCTGAAAAATTTATTAAGAAGAACGAGAAGTAAACGATTTTTTACAATTTCAAGCCAAGTAAATCTCCCAAATTTGTATCACATTTAAACACAAAAAGACATGTTTACAATTAATCAAATCAAAGAGATTCACTCAAAAGTAAAAAGCGGTGCAGATTTTCCACAGTATATCCAAAACCTTATTGTTTTGGGCTTAACGAGCTATGAACATTACGTTTACGACGGACATACAAAATATGTTGGAAAAGATAATTTTCAAATTGAGTCGGAAGCGAAGTATGCTTCCTTAGCAATATCAGAAGAAGGCAATGTGGAAAAGCTGAAATACGCTTTAAAAATTCACCAAGCTGGCGAAACCGATTACTTCACTTTCTGTAAGCAATCAGCCGAAGCGGGTGTTGAAAAATGGAAAGTTGATATGCAAGAAATGACTTGTATTTATTACGATAAACAAGATATAACGATGGTAATTGAAAAAATTCCTAGTCTGTAATTGAATACATTTAAGGTAACGTTAATTTTAGGACAATCTACATAACTGGTTCTTTTTCTTATCTTTATAAAAACAACCCGAACTAAATTAATTATTACCATGAAAAATGTATTTGACCAGAAAGAGACTGCCGAGATTTTAGAACGCATCGACAAGCTAAGTCCAAGTTCACAACCACTTTGGGGAAAAATGAACGTTGCCCAAATGTTAGCGCATTGCAATGTTTCTTATGAACTTGTTTATGAAGAAAAACATCCGAAACCAAATTTCTTGATGAAGTTTATGCTAAAGATTTTTGTAAAAGATACGGTTGTTGGCGACAAACCTTACAAAAAAAATAGTCAAACAGCACCGATGTTTCTCATTGTTGATGAAAGAGATTTTGAAGTAGAAAAGACACGTTTAGTTAATTATATCAACAAGACCTTATCATTAGGTGAAGCTTATTTTGATGGAAAGGCATCTCATTCTTTTGGCTTATTAAGCAAAACTGAATGGAGTAATATGTTTGCGAAACATCTTGACCATCATCTTAATCAGTTTGGAGTGTAATAAAAAAGAGAGGTTCTGAACGATTTCAGAACCTCTCTTTTTTATCATTTCTATTAATAATTTGCCAATTTACTTTTCCAGATAATTCCGTTTTTACTTTCGTACTTATCAATAAAACCTTTATCGAATAAATCTGCCAGAATATCATTGGTTTCTTCCATATCTCTACTACTCAAGAAAGAAAATTCTTTGCTGGTCATCGTCGAGAAATTGGTAAATAAGAAAATTGGATCCGTATTGAAAGTCCTTTTTGTGGCTTTTGGCACCAGTTTATGAATAATTTCTTCTAAATACTCATATTCTTGATAATCCTTACTGATAATTTGTTCGTTTTCAAGATTGGTAAAAATCAGCGTTGGCAATACGCCTACTTGCATATTCTGAGCCAAAATCAAATCTTCTCTGAAGGCTTCTTGGGCTTTATTTTCATAATCATGAACAAAACGAGCAGAGTCTAATCCAACATCAAAAGCCGCTTTTTCAAGATAAGCCATATCAACGATATTGATTTTTTCAAGGAAGAGCATCTCTTTAATTCTTCTCAAAAACAACAAAGCCAAATCTGCATCTTGCATTTGTGCTGCCTTGAAAGCAATTGAAGGCGGATATGAAGAAGGCAATGGGTCTTCAATCCAAATATCACCATCCAACGGAATTCCGTGAATCATACAAACTTCTTCCCAATGTGGTGCTACGTCAGAAGGTTTGGTGATAGGTCCACGCTCGTACTCATCCCAAGAAGGCAATAAACCTCCCATTCTGTAGTCAATCTTGATATAAGCACCATATTCTAATTTCAGCTTTCTCAATAAAGGCTGTACAACCCAACAAGTAGAGCAAATTGGGTCAGTAAAATACTGAATATCAATAAGCTTTTCGGTATGTGCATCTTTGTCTTCTCTTTTTGAAATCAAAGGCACAACCATTTTATCGCCATCCACACTGAGTGGGTTCAAAAACAATTCCTTTAGTTCTCTTCCTAAATAAATATGTTTTTTAATATCGTCTTGACGTTCGTCGTAATATGCCTCAAAAGCTTCTTCAACATCATATAAAGACAATAACTTTTCGGTCAATTTTTTAGCATCTAAAATCGCATTGGTCGTTCCAGCACTGGTAAAAGGTAAAGCCAAATGAGCGGCATCACCAATTAAAACCACATTATCTGCATGAAATTTAGGTAATAATCCGAAGTCACGAGTATTCCAGATATAGCTTGTACTGAAATCGTTGGTTTGTAATAATTCAGTTACAACAGGCGGGAAATCGGCTAATTGGTAATTACAGAAAGCTTTTAATTCTTCAGGAGAACAGCCTTGGTCGCAATCGGCCTCAGCTACACTGTACTGCATAAACCAAACGAAGTCTTTTTCAGAAACAGGAATCATTCCAAAACTTAGTCCACGAGTACAGCTTTGATATTTTGTAAATATATTTTGATGCGAAGCACCTAATTTTTCATTCGTACAAATCCCAACTACTTCTTTTACTTCGATTGGCGTATAAGTAACTGCACCTAAAATAGCTTCACGCACGGCAGAATTCCCACCATCTGCACCAACAAATACATCTCCATATTCTACTTCACCATTGGCAAATTGTGCAGCGATGGCTTTACCATTTTCATAGATAAAATGTGAAAATGTTCTACCTGTTTTGAGTTGCTCTTTCGGGAATAAATCATATAAAAACTGCACTAAATCTTTACGTTTGATACAACGCCAAAGATTCAATTTTTGCCTTTTTACTTGTTTTCCATCTTGTCTATTCAAGCTAAAAGCACCGATTTCTTCACCAGGAAGACGAATTTCTGTATTAGCATTTAATTCATTTAAGATAGACCAACCGTCGATGTGCATTAAAAACGCATGACCACGGGTAGTCATTTCTTTGAATTTTTCGTTGACAACAACTTCAATATTATTTTTCTTGAGTAATAGTCCCAGTGTTAGGCCTGCGACGCCTCCGCCAATAATTACTACTTTCATAATGTGTTGATTACTGTTTTAATTTGTGAAAGTGCTTGTGTAAGGATTTCATTTGAAGTAGCAAAACTTAGTCGAATATAACCATCTGCGCCTGCTCCGAACCATTCTTTTAATCCTGGCACTACAGCTACTTTGGCTTCATTCAACAATAATTCATGTACTTCTTTGCTGGACTTTCCTGTTCCTACGATATTGGCAAAAGCCACGTAGCAACCTTCGGGAGCAATACAGCTTACACCTTTCATGCTGTTAAGTTCAGTAACACAAAGCTGTTGCATTTCGTTTAAATGTGCTACAAAAGCTTTTAACCAATAGTCACATTCGTTGAGGGCGGTAGTGGCGGCTATCTGTCCTAATACGTTTGCTCCGTGTACAGTAGATTGATGTAATGATACTTTTATTAATTTATCAAAAGTTTCTTGATTGGATGCCATCACTGAACCAATGCGTAAACCTGCCAAACCATACGATTTACTATAACCTGTTACAGTAACAGTGCGTTCACGAATGGCTTCATCTAATGAAGCAATACTGGTGTAAGTATGGGGTGCATAAATAATATCACTCCAGATTTCATCCGACAAAATCGTCAAATTATGTTTGCAAGCGATGTTACCTAGTTGAAGTAATTCTGCTTTGGTAAATACTTTTCCAGTCGGATTAAGCGGATTACACAAGCAAATCAATCGAGTTTTAGGCGTAACTAGTTTTTCTAATGCTTCAAAATCTACCTTTTCTGTTCCTGCTGGAATCGCAAAAGAAACTGCCTTTCCTCCCACCGATTCTACAGAATATCTGAATAGAAAATCGACTGGGTCAAAAATGATTGCTTCATCATTAGGTGATAAAAAAGCCTGACAAACAACATAAATTCCAAAAGCGGCACTATCTACAGGAAAAATGTAAGCTGGCTTAGCAGGGATATTTCTTTTGTTTTGAAAAAAGGTAGCAACACTTTCTTTAAAATCAGGCAGACCATCAGGAGGACCATAACACAAGTAGCGGTCTTTCACAAAACGTGTGATTGACTCTGCAATTTCAGGAGCACTCGGAAAATCAGGGTCGGCGGCCGTCAATGGAATTACTCCTTGGGGTACTGTTGCCCATCTTAAATTATAGGCACGTTGTTTTAAAATTTCTAAATTGACAGAGCGACTATCAAACATTGAATATTGTGGTTGGCGGTTAATTTTTATGAGTTATATTCTTAAAAGAGACGATAAAAGAGGCAATGTTTAATATTTCCACCGCTCTTCATATTGTTTGGATGCTAAATATGTTGAATAAATGTAGAATTTACAATTTTATATTCATTTTTCTTTTAGAAATTATCATTTGTTCATACTGTGCTTTTTGAATTCCATCGTATAAACGTTTTTTTGATTTGGTCAACCCTATTACTTTATCATTTTGTTTTCAAAATTCCTACAAATAATCAAGGCTCACACTAGTCAATAAAGGTTTTAATTACAAAGATGAGCAAGCACTATTAAGGCTTTGTTAAAGGTAAATTATGTTTTAAAAAATTCATTTTGAACCTTGCCTATGCTTTGAAAAACTGGATAATCTTGGTACTTCCTGTTAATCCTTCCTGAAAAACGCTCAAAATAGCTTTGTGAAAACGTTGTCGGGAACGATTGCGTAAAAAATTAAGCTAAAACATTGGATATTGTAATTGCTTACGCCTACTTTTGAAAATAATTTTTTTAATATTAATTATTACTTTTCTTATGTATAGACCACTCAAAGCTTCAAGCGATACGGAATTACTGGGTCTTTTGCTAGAAGACAACGAGACTGCTTTTGAGGAAATTTACAGAAGATACTTCCAAAAACTTTACGCATTAGCGAAACGCAGACTTTACGATAATCAACAAACAGAGGATATTATCCATGATTTGTTTTTGAACTTGTGGCTGAACCGTCAAAAAATACAAATTGATTCTTTACAAAATTACCTCCTGCGTAGTGTAAAGTACAGAGTTTTGGATGCACTCGACCATCATACGGTAAAACAAAACTTTCTGGATTATCAATTACACATCAATCAAAGCTCCAACATTACCGAAGAAAACATCCTCTATGCCGATGCAATGCGTCTGTATCAAGAAAACCTTATCGTATTACCCGAAAAATGCCGAGAAGTATTTTTGTTGAGTAGAGCGGGGCTTTCTCAAAAAGAAATTGCTATTCAATTAGGCATTTCTGAAAATACTGTTGAAAATCATATCGCCAAAGCTTTACGCTTATTGAAGTCTCGTATGGCTGAATTTATCAGCCCAAATGCCCTTTTCCCTCTCTTCTTCTTCCTTTTTGAAAATTAATTTCAAAAATAATCATATTCAAGTAGTGGAACTGTTTTCCTTAGCCGACTAGTAAGTTAAGGAGTAAATAGTATTTTATTGATAAAAAATAGCAACTAACATGATTCAAGGTGAATTCAAGGATGATGATGAAATCATCAATTCGCTCAAGCAAAAATATACTCCTGATGAAATCAAAAAACTGTTGGATTGGTACAATGCCTTCGACGACAATCAAGATGGAGTTGAAGAGCATACAGAACCCGAAGAAAAAATTTGGGAAATATTACAACCAAGCCTCAACAGCGAAGCATTAGAAACATCAGTAATTCCTTTGTTTAACCGCAAAGTAATTCGTTGGGCAATTACAGGCATTGCAGCCAGTTTCCTGGTATTGTTAGGCTGGTTTTGGCAGCCACAAAAAGAAAGTAATCTCCAAGAAACGATGGGTTTCAAGGAAGTTTCACAAAAAGAACGTTCGTTGTGGCAATCGTTTACCAACACAAGTAAAGCGATACATGAATTAGCCTTGCCAGATGGTAGTAAAGTTTGGCTGAATCCTTCCACCACTATTTTGTACAAGATTGTAAAAAATGCGGCAACCAGAGATGTGTATTTAGAAGGAGAAGCTTTTTTCGATGTAAAACCCAATAAAGAACAACCTTTTCATGTAAAAAACAAAGGTTTGAATGTAGTGGTTTTGGGAACAAGTTTCAATGTGGTGGCATCTTCAAAAGATGCAAAATATGAAGTTTCGGTGGTAACGGGAAAAGTAAAAGTAAAATACCAAGACCCTGAAAATAGCGAGCGTTTCAATCAGGTAATCATTACGCCACAACAACAAGTAGTAATTCAAAAAGAAGAGAATACTTTAGAAACACATGATTTAACCCTTGAAAAAAGTAAACACCGCCAGCTTTGGGAGCCAATCAGCATCAGTTTTGATGAAGTAGCACTTGATAAAGTATTAACCCGACTGGAAGTAGAATATGGCATGACCATCCGTACACCCAATATGAATATTCGTAAATGCACACTTTTCGCCAATTTCACCAACCAGCGTTTACCTGTGATTATGGATATTATTTGTAGTTCTATCAATGCTACATATCAAATAGAAGGCAATGAAATTACAATCATTGGCGAAGGCTGTTTGTAGAAATTGTGAGTTATGAGTGACAGATTTTTAAATTAAAATAGCGATGTATAACATTTTAACTCATTTTAAAACATCCTGTTTAGCAGAGATTTAACTAAGTATTTTATTTTCAACCAATACAATTTCAATAAAAAAAGAGGGCTTGAAGTGTTACCAGCACCCAAGCCCAAAAATTACCCCAATCATTTCCTAGGTGATTTAAGAGTAATGTAGATTTCAAACACAAAATCGTACAAAGCAAATTTATGGAAAAACAATTTATTAAGACAACATTTTTCAAAATCATGAGGATGACTGTCATTCAGTTGGCCATTACTGTAGCTTTCATGGTGACATCGTATGCCAAAGAAGCCAAAGCACAGGAAGTTTTAGCCAAAACCGTGACTGTTTCTATAAAAAACAGCACGATTAAAGGTGTACTCAAAGAACTGGAGAAGGAATCGGGAGTACCTTTTGTTTTTAGTTCCAAAAACAGTATTTCGCAAGCAACGAATCTTACTTTGACGGCTACCAACGAAAGCCTGAAAAATGTATTGAGCCGTTTCTTACCTCCACTTAATATCGGCTATAAAGTTGTGCATAATGCCATCATATTAACGCCCATGTCTGCAGTTGAGGAAAAAATAGTACTTCCCTCCTCAACAATTGAAACGTCTATGCCCAGTATCGCCGCCGACGCTACTGTTAAAGGTAAAGTGGTGGATTCAGAAACAGGTGAAACACTTCCTGGCGTAACAGTAAAAGTAAAAGGAACTACCGCTGGAACAACGACAGACGTTAGCGGAAAATATAGTATTTCAGTAGCCAAAGGTGCCACTTTAGTTTTTTCTTTCATCGGAATGAAAACACAAGAAGTAAGCGTTGATGGTCGTACAGAAATCAATGTATCTCTTGCACCAGACAATAGCATGCTTGAAGAAGTAGCCGTAGTAAGTGATGGTTATGGTTTGGTAAAGAAAACCGACAATACTGGTTCGGTAGCAAGTATGTCGGCTAGAGATTTAAAAAATATTCCCATCACCAGTGCCGCACAAGCAATGACGGGTAGAATGGCTGGTGTTAGTGTAGTAACGACAGATGGTTCACCAGATGCTGATGTGGTGATTCGTGTACGTGGAGGTGGTTCACTTACACAAGATAATTCGCCTTTGTATGTGGTAGATGGTTTTATTGTAAACAGTATCAAAGATGTACCACCTTCAGATATTGAAAGCATCAACGTTTTAAAAGATGCAGCGGCTACAGCAATTTATGGCGCTCAGGCATCCAATGGTGTGGTGGTAATTACCACGAAAAAACCTCGTCCGGGTCGTACTACTGTTTCTTACAATGGTTTTATGCAATTCAAAACATTGCCTTCTGACAGAGCCTATAAAGTACTTTCTCCTTACGAATACGTTTTGGTAAACTATGAAAGAGCTAAACTAAAAACGAATGCCGATGTGAACAACATGGAGAAGTTTTTTGGAAAATATGGCGATTACGATTTGTACCAAAACAAAAAAGGAACCAACTGGCAAGACGAACTTTTCGGTTCTCCACGTACTACTCAATCGCATAATTTAAGTATTAGTGGTGGTAACGAAAACACAACAATGAGCTTAAGTTTGACGAACAATACTGACCAAGGATTACTTACTGGTTCGGGATATAATCGTAATGTTATCAACTTCAAAATCAATCAAACGATTACTAAAAAATTGAAGTTTGATGCTTCTGCTCGTATTACGAATACTATCATTGACGGTGCTGGAACTTCTGGTTCTGCACAACTTAATATTAAAGATGCTGTTCAAACAAGACCAACAAATGGTATTGCTGATGAATTAGACATTGATTTAAGCAGTGCTGGAACGGATGATGATTTTGCTTCTTTCCTTTTGGCACTTGTTAATCCTAAAAAATTAGTATCACAAGACTGGCGTAAAAGAACTACGCAAGACTATGTTTTCAATGCTGGTCTGAGTTGGTCAATTCTTAAAGACCTTAATTTAAAATCGACGATTACAGGTTCTAAATCATTCGATAAAAACTTACGTTATTATGGTCCATTAACAGGAGAATCTTTCAATAACGGAAGTAGCTTACCTATCGGCGAGAAAACTGTAAATGAAGTAGATTCTTTCCGTTGGCTAAATACATTGGGTTATCAAATGTCTGGTTTGGGTTTGCATAAACTTGATTTCTTATTAGGACATGAAGTATATTCTTTGGGCGGTAATCAAAGTTTTATTCGTACTGAAGATTTTAGAGCATCCATTACGCCAGAAGAGCTTTTTGCCAATATGTCGTTCGGACGTACCGACCGCCAATCTACTGCTGAAGTTACTAATGTGAATCGTGTTTCTGGTTTTGGTCGTATCAATTATCAATTCAAAGACCGTTACTTGGCTGCTATTACTTTCAGAGCTGATGCTTCAAGTAAATTCAGTGCTGAAAACCGTGTAGGTTTATTCCCTGCTTTGGCTTTAGGTTGGAAAATCTCTGAAACAAAACTCTTCAAAAACATCACTGCTTTGGATGAATTGAAACTTCGTGCAAGTTATGGTGCTACTGGTAACGACCGTATTGATGCTACTGCAACAAAATTCTTGTTTGAAGCTACAACACTTCGTGGACCGGGTTTTGGCAATGTCGATAACGTTTATTATGCACCAACTGGAACTACTTTATATAACCCTAATTTGGTTTGGGAAACAACTATTAATAAAAACCTTGGTTTAGATTTCGCTTTCTTCAAACAACGCTTAGTCGGAAGTATTGATTTATACCAAAACGTAACGAAAGATTTATTACTTCAATCTGCCATTCCATCAAGTTCTGGTTTTACCAGACAATGGAACAATGTGGGTAGTACTTCAAACAAAGGTGTTGAATTAGCATTGACAGGTTATTTCATTGATAAATCTGATGTTTCATTCTCTGCAAACTTCAACTTCGGGATGAACAGAGCGAAAGTAGAAGCACTTGATGGAACGACGGAACGTTTCTTCCAATCGAACTGGGCAAGTACTGATTTACGTGACCAAGACGATTTCTACGTAAAAGTAGGTGGTACTTTAGGTGATATTTATGGTTACGTTACAGATGGTTATTATACCACGAATGATTTCGCAAGCTATGATGCTACCGCTAGAAGATATATCCTAAAAGAAGGAGTGATTAACTCTACTTCAATCACTGGAAATTCGGCTATCAGACCGGGCTTTATCAAATTAAAAGACATTAATGGCGATGGCGTAGTAAACAGCCTTGACCGTAAGGTTATCGGAAATACACTTCCAAAAGCGCAAGGTGGTTTCGGATTTAATGGTCGTTATAAAGGATTAGACGCTTCGATATTCTTCAACTGGTCGTATGGAAATGATGTCTATAACACTGGTAAAATTCAGTACAACCAATTCCGCCGTGTTACTTATGGAAACCTTACAGATGCCATGAGTCTTGAAAATCGCTTTACTTATTTAGACGTTGACGGGAAATACACTGGTACTCCAGGTGAAATCGTAACTGATTTAACGCAATTGGCAGAACTAAATGCAAATAAAAACATTTGGTCGCCACTAGGTTTTAGCGATTCGCAAACATTAATCAGCGACTGGGCAGTTGAAGATGGTTCTTTCATCCGTTTAAACAACTTAAACATTGGTTACTCTTTACCAAAAAGCTGGATTTCTAAACTTGGTATGTCGCAATTTAGAGTGTATGTAACAGGTAATAACCTTTATCTCTGGACGAAATACTCTGGCTATGACCCAGAAGTAAGTACTACCAGAAGTAGTTATTCTGGCTTAACACCTGGCGTAGATTATTCATCTTTCCCTAGAAGCCGTTCTTATACTTTTGGTGTTAACATTACTTTTTAAGTAAAGAAAGCAATCTATAATCAACATAAATATAGCTGAACGTTTAAGCGAACAGTTATTAATAATAATTATGAAAAAGAAATTAGTGATTCTCGCAGCCTTGTCAATTTTTATGACATCCTGCAAAGACTTTTTAGAACCAGATTCATTATCAACTTTCGATACGAATTATATTTATTCAAACGTGGACGATGCTCGTAAAGGAGTAAATGCCATTTATGAATCTTTCGGACAAGATGCTTTCCGTTCAAGACTTTCAAATAACATGGCGGGCAATACCGACATCGAACACCAAAGTGGCTGGTCGAGTTCGGCAGACCGTTATCAAATTTGGGATTTAAGTGCCCTTGCGACCAACAGTGATTTACGTATTACGTGGAATGCCGCCTACACTGCTATTAGAAACTGTAATGTAGCCATTGAAGGCATTGAAGCCAGCGCAGCACTTAAATCTTCGGATGCTACGATTTCTAAAAAAATGTATCAAATGCTTGGTGAGGCATACACTATGCGTGCTTATTGGTATAGTATGCTAACGTTTTATTTTGGAGATGTGCCGAATGTTCGCCTTGCACCAAAGGCTGGAAACGATTTCTTTTTACCGAAAGAAGACCGCAATGTTATTTTGACACAGGTAATTCAAGATTTGATTGATATTGAAGGAAAAATGTCTTGGGCTGACCAAACTAGCTATGGTATCGAACAAATAAATCGTGAATATACTCTTGGGATGATTTCTCGCTTGGCATTACAAAGAGGTGGATATTACCTTACTCCTTCTTTAGCCATGGAACGTAAATCAGATTATTTAGAGTATTATAAAATTGCGAAGGAATATGCTGAAAAATTAATTACGCTAAAAGATCGTGCTTTACCAACAGATTTCAGACAAGTATTTTTGAATGAGTCAAAATTTGTAACGCCAGCCAATAGCGATATTTTATTTGAAGTACCATTCGCCAATGGAAATGGTGACGTAGGCTGGAACATCGGCATTACTGTTGACGGTGGAACAACTGCGGCACATAGTTATGGTTCAGGAAGTAACTATATGGCTATTCCTCCTACTTATTATTTCTCTTTTGATACGTTGGATATTCGTCGTGATGTTACTTGTGCCTTATACAAAATCAACACAAGTGGACAAGCCATTTTCGTAAACAATTCGATGAACATCGCTCAAGGCAAATGGAGTCGTTGGTTTTTAGATAAAGCTCCTGGTGCTTCAACAGCCAAAGGAACAGGTATCAACTGGCCAATGTTGCGTTACTCTGATGTTTTATTGATGTTGGCAGAAGCTGAAAACGAATTGAATGGTCCAACAGCTACTGCACAAGATGCTTTAAGAAGAGTACGTCAACGTGCTTTCGATTCAAAATATTGGCCAGAAAAAGTAACTAATTACTTAACAAGCATTTCGGGAAGTAAACAAACATTTTTTGATGCAATCGTCAATGAAAGAGCTTGGGAATTTGGTGGTGAAATGATTCGTAAATATGAATTGATTCGTTGGAATTTGTATGCTAAAAAATCGCAAGAACTTGTAGCAACGACTAAAGAAATGGCAGATGCAGCTTTTGCTGGTTCAGGGAAATATTCAGAATTACCAGATTATATGTACTGGAAAAGAGATGCAAGTGGCAATTTCAAAATATTAAATCCAAGTCGTAAATACGTGGGAACACCTGATGCTACTTGGACGAGAGTGTCGTTTCTTGCCAGCTTAAAACCTACAGCAACTACTTACCAAGATTGGATTAACAAAGATTGGGAAAAATATTATAATGGTCCAGTGCCGGGAGTTGCTCGATACATTTTCCCAATTCCAGCAGAAGCCATTACAAATAGCCAAGGTAAATTAGTGAATGATGGATATCAATTTTAGGTGAATGTATAAGTGATGAGTTAGTGAATTTTCGATGAATGATTTACTAACTCACAATTCACTAATTCATAATTAAACAAAGAAATACTCATGAATAAAACACATATAAAACAAGGTTTCGCAATTGCAATGATGAGCTTAGTGGCTTTCTTTGCTTGCAAACCTGAAGAGGAAATCACGGCTGAAACTCGTCTTTTCAGACCCGTTTTAAATAAAGAACTTTCTGCTAAAAATAATACCATCATCGTAAACATGGGAAATATCAAAGCAGCAACAGGCTATACTGTAGAAGTTAGTAGAGATACTTTCAAAACAACTGATTATACTTTTAAAGTAGATACCAATTATGTTATTGTTGATGAAACCTTGCTGAAAGGTGAATCACTTTATTGGAATACTACTTATCAAGTACGTGCCATCGCACATGCTGCTAAAGTAGAATTGGATAGTAAAGTGTCGGATTTAGGAAGCGTAAAAACTGAAAAATTCCCAAGTATTATGGCTACTCCTACAGCAGCCGATGTAATTGATGTCGCTGCTAGAATAAGATGGACAACAGGCGGTGTAACTGTAGCAAAAGTAAAAGTATTTGCCAAAACCGACCTTAAATTAGCTACTCCATTAGCACAATACAATGTTTCAGAAGCTGACCAAAAAGCTGGCAGTACGATTGTTAGTAAATTAAATCCACTCACTACTTATCAATTAGCCATTTATGCTGCTGATGGTACGATTAAAGGTTGGGATAATTTTACAACAATCAGCCGTGCGGTAGATACAAGTAGCCCGAATGTAATCGACTTATCAGAAAACGACGACCCAACTGCATTAAATACTGCTTTGTTGAATGTAGTAGAAGGTGGAATTATCGTTTTGAAAAAAGGTGCTACTTACACCATGCCTGTTAACAATTTTGCGAAGTCTGTTACAATAACAAGTGCTTATGGCTTTGGCGAACAAAAAACGATTATTACTACTTCTGGTGGTGGAAATATCGCAACGGGTGTTACGTTAGATTATATCCGATTCAGTAATATCGAATTTATCGGAGCGGACATCGGTGGAAGTTATATTTTCAATCCAAACATCGCTACTTTAACAACGGTGAAAGAACTTTCTTTGGATAATTGTATTGCTTCGAATATGCGTGGATTATTACGTATTAGAGGAAAATTCTTTGCTACTAATTTCATTATCAAAAACTCTATCATTCACCAAATTGGTACTTATGGCGTTTTAACGACTGATACTGATGGTGCTGGTAATGCAGCTGTTGACAATATCATCTTCCAAAAAAGTACTTTTAGTAAAATCAATATCTTCTTGACTTCTCGTCAAAACTCAAATTCAGTATTGATTGAAGACTGTACTTTAAGTGAAGTAGCCACCAACAGTGGTTCATTATTCAACTGGCGTGGTGCGGCTGGTTTACGTAACGTAACGAATGGTATTAAAATTTCGAATTGTATTTGGGGACATGCTTGGGATCAAGCAGGAACTGCCGTATTGGCTGTTCGTGGGAAATCTGCTGGTTTAGACCTTACCAACATTACTGTTTTGAATACTTATACAACAGGAGACTTCTCTTATGTTGCAGGGACAGAAATCTCAGGTTTGCCTTCATTTACTTATACCAAAAAAGCATCAGAACTTTGGGTAAGTCCTTATACTGGCTTAAATTTCAATTTCAAAGATACTAGCTTCCCTGGTCGTAAAGATACTGGTGACCCTCGTTGGAGAGTAAAATAGCTTATTATTGAAAATAAACAAGATTAAAATATACCTCATTCCCAACGATAACCGCCATTTGAGTTGGGATGAGGTAATTGAACTCAAAAATTATGTCAAAAAAAACCTTCCTCTTATTAACTTGTTTGGTAAGTTTTGAAATGCTTGCCTGTAAAAGTGCTCAAATCACGCAAAGTGTTCAGGCTAATGCTTATCCACAAGATTCTGTTGCTGAAAGAATGCTTTTGTACCAAAGAGATAATGGAGGCTGGCCTCAACCGGGTGGTGATGCTATCAATTATAAATTAACAATTTCAGAAAGTTTACGAGCAAAATTATTGTCCGAAAAAAAGGTTTACGATACCACTATCGACGATAAAGCTACCACAAACGAAATCAATACTTTAGTAACTACCTACAAGAAAACACAAAATCCAGCCTATCTACAAGCTGCCGAAAGAGGTATCAAGTATTTGTTGGAAGCCCAAAATAAAGCAGGTGGCTGGGGACAATTCTTCCCTGATACTTCTGGCTATCATAAGCACATTACTTATAATGATAATGCCATGATGGATGTGATGAAAGTAATGCAAAATACTGCCGATGCCAAGAATGATTTTGAGCTTGTTTCTCCTGCATTAAGACCTTTGGCTAAAGCAGCCGTTCAAAAAGGAATTACTTGTATTTTGAATACTCAATACAAACAAAATGGCAAGTTAACGGCTTGGTGTGCACAACACGACCGTGTTACTTTACTCCCAGCTAAAGCCCGTAAATTTGAATTGCCTTCGCTAAGTGGTGCTGAAACAGTGGGTATTGTCACTTTTTTAATGGCTATTGATAATCCTTCTCCTGAAATTAAACAAGCAATAAAAGCTGCCATTAATTGGCTTGATTCAGTAAAATTAGTAGGCATCAAAATTGAAGAAGTAAAAGACCCTTCATTGCCAAAAGGTAAAGACCGTCTGGTAAAAGCAGACCCAAATTCAACGCTTTGGGCAAGATTTTATAATTACGAAACGAATGTACCTTTCTTTACAGGCAGAGACAGCGTACCTAGAGCAACGTTAGCTGAAATTGAAAACGAAAGACGTGTTGGTTATGCTTATTATGGCATTTGGCCAGCTAAACTTTTAAGTACCGATTACCCAGCTTGGGTACAGAAATGGGATAAAAAATAAAAATATTTTATCCAAATACCTCTATTTCAATCAATTGCTTAGTTCTCTTTAATATTTTCCAAAAGGGGACTAAGCATTTTTAACCTTTTTAACGGAAAATACATTTCCTGATAAAATCCGATGAAAACTTCTTTACGATTAAGTAAAGGCAAAAAAAGCTTTTTTTTGCCTTTGATACTCCTTTTGCTTTTTTCTTTGACAATCAATGCCCAACAACTTGCATTTCCAACTGCCGAAGGTGGCGGACGCTTCGCAAAAGGTGGACGAGGCGGAACGGTTTATGAAGTAACCAATCTCAATGATTCAGGTGCAGGAAGTTTAAGAGATGCCATCAGTCAGCCCAATCGAACTATCATCTTTAAAGTTTCTGGAGAAATAAAGCTAAAAAGTCGTTTACAAATTAAACAAAACAACATTACTATTGCTGGGCAAACGGCTCCGGGTCAAGGAATTTGTATCACTGGTTATACCGTAAATATTTCTGCCTCAGATGTCATCGTCCGTTATCTCCGCTGTCGTTTTGGTGACGACAACGCTGTAGATGACGACGCTATGAACAGTTGGAATCACCTTTTTGAAAACATCATTGTTGACCATTGTTCCATGAGCTGGTCAATCGATGAAACGGGTTCATTTTATGGTATTCGTAATTTTACTTTACAATGGTGTATTCTGAGCGAAAGTTTATTCAATTCAAAACACGATAAAGGCAAACACGGCTACGGCGGTATTTGGGGCGGTGCTAACGCTACTTTTCACCATAATTTATTGGCACATCATACTTCTCGAAATCCACGTTTTGGGGGTACTCGTCCGGGCTATATTCCTTATGACGCTTCCGAAGAATTGGTTGATTATCGCAACAACGTATTATACAACTGGGGAAACATCAATTCATCTTACGGTGGCGAAGGTAGCAGAATTAACATGGTGAATAATTATTACAAACCCGGTCCAGCTACGCCGGGGAATTTAACCGTAAGTTCTAGTTCCAATAAAAGAAACCGTTTGCTCAATTATTCCAATTTTGTGGTAGATAATGGCACAGATACTACTTGGGGTGGTAAGTTTTATATTGAGGGCAATGTGGTAGCGGGCTATCCAGATGTTTCGGCAGATAACTGGACGAAAGGTGTACAAAAAGATAGTTATGCAAGAGCCGATGAACTAATCAAAGCGGCACGCCAAAGTGTTCCTTTTGCTACTGCTCCTTTGCGTACTCAAACTGCAGAACAGGCATATTTAACAGTATTGGATAGTGCTGGTGCAATACTTCCACGACGAGATGCTGTTGATGCCAGAATTATTCGTGAAACAAAAAATGGCACGGCTACTTATGAAGGTACTGGTTATTCAACCGTAAAAGATGCGGGAGTTACGCATCCTTCAGGCATTATTGATAGTCCAGAAAATGTAGGTGGAGTTCCAAAATATGGCTCGAATACTCCTTATAAAGATACTGACAAAGACGGAATGGATGACCTTTGGGAAACCGCCAATGGTTTAAATCCTAACAACGCTAGTGATGGAAATACGATAGCAGCAAATGGTTATACCAATTTAGAGAACTTCTTGAATGGAATTAGTAAAGACACTGGAACAGGTGAAATTGCAGGTGGTTCGGTAATCATTGACTTAATGGGTTACGATGCCGTAGTAGCAAAAGACGGAACTGGTTCTTTTAAAACGATTCAAGCAGCCATTGATGCAGCACCTGTAAATGCCACAAACCCTTACAGAATCTTTATCAAAAATGGGAAATATCTTGAAAAAGTATCAATCGTTGCGAATAAAACTTTTATTCATCTCATTGGAGAAAGTGCCGCAAAAACCATTATTTCTTGGAATGATTATTCTGGCAAAGTAAATCCTGCGGGTGGAACTTTCGGTACAAGCACTTCTGCTACTTTAACCATCAAAGCAGCTGACTGTTATTTACAAAATTTAACGGTTGAAAACACCACTGGCGATGCGCCACAGGCTTTAGCCATTTCTTTAGAAGGCGATAGAAATGTGGCAAAAAGCTGTATTTTTCTGGGTGGACAAGATACTGTATTGAGTAATGGAGATGGTAAAAGACAATATTTCAAAGATTGCTATATCGACGGTGTCGTTGATTTTATCTTCGGAAGTGCCATCACTGTTTTTGATTCTTGTGTGGTTTATGCCAAAGACCGAGGAGATAAATTGGCGGGTAGTTATATCACCGCAGCCAATACGCCTACCACCCAAACTTATGGCTATATTTTCAGAAATTGTATTTTGCCATCGAATACAGGAGTAACTTCTTACGTGTTGGGCAGACCTTGGCAAAACGATGCTTCAACGGCAGATGTAGCTAAAAAAGGGAATAAAGTAGTTTTCTTGAATAGTATTTACGGCAACAAAATTGTAAAACCAGAAGGTTGGTCAACTTGGGATACTGGAACCAATACTTCAATCATTACTTACGCAGAATACAAAAACAAACGTTATGATGGAAGTTTGGCAGATATTAGTAAAAGAGTAACATGGTCGAAACAATTAAGTGATGCAGATGCCTTGGCTTATTACGATAATACCAAAGTCTTTGGCACTTGGAATCCATGTGCTACAACAACAGATTTTTGCACTCCATCAAAAGCTGAAATTGCCTTCGTAAATATTAAAGTAACGAAAGGAGCAAATCTTTCTACCCCAACAACTTTCGCATGGAATGTAGCTTGGGCAATGAAAGACCTTCGTTATGAATTATACAGAAGTACCGACAATAAAGCAACTTTCAGCAAATTGACTGAAACTGTATCTGCAAGCGATACCATCATTAATTTCAAAATGACTGATGCCGCACCAGCCGCTGGGAAAACTTATTACTACTTATTGAAAGGAATCAAAACTGGTTTAAAAGATTACATTTCAGATACTTTAACCGTATCAAGCGTTCCAACAATTACGATAGTTGGTACACCCAAAGATTTTATGCAAGGTTTAGGGAAAGCTTCTGCGGCACAAGTTTATAGTTTATCTGCTGAAAATTTAGCTGATAAACTTATGATTACGATTCCAAATAATTTTGAAATTTCTGCCGATGCTGGTAAAACTTGGATGAATTCATCAAGTAATTTTTCCTTGATGCCTACCAATGGAAGTATTGCTACGACAAGTATTCAAGTTCGTTTAAATAGTACGCAAGCAGGTACTTTTAGTGGAAATATTTTGCATGCAAGTACGGATGCTATTAGTAAATCTATCACGGTAAATGGTACTACACAAACCGACCCATTGCCTGTTTCACAGCGTTTGGCTTTTTGGTCGATGATTGTTGCTGATAATGATAGTTCGGCTTTAAGAGCCAAAGGAGTAATTGTTCCAAAACCAATTTTGAAAAGACTTAGCCTTTCAAATAACTCAGTGATTCCTGCTTATTCAGCATTGCATGGACAAGCTTTTGCTCCTTCAACAGATGGAGGAGGATTGTGGACAACTGCTGGAGGAGGTTTTGGAAATAACTTAAACCGTGGATTATATGAACAATTTGTGATTAAAGCTTCATCGGGTTATGCTGTAAAAGTTGACTCTATCAGTTTAAAAATGGCATTGTATGCCGCTGCTACTGGAAAATTTGCTGTTGTTTATTCTAAAACTGGTTTCAAAGCTGATTCTGCTGATGCTTCAGGCGGTTTGATGAGTGGCATACCAATGCCAAATACTGCCAATGGGGCATTTGCTACGCCAGCATTGCCTGTTTCAGAACCTAGTGAAACGGCTACTTTCTATCAATTAGCCCTAAATGGTGCCAATGGTATTAATCTAGTGGCTGGCGATTCAATTACTATCAGAATGTATTTTAGTACGGGTAGTTCAAGTGCGGGACGATATGCAAAAATTAAGGATTTAAGTATTTTGGGGTCTATCAAAGATTTGAATGCCGTGAAACCTGTAGTGCTTAATGTTAGCCAATCGCTCAGTGATTTTACTTTTATGGTTGGGACTAACTCTCCTATCCAAACTTATTCCATTACAGGTGAAAACCTGACTCAAGATTTGAGTATTACTGCACCCATTAATTTTGAAATTTCAAAAGATGGAATAGCATGGTTTGGTTCAAATACCAGTTTGAAGTTAACAGCAATCGCTGGAAAAATTACCCAAACTACCATTTATGTAAGAGTAAACACTGCTAATGCGGGAAATTACTCTGGAAATATTTCGCATGTTACAGAGGGTTTAACTACGATTCTTTTACCTGTAAAAGCAATTTTAACAGCCTCAGCGCCGACGCTTAACATTAGTCAAAATTTACAAGATTTTGTTTATTTGATTGGCGGTGTTCCTGCGAATACTCAAACTTATAATCTTTCAGGCGATAACTTACTGGCTGAAATTATTCTGACGCCTCCACCTCATTTTGAAATTTCTTTGGATAATACAACTTGGGTAAATGCGGCTTCTAGTTTAAAACTTATACCTACGTCAGGAAAATTATCCCAAACAAGTATCGCTGTAAGAATGACAGCTAAACTGATTGGTAATTTTACTGGAAATATTACACATAAGTCTTCAGGCATGAGTGAAAAACTGTTAGCCCTAAAAGGTTCAGTTAATGCTCCTTTAGCGGTGGAAGAAGAACCCGTGAATAAAATTGCCATTGGACCGAATCCAGCACAACAATCGTTGAAAGTATCTCACCCAACAGGCAAAGCAAGCTTAAGTATTTTGGGAACAGGCGGACAAAAAATCCAACAAATTGAAACACAACTCTATTCAACTTTCACCATCATCAATCTTGAACATTTATCTTCTGGTCAATATTTCATTGAATACTTGGCGGACAAACATCGAGAAGTATTGAAGTTTATCAAAAACTAAATAGTGATTAGTAAATAGTGATTAACAATTAGAATTACAAACTTCTAATTATCAATTATTTGCAAAAAATAAAACGTCTCTTAAATTGTATTCATTGCTTAACTATCAGATTAAAAATCTATTTTTAATTACATTTTCTGGTTTAAAAGCAATCGAGATTACTACCAATGCCAAAAGAATAAATTACCTGAGCGGTAACCTTTACGGTTACCGTTTCTTATCTCAGCAATTGTCAATAGGTAACCGCAAGGGTTACCAACAGTTTTATCCTGAAACATAATACCTTAAATTTTCTGAGTAATCAGCATTCTCTTGGATTGTCCAAAAAACTACACAATTTCTACACAATTTCCCCAATTTTCACCTTATTACTCTTTTAGCTTCAAAAAGCTTTTTAAGCATAAAGTTCCGATTCTCTATCACACAATGATGTGAAGAAACAAAACCCCTCCAACAATCAAAACACTGTAAATCAGCAATTTACAATCATCCATTTCCTTTTATGGCTTCTAATCACTAGGCTTTTCATCAGCCAAGCATAATTCTTTTACATTCATTGAGCAAAACAACAGATTCAAATTAAGAAATACAGATTAACGAGTAAATATCCAAAAACGCAAAAATTCCAATTCAATCATTCAAATCTTAAACTTTATAATGTCTTATGAAAACTAAAAGAATCCTTATTTATGCTTTAATGGCTTTCGGAATCGCTACTTTACAATGGTCATGCAGCAAAGATGATGAAAATGTAACGCCAGAGGCGACAGAACAAGACCCGAACGCTCCAAAAGGACAAGTAAGAATGGGCATTACGGATGCTCCAATTGACAATGCCGAAGTTAATGGCGCTTTTGTTACCATTACAGAAGTAAGATTAGACGGAAAAAGATATGATGCTTTCCAAGGACCAAAAACCATTAACATTGCTGAACTGAATAATGGTAATTTCTTTACTTTGGGAGATGGACAATTCCAAACTGGTACTTACAGTAAATTGACCTTTATTTTTGACTATGAAAAAGACCAATTTGGTAATGCACCGGGTTGTTACCTTTCAAAAGTTGATGGTACAAAAAGTAAATTGGTGATTTCTGGTAATGCACGAAATTCATTAGATGTAAATACTAAACCATTTACCATTGCGCAAAATGCAGCAACTGATTTGATGATTGATTTCGATTTAAGAAAAGCCATCAAAACATACAATGAGAACTCAAAGAAAAATTACTCATTCGTAACTTATGGCGAGTTGCAATCGTCTTTCAGAGTTGTTAATAAAACGACTACGGGTACAATCTCAGGACAAATGAGTGGATATAACCAAGCTGTAATGGGTAATGTTGTAGCTTATGTCTATAAAAAAGGCGAATTTAACAAAAGCACAGAAGCAAAAGGACAAGGTGATAGTTCTGTAGAATTTAAAAATGCAGTATCAAGTTCAAAAGTGGATGGAAATGGTAATTTCAAAGTATCGTTCTTAGAAGAAGGTGATTATGAAATTCACTTCGCTTCATACAAAGCTTCAGGCGATGCTAGTTCATCAGCTACACTAAACGCTTTCTTGAGTCTTTCAAGTGCTTTAGATTTGAACAAAATTTCAGTTAAATCAAACACTGATATTAGATTAACTTTAGCTGTGACTGGTGTGGTAGGTTTATAAGTTTCGTAAATACCTTTCCCAATATTAGCAAAAGAGTAATTTGCTAGCTAAAACCCTCCTCTTTGTGGACAAAACAAAAAGGAGGGTTTTTATTTGTACTTATAATACCATGAAAAGTTATTGTAGAGATGCTTCAACCAATTTCCTTAATTCAACATATTTCTCTTGGCGACCCTCTGATTTTAGGTAAAATGTCATTAAAAATGCACAGTACTTCTTGTCATTATTAATCCAAGGAAAACTTCCGAACAATCCCGGACTGCTAATTGCGCCATTTGCCATAATCCATTCCCCGAATCCATAACCTAATCCACCCGCCTCCGCAGGGGAATAAGCCACTTTTACTTCGGCATTAATTCTATTTACTTGCATTTCAGCAATACTTTTTTCTGAAAGAATCTGCTTTCCATGAAACTGACCTTTATTCAAAATCATCGTCAAGAAATTCATATAATCATTGGGCGTACTGTTTGCACCGCCAGCAGGCAAAGCTACTTTGGCTTTGCCAAAATCGGTATTTTTCATCTCAAATGGTGATGCAATGCGTTCGGCAAATAATGTTTCAAATGATTTTCCGCTTATCTTTTCTATGACAGCACCCGCAATTTGTAAACCTGTATTACTGTAACGAAACACTTTGCCTGCTTGTCCTTCCCTTGGATATTGAGCAATATTTTCAATGGCTTCGTCCATACTATGGATTACTCTCATTTCTTTTAAATTTTCTCTTAAATCAGGAGATAAAATGCCCGTAGTATGTGATAAACATTCCTTTATTGTAATTCCCCCTTTACCATTTTTTGAAAGTACAGGCAGAAATTTCCCGACGGTATCGGTTAATTTCAATTTGCCTTCATCCACAAAAGTCATCACCAATGCAGCACTCAGCCATTTGCTACAACTGGCAATTGGTTGTTTTGAATTAGGAGTAAAATTACTAAAATCTGCTGTTTTATCTTGGCGGGAAGCAATCAATTTGCCAAGCATTTTTTGCCTATTATTCATCTGATTCACAGCATGGCTATACACTATTTTCCCATCTTGATAAACCATCAAGATAGCTCGCCCGCCCATGTCATCAACATTGTTTTCAAGCCATTGATTTAGTTTAAAGTATTGTTCTTGTGCAAAAGCATTCCCTGCTAAACCAAAGAGCAACCACAATAATAAAAGATTCTTTTTCATATTTGAGGGTCAATTATGATAAAATAGTGTTGTTAAAATCTTATCTATTTCTCATTCTTTTTTTCATAAGCAACGAGTAGAAAAATATCTTGAGTCGTATGTACTAAATTAGCCAATACCCATTAGAAATATAGCAATTTCATACAAAAAGAGTCTCCCGACATACTTAAAGTATATTGGGAGACTCTTTTTTGCGGTATTCTGCGGGATTTTATATCTCACGAGATACTCAAAGTATATCACGAGATACTTTTTTGCGGTATTTTGCGTGATTTAGTGTCTCTCGACATACTTGAAGTATCTCGTGAGATACTTCAAGTATGTCAAAACCGAAGAAAACCGCAAAATGCTTATTTTTTGATTTCGATACAAAATGTAATTACTGAATCGGAACAGTGACTACTGTTGTATCCCAATGTAAAATCATATCAACGCCTACTTCTTTTTCATTGAAATCAATGGTAAATTTTTCTGCGCTATCTGTTGTTTGAGTAGATGGGGCTGGTACTTTCAAAACATCTTTCTTTTCATCATAAGATAAACCCCATTGCCCAACTTCTGCATTGAAAATGATTGTCCAATCTCCTTTTTCTGGAATCGTAAAGAGTGTATAAGTACCTGCTTTGAGTAATTTCCCTGCAATGGTTACATCTTTTGAAAACTTAATTACTGTTGCTTCGTTCGCTCCTGTTCTCCACCATTTACCATAAGGTACAAGGGCTTTTTCTGTATCTGTTCCGAAAATTAATCTACCTTTTTTTGAAGGTTGACAATAATCTACGGTAATACTCAAGCCATTTTTTTCGTATTCTGCCGTTGAAGATGGACTAAACGATTTGGTGTAATAAAATCTAAAAAAAACTGCTAGAGAAGCTAAAATTGCTAGGATAATGAGGATAACTCTTAATATTTTCATCATGAATACTCAATTAGAGAGATTGGAATCAGTAGATTAGGATAAACTTGGAATCAATTTTGTAAAAGTACTCCATTTTATCTTGGCTTCAAAATGATTCCAAACACCTAATTATTAATTTATATCCACTCGCTTTGCATATCTTTTTCACGCTTCACAATACAACGTTCGGCATCTAATAAATGTAAGTTTTCATCAATTTCCATACAAGTTTTGGCATCATGCAATAGCTCTTTGTATGAACTCTTAATTTCTTTACGTTTCAGTGCTTCCAAAAATCTACGGATGTCTTCATCACTTTCTAAAATTAGTGGCGGTACAGCCGTCAATTTTCCATGATCATCTTTGGCAACCATCGTAAAATAAGAAGTATTTGTATGTTTTACACTCGCCGTTTTGATATTCTCAGCCACTACTTTAATACCTACAATCAAAGAACTATTCCCAACATAATTGACCGAAGCATGTAGCGAAACCAATTCACCTACTTCTACGGGCTGTTTAAATTCAACATTATCTACCGATACCGTAACCACATACGTGCCTGAATGCTTGGCAGCACATACATAAGCAACCTTATCCATTAATGATAATAAAATTCCTCCGTGAATTTTTCCTCCAAAATTTGCGTAAGACGGAATCATTAACTCTGTAATGGTCGTTCTTGAATAGTTTACTGTTTTTGCGTTATCCATCGTATTAAAGTATTTGGTTAATTAAAGAATATAAAATAAAGCAAGGAAATGCTATTAATTGCAAAGAAATATTGAATATTAAGAGATTACTCCACAAACTTAGTGGGTTTTATCTAAATTCGATTAGGAGTAAATACATTTTGACCCGTATATTTGCACAAAAATTGAAATTTTCCAAGAAAATCTCTACGAAGGAGTATAAAAACCTTCGTGATTAAGCTTTATGAATCCTTCCACTTTGATTTGGCTCATTTTACTAACCCCACTCGCAGGGTTTATTATGCCAATTCTGTTGGGTAAAAAATATAATACTTTAGCCGCTTGGCTAAGTATCGCTTTAACAGGGCTAAACCTTATTTTTTCAATCGTACTTCTTCGTCAAAATCTACATGTTGCCAATCCACATTTGGTTTTCAATTGGTTTTTACTCGGAAAAGAAACTTACTCTTTTGGCTTCTTAACAGATTCACTTACGTTAATGATGTTGGTATTGGTAAACTTCATTGCTTTACTGGTACAGATTTTCTCATTAGAGTATATGGAAGAAGAACCCGACCAATATCGTTATGTTGGTTTTTTAAGTCTTTTCGTATTCTCGATGCTTGGCATTGTTTTGACCGATAATTTATTGGTAATGTATGCCTTCTGGGAATTGGTAGGTTTAAGTTCTTACTTACTAATTGGTTTCTGGTATCAAAAACCAGAAGCAGTGAATGCTTCTAAAAAGGCATTTTTAGTGAATCGTGTGGGTGATGTTGGTTTTTTACTGGGGATTTTTCTAGCATATTATTTATTTGGTCATAGCAATTTTCTGTCTTTCAGTAGCGAAATGGCGAATGTTCCAGATACTTCCTTAATTCCAGTAGCAGGCTTATTACTTTTCTGTGGATGTGTTGGTAAATCAGCACAATTTCCATTGCATACTTGGTTGCCCGATGCCATGGAAGGACCAACGCCAGTTTCAGCATTGATTCACGCCGCCACAATGGTTGTTGCTGGGGTTTATTTATTGGCTCGTATTAATCCATTATTAGGTTTTGATGAATCTGTAATTGTAGCTTCAGTCGGCTGTATTACCATGCTGATGGGTTCCGTTTATGCGATTTTTCAAACAGATATTAAAAAGACTTTAGCATATTCTACCATTTCACAAGTAGGTTTGATGGTCGTTGGTTTGGGTTCTGATGCTTCTATTTTCCATTTATTAACCCATGCTTTCTTTAAAGCTGGTTTGTTTTTAAGTGCGGGTTCTATTATTCATGCTTTGCATCATGCGGGACACGGTTTTGATGCACAAGACATGCGCCTGATGGGCGGTTTACGCAAAAGGATGCCTTTTACTTTTGTTTGTTATATCGTTTGTTCGTTGGCTTTGGCGGGAATTCCATTCTTTTCTGGATTTTTATCGAAAGATTCTATTCTTGCACAAGTAATTGCACAGGCAGAACAACATCAAAGTATGGCTTTACATCTTATCAGCGTAGTGTTTTTCATCGGTATTCTATTGTCTGCATTTTATATGACTCGTCAGGTTTGGATGGTTTTCTTTGGTGAATTCAGAAATGAAAAAGCAGATGTATTTGCCATTCATGAAGGTTCTTGGAAAATCACTTTTCCTATCGGTTTATTAGCGATTTTATCCATTGGTTTTATATTTACTTTCAATCCACTCAATGCTGAAAGCACTTGGTTTTGGGAATTTATGAAACCTGAAATGGTAGAAAAAACGGGCGAAAATCATTGGGTAGCTTATCTTTCTACTACTTTGGCTGTGGCAGGAATTGCTTTAGGATATTTATCCAGAAATAAAGTTTTTGATTTTACAGTTCCGACTTTAGACGCTCTTTATCAAAAAGCCTTTGTTAATCCAGTCTTGAAAGCATCCGATTTACTACAAGGATTGGATAAAGATTATCTTGACCGATTCGTAAATGTATTTGCCAAATTACAAGTCGTGATTGCTAGTATGATTGCTTGGTTTGATGCCAAATTTATTGATGGTATTCCGAATGTGATGGCATTTTTTGCTGGACAAATCGGGAAAATTACTCGTTCAGTGCAAGCGGGTAAAGTACAGCTTTATGTAGCCATGTCGTTTTTAGGCTTGATTGCATTGGTTATTTTTATCGTTTTTTCATCTTGATATTGCGTTTGACACTCTATCGAACACAATTTTTCTTATATCATTATGCCCATTTTATCAGTACTTATATTTTTACCATTGATTGCTTCGTTGGTTGTGGCTTTTTCTCCAGACCAATTCAAAGCTTATTTCAAATGGTTTACGCTAGGCGTTACAGCGATAGAATTAGCGATTTGTATTTACTTATACCAAAATTTCAACCACGATGTTGCCGATTATCAATTCCTTGAACAATTGGATTGGATAACGCTACCATTGGGAAATTTGGGTGTCGGTTCTATCGACTACCTTTTGGGTGTAGATGGCATCAGTATGCCTATGGTTTTATTAACGGGCATTGTGATGTTTGTTGGAGCAATTTCCTCTTTCCAAATTGAACAAAAAGAAAGAGGCTATTTTTCACTTTACTTGTTACTATCAGGTTCGGTGATTGGCTGTTTTATGGCTTTAGATATGTTTTTGTTCTACCTTTTCTTTGAATTCATGCTTTTACCAATGTACTTTTTGATTGGTATTTGGGGCGGACCAAGAAAAGAATATGCTTCTATCAAGTTTTTCCTTTATACTTTATTTGGGTCAATTTTCATCTTAATTGTGATGATTGCCCTTTATCTTTCTGTAGTTGACCCTGTAGAAACGGCTGTCAGAATTGGTTTAATTAATGATGTTTCGGAAATCACGCCACAAATTATTACAGAAGTACAAAACTTATTGAAAGACCTAAAAATTCCTTCAGAACAAATTGTACATACTTTCGATTTACGATTTATGCCAGATGCAGGTAATTTCCTTCCTGATTCTTGGTTGAATATTTTATCTGGAACGCAGATTTTCAGTTTCTCAGCTCGTGCTTTAGCTTTTATTTTATTAATGATTGGCTTCGGTATTAAACTGCCAGCCGTGCCCGTGCATACTTGGTTACCAGATGCTCACGTGGAAGCACCAACGCCAGTTTCAGTTGTACTTGCAGGAATTTTATTGAAAATCGGTGGTTATGGATTTTTAAGAATCGCTTATCCTATTTTTCCAGAAGTAGCTACAGAATACGCTTTTGTGATTGTTGCCTTTGGGGTATTATCGATTATTTACGGAGCATTCAACGCCTTAGCCATGAACGATTTGAAGAAAATGATTGCTTACTCTTCGGTTTCGCACATGGGTTTTGTACTATTAGGAATTGGCTCATTAACTAGCGAAGGTATCAACGGAGCGGTATATCAAATGTTTTCGCATGGAGTACTTTCTGCAATGTTGTTTTTATTGGTGGGTGTTTTGTACGACCGCACACACGACCGCCGTATTGATAGCTATCAAGGTTTGGCGAATAAAATGCCTCTTTACACAGCCATGACGGCTATTGCCTTTTTTGCCTCTTTGGGTTTACCTGCTTTTTCAGGTTTTATTGGCGAAGTATTTACTTTGATGGGCGGTTTTAATAGTCCATTAATTCCAAGATGGTTAACGGCAATCGCTGCATTTGGTTTGGTTTTAGGTGCTGGTTATTTCCTTTGGACCTTACAAAGAATTTTCTTTGGGAAGTACTGGGTAAGACAATTTGAAGGAGTTTTAGAAGACTTAAATTTCAGAGAAAAAATAATGCTTTATCCTTTATCAATCTTGGCTTTGGTATTTGGTATTTTCCCTCATCTCATTTTTGATTTGACGAACGCTACCATTTCAGAACTGTTGAAATTGTTTTAACTAATAAGGCATTTTAATAATGGCTGATACTTTTCCTTGAGCATTCATAATTTTCAAAGAAGCATTATCGCCATATTGTAATTCAAGGCGTTTTTTAAGGTTTTCTAGTCCAATACCTCCTTCATTACTTTTAGGTCTTGGATCAAAAACACCAGAGTTTTCAACACTTAAAATGATATAACCTTTTTCAGTATTGGCAGTAACTCTGATATGTCCACCAGATTTTAATTGACCGATTCCATGTTTTACAGCATTTTCTAAAAGCGTATTGATAGTCATTGGCATAATTAAAATATTTCCAATGTCATCTTGAATCTGGAAATCATATTCTAATCGAGTATCAAAGCGTAGTTTTTCAAGAGAAAGGTAATTTTCAGCCAAACGAAGTTCTTCGCTAAGTGTTGCTTTTTGTTGTTCGCCAAGATTCAAAGAAAGTCTGAGTAAGTCAGATAATTGAATGATAGATTCACGAGCCTGAACATTATCAATAAGAGTCAATGCTTTAATACTATTCAAAGCATTGAATAAAAAATGAGGATTTAACTGTTTTTTAAGGCTTTCTAATTTTGATATTCTTAACAGATTTTCAGTATGAGATTCTCTTTGTTTTCTATCTTGATAAATACTGAGAAAACGAAACAAGTTAAAAAACATAAACCAAGGCAAGACTTTCCATACATTTTTCAGGAAAATCACGATAAAAGCCTCAAAAGAAGTATCTGAATAATTATATAACTGATAATCAAGAACAGTATAAATCGAGCCTATTGACAAAGCACCTACCATCGGGAAAAGCGCATTTTGAAGATGAGTAATATCATCTGGATGGAAGCGCCCGATAATAATTTTATAAAAGTGACTTGAAATTAGACCTGTAAAAAAATAAAGTATTAAATAAATAGTTTTAGTAGATTGGTTGAAATCTGTAAATTCAATGTGTTGGATAGAAAGAAGTGTGACAATCGACCAGCAGAACATTTGAATCAACCAGTAGAATTTAGTTTTATTCATAATTTTACTAAAATTGAAGTTAAACTCAAACATAACAACAAAAGTAGAATAAAACACGCTTGCGAAGAAAAATAATGACCAAAATAATATACTTACCCGATTTACTTGCCCATATTCTTGATAGTTTGAGCATCATTTCTCCAGAAGTCTTTCTGGGGGCGGTCTTTTTACTCCTTATTATTGCTGAATTATTCCTTTATAAATACGCTTCTCAAAAATTTGATTTATCTGAAAGTACTAACGAAAACGCTTATCAAAATACGTTGTGGGGTATCTCTTTAATTTCAGTTTTAATTGCTCTGAATCAAATTGTGCAACAATTTTCAAATACAAATGATACATTTTTGTTTGGACAAATGCTGATATTAGATAGCAAAGCCATTTTCTTTAAAGTACTCTGTACACTTTCTGTCATTATTCTATTGGCACATATTTATGTTTCAAAAAGAAAATACGCTGGCGAATTCTACCCTTTGATAATTAGTGTGTTGATTGGTTTAAATCTAATGACGATGTCGGTGAATTTATTAATGATTTACCTTTCTATCGAAATCGTTTCTATTTCATCCTATATTCTTACAGCATTTAATAAAACGAAAAAGGCTTCTGAAGGTGGTTTAAAATATATCCTATTTGGTGCAGCTGCTTCGGCAGTTATGCTTTATGGAATGTCATTATTATATGGCATGACGGGCACTTTAAACATTGCTTCGCCAGACTTTTCAAGAGGGATTGCTCAAACAGATAATATTGCTTCAACCATTGCGATTGTACTAACACTTTGTGGATTTTTATTTAAAATATCAGCGAGTCCATTTCATATCTGGACACCCGATGTGTATCAATCTGCTCCCACTCCGATTGTCGCTTTCTTTGCTGTAGCACCAAAAATTGCAGCTTTTCTTGTCATTATTCGTTTTTACTCTGCTGTTCCGAACGACTTGCAAGTACTTACAGCTGTAATCGCTTTGGCAAGTATTACTTTCGGGAATTTCTCGGCTTTATGGCAAAAAGATACCAAAAGATTATTGGCTTATTCAACCATTGCTCATACAGGTTTTATGTTGATTGGCTTGGTAACGCTTTCTGAATTAGGAGTAAAAAGTGTAGTTTTTTACTTAATCGTAAGTTTGTTTACTAATTTTTCAGCCTTTTTGTTGATTGATTTAGCCGCTAATAGAACTGGCAATGATGTTCCAGAAAATTCTTCAAAATTCTCTATCGACAATTTTAAAGGATTAGGAAGAATCAATCCATTGTTTGGTACATTGGTTGTAATCGTGATGATTTCATTGGCAGGTTTACCTCCTACTGCTGGTTTCTTTGCGAAACTCAATGTATTTTCAGCACTTTGGGAAGCCTACCAATTATCAGGAAAACAAATCTTATTATTACTCTTCGCTTTTGGCTTACTGAATACTGTAATTTCTTTATTCTTCTACTTAAAAATTCCTTTCTTGATGTTCTTTAAAGAAAGTGAAGAAGGCAAAACTTTTAAACTCAATATCGGACAATTAGCCTTAGCAATACTTTTGGTTTTACCAATTTTAGGCTTATTCTTCAAAGCTGATTGGTTGATGAATATCATCAGCCAATTATAAGTTTATTTAAGGTAAACACCCATTCTGCTTTCGTCATCTAACACAACAGAAACGTATTCGCTTAAAGTTGTTGAAAGTTCATAACCCACGTAGTCGGCCATGATAGGAAAACGACGATAATTTCTATCAACAATTACAGCTACTTGAATGCGTTTTACGGGAATACTTAAAAATGGAGATAATGAATAAGCTAATGTTCTGCCACTATTCAGTACGTCGTCAACAACGATGATGGTTTTGCGCTCTAAAAATCTTTCGTCGCAGTCAAATTCTACTGGACTTTCGTAAGTAATATCTTTATCGACATCAATCAATACGGCACTGGCTTCTAAAGGAGAAATCTCTCTAAGTGTAGATGCTAATAATTTAGCGAAAGCATGACCTTGCCCTCTGATTCCAGCAATGACAATATCCGACTCTTCAAAATTATTTTCATAAATTTCAAAAGCAATTCTTCTAATTTTTTGAAGTACTTGTGTCTGACTCAGGATTTGGCTTTCGATAAGTTCCATAATTTACAATTCTTGAAAAGTCTTGGATATTTTTTCATTAAGATGTTAAAATTAGCATTCAAAAGCACCTAAAACAAATCATTAAAGGTAATTTACCCATAATTTCATCTTGTACTTAAATTAATTACAGTCCAAGAATTGTATGATGAAATCATTAATTTGATGCTGATAAAGCTCTTCACTACAAAACTTCCTTATTTTTTGTACCTTTGTGTTCTGAATCACCAAATTTTATTACAGACATGGCAAAAGGATACGCTCAGTCACAACAAAGACGAGTACAACAACCAATTCAATCAAATCCGTTAGCAATCAAAACCAAAAAGTTTGCCCTTGAAAAAAATAAATTCATCGGAATAAACATGATGCAACTCATTAAAAATCAATGGTATTGGGGATTTGTGCCTTTAGCATTAATTTTTATCAACGTAATCGTAAACCTTACTGGTGTTTATCATAATTACTGGATTTATGTTTTAACAATTATCGGGGCATTAGCTTATTTGATTTTCTGGGCAATTCAATTTACAGGTGTTACTCAATTAGAACAATACAAGCAACTTTTTAGTAAATATCGTTACGAAATTGACAGTCGCCAGATTTTGATGAAATTGAATGACACAGAAGGAGGCGTTATTAAATGGGATATGATTAAAAATGCTAGAAAAACCAAAGAAGCATTTATCTTAGATATGGGTCAATATCAATTTATTTACTTGCCATTCACAGTATTTAATAATGATAGCGATAAGAAATTATTAGATAGAATATTGAAAGATAAAGGATACGAAATCGCCTAAATCTAATTTTCGTACGTGAAGATATGTACGGAAAGTATTTAATAAAAATCCCCTGCAAACCGTGTTTGTAGGGGATTTTATTTTTTAAGTAAACTCTTTTAAAAACTCTTTATAGTTAAAAATCACCCAGAAAGTAAACATAACAGTTGTTATTACTACTATCAATAAACAAGCCTTGAGAGACGAAAAAATAACATCTTCTTTTATTGATTCATAAGTTAAATCTTTGCAAGATATGTTTTGTTCAGGATTACTTGCTAAGTATTGGACACAAATTGTTTGACCTATTTCTCCTTCGTAACTTTTAAAAGTTGTACCTACATAACTTTCTCCAGCAATAGAGAATTTAAACTCCCCAAGAGAACCAATACTTCTTCTTGATGAACTCTTCTTTCTAACAATAACCGCTCTAGTTTCAACAGGATTTTTTAACACAGCGTCTCTAACCGAATTTCGGTTAACCACTTGAAATAAAATTATACTAAAAATAAACAGAGAAATACCAATCCAAAGTAAAAGCATAAAACGAATAAATGATTTTACTTTATCCCGATTTAGTTTTCTACTTTTACGTTGTGATTTTGCATTTTCTCTAACTAATGCTCTTTTTAATCTCCTATTCAATGTTGCAAGTTTAATAAGGTATTACTACTGCTTACCCGAATGCGTAAGGGTTTCAACCATTTCACCACGAGCTAGTTTTTCTGCTTTTTCAAAGTTTTGTAATGCTTTTTGCAATGTTTCATCAAAAGACATCAATACTTGATAATATTCATTATTCAAGGTTCTGTTGGTTTTTCTTTGCCAAATATTTCTAGCCACTAAAGCTTTTACTTGTCCTCGGATATAATTGGCTGAACGCTCATAATCTTTGGCTGAATATTTGATTTTTGCTTGTGTTGCCAGTTTTTGTAAATCTGCCATCATGGCATCAGTCACAACAAATTGTTTTGAAAAATCCTTGAAACTAAGTTTATCCAAAGCCTTCAAATTGTTATTTGCATAATTCAAAGCATATTCTCTGATGACATTCTTGCTAAATAATTCGGTTAAATACTTAGAATAATAAGTAGTGTCTCTTGCCACAAATACATCTGGTGTGATACCACCGCCACCATAAACTATTCTACCCGCAACAGTTTTATATTTTAATTTCTCGTTAAATTTGATACTGTCAGAACTAAAAAATTCTCCGCTTTTTATTCGTTGTTCATAGTCTTTTTCGTAATCTTCTTCTTTTCCTAAAGCATAAGGTTTTTGAATACTTCTGCCACTTGGCGTGTAATATCTCGAAATAGTCAATCTTAATTCTGAACCATCATGTAAAGTAATTGGCATTTGTACCAAACCTTTTCCAAACGAACGTCTGCCGACAATCAAAGCACGATCATTATCTTGCAAAGCTCCTGCTACAATTTCAGAAGCCGAAGCACTGTTTTCATCTACTAATACAATCACTGCTCCTTTTTCAAAAATACCTTCTTGACGAGTAAAAGTTTGTGAATCAAACTTTGTGCCTTTGCCATCTGTGTAAACAATCAGTCTATCGTCTGATAACAATTCATCAACCATTTTCTCGGCACGGTCTTTATATCCTCCAGGGTTTCCACGTAAATCAAGTACTAATCTTTTTAAACCTTGCGATTTCAAAGAAGTTAATACTTTTTTAAATTCATCATAAGTAGATTCTGTAAAACGATCAACTTTGATATATCCCGTTTGGTTATCCATCATAAATCCTGCATTGATTGAATAAGAAGGGATTCTATCACGAGTAACCGTAAAAGTTCTGACTTTACTTTCCCCGTTTCTTACAATTTCAAGGTTTACTTCGCTTCCTCTTGGTCCTCTGAGTTTACTAAATATCAAACTTGAATTTACTTTTTGTCCAATCAGTGAAACACCATCTGCTTTTATCAATCGGTCGCCACTTTTAATGCCTACTACATCCGAAGGACCACCCACCATCGCATTAACAACATAAACGGTATCATTAAAAACATTGAATTCAATACCAATGCCATCAAAACCGGACTCTAATTGTGAACGTGCCGCTGCTACATCTTCTGTTGAAAAATAGGAAGTATGAGGGTCTAATTTCTCTAACATTTTTTTGATAGAAAACTCTACCAAAGAATCTGTACTGACAGAATCTACATAATTGGTTTCAACCAAAGAAAGTACTTCACGATATTTTGCAATACCTTTTGCAACATTATTCATCCTCGACTGACCACCAAAGAAATTGGCACCAACAAGCATACCTATCACCAAAGTAAAAGCAATGATAATGGGAAGTCTGACACTCATTGGAGAATTATTTACGGGCTTATTTTCCTTCATCTTTTAATCAAAAAATTATTTTAACAACAAAATACCAATAAATTCTTAAAAAGCATATAATGTTCTACCTTTTTCAGCAGGAATAGGTTTTTTAATAACGATGAATCCTTTCGGAAAATATTTGCCCAATAAAATGATGTAACTTTGTAAGATAATAAATCAAAAATACTTCAACCCTAGCTCTACTATTCTGAAGAAAGATTTTTTCCAATTCAATTTCTTTCTCTTGAATATTTAAAAGAGTAATGGCTGAAGTAATTCAAATACAATGGGAAGAATTTTAGCCATAGATTATGGCAGTAAGAGAGTAGGTTTGGCAGTAACCGACCCTTTAAAAATTATTGCTTCTGCTTTAGATACCATTCATAGCAAAGATGTCTTGGAATTTTTGAAGGCATATATTGCCCGTGAAGAAGTTGAAGCGATGGTTGTGGGAATGCCTGTCAACTTAGATGGAGAAGACACCAACAATACGCCACAAGTAAAAGGCTTTGTAAAAGGTCTGAAAAAAGCATTTCCTGATATGCCCATTCATTTACATGACGAACGTTTTACTTCGTCGATGGCAATGAGTGCCATGATTACAAGCGGATATTCGAAAAAAGACCGCCGTGAAAAAGGAAATATTGATAAAATTTCTGCGACAATCATTTTACAATCTTTTATGGAAAGTAAAGGGATGTAATTAATTGAGCGTTTGAATGAATGAGTGATTTAGTGATTAATACATTCAAAATAACAATTTTCAACAAAGCTTATAGCGTACGCTTCAAGGCAAAAAACAATCAACATGAATCTTTACGGACTTATTGGTTATCCGCTTGGACATTCATTTTCTAAAGGATACTTCACTGAAAAATTCCAACAATTAGGCATTGCCGACACCCATACTTATGAAAAATTTGAATTAGAAAACATTCAAGATTTTCCTGCTTTATTAAAAAGTAATAGTCCACAACTAAAAGGTTTGAACGTTACCATCCCTCATAAACAAAATGTTATTCCTTTTTTGGATGCTGTAGATGAAGCCGCTTTAAAAATCGGTGCGGTTAATACTATCAAAATTATGCCTGATGGTTCTACCAAAGGTTTTAATACTGATTATTGGGGTTTTCGTTGGACTTTAGAAAAGTGGGCTGACTTTCAAGAAATCTTACCACAGAAAGCTTTAGTATTAGGAAAAGGTGGCGCAGCAAAAGCAATTATTCAAGCTTTGCAAGATTTGGGTTTAGCAACACAATATGTATCAAGAACTAAAGAAGAAGATACCATTACTTATGAAGAATTGACTGAAGAAGTAATGAAAGAACATCTTTTTATTGTGAATACTACTCCTTTAGGAATGTATCCTAAAACAGAAAACTTTCCTGCAATACCATATCATTTATTGACAGATAAACATTTGTTGTATGACATCGTTTATAATCCTTTGGAGACTACTTTCTTAAAAAAAGGACTTGAAAATGGTGCAAAGGGTGTCCATTTCGGTTTAGAAATGCTTCACGGACAAGCAGAAAAAGCTTGGGAAATTTGGAACGCATAAAACAACACACTTCCCTGTCACATCCTAAAAAAGCACGAGTTGGAAACTCGTGCTACGGTTTATTTATTTTCTTCTTCTTCGGTTTCTTCTGCTTCACCTTTTTCTTCTAGCATTTGTTGATATACTTTCATTCCTAGTTTTTCTCCAAATGCTTTACCCATTTGCATGGAATCAGCCATGATGAGTGGTTGTTTTTCAATTACTTTTTTTCCTATCGGACTTTCATGATATGCTATCAATTCTTTTATTTCACTATGGGTGAAATGCTTGTCATAAATAGGTACATATAACATTATAAGTTCGTCGAAATCAATCGTAGTAAGTACTTTATCAAAAAAACCTTCTGGAGCATCCTTGTAAGCCGGGTTTGTTTTCATCATACTCATGTATTGTGTCATCATTGTTTTGACAGCCTTAGCAGTACCGCTTACTTCAAGAAGTTTTTTGATGTCTTTTACTTTTGCGCTATCGGTTTGTGCAAAACTTGTTAAGGAAACGAGTAAGAGAATAATAAAGGTGATTGCTTTCATGCTTGTGTATGTTTAAAATATGATAAAATACGATGGAACATTGCTTTAAAAGTACGGCACTAAGGTAAATAAAACAAACAATTGATTAACATTATTGGAGGAATACTTTAGTAAAGCAAAAATACTTGCTATTCTATAGATAGTTTTTTAGTAGCTTTGTGTAATACCTTATTAATTCAACATTTAACATTTCTATCACTATGAAACACTCCGTTTTTTACATCGTACTGTTATGTACTTTTTTTACACTTTCAAACCTTTGTGCACAAGTACAATTTGACAATTTCCCTTCTTATGAAAAGTTAATCTCTAAAGCACAAAAAGACAAAAAACTCATTTTTGTTCAAGTAAATGCTGCTAGTTGTAATCAATGTAATGAAGTAGCTCAAAAAGGACTTTCTAGTACTCTTTTAAAAGAAAAATATGCACTCAATGTCATTGCTGTTTCTGTAAAACAAGAAGATGAAATCTTCAAAAAAATCCTTGAAAAAAACCAACTAAATAACTTTTCGATGGGTTCGTTTTTTTTAGATGCTGATGGATTTGTTTTACGAAAAGTAAACTCTACTACTTCTGATCCAGCTTTTTATTTAGAATTAGCCGATAAAGCCATTGAGCTCTCAAAGAATAATACTTTAAAAGAATTAGAATTGAAATACAAAAAAGGTGATAGAAGTAAAGAACTGCTCAGAAAAATTATTGAAGAAAGAAACAAGTTTGATATTGAAGCTTATGAATTGGTGGATGAATACCTTCAGATGCAAACTTTAGCAGAACTTTCAACGATTGAAATGGCTAAATTCCTCACCGAACAAGCTTTACCATTGAACAATATTGGTAGAAAACTCTTATTAAATCTTTTTTCTAAAAAAACAGTTGATAGCTTATTTTTCACTTATTCTTTAAAAGAAAGAGTAAATATTAACAACAAAATCATACAAAGTACTAATACCATTGCGATGAAAAATAAGGACAAAGCTTTGGCGTATCAGATAGGTGGTTTTATAGAAAATGTCAATACTGCTGGTTTTGAAAAAGGAAGTTTCAAAAGATATACTTATCAGTTAAGTTTCTTTGAAGCTATTAAAGACACTACTGCATATTTAAGAGATTCTCAGGCTTTTTGTGATTATTTGTTGATGAATGTATCGGTAGATAATTTGAAAAAAAGAGAAGATAAAGAGCGAAATGCTATACTTGAAACGAAGAAAAAAGAGCAAAATGGTATCGCTGTCGTGTCCACCACTTATACCCCTTTTTACATAGGTTATGCCCGACAATTGAATAATGTTGCTTTTTCTTATTATAAATATACCAACAATTCAGAAAACTTATTAAACGCTTTAAGATGGTCGAAGAGGTCTATGGAGATCTACGAAGCACTTTCGCCTGATGTAAATCATCAACAAAACCCAATGATGATGGATACTTATGCTTGTTTACTTTATAAGACTGGGAAAAAAGAAGAAGCGATTCAATGGGAAACAAATGCAGTAGAAACCTTAAAAAAATATGGGGAAGAAAGTAGTAGTTTAGAGAAGACTCTAGACAAAATGAAAAGAGGAGTTTTATAAATTAAATAATATTGACGCTCAATGCTGAATCGAAAACATTTAGCATTGAGCGTTTTTCTTATCAAACAAAAGGAATTGAAATCGTTACGGATGTTCCAGCAGTAGGTTCTGAATGCAAAGTGATGATACCATGTAAATAATTTACTCTTGAACGAATATTATTCCATCCATTATTCTCTGGCTGTACTTTGTTATCGTCAAAACCTTTTCCGTCATCTTCAACTGTAATGGTCAAGGTTCTTTCTTCTTGATAAACAATCTGAATCAGAATTTCAGAAGCTTCAGCATGTTTGAGGGCATTCGTCATCAATTCTTGAATAATTCTAAAAATCATTAAGCTACTTTCAGGCGAAATCTCAAATTCCTTCCCAAAATGTTGAAAAATAATATTCGGTGAAGTACTGTTTTGTTTTAAAATCAAATCATCTATCGAACGAATTAAACCAAATTGGGTCAGTGCATTTGGTTGTAAATTACTTGAAATAATACGTACTTCTGCACAGGCATCATCTATCATTTCCGCAATTTGGTCTTTAGAAGTATTGATATTTTCTGTCTGGAATTTAATTCTGGATAATAAAGTCCCTAAGCCATCATGAAGTTCTTGCGAAATACGCAGTCTTTCTATTTCTTGTCCGTTAATCAAAGCACGAAGTGTTTCGATTTGAATATTTTTCTTTACCTTCTCGGCATCTAAACGATTAAACCTTTGTCTGCTAAAATAGGCGTAAGTCAGCACACCAATCAATAGAATCGCCAAAATAATTAAGACAATATACATTTGTTGGCGAATCAAAAGTTTGTCTAATTCTATGTCGGCGAGTTTCTTTTCTAAAGCAATTTTAGAAACCACCATGCGCTGTTTTTCCAGTAAATTATATTCGCTAAAAGCACGAACATCGCTTTCCATTTTAGAGAAATAGATTTCTTCAGTGGTTTTTCTGGCTTTATTCATAAAGTCATAAGCCTTCTGAAAATTCTTTTGCTTGAAGTAATAGTTTTGAATTTCGTAATACACTTCTTTTTGCAATTGTATCAACATGCTATTACTTTCAACAATTTTTTGACTTTCTAATAAAGTGGCAAGTCTTTCTTCCTGATTATTTAAAGCATCATAACATTTAGATTTTACGTAAAGCGAAAGTGCCTCCAACCAATCAATTTGTAGTTTTTTGCCTACTCTATAACTTATTTCAGCATGTTTGAGCGATTCGTCATACTTTGCAATACGATAATAATAATCAGAATAAGAAGAATGGAGTCTCCCTTCGTATGCCTCATCTTTTACTTTTTTATTAAGCATTTCAACCCTATCAAGGATTTCTTTTACATTTTTGAAATTATTCTCGTGAATATCAATATTGGCTAAATTCACTAAATGCCCAATTTCACTAATTGGTTGATTTTTTACTCTGAAATAATCAACAGCACTCTTTATATATTCTTTTGCATACTCTTTAATAAAAGGTCTATCCATAAAATAAGAGCCCAAAGCACCTCGTATATTGTAAAAATTAGCCGAATCTTTCATTATTAGAAAACACTCCATGCTTTTACGGAGGTTCGTAAGCGGAGAATAATTCAGTCCGTACTGTTTCTCTTCACTTTTGGCATAACTCCAATAAGTATAGGCTAGTCCAAGCGTATCTTTTTTGTTTTGATATTTTTGTAGCAGCTGGTCTAATTGAGTTTTAGTATAGTTATTACTTAAACTAGGGTACTCATCTTGGGAAATTGCAAAAGAAACCTTGAGAAGCAAAAAAAATATTGTTATTTTAGGAGATAAAAGAAGGTTCTTCATATTAGTATAAATATATATTTGCCAAATATTAATCACGTAATGATACGCATTTTATTAGTTGATGACCATAAAATTTTCACGGAGGGAGTAGCATCATTGTTATCGCCTGTTTCAGATTTTGAAGTAGTTGGTGAATGCAAAACGGCTGAACAAGTTAAGGTTTTTTTAGCAGCAAATAGCATTGATGTTGTGCTGCTAGACATCAACCTTGGCGAAGACAGTGGTTTGGATGTCTGTAAGTATATTTCAGACAATTATCCTCCTGTAAAAGTATTGGCGATGTCGATGTATAATGATGAAAGCTTTATCACGAAAATGATTAAAAATGGTTCTTCAGGCTATATTTTGAAAAATACTGGTACCGAAGAATTACAAAAAGCCATTAGAACAGTTTACGAAGGCAATACTTACCAAAGTGAAGAAGTGATGAACATCATCATGAGGGGATTGACACGACAAAAACAACAAGAAAAAAGCCTTTATCAGATTCGATTTACTAGAAGAGAAAGAGAAATACTTGACCTTATCGGAAAAGGTTTAACGACAAAAGAAATAGCCACAACGCTTTTCATCAGCGACAAAACCGTAGAAACGCACAGAAGTAATTTATTAGCAAAATTTGAAGTAAAAAACGTAGCAGGGCTAATCAAACTTGCTATTGAATATGGATATTTGAAGTAATGAGTGATTGAGTGAGTTGTGAATTGTGAGTTAGTGAATAGGTAAATCACTAATTCTTATTTAGAATTTATATTACTACTTACTTCAAAAATAATCATTAATTAACTAACTCCATAACTCACAATTCACTAACTCACAACTACAACTAATAGCTCACATAATTATTTGTAAACGAACCATCGTCGTATAAATCAATTACTGCATAGCCCGCTTCGGTATGCTGGTATTTTCCAAACCACCATCTACCAGAAACAGCACCATTACAACAATACGAAACACCATTATAATCCACACGGTCACTTAAATGTATATGGCCCGAAACGGCGAGTTTTACATTTTTATGGTCATGAAAAAGTTCTGCTAATTGTTTAGAATCAGTGTGCATCCAACTTCCCGGTACTTCCCAACGCCCATCTTTTTCTTTCATATTGTTTCCATCAAAAAAGACACAAGCCGCTAAAATAGGAATGTGCGAGATTACCATTGTTGGTTTATTAGCTGGTAAAACTTTAAGGTCTTTTTTCAGCCAGTCGAATTGTTCTTCATCAACATTGGCCGTGTACCAAGAACCATCTTTCTTTTTCTGAACACTATCCAACATCACAAAATGCCAATCTTTATTATCAAAGCTATAATAACGCTTATCCATGCCCATTTCGTCCATTGCCCATTTTTTGCCATCTTCAAAGCTACTTTGGCTATCGCCTTCGCAACAAATATCATGGTTACCAACACTGTGGAAAACAGGCAAAGAGTTTTCAGCTTTCAGCACATCATTGAATAAATTCCACTGTTTTTTCACATTTCCTTTTCTATGTTTATGTGCATCCATCACACAGTCGCCAGAGTTTATAATCAAATCAGGTTTTACTACATCTTGAATATGATGTAAACATTTCGCAAAACCTTTTGAAGAATTTACCAAAGGAATGGCTTCCTCAATGTGTACGTCTGTAATATGCGCAACTCTTAGTACTCTTTTCGGAGTATTGGTTTGCTCTTTTGCTTTTACAAAATTCGGAATGGATAAACCGCCAGCTACAAGCCCCATCTGGCGAAGTAAATCACGTCTTTGCATCTAATTTCAGTTTGGTTTCGCAAAGATTGTCTTTTAAGATAAGCTATTGGTTGTCTGACAATTAAGCCTTTGTAAACTTTACTGATGGATTGTAAAGAAATTGTAAATTAGCGGTGAGCTATTAGCTGCGAGCCTTGAGCAATGAGCTTTGAGATTTTATAGCTGCAAACCTTTTAAAAGGGAGTATTAAAGCTGATAACTCAAAACTCACTTCTCAAAGCTCAAGGCTCAAAGCTTATTGCTCAAATCTCATAACTTACAGCTCGTAGCTCATAGCTAAACGCTGATTTAGTAACTAATAAAATTCTACGGAAAAGTTCTTTTAAATCAATGCCTTCGTTCAAGGCAATACTTGGTAAAAAACTACGTGCATCTAAATTGGGCATTGTATTAATATCCAATACATAGATTTCCCCATTATGAATACGAATATCTGTTCTAGACATTCCTCTTATTTTCATGGTTTTGTGTAAAGTCAAAACCTTTTGCATAATTTCCTGACGAATACTTTCTTCCATTGCTGGATTCAATATTTTTTCAGTCACTCCATAGGCTTGTCCTGCAATATATACTTCTCTGTTATCATCAGGACGAATCTCTAAAGGTGATAAAGCCATATAATCTGTTCCGTCTTCATTCGGAATTACACCAACTGTAAATTCACGACCAGTAATATAAGGTTGAATGATGTAATCTTCCTTCTCCATTAAAGTCTGATAAGGTATTTCAGAAGCATCAAAAACTAACATATTCAAATGTAAACTCCCCATGCGATGTTTTACGATATAACGTTCGTACTCTAAAAAAGCTACATCACTAAGCTCAATAATAGGAGGCGTTTTTACTTGTATTTCTTCACAGATTTGTGGAAGATTCATTTTGTCTTTCGCTAAGATTTGTACTTCATAAGTACTTGCGGTGTGATTGATAGCATGGCTATCCAACCAACGAGCAATATCCGCCTGACCGACTTCTCCGAATCCATAACACACATTAAAAACTACATCGAATTGCTTTAAGAAATCGGCAAATTCTGTCGTAAAACCCACAAAATGTGTTACATAAGGATAGTAGTCATCTGGTGTAGCTTTCAAAAAAGTAGCAATGGTACTTCCGAAAATATTTTCTTTCCACGGTGTGAAAGTGGAATCTGAATATAGGAATATGAGTTTTTGAGCTGACATGATTTCATGGTTAATATTAGAAATCGAAAATAATAGACATTACAATGTCCAATGATTATCAGATAATTATGGATGTGTTAATTTTTTATACAAACAGCATCTTTTACAAAAACGTAAAGTGTTGTTAATGATATGGTTACATTAGAAAACTATTTTTGAGACGTAAATTAAAACAAATCATCTCATGCAAAAAGTAGGACGTTATCTAGGCGTTTTTCAACGCAATTTTACTTGGTTTATGACTTCAATGTTTGTTTCATAATAAACATAAAGAAAGCATAATTCAAGCTTAACACTGAGATAATCTTAGGGCAGTAAGTTTGGTTAAAATTTATCAAACTTTTTAAGATTATAAAAAATGATTGACCTATCTCTGAAAATCTTATTGGTTGACGACGACCCAGATATTCTAGAATTACTTGAATACAACCTACAGAAAGAAGGTTTTCAAATCCGTACTGCCGAAAATGGTCTTCAAGGGATTCAAGTAGCTCAAGATTTCTTGCCCGACATGATTCTGATGGACATTATGATGCCCGTTATGGATGGTATTGAAGCTGGCAGAATCATCAAACAATCTAAAGAATTGAAGAATTCTTATCTGATATTCTTGACCGCCAGAACAGAAGAGTATTCGGAAGTTGCCGCTTTTGATATTGGTGCGAACGATTACATCATCAAGCCTGTAAAGCCTAGGGCTTTAATTAGCAGAATCAAAGCAGTTTTTCAACGCAACATTGCCGAAACCTTAGAAGAAGAAAAAGTGGTTTTGGAGGATTTAATCATTAACCGCCAAAATTATTCTATCGCTGTAAAGGAATCTTCATGGACTTTACCCAAAAAAGAATTCGACTTGTTGATGTTCTTTGTGAGTAACCCAAATAAGGTTTATACCCGAGACGAAATACTTTCAAGTGTTTGGGGCAAAGGCATTCACGTCACAGAACGTACTGTGGATGTACACATCCGTAAGATTCGTGAAAAAATCGGAGAAGATTACATCCGCACTATTAAAGGAGTAGGTTATTTATTTTCAAGAAACTAATCCTTAACAATCCTTTAATATTCTGGCAATCATCTGATTAAAGTAAAATAACAACTTTGGATTATGAAAACGCCAAAGCAATATAAAACCGTCATCATTTCTGATGTTCACCTAGGCTCAGAAGGTTCAAAAGCTAAAGAAGTAACAGCTTTCTTGAAGAGTATTTCCTGCGAAACCTTAATTATGAATGGCGATATTATTGATGGTTGGCAATTGAAAAAGGGTGGTTCTTGGAAGAAAAAACATACTGCTTTTTTCAGGGCTGTCTTGAAAATGATTGAAAATCATAATACCAAAGTAATTTATCTGAGAGGAAATCATGATGATTTTTTAGACCAAATCATCCCTTTTCAATTAGGAAAATACTTTATCGTTCAGCGTGATTATATTTTACAATCTGGTTCAAAAAGCTTCTTTATTACTCATGGAGACATTTTTGATTCGGTGACTTCGCAAATGAAATGGCTCGCCTACCTCGGCGATATTGGTTATAATTTCCTTTTATCCATCAACAAACTATATAACCAATATCGTAAGTGGCGAGGTTTTTCTTATTACTCTTTTTCGCAGAAAATTAAACAAAGAGTAAAGGAAGCGGTAAACTATGTTTCGGATTTTGAAGAAAAACTTATCGAATTAGCCAAAGCAAATCATTGCGAAGGCATTATTTGTGGGCATATCCACAAACCAGACATTCGTTTGATTCAAGATATTACTTATATGAATTCTGGTGATTGGGTAGAATCATTAACAGCTTTGGTTGAAGACTACCAAGGCAATTGGGATTTACTTTATTTACTCCAAAACACACTGGATTTAGAAGAAGAATTAACAGATGAAGTAATAGATACGGAGGCAATGAAAACTGCCAAAGGAATTTTTATGAGTATCTCTTAACATACAACCAATATGAGCAAGTATTTATTCGTCGTGCAAGGAGAAGGTCGTGGACATTTAACACAGGCTATTTCTCTTTTTGAAATCCTGACTGCCGCAGGGCATGAAGTGGTTTCTGTAATGGTTGGCATGGAAGACAATCGTAATTTACCGACTTTCTTTACGGATAAAATCAACGCTCCGATTAATACTTTTGCAGCTCCAAGTTTAGTTTATGGACAAACCAAGGCGGTAAAAGTTTGGGATACTATCAAAACACATTTGCTGAAACTCAGTAAGTACCGCAAAAGCGTACAATATTTAGCGGAAGAAGTAAATACGCATCGCCCAGATGTTATCGTGAATTTTTACGATATTATTTGTGGATTATATGCACAATTTCATCGTCCGAATATTCCAGTTGTTTGTGTAGGTCATCAATATTTATTACTTCACAATCAATTTGTTTCATTACCTGACAAAAAAATAGACCGTTTTTTATTAAATCTCAATACCCATCTTACCTCTCTAAATTCAACAAAAAAACTAGCATTATCTTTTGTGGAAATGCCCGAAGATAATGCTAACCACATTGTAGTTACTCCTCCGCTTTTGCGTGAAGAAGTAAAAGCGTTAAAACCTACGACTAGACCTTATTTTCTAGCCTACATTACCCATCATAAATTAGCAGAAGATATTATCAATTGGCATGCTGAACACAGAAATGTGGAAGTACATTGTTTTTGGAACAATCGTGAGTTTGCTAATGAATGGCAATGCCATGAAAATCTTACTTTTCATCAAGTAAATGCCGACAAGTTTTTGAACATGATGCAAAATTGCGCTGGATTAGTTTGTACAGCAGGTTTTGAATCTGTTTGCGAAGCTATGTATTTGGGCAAACCTATTATGATGGTTCCTGTGCCAAATCATATTGAACAACAAATTAATGCTTTAGATGGCGAACGTGCTGGTGCTGGTATTGCAGATACTACCTTTAATTTCTCACGCTTTATTGAATATCTTCCTCAGCACAAAAGTATTAGTGAGACTTTTCAAGCTTGGCAAGCACAAACAGCAAGCATCTTTTTACATACTTTAGAAGAAGTAACTAAGAAAGAAATTGAGATTTATACTTTCAGAAGAACAACTCAATTGGCAAGATATTTCCGTAGATCTTTGGGTTCTAGTTTGTAAAGTTGGAGGAAATAATTATTGAGATGGTCAAAGTCTGAATCTGTAGTGACTAGCGTTAAATTTAACAAAGAGGCTGTAGCGGCAATCCAAAGGTCATTTTTACCCATATTTCTGGATGTTTTATGAGGGAATTCCTGAAAACTTGGATGATTTCTTTGACTGAATGCGTCAATATTGATATAAGCATCAATCAATATATCAGTCAATTCTATTACAGTAACATTACTGAAAATATATTCTAAGGAAGTTAACTTAACACTTCACCAATTATTTTGAAAAGCGATAGATTGTACTTCAGCAATACTCGCAATTGAGATATAAATAAGTTCAGCATTTGGATTTAATAGTTCAACTGCTTTCACTGGATTTGTCGAACGAGCAATTGAAATGATAATATTAGTGTCGAACAGTAAATTCATTTATCTATCTTTTTAACATCTTTAATGCTTTTTTGTATTCTTCTTCTGTTAAAGGTTCTCCTAAAGGTATATCATTTAAACGTTCTGGCGTATGACCCGTCAACTTGCCAAAAGCAGTAGTTCCTCCAGCCGCTATAATTTCTTCTGCGGAATAAGTTTTTACTTTCTTGAAAATATATGGCTTATTTGTTGAGTCAACTTTCATGATTTCTAAAGGATGATATGCTGTAAATATAACAAAAAAATCAATCGCTTCTATTCCCATCTTTACTCTTTTGAAAGCTAAAGCTGTCAGCATTTTCAAGATGAATTATCAATTTTGATATACTATAATCTTAAAAAATCAGTTAAAAGCTTATCGACAATTGGATAAAATAAAGACAAACGTTTTCGTTTTTGAACTTTTTTAACTAATTTAGGAACTGAACTCAGACATTATACCCAATATTATGCTGAAAAAAGCTTTATTTACCATATTTTGTGTAGGAATTCGTATTGCCTCTTTTGGTCAATTTGCTCCTTCTGATTCGACTCACAACAAGTCTAATCAATTCACTTTCGGTACAGTAAATAATCTCCTCGACTTCGCTAATGACCACCTTCATCTGAGGTATCGCTCTGGTGGAACTACTAAAAAAGGTTTTGATTGCTCTGGTTTTGTCCGCTATTGTTTTAAAAACTTTGGGATGATTTTACCCCACGGTAGTGCTGCACAAAGTTTATTGGGTTACTCTGTTTCCAGAATTGAAGCCCAGCCTAGTGATTTGATTTTCTTTAAAGGGCATAATGCCAAAGGGAAGAGAGTCGGTCACGTCGGAATTGTTACCGAAGTAACCGACAAATATATTAAGTTTATTCACTCAGCTTGGAACGGTGGTGTTCGCTACGATTATTTAGATGCCGCTTATTACCAGAAAAGATTTATGGGTATTAAACGTGTAATGAATCCTGCTGATGCTAAAAATATTAAGATTGAAAAGGATTAGTAAAATTGTGAATTGTGGTTGAGTGAATTAGTGATTTTGTCTCACTTCTCACTGCTTTTCTTCCAACTTTTCAATAACCTGCATAATTTCGCAGTATAATAAACCGCTTCCTCCGCCGTAATGCTGAACAATTGGTAAATTAGGGTTGATACTTTGAAAGTATTCCCTCAATTTATTTTCAGATTCTTCTTCAATTCCACTTCCCAACAACACCATATCATACGTTTTTTCCTTGCATAACCTGCACGATTCTTCGTCTGTTAAAGCACCTGTGGCTTGCCAATCTTGATTTTTGTTGATTAATCTCAAAACTGTTTCGTGAATATCAACATTTCTTCCGATTACTAATATTTCGAACTTTCTCATAACGACATCGGTACTTCCATTAATAAGATTTCTGCATCTTGACTATTCGCTTTTATTTGCAAATGCTCAATATCCCAAACACCAAAACCATCTCTTTGAGCAACCGTAAAACCTTCAATATCAAAACTTCCATTCAATACAAAAGCATAAACGCCGTTTCCTTTTTTCTTGATTTGATATGTTTTGGCAAAACCTTCATCAAATTTCCCTAAATGAAACCAAGCATCTTGATGAACCCAAACTCCTGCATCATCTGGATTGGGTGATAAAATTTGTTGAAGATTATTATGTCTGTCGTTTACGTCTAAGGTAATTTGGTCATAGCGAGGCGTAACATTCTTTTTGTTCGGGAAAACCCAAATTTGTAGAAACTTCACCAAATCATCTTTACTTTGGTTATATTCAGAATGGTAAATGCCCGTACCTGCACTCATTACTTGGATGTCTCCTTTTTTGATGACTGCCACATTTCCCATGCTGTCTTTATGTTCTAAATTCCCTTCTAAAGGAATAGAAATAATTTCCATATTATCGTGTGGATGCGTTCCAAAACCTTTACCTGCATCAACACGGTCGTCGTTCAAAACCCTTAAAACGCCAAAGTGCATACGTTCAGGATTATAATAATTGGCAAAACTAAAAGTATGATTACTATCTAACCAACCATGATTGGCATGTCCACGAGAATCAGCTTTATGAAAAACAGAATTTTCTAAAATCTTAGAAGGCGTATTTGGAATATGATTAAAACCAATAATATCAAGTTCTTTCAACTCATCAATATCGTTTTTAATAACATTTCCCAAAGCAGCAGAAGCTGCAAAAATACCTGTACCTGTAATTCCTTTTTGTATGAAAGTCTTTCTGTCCATCGTCTTGTTTGTTTTCTTGTCTCAAAATTACTGCGACGATACTCCCAAAACATTGAACTAGGACAAGATTATACTTTCTCCTTAAAAAACTTATTGACACGGTTTAATGAATACTCCCCTCGTTTTCTAAATCACAAAGCAAGATTTCTAAATTACAAAGCTCATTTTCTAAGTCACAAAGCAAGTTTTCTAAATTACACTCTTATAAATCTGAACTTTCTAAAAAAAATCAGGTCTTAGGATAGCCCAAGACCTGAAATACTCAAAATATCATCAAACTACTTACCAGCCACCAACTGATATAAAGCTCCTTTATCGCTTCCTAAAAGTACTGTTAGTAAATATACTTCCCCCGCTTGGTCTTCGCCAAAGCTGTAAATATGCCAGTTACCAGCATCTTGCGAGATTGAAAGTTTTTCTCTGTCCCACTGCTCTTTTTTATTATTTGTCAATGCCCAAACTGGTCCTGTCCAATCAGCAAAAATGTATTTGCCAGCTATGGTAGGAATTTGTTTTCCTCTATACACAAAACCACCTGTGATACTCAAACCATCTGAGTGAGGATACTCTGAGATAGGATTAATCCAGTTTTTAGGGTCTGGGTCATTCGGGAATTTTTCGTGTAAACCTTCTCTGATTCTCCAACCATAATTGCCACCTTTTGTGATAAGATTTACTTCTTCATAATTATCTTGACCAACATCTCCTGCAAATAATTCTCCCGTTTTTTTATCAAAACTGATTCTCCAAGGATTTCTAAAACCATAAGCATAAATCTCTGGACGAACTTCTGATTTACCCACAAATGGATTATCCGAAGGAATGCTATAAGGCAATTGTTTTACATCTACTCTAAGGATTTTCCCTAAGAAATTACTGAGATTTTGGGCATTGCCAGATACTCCGTGTTTATCATTTTGTCCTCCACCATCACCAACGGCAATGTATAAAAATCCATCTGGACCAAATTTCAAATCTCCTCCATTATGGTTCGACTGAGGTTCATCAAATTCCAAGACTGTTTTAGCCGTACTTTCATCAACAATATTCTTATTTTTAGCAGAAACGGTGTATTCACGAATTACGCTTTTATGGTCTAGCCCTCTTGCAGGAACTGCAACGGGCATACTGCAATACACATACAATTTGCCATTTTTAGCAAAGTCTGGATGAAAAGCCAAGCCCAACAAGCCACGCTCTTCGTAGCCTTTTTTCTTGATTACTTCGTCCGTAATGTCTAAAAACAAGCTTGGCAATACTTTACCTTTTTGAATAATTTTAATTTTCCCTTCTTGCTCGCAAACAAATAATCGTCCAGATTTATCGTTAGGTTCAGCAAAAGCCGTTGGATGCGAAAGTTCATCTGTAATTAATTTTTTATCGACTTTCAAAGCCGAAATCGTTTCCTGACTATAGCCAGTACAGCTAAATATTAAGCTGCAAAAAAGAATATTAATGAGTTTTTTCATGTCTATTTTTTTAATTGTGATTTAGTGAATTGTGAATTAGTGATTTTTATATTACAGCTATTTAAACATTTGTTTTTTTAACAGAAAAAATGGTATTAAACTATACCTAAATCAATATTCATGAATAAAGTGAGTCTTTGAGCTAATACATTTTACAAATTCCTATTAGCGGGTGAATTAATTCACCCGCTAATAGGAAAATTCAAACAGCTTAATTTTATAATTCACTAATTCACAACTCTCTAATTAGTTTTCAATAGATTTATTTTTGAAATCAAATAACAATTTACCTTTTATTGGCGTATAATTCAGCATCATATTTTTCTGGCTTTGTGGACCATATAAATTTGCTGGATTAAATTTTGCGCCAATCGGACTGATGGCATTCAAGAAACCAATGTTTCCAGTCGGGAATGGCGGACTGGTATTATCGTTCGTCGCACCTTTAGGTTTTTGTGGCTGAAGCATTTGTAAAAACATATTTTCGTCTTCAGCATATACCGTAAAAGCACTTTCTTTGGTTTCAATCACTACCCATTTCAAATCTGAATGATAACCTTTGAATTCAGGATATTGAAAATCTTCGCCCGTGATGGCATCATTATAATCTTTATGCCAAACGCCGTATTGCAAACCTTTCATGCGGTTTTTCCATACTCTGTAAGGACCACGTCCCAGCCATTTCATGCCCGTAATTTCTTTTTCTGGATAATTAAAAGTAATTCCCATAAAATCAGCATCGCCTTTTTGTGAATATTGATACGACATTTCAACAGGCTGATTCGTCACAAATTTCCACCAAACATTAAAATATCCGCCATCACCACCATAACTAACCGATACTTCGTAGCCATTTGGAGTAGCATAATGTTTAAAAGATTTTAAGGAAAGATTAACGCCCGCCAAACTTGGACCATTCGATAAGGAAATATCCGATTTTGAATTATTTACTTTGGTTAAATAACCTGTGTTTTTATCAAAAGTATAAGTAACATTATCAGCTTTAATCGTCAGGAAATTACCATCTTCGTTGGCTTCAATTTTTGTATTAACACCTTTTGAAGCAATTACTTTCGTAGCACTTTCTTCTTTTTCAGGAATCACCCACGACCAAGTAAAAATCTCTTTCCCATTTGGGTCAATTGCTTTTAAATAAAGAGCTTCACTGTCTGTCCAATTGTTGGGTAAATTCAATTTTAAATAACCCGTTTCGCCAGCAGGAATGGAAGTAAAACTTGGTTTACCAGTTTGGTTAATAATTGTTGCTAAAGATTTATCGCTTGGTTTTGGGAAAGAAAGCAATTGCCATTCAAAAGTACATTGATTTAAATCGGTGAAAGAATAATGATTTTCTACAGGCAACTTTCCATCAAAAGTACGTGGCAAGTATTTTTTAGTGATTCTTACTGGTGACCAGATTTCTTTTATCGCATAAAAACTGGCTTCTTTTTCACGATGTGGCCCTAAAATTCCATCAGGAGCATTGTTCCCAAAACCATCCAAAATACCATTTTTATCCGTTCTCACTACGGCTTCATCCACAAACGACCATAAAAAACCACCCGAACAATGCGGATGTTTGAGCATCAAATCCCAAAAATCTTCTAAGCCTGCCCCGTGTCCGCCATCGTACAAACCGTGCATAAATTCAGTTGGCATCATGATGTCTTTATCGTACAAAACCGCATTCGCCAAATAATTATAAGTAATATAATGCTTAGAATCAAAGCCGTTGAAACGTTCCCAAGGGTGAAAAACAGGGCGTTTTTGTGGGTCGTACAATTCAAAATCTTTGTCTAAATCTCTGTTCCAACCGCCTTCATTGCCATTGTCCCAAAACAAAATAGCAGGATGATTAACATCACGAATCACTACTTCTTTCACTAATTTTCTACCCGGAATGGTATCATACTTATTTTGCCAGCCCGTTAGTTCGTCCATTACATACAAACCCAAAGAATCACAAACATCTAAAAAGTGAATATCTGGCGGATAATGCGACATCCTTACGGCATTCATATTCATTTCTTGCATCAATTTCACATCCTTGATGCTTAATTCTTTACTGGTAGTTCTGCCCGTTTCAGGATTAAAAGAATGGCGGTTTGAACCACGAAGCGTTACTTTTACACCATTCACATAAATGCCATCTCGCTTTCTTACTTCAATACTTCTGAAACCAAAACGTTGTGTACGACTATGAATAATGCCTTTTTCATATTTCAGTGAAATCTTTGCTTGATACAAATTAGGCGTTTCAGCATTCCACAATTTTACTTGTTGAAAAGCTTGTTTCAAGACCGTTTTAGCTTCTGAAGGATTGATTTTTGAAGAGAATAAAGTACCGATATTTTGCCCTGACAAAGTTTGTACTTGTACGTCAATACTTTGGTTGGCATTGGTTTTTGAGGTAAAAACATCTACCGAAAAATTTCCATCCGCTTTTGCATCAATTGCCAAACGTTCGATAAAACTTTGCGGAACAACTTCTAAATAAACTGGTCGATAAATTCCACCAAAAGCCCAAAAATCACCGTGACGTTCAGCAACATCAATAGATTTATTGGCTGAGGCTTTATTTACTTTTACTTCTAATAGATTTTTACCCGTTTTCAGCAAATCTGTAACTTCATATTGAAACTGATAAAAACCTCCTTGATGTACATCCCCCGCCAATTTTCCATTGATTTTCACTTCGGTATCCGTCATCGAACCTTCAAAAACGATGAATACTCTTTGGCTTTTCCATGTTTTCGGAACATCAAAAGTATGTTTGTACAATCCTTGTTCGTCGGCTTTGGTTTCCTCTTTTCGGTTTTCTGTACCATAACTGTACTTACCAAAGCCTTGTAATTCCCAGTTAGAAGGCACTGCAATTTTTGTCCATTTTCCACTGTTCATTCCTTTGTTGCAAAAGAAATCCCATTGAACGGTGTGGTCTTTGTCAGTTCCTGAAAGATAAATTTTCTGACTTTCTTGAGCGAATACATTGATTGAGAGTAAAAGCAGACTTGCCCAGAAAGCATAAATCGTTTTGTTTTTTTTCATAATCATTCATTATAAGGTTTAATGTACTTTCTTATAAAACATTCGGTAAAATATTTCTGCATGAAATTCCAAAAAACAAAGCAATATCCTGTATGTATTTACTTGCTAAAAGGCTAATTTATTCTTGATTCACAATTGTTTGAGGAGAAATCAATGGATTTGGAGCGTCGGGGGGAATGGAAAATTATTTCTGTAGCAAAGCTTTTTAAGATAAACTTTACTACAGAAATATTAATATTACTTCTTGATGAGGACTTCAATTGCTGAAGCTAAATACGCCAGTGGAGCATTCCAATTGATGGCAATTTCATTTGTTGAATACGAACATTCGGCATCTAAATAACATTCATCGGCTACTTTGGTGGTATAACCTTCACATTTATCTTGTTGTCCAGCGTTTGTTCCGCCCGATAAAAAACCAGGTAAAGGCTCGACAATTCCGTCAGCAATTGCCAAACGATGATGCAAGTGCATAGGGGTTTTTGAACCAAATGCTGTTAAAAAAGAATAACCTGTTCCATTTCTTCCTAAAATATAATCAAGATTTGTTAAGGCTAAATCTAAGTACTTTTTATCTTTTGTGAGTTGATAAGCCTGAATCATGGCAATTCCCTGATTGGCGGCAACTGCCGTACTTCCCCACACAAAATCTTTTGCCGTTTTTCCCATTACAGTTTGAAATGAACGCTTTTCAATGCCACTTGAAAGCGTATCTGCAAAAGCTATTAAATTACTTTTTAAAGTCGGGAAATCTTCTTTCGCCTTTCCTGTTAATTGATTGTGGAATCTTGCTAAAGAGTAATAACCCAACAAACGAACTTGATTCCATGAAGGCACAGACATTTTCTGAACTGGCAAGAAATCAATGCTATGATAATACTTTTCGTCTTTAGTAGTGATGTATAATTCTGAAGCTGCCCAAATAAATTCATCCGAAACCGTATTATCGCCATAGGCTCCTGTGGTGATTTTGGGCAAAAACTGTTCGTTTAATTTATTCTGATCATATTTCACGGTTGGATTTTTACTTGCCCAATCCCAAGCACGAACAGAAGCCGATAAACAGGAATCTGCCAAAGTAGGAAATTCTTTAGGAAATTGTCTGAAAATACGAGCTGCTTGTGCCATTACTGCGGCAAAATCTAATGTTGCGGCAGTACTTTTCTGAACAACATATCGAGTTTTCTTGGCATGGTTTGGCATCAACATTCCATCAAAATTGGCATTTGTCAATTTATGATAAACCCCACCGTCGCTATCTTGCATGGTCAACATCCATTGCAAATTCCATAGCGCTTCATCCAACACATCAGGAACAGTATTATTACTTTCTGGAATATTCAGGTTTTGTTGCTGAAAATAGTCTGGAAAGTCTTCATACATAGAAAAGAGTGTTCCCATCGTTATCCCAGAATTCACGATATACTTGTTATAATCGCCTGCATCGTACCAACCTTTTGGCGATGAAATAACTTTTCCTGCGGGTCTTTTATCAGAAATTGCCGAAGGATGAATCAATATTTTTGTATCAGGATGAGCGAATGGTCTTGCCCATTTCCCAGCATACTTTTCAGGAATTTTCGTGGATGCTCTTTGGAAATAAAAAGCTTTCAGAGAAGCTTTGGCCACACCTTGGTGTACTTTTTCTTGTATTTCAAAAGGATATGAAACACCTAATGTTGGCACTTCAATAACATATTTCCCATCTTTTTCCAAGCTTGAAAAGTCTGCAATTTGTGTTTTTTTTCCTGAAAATTCCGACTGACGTTCATTACTTAATTTTCCAGTTAAAACAGTATTTTTTAAATCAGCCGTTTTGACCATAAACGTCTCAGCATTTGCGTTTACGATTACTGCTATTTTGGGGGCATTAGGATAAAAACCTACTTGATTGAGGCGAATATTTTCAGATAATTGTTGCGAATAAACTGTACCAATCGGAATTGTTATGAAGGATAAAATGGCTAATAGTTTAATATTCATTGGATAATAGTTTTATCAATAACACATCGTTATTGTTTCCAAAATAAGAAAAAGTATCCTGTTGCTTAGTCCTTTTTAAGAAGGAGCAATCAAGATTTTATTTTTTATCGACCAACATACAAACTGAACCATAAGCTGGAACAATTACTTTAATACCCGTTCCAGTAAGTGCTGAGCGTGCTTTTAAAGAAGCATAATCAGTTGGTCCACCAGCAGCACCTTTCGGACCATTTCCATTCACTAACACTTTTCTTGAAAATTCGCCATTGTCGTTACTTCCTTCCAAACTATACCAGTAATAGCGGTTGCCCATCAAAAAGTTTTTAGTTTTTACTTCCACCGTCAGCGGAACACTTGAAGTATTCAATAAAGTAATATTTACCTGACCCGAACTATAAGTTGAAGCATAAGTTTTGATGGCTGTTGCTCCATTGCCAGTTACGGCTGAAGAAACCAATCTATCACCAATCATTTTCTGGAAATAATACATATAATGAAAAGAAGGACGAGGATTCCAACGTGGGTCGTCAGCACTTCCACCATCGCTAAAAAGTCCATGATCATTACCATTTTCCCAACCATTGAGCAAATCCCAACGAGCTGCCAAACCATATTTATTTTTAATGGCTTCGCCTTGAACGATGACCGCAAAAAGTCCACTTATATTCGATACTTGTTGTTTTAAATCCAATGCCCACATATTCCATTCTGTAAAAGCAATCGGTTTTACTTCTCCCCCATTTTTAGTGATTTCATTAGTCACAAAACTCATCATCACCGCAGGAATGTTCAGGGCTGAACTCAGTACTGTAGACGCATTAGATTTTTGTCCGAAAGGAGTAATATAATTATGAACAATATAAAAATCAGCTTTATTATTGATTTCAGGAATCAGCGTAGCATTCCAAGTTTTGGTCGTATTATTTTGCCAAGATTCTGTGACAGATTCTTGCATCACGGCTCCAATCTTAATTTTTGAACCAACTTCAGCTGCTGCTTTTCGCATAGAATCAGCATATACTTTGAAGTGCTGTGCGTATAATTTTCCTGTTAAAAACTCTGGTTGTCCGTCTTTATTTTTACTTACATCAATTCTATAGCCCGCTTCCCAATCAGCATAATTTTCGTTACCAATTTCCCAATATTGTGTTCTTCCATTATCAAAACGTACCCATTCCGCAGCTAAATGTGCCGCAGTTGCTACAGGATTTGTACTTGTACCATAACGAGCAAAACCGTAATTAATCGTAATAATTCCCTTGTTGTTACTCTGTTTCAGCAAATCATAATAATTACTCAGAGAACCTCGCCAATTATCTTTTGTTTGTCCATAGAAAAAGAAAGCATCTACCAAAGCACCATCTTTATTCATGTGCTTGTCTGGTACTCCCCAATCTTTCATGTATTGGGCGGCTGGTGTTTGTCTGCTATTATTATTAGGGTCTTGAACGGGCGAGGCATTCCAAAAGTAGCCATCACTTCCACTGCCCGCTGGCCAACGAATAATGTTAGGTTTGAGGTTAGTAATATCTGTAACAAAACTAGGTTGATCAACCAAAGTTCCCATCCAAGTATTGGCATTATGACCAAAGATTTGTTGAGGTATTTTAGCAATAATATCCGAAGCATCAACCGTTACTGTCGTCAAGGCTTGCGTTGGTGCAGCAAAATCGGTATAAGTAGGAGCTATGTAATTTTTAGCTTGCCAATCATCCAAGAAAAAACCAACTGTATTGGCAATTTTAGGCTCAACAGGAGGAATAATGGTAACTGTTGTAGTGTCTTTAGGAACAGTAATGATATTTTCTTCTACCGTTTTTGAGCAGGAAGAACCCAAAAGAATTGATAGTCCAAAACATAGTATTGGATTAAAGCATTTCATAATTATGTCAGTAAAGTTGGATGAATTATCGAAAAAGTAAGGATGTTTGAAAAAAAATCCTTCTATAGCAACTAGAAGGATTTTTTCTTTTTGAGAGTGAAGTGAATTATTTATTCGTTGTTCTTACAATACGAAGGTTATCAACAGCCATTGCTATTTTATCAATATCGCTATTTTGTGGTGTTGTATTATCGAAGAAGAAAACAAATTCAGCTCCGCCATTATTTCCATCAGCCCCCAAAATATCACTGATTGACGTTGCTGAAGTACCAGTACCATCGGAGGTTCTGAAATCCGTTAACGGAATCGTTTGTGTTACCCAACCTTGTGTAGAGAATGCTTTTCCAGCGACTCTCCAAGGTTCATAACGAGCAGCGTAGTTTTTACCATTAGCTTTAATCAAAAATGCACCTGATGCCCAAGCTTGCTTCACATTAATTTCGAATTTCAATGAAAAATGTTCTACTCTATTCGTTAAACTATCTTTGCTCATTAATGGATTTCTCAAATCTGTTGTTAGCCACAAAGCTCTTCCATCTGCATTCCACCAAGCATTATCTCCTGCTTTGGTTACAGTATTTTTTTCAAAATAAGCATAAGAACCATGCGCACCCGGATAGTCTGTAGTGCTGTTTTTTACAAAAATATTCCACATCCAATTTGCCCATTGTTTATCATCAAAATTAGCAAATACGCTTGCTCCTGAATTCAAATTAAAAGGTGCTACTGTTTTCGAAATACCATACTTCGTTACTACTTGAAGTGCTCCAGAAAGGGTTAAATTTGCAGGAACTTTTACTTCTATTTTATCTCCTTCTTTCGTTGCTTTAAAGTCTGTTACTTCAATATTTCCCGGAAAAACCACCTTTTGAACTAAAAGAAAATTAGCTCCATGTATTGTAATTGTTGCTCCTGGAAGTGCATTTTCATTATCTATCCAATAAATATTAGGCGGTGGTGGCAATAATAAGAAGTCATAAGATACTTCTCCATGACTAGTTACAATTCTAAGTTTATTAGAAACCGTTGCCATCGTTGCTTCAGTTGGGGCTTCTTTGGGAAGTCTAATAATTAAGTGTGTGTTAGTGTTGTAATTGGTATTGAATGAAGCTTCATAATCGTTAAAATATACTTTGATGATGCCTCCTAGATTTTCACCATTAATCACCAACAGTTTATCATCAGGAATTGTTGATACAAATGTGCTGTCTTTATGCCTTGAAATAGTATCCAGAAGATAGACTTTCTTGATGACAGGCGTTCCTGTAGAGATAGGCTCTAATTCGGAATCCTGACAAGAAGATAAAATAGCAAGCGAGACGATGAATAGTAATCCCAGCTTACCAAATATATGATTCATTGATTTTTTCATTTTCTATGAGAATTTATCAAAGGAGAGGAATCCTCTCCTTCCAAATTTTACAATTGATACTTGAAACTAAAACTTGTAAGGAACTGGTGGTTTTCTCAAGTTTGGAGCCATCGCCAATTCTGTATCAGGATATGGTAAAAACATCGTTGCATCATTAACGGTATAAGTACGAGGTACTAAAATTGTAGTCGTAAATTCACGAATTCTGCCATTTGCATAAGTACCTGGCTTGATGTCTATTTTATATTCTCCTTTTTGTTGAGCATTGATAATTGCTTTCGCTTTCGTCGGATTATAGTAATACAAGCGAACAATATCATACCAAGCATCGCCTTCAACTGCAAATTCGTAACGACGTTCATGCAAAATTTTATCAATATTGATAGAAGTCACCGAAGGTAAACCAGCTCTGTTTCTTACAGCATTAAAATACTTCAATGCTTCAGGGTCTGTAGTAGAAGCATTATTTCCTAAAATTGCTTCTGCATAAATAAAATATACATCTGCCAAGCGTTGCATATAAGTATTGTTCCCAGTAGCTTGAACCTGCCCTTTTCCTTCATTATCATCTGGTGTACCTACAATGTATTTTTTGAAGTGAGCAATATTGCTATAAGTACTTGCTGATGGAATTGGCTCTGCCCATCCTCCGCCTTTTTTGTTTAATTCAGGATAATGGTCACCCGGAAACATGTAAGTTGCTTTTCTACGAATAGAGTCTATTGGGTCTAAATTTAAAACATAGTCTGCCGAAGCACCATGTCCTCCACCCCAACCATCTGAACCTCCAGTAATCGTACTGTTTTCTGCAAATTGTGATTGAAACCCATTTCCTACTCCCCAAGGATCACGCAATGGAACCCACTGTAAACCAAATAATTGCTCTGGATTATTGTTATTTTTTGTAAAAAATAAGTCTGCATAATTATCCATCAATTTGTATGGACTATTCATAATTACATCTCTAGCATAATACTTAGCACTATCTAAATACATTTGGTTACGTTGTCCATTGCTTGAATTCAACCCTGAACGAGTCAAATAAAATCTAGCCAACATTCCTTCCGCAGAGTACTTCGTTAAACGACCTGTCGTAGAAGTAGCAGGAAGATTAGCAATGGCATACTGCATGTCACGAATTGCAAATTCCCAAACGCTTTCTACAGTATTTCTTGATAAAGTAGTATCTCCACCTTGTTTAATATTATCTGTAATAATTGGAACAGGACCCCAGTTTTGTACCAAAAGAGAGTACGCTAAACCACGCATATAACGAGCCTCGCCCAAGGCTGTTTTTTTTGCCGTTGCCGAAACTGCTGGCTTCGCATAAGTATTAACATTGCTAATCAATACATTCGACTGAGCGATGATATTATAAAACGAAGACCAAGAATCCTTCAAAGCACCGTTGGTATTTGAAACAGCAAACGAACAAAATTGAAGCCAGTCAGCTACGTAAGGAGTAAAGAAGTTTCCTCCACGACCATCACCAAAAGCCAATAAAGATTGTCCGTTTGCACCTGCCCAAACTTGGTTATATAAAGCTGCTGTTGAAGTAAGTAATTCAGCATCGGTATTGAAAAATGTTCCAGCCGTTAGATTACTTAATGGCGGTCTTTCTAAGAAATCGTCTTTACAACTACTTGTCAGACCACAAATAGTTAAGAACAGAAATATGTATTTTAAAAAATTATATCTTTTCATTTTCTTGATGTTTAAACTTGATAAAATGTACGTTGATTAAAAGTCTGCCGACAAGCTAAAAGTGTACATTCTTGAAGATGGATAACGACCATTATCAAAACCTGGAACATTTGAAGCATTTCCTACTTCTGGGTCATATCCTGAATATTTGGTAATAGTAAAAGCATTTTGAACACCAGCCGTTAAGCGTAAACCATTAATTGGCAAGTATTTTTTAAGAATTGCTTTTGGTAAATTGTAAGTCAAAGTGATGTTTTTAGCACGTAAATACGAACCATCTTCGATAAACTTATCAGTTGCACGACCGTTACCATTTGGTGTATTTCCTACTCTTGGCACATTCGTTCCCGGATTCAACAATTGTGCAGTTTCATCATAACTACTTGGTCTGGCAAAATTGATTACTTCTTTGTAAGCTCCACGAATTAAGTTGGTAAAGCCCGAATTGTTCAATTTTAATTGGTTGAATATTTGGTTTCCATACGTTCCTTGCATGAAAATTGACAAGTCGAAGTTTTTATAAGAGAAACTATTGTTGATACCGAAAGTATATTTTGGCCAAGGATTTCCAACAACGGTTCTGTCTAAATCATCAATTACATTATCTCCATTTACATCTACAAATTTCACATCACCGACCCAAACGCCATTTTGACTAATTGGTACATTTGCAGGAACAGCACTGTTGATAAGCTCTTGGTAATTTTGGAAAATACCTGCATACTTATAAGCATAAAACTGCCAAAGTGGTTGACCAATATTTGAACGAGAAATTACATCAGTAAACCAAGGTTTACGGCTGGCAAAAGCTCTGTCTGTATTGAGTTTTAATAATTTATTTCTATCAAACGAGATATTAAAACCGCTTTTCCATGTTAATGAACCTGCTGATTTCCCTTCAATCGGTACAGTATTGATTGAAATCCCAATTCCTTTATTTTCTAAATCACCAAGATTTACTACTGGTGAACCGATTGCTCCTGTTCCAGTTGTTCCTGCATAGGCTGGCAATGGTAATTCTGTAATTAGGTTACTGGTTTTTCTTAAATAAGCATCAAAAACTAAATGAATTCTGTTTTTGAAAGCGTGTAAATCTAAACCGATATTGTATGATTTTGTACTTTCCCATTTCAAATCTGGGTTAGCAAAATTGGCTGCTAAAAAGCCTTGACCCGTTTGTGTTGGAATAGCATTCAAAGAAGCATAGATTGGTTTTCCCCAGTATTGGTTACCAGTAGTTCCCATTTCTACTCTTAGTTTCAAATCATCAATTGAACTCACACCTTTCATGAAATTCTCTCTTGAAACCCTCCAAGCGGCAGAAACTGAAGGGAAGAATCCCCAACGATTGTTTGGACCAAAATTTGAAGAAGCATCTCCACGATAAGTAGCTTGAAGAATATATTTATCATCAAAAATATAACCTATACGAGTAAAATACGATTCTTGTGAGCTTGCATCTCTGCTACTTCCACTGATAGAAGTTTTTAAATCACCAGCGGATAATTCTGGAATATTATTACTTGTATAACCTGTTACTTGTCCTGATAAATTCTCAGAAAAACTGTATTGTGATTCATGACCAACGTTTATATTAATGTCATGTTTTTGAAATCTTTTAGTATAATTCAAACGCTGGTTAGTACTCCAATAATAACTATTTCCTGCATATCGTCTTGATGAAGTAACCGCATTGGTTGCTCCTTGAGTGATATTATTTACTCCAAATTGATACGATGGATTAAAAATTGCTCTTGTATCATTACCATAAGTACCGTTAAATTCTGCATGAAATACCAAATCTTTGAAGATATTCAAATCTGCATAAACAGCACCGAAGGTACTTATACGTTTATAAACGTTGCTATTGGTATAAGCCAATGCCACGGGGTTGGTCACAAAAACGTAAGAAGGAGTGGTAGGTGTTACGTTTTGAGGTCCACCCCATGAGCCATCACCATTTTTTAGCGGTGTTGCTGGTGACTGTTGGATAGCGGTACTAATAATTTGGTCGTCTCCAATGGATAGGTTTTCGTTGGTTCCAGAAAGAGATAAGTTTGTCCCAACTTTTAAATAGCTACGAAGTTTAGTTTCAAGGTTTAATCTTAACGATTTTCTATCAAAGCCTGAGTTGGGTGCTAATCCGTCTTGATTCAATAATTCAAAAGAAAGATAATAAGTAGTTCTTTCGTTACCTCCACTGAGCGAAAGCTGTTGTTTCTTCATCGCAGCGGTTTTGAACAAAGCTGTTTGCCAGTTTGTACCTTCCCCTAAAATAGAAGGGTCTGAAAACTCCGCTTGGCGACCATAACCAGCTATATCCGCCCAAGCATTACTATAAATTGCGTATTCCTTCAGGTTCATTACTGGCAATTGGTTCGGTAATGTCTGGAAGTTATACATACTTGTAAAGTTAATTCTGGTATCGCCAGCTTTCCCTTTTTTTGTAGTTACCACAATTACTCCATTTGAAGCTCTTGAACCATAGATTGATTGCGCCGAAGGTCCAGTCAATACGTTCATCGATTCAATATCATCTGGATTTAAACTTGCTAAAATGTTTGATTGTCCGTCAGACTCAGTACTGTTTGGTGGCATAATTTGTACTCCGTCAATCACATACATTGGCTGAGTATTTCCATTAATTGAAGAAACTCCACGGATATATACTGAAGATGCTCCACCCGGTTTTCCTGAATTACTTGCTACATAAACGTTAGCCGCACGTCCTTGCAAGGCTTGGTCTAGTGAAGTATTGACTGTTCTTTTAATTTCTGATTCACCAATATTGGTTTGCGAACCTGACAGATAACGAGTTTTTTGCGAACCATAACCAACCACTACTACTTCATCCAAAGACGAAATGTTTTCTACCAAGGTTACATTGATTTTTAATCTGCCTGCTATTTTCACTTCTTGAGAAGAATAACCTACCGACGTAATGAGCAAAGTTGCATTACTTCCTGCATCAATACTAAATTCGCCTGAAGCATTAGCCGTACTACCAGTGGTAGTTCCTTTTACCAAAATACTTGCTCCGGGAACAGGTTGATTATCCTGACTAGAAACAATTTTACCTGTAATTTTTTGTGTTTGTACAGGGGCTTTCTGAGCTGATACTTCGCTGATTTGAAAAACGAACATCAACAACATAAATGACAATTTGAAGAATAAATTTTTGTCCATTTTTGGTGGATCACTGCTTTGGAAAGTTGTTTTCATTGTAAAGGATTTATTGGGTATAATGTATTTGAATATTAGAGCAAAACGGCACACTTAAAAAAGTTGAATTTTATATCGGGATAGTATAAAAAATAATAGTACAAAATTGGGTTTAATTTGTACTATATAAATCAGGGCTTTCCCCTGATTTAAAAATCAAGGGTTTACCCTTGGTTTTTGACAAAACAGACAAGATTTAATTGAAAAAGAAGGACTAGACACACTAGGAGACAGGTTCTAGAAAAATTACTTTTTTATTGAAAAATATCTCATTCGTTAATAAAATAAGAATCATTAATTCATGTTATAATTTTAGTATCATTTACTTTGAAGAATAATACAAAAAATTTACATTTTTTAGAACGAGTTTCCAACTCATAAGTATAGACGTATAAAAACTAAAAATCCCACAAGCAATATCACATCGCTTGTGGGATTTTTAAATTACTTGATTGGCTATTAAGCTGTAATCTTCTTTAAGTTACCAAAACTTGTCGTTAAATTATCAATTGGTGATGGCGCTCCATCTTGTTCGATGAAAAGATGTTTTACTCCAGCAGTATCAGCAGCCGCAAAAATTGATTTAAAGTCAACAATTCCTGTTCCTACTTCTACAGGCAACAAGGTTTCTTTGTTCAAATCTTTTACGTGAAACAATGGGAAACGTCCCGGATGTTTAGCAAATAATTCTGGAATATTTACACCAGCTTTCGTTGCCCAAGCCAAATCCAATTCAAATTTCAATAAATCAGCACTAATTTGTGAAGTAAAAATATCGAATGGTAATTGTCCATCTACTTTTTCAAATTCAGCCGTGTGGTTATGGAAAATAAAAGTAAGTCCTGCTTTTTTACAAGCCTCTCCTGCTTTCTGAAGAATCTCTAAAGACGATTTAATATCTTCTGATGTCTTCACAGGAATACTTGCACATACCAAATACTTTGCACCGCCTTCTGCAACTTCGTCAACTACCTGCTGAGTATCGTTCATTAACGATTTCATCGGTGGCATTTTTTTCAACATTTCAGCATTCGGATTTACGGGTGCTCCCGGTTTTGGAGCTGGCATTCTGAAAGGCGCACCCATAATATGGTGTGCTTGCCAAGTCATGCCCAAATCACTTACTACAGTGGCAAATTCCTTTGGCTTCATGCCATAATATCCGCCTTTCATGCTGAAAGCCGATTCTATTTCTTTATAACCAATTCCAGCAATTTGCTTCAATGTTCCTGTTACATCTTTGTCGATAATCGACATCGTTGTGAATAACTGCACTCCAAAGTTTTTCGGAGTAAGTTTAGTAGCAAATGCGTCTGCCAAATTTGGTAGTAGCATTCCACCAAGTGCTAAAGCACCTGTGTTTTTAAGAAAGTCTCTTCTGTTTTGCATAGTTTCAGGTTATGTTTTATTATCAAATCTTCAACAATAAGCCGTTTTTATTGTGGTTATGTTTTTCCGAATCAAATATTATAATTGGATACAAGAGTGTTTACAGATATTCATTGACATCGCCTGCCCTAAGGCAGGCATGAGTCCGAATTTATAGTTGTACTTTATTTCTTTATGGGTAAATCGTCAATTTATAAATCTGGTTTTCAATACATTATTTCAATAAGAATGGTTTTATTCAGCTATTCTGTCTATTTTACATCTTCCTTGAATTTTCAGTACCCATTACATGATTAAAATAGCTATCATTTTTACTTCTAAAATAATCTTAGGATATCATATTCATTAAGACAATGGGAGCTATCTGAATTCATACTTTCTCTTTTCTTAATTTGCCTCACCATTTGTCAAAAACCTGAATAACAAAGTGCTAAGAAAAATACTCAAAAAAAATCATATTTATTTTTCCAGATTAAATAGTATTAAAATTATTGTATCATTGCGGTACAATGATAATTGAACCTTTTTATCTTACCAAATTTTTCTTTACATTTATCAAAATTTCGCTTAAACATCTCAAAAAAGCTTATGAGTACTCTAATTAGTTCTGTTGATTATCTTCCTGGCATTTCAATTGACTGCGTGATTTTTGGATTTCACGACAATCAATTGAAAATATTATTACTGAATTTTAAAAGTACAGATTGGTTAGCTGTTCCGGGTGGATTTATCAAAGAAAGTGAAAATTTAGAAGAGGCAGCCCAAAGAATTTTAGAAGAACGCACAGGTTTGACGAACATTTACTTAGAACAATTTCACGTATTTGGTGATAGAAATAGACGAGATAATGAAGTAATGAAATCTGCAATGGCAGCTGGTGGAAATATTATTGGTCCCGACCATTTTTTGATGAGACGCTTTATTTCGATTGGTTTTTATGCTTTGATTGATTTTACGAAAGCAACACCAACTCCAGATATACATTCTGATACTTGCGAATGGTATGATATTAAAGAAATTCCTACTTTGATTTATGATCATTCATTAATGGTATCAAAAGCTTTGGAAACTTTACGCTTCTTTCTGGATGAAAAACTGATTGGTTTTAATCTTTTGCCAGAAGTATTTACGATGAATGATTTGCAGAATTTATACGAAACCATTTTAGATAAAAAGTTACTCCGCACTAACTTCCAACGCAAAATGTTAAGCTTGGGGATTTTGGAAAGATTAGATAAAAAAATGACGGGTGCAGCCAACAAAGCGCCTTATTTGTATAGATTTACTGGAAAGTGATTTACTCATTATCATAAAAGAGAACAGGCTTGCCGTAGAACAGCAAGCCTTTCTTTTTTTCAATCAAAAACACAACTTTACGTGTGTTCCAGACTGACTATATCTTGAAGAAATAATCAATGTTATTTCTTATTTTTTACTCTTTACCGAATTCACCTACTGCTCTAATTTCGATGTCTTCACTTACTACTGCTGATGGCATTCCGCCTACACCGAAGTCAGTACGTTTGATAGTCCCTGTTAATTTAAACCCTGCAATTGGCTTTTGAGTTCTCATGTTTTTACCAACACCGTTCAATGTTAAATCAAGTGTTACTGGTTTTGTTACTCCTTTAATCGTTAAATCGCCTGCTAATTTATACTTTTTAGCATCAACTTTAGTGATAGAAGTACTTTTGAACGTCAATTTTGGGAATTTCTCAGCATCAAACATATCTGGTTTTCTCAAATGTCCATCTCTCATATCGTTATCAGTAGCCACACTTGCAACATCTGCTGATAATTCAAAAACAGCATCCGTAAAATCTTCTTTTGATGAAGTAATGGTTGCATCAAAAGTTTTGAAATTACCATCTACTTCTGAAAGCATTAAGTGGGTTACTGTAAAGCCTACTTTAGAGTGCGCTTTATCAACATTCCATTTTTGAGCAAATGATGATGTTACTGATACAACAATGGTTGTTACTAGGATTGCGATTTTTTTCATTGTTTTAGATTGATTAGACTGGTTTATTTTAACGTTTGAATTTACAAATTTTATACTTAATTATTAGATTCCCCACTTTTCACATCATCATTTTTAACAGATTTTGATTTTTTCTGTTCTACAAACTTCATGTTACCAATCTTATAACTAAACGTTAATTTGATATTTTGGTTATAAATATTGTTTACACTTTTCTGACTAAACTGTGCGGTATTCAACGTTGAAGTCATCGTCATTCCTCCAAAGAAATTCTCTGCTGCTAAGCCAATACTTCCTTTTTTGTTGTTGATATCTTTCTTTACACCAACAGAATACATTCCCATTCCGCTTTGTGAACCTTGTAATTGTACTTGGTTTCCACGGTAACCACCGAATGCTTGAACGCCCCAACCGTTATTTAATTGTATTTGTGATGAAATTCTTCCACCAATTGTTAAACCTGAGTTACTAATTAGTGAATAACCGCCTGTTGCATTCGCTGCTTGTCCGTCTAAGTAATTATAGTAAATATCTACTCCTCCGTTCAACGACCATTTCGGTGTGATGAAAGTATTTCCAAAAATATTCGCTCCGTATGTTTGTTGCTTACCAATGTTTTGGAAAGTTGTTACGATTGCCCCAACTAAAGTGTCTGATGGCGTACTGATTCTTACAATTGAATTGTTTGTCTGACGACCGAACACCGATACATTCAAATACGTTCTGTTGATATTTTTACTCAAACTTAATTCAACATTATTGGTAATTTCTGGTTTTAAGCTCGGGTTACCAATCGTAATATTTTGTGCGTTTGAAGCATTGAAGTTCGGATTCAATTGTTGTAAACCCGGACGTTGAATACGATTATTGTAAGCCAATTTCAAAGTTGCACCACCTAAACTTTTAGAAATATTAATACTTGGCACTAAATTTCCATAAGATGGAATATTGATAGCATTCTTATCGGTCGTAGCATCAATCGTTGTGTATTCGTAACGTGTTCCTACTTTGAAAGTATATTTATTCTTGGTTGAATAAGTATAAGAAACATATCCCGACGAAATCATTTGCTTGTAATTCAATAAGCCCGAAGGATTATTGGCATCTGTACTATATCCTCCTGTACTACCTGCGAATAAATATTGGTAGTCGCTATCTACTTGACGAGTAATACTTTTTAAACCTACTTCAAACATTTGGTTTTGTTTGATTGGTGTTTGATAATCTGTTTGAAGTGTAATCTCACGATTGGTATTACCGTTGATGTTTCTCTGACGACTCAATAATTCACTAGCTCCGTTCAAAATATTAGCATCAAAATTATTCGTTAAATTATTTTGGCTGTATTGAGTAGAAATAGACCACTCTTGTTGTGGTTTGAATGTTTTGATATAATCAACATTCACATCTACTGAATTGGATAAATCTTTGCTATCAACATCTCTGTAAGAAGTAGAAGTTAACGAACTGTTTGAAAACAATCTCGTGATATAATCTTGGCTACGTTCTAAATTTCTTGTACCAAAAGCTACCGAAGCATTGATTGATTGGCTTTTTGAAATTTCATAATCAAAACCTAAATTATATCTTCCAAAAAGACCGTTGTCTTTAGCATCAGAACTTTGTTGTGTTAATTGTGTAACACCATCTCTCACGGTTGATTGCTCTAAAGAAGTAGCTGATTTATTGTAGAATAATCTTCCAAAACCTCCTAAAGTAACACCTAATTTACCACTACGATAACTTCCGTTTAGTCCTAAGTTTGAAGCACGAAGTCCTACTCCTGAATCTACATTCAATGTCAAACCTTCAATAGATGATTTTTTAGTGATGATGTTGATAATCCCCGCTGAACCTTCAGCATCATATTTAGCCGATGGCGAAGTAATTACTTCTACCGTTTTAATCAAATCAGCAGGAATCATTTTCAAAGCATCTGCAATACTGCTTGCTACAATGGTAGAAGGCTTATTATTGATTAAAACTTTAATATTGGTCGTTCCTCTTAACGATACATTTCCATCTAAATCGACCGAAAGCATTGGTACTTTTTTCAAAATATCCGAAGCGTCTCCACCTTTTGCTAACATATCTTTTTCAGCATTATATACTAGGCGGTCAACTTTTTCTTCAATCAATGCTTTTTCAGCTGTAACTGTTACGCCATCTAACATTTGAGAAATTGGTGCTAATTTCAATACGCCCAAATCAATGTCTTTTCCTTTTTCTACTTTAATATTATCGATAGTTTTACTTTCAAAACCGATGAACGAAATCGTTAATTTATAATCACCAACAGCAACTTTCGTTAATGAAAATTTTCCTTTTTCATCTGCCATTGTTCCATCAACTGGCTTTTTAGTAGCTTTGTTGATTAATGAAATATTAGCAAATTCTACCGCATTCGTAGCAGTTGAATCAATGATAAAACCTGAGATTTTAGAATTTCCCTTAGGAGTATTGATTTCAAAACTTGGTGCAGCCTGTTGTTGAGAAGTTTGTCTTCTACCATTTCCATCTCCACCGCCTCCGTTTGGCGGACCTCCGAATTGAGCTAATGCGATTTCACTACTTGTGAAAATGATTAGGAATAATGTTAATAATTTTTTCATCGTCGTAAAATATTTGATTGTATCGAAAACGCTTTTGATTTTTTGGTCTTTGTGAATTTCTTGCTACAAAACAAATACAATAAAATGAAAGGAAAATCAGCGATAGACAATCTGGGGAGGAAAATCGACGAATCGGATACTAACACGATAAAGTGGAATTGTCGGGATTTCGAGGTGAATTATCGGATAAAATAGAGGACTCATCCAATAGTTTAGACAATTGGAGTACTTCAAGCCCATCAAGAGTATATATGTTAGTTTTTTTACAGAAATTTGAGTTGAACTTATACCAAACTGATTATTATTCATTATAAAAATATGCAAGCTTATATCCAACGAAATAGAATCTTACTCATACACTTGTCTTTCTGGTGTGTGTATTTCTCTTTCTTTTATTATCAAGTCAGCTTCACCAAACCCGGTGAAGAACCCGATTTAGTAGAAGCTTTGGTTACTTCCGTACTTCACGTAGGTTTTGTAGCTTTAGTGGCTTATATCAATTATTTTATTTTTCTTCCACGTTTTCTAAAGAACAAAAACCTTGTAGCTTATTTGTTTGAATTCCTTCCACTTTTTGCCATTATGATTACAGCATATATCTATGTAAAAAGGTATCAAATGGCACATAATGAACATATCGGTTACTTTTATAGCTCGAAATTTATTGTTCAACAAGCTGTAGGAACGTTTTTCATTGTCATTTTTGTGGGAATGTTAAAGTTTGCAGAAGATTGGTTGGAACTTGAAGCCAAACGAAAAGAAGTAGAAAATGAAAAGTTGATGGCAGAGCTTACTTTCTTGAAAGCGCAAATTAATCCGCACTTTTTATTTAATACTTTGAACAATCTGTACTATTTAGCTTTTACCAATTCGCCAAATACTACCGAAGTAATTGCTAAATTATCACAAATGATGCGCTACATGATTTATGATTCTAATCATGCGAAAGTATTGTTGAGCAAAGAAATTGAGTACATCGAAAATTATATAAGTCTCGAAAAACTACGATTGAACAACCAAATTCCGATTAGCTTTGAAATTGAAGGAAACATCACCCAAGCACAAATTGTCCCTTTAATTCTGATTACTTTTCTGGAGAATGCCTTCAAACATGGTGTAAGTAATAATTCAACCGATGCTTTTATTGCTGTAAAATTATTGGTGAGTAATGAGTCTTTGATTTATACGGTAGAAAACAGTAAATTGAAGTCTTCAAATCATGAAAAATCAGGTATTGGTTTAAGAAATGTTAGTCGTAGATTAGATTTGAGCTACGCTAATAAATACCAATTAGACGTTGAAGACGGAGAAACGAATTATAAAGTAAAATTAACGCTTGTAATTTAATTGTGAATTGTGATTGAGTGAATTAGTGATTTCTATAAAACATTACTCATTAATCCGCAATTCTCTAATTCACAATTAAAAAAATCACTAAATCACAATTCGCTAATTCACAATTAAAAAGATGCCCCATACTTGTATCATTGTTGAAGATGAACCTTTGGCTCGTAGTTTAATGGAAACTTACGTGAAAAAAGTGCCGTACTTACAATTAGTACAATCTTTTTCAGACCCATTAAAAGCCTTAGATTTTCTTAGAGATAATACGGTTGATATTCTTTTCTCGGACATCCAAATGCCTGAGATAACTGGCATTACTTTGTTAAAGATTTTACAGAAAAAACCTTTGATAATTCTTACGACGGCATATTCTGAATACGCTATTGAAGGTTATGAATTAGATGTGTTGGATTATTTGTTGAAACCCATCACTTTTGAAAGATTTCTAAAATCTGTTGAAAAAGCTTCTTTACGATTGAATACCACTGTTTCTGTTCAACAACAGCCACAAGCACCTGTGATACAAGAGAAGGTAATCAAAGAAGTAATCATCAATCAAGCAGATGCAACACAGGCTTTTATTTTTGTAAAAGATGGCACAAAACTGGTAAAAATCCGCTTGTCGGAGATTATGTATATTGAAGGTTTGAAGGATTACGTCACCATTTATACTACTCAACAAAAAGTAGTGGCATTACAAACTTTGAAAGCTTTGGAAGCTCAATTGCCCGAAACACAATTCGTCAGAATACATAATTCTTATATTGTTGCTTTAGAATGGATAGAATCTGTTCACCGAGAAAAAGTACAAATCGGCAAAGTATTTTTACCGATTTCTGATACTTATAGAAAGGCATTTAAGGAGTTTATTGAACGATGAAATAGCTTTTCAGCAGTGAGTTATGGGCAATGAGCTAAGTTTATCAAAAACTCATAGCTCATCGCTGAAAGCTCAAAGCTATTTTAAAAACTCCTCAAACCATCGCCCCGATTCTTTTACTGTTCTTTGTTGTGTTTTAAAATCTATGTGGACTAAACCGAATCTTGGTTTATAGCCTTCAGTCCATTCAAAATTGTCTGTCAACGTCCAAGCTAAGTATCCATTTATATTTACTCCTTCTTGCTTGGCTTTCAAGATATGCTGTAAATAACTTTGGTAGAAAGCTACTCTTTCGCTATCGTTAATCTTTCCATCGAGGAATTCATCTTTAAAAGCCGCACCGTTTTCAGTCACCATGATTTGTTTGATGTCTTTGTATTCACCGAACTGTTTCAAAATATTGTACATTCCATCAGGCGACACTTCCCAACCTAAATCCGTTACATTATCAATCTTTCTGGTTTTAGGTTTTACTTCAAGCGCCTTCAAATATGGAATCCAAAAGGCACTTTTCACTACCAATTTAAAGTAATTCTGCACGCCAATAAAGTCAAAATCGAAAGCCAATTTCTCCATATCTCCCGCATGAACATACTTCTTTATCATATTTTGTAGAAAAGGTAATTCATGCACAGGATAACCCAAGCCCAAAGTAGGTTCAAGAAACAAACGATTCAATAAAGCGTCAATACGTTTGGCAGCTCTTTTATCATTTTCGCTATCAGTAAAAGGCTCGATGAATGAACATGAGAAAGTAGTCCCAATCACTGCTTCGGGTACATTTTTACGAATAATTCTTCCACCTTCGGCTTGGCACATTGCTACGTGATGTACGGCTGGTAAGAAATTCCTCATTCCCAAACGACCGGGCGCATGATAGCCCGTCATATAACCCAAACCTGTAAAACCTGCGGGTTCGTTTAGTACTAACCAATGCTTTACTTTTGTAGCAAATTCACGAGTAACAACTTCGCAGTAATCCGAAAACCAGTCGATAACATCACGGTTTGTCCAACCGCCTTTATCTTCTAAGGTTTGAGGTAAATCCCAGTGATAAAGCGTGACATAAGGTTCTAATCCATTTTCTAAACAGCAGTCTATTACTTGATGATAAAACTCTAATCCAGTCTGATTTACCTTGCCAGTACCATGCGGCAAGATACGTGTCCAAGCGATAGAAAAACGGAAAGTATTAAAATTGAGCGATTTGGCTAGTAAAATATCTTCTTCAAAACGATGGTAGAAATCGCAAGCTACTTTAGCATTTTGCTGGTCTTTGATTTTATTCTTTTTATGTGAAAACTTATCCCAGATAGATTCACCTTTACCATCTTTATCCCAAGCACCTTCGTTTTGGAAAGCAGCCATGGCTATTCCCCAAGTAAAATCTTTCCCGAAAGCCTCTTTTGAAAAAGTATTTTCTTGCACAACAGTAGTGGGCGACAAACTAATATATTGATTCTCTTGCATTTACACCTAAAATTTTGGGTTGCAAAAGTAAGTATAAAAATCGTTATTGTTATGTTAAATTTTTGGAAGGGAAGGTTGGCTGGGTAAATTGGTTGAGAACAAATGCTATTCATTAATTTTGGTTTATAGGAAATACTAAAATCTGAATATGAAACTAAAGACATTGTATTAATAAAACTTAATCCATTCAATTAAAATGAAATACGTGAGTTTAGAAGAAACCCTGAAAATTTGTTTGAGTGATGAGAAAATTTGTTTAGAACGAATAAATTTATCTGAGTATAGGAATTGGGCTATAGGAAATCTAGAGTTGACAGCCAGAGGTATAGCCATTCATTCTATGTATGTTTTAAATGATTATGTTAAAGCCAGAGAACATTTTTATAAAGCCGCTTTATGTGGAGAATATATGGTGAGAAATTATGATGAGCTGATGGATACCTCAATTTATAAAATTTGCTGTGCTGTGTTAAGTGACAATACAGATATTATTAATCGCTATGGAACACTAAAGAATAAAGTGTCAAACAAGAATTTTATTGGTTATATTTTTAATACTGCCATTAGGTCTATTATTACTGATAATGCAGAAGAGCTTAAAGCCCAAATTGAGAAATTAAAAATAACTGTTACGAAGAAAGGAAATAAAGGTTTTACAGGAATGATTAACGTTTGTGAGGGTATTTTGAACAACAACAAAATACTAGTAGAACAGGGGTTACAAGAATTAATTAAAACACACGGAAGAAGAGGTGAATTTTGGTATGCAAAAACCTATTTTTCATTTGAAATAACAGCATTAGCTAAGTTAGCTTGGCGAAAAGGGATAGAAGTAGAAGTAGATAGCCCATTAGTACCCAAAGAGATGTTACCAGTCAGAGAACTTGATAATTATATTGGTTATGAATTTTAACCATTGCTTGGCGTAGGGTGTTTTTTAACAACAAAATAGGCGCCTTCTTGCAAATAACCTGACTAACAGTAGAAATTCTGTGTCCATTAAATACCAAAAGCTGTCGAACAACTAATTTCGACAGCTTTCTATGTTTTTAATATTCTTGATAAATCACTCTTAATAAATCGTCTTATTCGCTTCGTTCTCAAGTAATATCTCTTTGTCTTCTATGTCATTCTGTACTTTATCAATAAGATATACTAAAAACAATGCTACGATGTTTATTGAGAGGATGACTGAGTTATCGCTTACATCAAAGTTGAGTGTATTTTCAGCAAGTGAAAAACCTGAGATAACTTTAAATGTTTCGGTATAACTAATACCCAACGACAGCATGATGCCTGCTACAAATTTTAAGGTAATGCCTGAAAGCGTAAAGTTAAAGATTTGTAATACTTGACTAAGCAATGAAAATTGTAAGCCTCTGTTGTGTTTTCCTTTCACAAGTAACTGCCCACTATACACCGATAAAGCACTCACAGCTAAACAAAATAAATACAGTATTGCTATTGTTTGATTAACAGTATTTGTTTGTAATAGTTGATAAATGGTAAAGCCAATACCTGTAACACCGCCTATAATTTGATAATAACCAATGTTGTTGAGGATTGTTTTTTGGTCTTTGTTAAGTTCTGTTTCCATAATATTTCGATTGCTTGAATGAAAGTTGTTGACTATTTACTGTACGTAAAATCTATTCAAAAAGATTGGCAAATTTAAGAATAATTTTACTCATCGTATAGTCTCTAAAACTGTGTCATAAGTAATAATATTGTAGGTTTTATCCTGATTTCTGAAAAAAATTGATAGTTTTTACCTAATTAAAAGCTTAATTATCACACAAATGTCTAGTACTCAATCAGCTAAGACAATAGTTGTGTCAGCTCATCTTTTTTTTAATCAATCGTTCCAATTCAAATAAAGAATTAAAGCCTATAAAGCTTCTTTATTGACCTGATTTCATTAACACCTCATCAATTTTTAATTATCATTAAACAAACTCTATTGACTCTCCACTAATTTCTAATCAGTACTCATCATTTTTTGTTGACATACCATCAATTTTCAGCCAGCATTCACAATTTTTTGTTGACACGCCACCAATTTTTAGTCAGTGCTCACCATTTTTTGTTGGCATATCATCAATTTTTAGTCAGCACTCACCATTTTTTGATGACACACCAACAATTTTTAATCAGCACTCACTATTTTTTGTTGACACGCTAGAAATTTTTAATCAGCTTTCACCATTTTTTGTTGGCTCACCATCAATTTTTAATCAGTATTGAACAAATTATGTTGGTGCTTTATCAAAAAAAATAGCGTAGCCTACCTTTTACAAATGATAAGCTACGCAGGTTAGAATATTAAAAACATTAATTACTGATTGTTATCTTTTTTAGGCTTTTTAGAGGATGGTCTTTTGTATCGTTGGGCAATTCTATCTACTAAATCTTTCATTGAACCGTCTTCTTTGCATGCTACTTTCAATAGTTTATATACTTTATCCGAGGCAATCATTGCATCGGCGCTGGCGGCCAACATTGTGTCGTCTATCCTATCTAATAAATCTGCTACTGCTAGTTTAACACTTCTTAGCTGACTAATTAATACTACATCTTTTTCAAATTCTTCGGTATCAAAATCGCCTGTCATTTTGTTGGGATAGCTTTTAGCGCCCTCCAAGCACAGTAACACATATTCAACGCTTTTAGAACCCATTACTCTGCTAGGACTTTGGTCTGCTGGCGTACTAATTAAAAAAGGTAATTGGTCTTTTGCTTGTTGCAAAAAAGCAATTGCTGCTATTTTGTCGGCTTCGTTCAAAACAGCTGAAATTTTGTTGGATGCACTCATACCAGTAAGTTTTATTAAGTTAGAAAAAAGATTTTAGAGAGCGTCCTTCGTAGAATGTCTTATGGAATAATGGTGTTTACTATTCAATTTTCTCCAATAAGTATATATTACGAAGTATGTTGCAAGAAGAAAGGTAATCGGTGTCGAAAATCAGGTGCTTGCGACCAATCTTTTGCCTTAACAAACGTATAAAAATTATTGATTGTTTAGCCATAAAACAGGAAGAAATTATAGGGGTATTTATTAAACGGTAATTCAATATTCAATTCAAGACTTTAATTGGAGATTTTAGTATTTGTATGAAGATAAAGTCAACTCAATGAGTAATACTTCTGCCCTGATATTCAGACAAATAAAGACAGATTTTTATAAACAAATCAGCCCAACTCGTAATGACGAATTGGGCTGATGATGGAATACTTATTTTTAAGGAATACATCCCTCACAAGGCATAAATCTTAGCTATTAAAAACCTCCTCTATCATAGAAAGTATTTCTACGTGAAAGTTTTAATTCTTGTAATAAAGCTGATTTCACTCTGATGGTGAAATTATAAGTACTTGAACGACCATAATATGGACTGGCGATTGGTGTCCAGTCGAAATTAGCTTCCCAACAGTGTAAATCTCTATGAATACTAATGTTGGTCAATGAAATCCCTTTGTTCACAAAATCATAACCAGAACTCAAGGTAAAATTCCATTTCTCCGTCAGTTTCACATCGCCTTTGAAAGTCAAGGCACTTACAATCGTAGCAGGTGCAAAACCTGTTTTGTTCATGTTGTAGTTAAAACCAAACTGAAAACTCCAAGGCACAGACCAGTCAACATAATCGTTGATGTTTCTGTTGATTTGATTCATTTGTCCTTCAGTACCATTGCTATTTTGTTTCTTTTTATCGGCTACGGCTGGTTTAAAGCTTTTACTTACCGAGAAGTTTAAGCTTGCTAATTTAGCAAAACCTTCGCCCACACTGATTAACAAAGTATCAATTCTACGTCCAGAAATTGAATAACCATCATTTACATATTTGTATGGATCTAACGAACCGCCCAAATTAATATCAAATTTTCTCACTCTTGAATTCGCTCCGAAATTCAAGTTAGAGAGTTTGTATTGAGTAGCGAAGAAGTTATAATTTCCAGTCAACGAGAAGTTATCAATTAACATCATTTTCTCAGATTCTTTCTGCGCAGTATCCGACTTCGCCCTGAGTTTCGCTTCTAAAGTATTCTGAATCCCAAAACTTATCCCCCCTGATTGACTACCACGGTTGGTTTGCGAAGGATTAAAGCTTGAGATATTCAAGAAATCCCCCGGCAGCGTTTCTTGTCCTGCTAAAGAACTTGGAATGGTTTCTCCTTTTTGGTATTTATGAACTCTATTATTGATTTGAACCGTTTGATAAAAACCATATTTCGGGTCTGTAAAATCGGGCGTATAATTAATACTAATTGAAGGCGATAGTGTATGACGAATACCTTGTAATCTACCTTTTTTGAAATTGATAGTTCCGTACAAACGAGTATTCATACTCATCGAGAAAGCATAAGTATAATCTGCATAAAATGCACCGCCTCTTAAAGTATCAATAGCTACAGCACCTTTTTTTGAAGTAGTATCTAGACTGTAAACCGCAGCTAAATCATTAACTTTTTTGAACTCGTATCTATACTTCTGCTGATAAATGTTTCCAGAAAAGTTAAAACCAGGCGTTAAGTTAATGTATTTACCAATTTTGATATTCGGTAATGAAATCGGAATACTGTATTGTGCCTTAAACTGCGCATTCTTTAACAACTCTGGTAAAGTTGATAAGTTGAATGGAATCACACCGTCTCTGGCAAGGTTTGTAGCGGAATTAGCTGCTGTTCTTGGGTCGATGATAACAGGTTTGGTTGGGTCAAGGTCAAGCGTATCAATAGTTCTATAAACAGTATAACCAAAGTTGTTGTAAGAACGGTTGGTTAATGCCACTTGGTTGGTAATACCATACGTTCCAGAAACATCTAAACCCATACGAAATTGGTCGATAAAACGGTCGGTAACAGCATTTTTCTTTTTAAAAGGCTGAAATTGGTTTAACCCAAAAGTATAATTGGTATTGACATTTACCGCTTTGGTTACTGTGTTTTGGTCAGCCTGTAAACTTAAACTTGTACGAACAGTTTGCCCAAAATTGCGGGAATATTGTACCGAAGAGTTTAAAGCCGTAGAGATATAGCTACTTGTATTTACGCTATTGTACTGGCTATTTGAATTACTTTGTAAGTTAACCGATGCAGAGAAACTAGAATTTCCACGACTTTGTGGTGAGTGCGACCATTGGATACCATAGTCACTTCTCGACTGGCGGTCGAACTCGCTACCATTATTACTTTTTCTGAAATTCAAATTAAAAGTACCTGAATAACGATAACGTTTGATATACTGTGAATTGGCAGCAATCCCGAAACTTCCTTTCGAGTAAATTTCACCCGTAAGCCTTAAACCGATGTTCGGACTTAAAGCAAAATAATAACCACCATCCCGCAAGAAGAAACCTCTACCTTGTGGTTCTTCACCATAAGTAGGCATGATAATACCAGAAGTACCCGATTCTTGAGGGGGTTTATAAGGGAAGAAACCAAAAGGTAAACCAATTGGCAAAGGAATTTCGTTTAATTCAAAATGGAAAGGCCCTGCTACGATTTCTCTCTTACCAACCACCTTAATTTTAGTAGCCCGAATATTAAAGTGGGGATGTTCCAGATTACAAGTAGTATAAATAGCGTTTCTGATATAAAGATTATCTTCATTATCCTTTTTCACTTTTTCACCCTGAATCAAACCATCGCCTTGCGTGGTGATAAGTCCTTTAATAAAAGCCTTTCTACTTTTAAAATTATACCTGATTTCCTCTGCATCATAAGGCTCGCCCCCTTGTTTAAAAATGGGTTTTCCAACGATTTTATTCGTCGTCGAATCTTTAGTGCCCTGAGCAAAAACTACATTCTTCGCCCAATCGAGCTGAATGAAATTTGCTTCGAGTGAAACATCACCATAAGTAACTTTAGCTTCGCCATACAGATACACCACTTGGTTTTCGGTATCCATAATGGTAGAGTCTTTGGCAGAGTAAATAACCGTAGTGCTAAGGTCACTTTCTTTTTTTAAAGAATCAGGTACGCTTTTTGTAAGACTTTTCTTGGTAGAGTCTAAACTAGCAGTATCTTTAGGGATTACTGTATTAGCTTTACTGGCTTTAGGTTTAAAGGGTTTTCCGCCCAATAATCTTTGAGCCGAAGACTGATTTAGTGTTATAAGCCCTAAAAGTAAGCTAATTACTATACTGAATATGTGGATTGCTTTTTTCAGAAGTCTTTAAAATTTATATTTGTCTTTTATTAAACAACGCACAAAAATACTTCATTACTTGTTGAACATAGCGAACCAACCCGAAAATAATGTTAAAGTTTGTTAAAGGTTTTTTAATAATCACTTGGATTTGCTCGCTCAGTGGTTTTACTTTTCAAGATTCACTTGTTGAAGAATCAGCAAATCAGCCTGTTTCATTACAGACCAGAGTAAGAACTGTTGTACTGGATGCTGGTCATGGCGGGAAAGACCCCGGTTGTCATGGTGCCAGCAACGACGAATCTAAAATAGCACTAAAAATTGTTTTAGAACTAGGAGAAAGAATCAAAGATGAATATCCAGAAGTAAGAGTAATTTATACTCGCACAAAAAATGTCTTTGTAGATTTGCACGAACGTTCTGCTATTGCCAATAGAAATAAAGCAGATTTATTTATTTCGGTACATTGTAATGCGCATCATTCCTCTAAACTTGCAGGAACTGAGACCTACACAATGGGGTTACATAAAACAAGTAGCAACCTTGATGTGGCAAAGCGAGAAAACTCCGTAATTTTGCAAGAAGCCAATTATGAAAAAAACTATAATGGCTTTAATCCGAATTCTCCATTAGGGCATATCATGATGGCAAATTACCAAAGTGCCTTTATGATGAATAGCCTTAAGTTGGCACAAAAAATTGAAAAACAATTCAAACAAAAAACTGAAAGACATAGCTACGGCGTAAAACAAGCTGGTTTTTTAGTACTTTGGGAAACCGCAATGCCGAGTGTATTAGTAGAGTCTGGTTTTTTAACGAATAAAAACGAAGAACAATATTTAGCTTCTCAGTCGGGTCAAAACGAAGTAGCAGAAGCCATTTTCAGAGCATTCAAATCATATAAAGAAGAAATTGAAAATTAGAATAATTGATTGTTTCTAGCAAAAAATCATATTTGTTCCGATTAATCAATTGCTAAAACTTCAATAATCAACACATGAACATCTCTAAAGAAACCAAAATAGGAATACTTGCCATTACAACCTTTGTAATTTTATACCTAGGATTCAACTTTTTAAAAGGACAAGATTTCTTTACTCAGGAAAACAAATACGTCGTAATCTACAAAGATGTACAAGGATTAACCGCAGCGAATCAAGTTTCATTAAGTGGAATGAAAATTGGACAAGTAAAAGCCGTAGAGTTAATAAAAGGGGAAAATAACCAAGTAAAAGTCGTAATCAGTATCCGAAAAGATTTACAATTACCCGAAGGAACCAAAGCAGTTTTAGCTTCTGATGGATTATTAGGTGGGAAACTCATCAGAATTGAAATGGGAAAACTCTCAGGAAAATTCATTGAAGATGGCGGAAATTTAGTCGCTTCTTCTGAAACAGGCGTAACTGATTTATTAAAAGAAAAAGCCCTCCCATTAATTCAAAACCTTGATTCATTAACAAAATCGCTTCGTATCGTTGCCAAAAGCTTTGAAAATACGGGTGTGGTGGTAAATGGTTTTGTGAAAAATTCAGATCGTTCGGTTGGTGTTTTGACTTCTTCTTTGAATGCTACTATCAACGAAAATAGAAATAACTTAGCAGGAATTTCTGCCAATATGAAAACCCTTTCTGGTAATTTAATTGAAACAGAAAAAAGCTTAAAACCATTGATTGGTAAATTTAACACAATGGCTGATTCGCTTAATGCTTTGAAAATTAGTGAAGCGGTAGCAACCACTCAAAAATCTTTAGAAGGACTCCAACGCATTATGCAAGGCATTGAAAAAGGTCAAGGTTCAATGGGTAAATTATTGAAAGACGATTCTCTTTATACCAACCTCAACCGTTCAGTGGCTGATTTAGATAAACTTCTAATTGATTTCAGATTAGCGCCAAAACGTTACGTAAACATTTCTGTTTTCGGAGGCAAGAAAACACCACCACCAGTGGTGAAGTAATTTGTGAATGAGTGAATTGTGAATGGGAAGTGGCTTCTATAAGTTAGTTTTCTAAAGAAAATCAATCACTAAATCACAATTCACTCACTCACAAATTAATCGGTACAGGCGTTTGGCTTTTTATTTCGTTGACAACAAATCTGCTTTGTGCATTTCCAATATTCGAGAGTGTCGCTAATTTATGTAAAATAAAATGGCGATACTCATCCATATCTTTCACCAATACTTTCAACAGAAAATCGGAACCACCCGAAATACAATAGCATTCTACTACTTCGGGCAAGAGTAAAACATCTTTTTCAAATTGTTCCAAAAAACTTGCTGCATGTTCTTTCAGCGTTACATCTACCAAAACCACCAGACTTTTCCCCAATTTAGATTTGTTCAGAATGGCGGTGTATTTTTCAATTACTCCTTCGTTTTCCAAACGTTTTATTCTTTCATGAATGGGCGTAGTCGTGAGGTTTAGTCTTGAAGCAATTTCCTTGTTTGTCATCAAAGCATTTGCTTGCAAAAACTGTAATATTTGTAAATCAATATTATCTAAAGCTGCCATAATCGGAAAATTAAATGTTATTTTAACAAGCGTGCATCACTAAAATCTAAAGAATCTGATACTTTCAGGAAATTCTGTAAAACAGGGTTGGTATCATCTTTTCGCCAGATTATTGATAGATTCGTTCGTTCTGGAATGTTTTTCATTTCGATAAATTTTACTTTCATTGCCGAACTAAATTTATATGAAATCGGCATCACCGAAATTCCCAAATTGTGTTCAACCAATTTCAAAATCGTTGCCCCATAATTTGATTCATGCACAATATTCGGTAAAAAACCTTCTCTTTCACAAATCCTCAAGAGTAAATCATGATATACCGAACTTGAATTTCGGGGCGGTAAAATAAAATTATCGTTTTTTACTTGTGCCAAACTTTCAAAGTTATTTTCATTGATGGGGTGGCTTTCAGGTAAAATTAAAGCAAAAGGTTCTCTAAAAACAACTTTTGAAGTAAGATACTTATCTGGATGGAGTTCCCGAATAAAAGCAACGTCAATTTCATGTTTCTTCAATGCTTCAATCACAGAGCTATCAAGCATTTCAGATAAATTGGTTTTAATATTCGGGAAAAATAATTTCAAAGCCGATAAAAGTGGCGGAATAACCGAGTAAATCGCCGAACCGGGATGTCCAATTCTAATTTCTCCTTCTCCCCCATTATGAATCAATTGCGTTCTGTGTTTGATATGCTCCAATTGCGAGAGTATTTTTTGTGCTTCATTACTCAAATACTCTCCCGCTGGCGTAAGTTTTACATTTCGTTTATCACGTTCAAACAATAAAACACCCAATTCTTTTTCTAATTGCTGTATTTGCCTGCTCAAAGCTGGCTGGGCAATAAACATTTTTTCTGATGCCTTTGAAAAATGAAGCTCAGAAGCGACTCCCAAAAAATAAGTTAACTGTCTAAAATCCATCGTTTATTATGTTAAAATCAAGAAGTAAATGGATAAGTGCGGTATTTTCTATTTATGCTTAAAAAGCATAAGTTGATATAAATTAAGCATTTTTTATTATAAATAGAAAATGGTTTATTTGTAAAGAATAATAATATACGTTTAAAAAGCTCGTTCTTATGAGTAATAACCCTCAAATTAAAGAAGCAAATAGCGCAGATGTAGCAATACTTTGCAAGCTTGGCGAACAAACTTTTATTGAAACTTACGGGCATCAAAATACTCCTGAAAATCTTCAAGCTTATCTTTCTAAACATTTTAGTCAGGAACAGCTATTAAGTGAAATTCAAACAGAAGGTACAATTTTCTTAATGGTTGAACTGAACGAAGAAATAGTAGGCTATGCCAAGCTAAGAGTAAATAAAGCGGAGTTTTCAGACAGAAATGCCCTTGAACTAGAGCGTATCTATGTAAAAAAGGAATTTCATGGAAAAAAGTTAGGGGCTTATTTACTTGAACAATGTATTGAAAAGACAAAGGCTGTTGGCTGTGACCTGCTCTGGTTGGGTGTTTGGGAGTATAATTTAAAAGCACTGAACTTTTATAAAAGCTGGGGGTTTGAAATAAGTGGGACACATATTTTTGTGTTAGGAGATGATGAGCAGACAGATTACTTGATGACAAAAGAAATAGATATACTTAAAGTATAAGTACTCATTTTTAAGAAATGTGTATCAAAAGCATTTACACTTTTCGTGTGAATTTTTAGAAAAGGTTAATACATAAAATCCCTACCGTTGGTGGGGATTTTTGTTTTATAAAAAATTGAAATAAATAAATAGTATGCTTGCATAACAAATTTATTTTTATTTAACTTTACCTATATTTTTTATAAAACAAACAACATGAACCGTTCAATTAGAAAAGTAGCCGTTTTGGGCTCTGGGATTATGGGAAGCCGTATCGCTTGCCATTTTGCTAATATAGGCGTTGAGGTCATGCTTTTGGATATTGTTCCGAAAGAACCCAACGATGCTGAAAAAGCCAAAGGGCTTAGTATTACTCATCCTGCGGTGCGCAATCGTATCGTTAATGATGCTTTTCAACAAACTTTAAAAGCTAATCCAGCGGCATTGTATTCTGCATCTTTTGCCAATAGGATTAAATTAGGAAACTTTGAAGACAATCTTGCCGAAATCAATCAATACGATTGGGTGATTGAAGTAATTGTTGAAAATTTAGCGATTAAAAAATCTTTGTATGAAAAAGTAGATGCTTTACGTAAAGCAGGTACTTTGATTACTTCTAATACTTCGGGAATTCCGATTCATTTAATGGCTGAAGGTCGTTCGGATGATTTCCGAAAACATTTCTGTGGAACACACTTTTTCAATCCTCCACGTTATCTGAAATTGTTGGAAATTATTCCAACACCTGCTACTGATGCTTCGGTAATTGATTTCTTGATGCACTATGGCGACCGTTTCCTTGGTAAAACTACCGTTTTGTGTAAAGATACTCCCGCCTTTATTGCCAACCGTGTGGGTGTGTATTCGATGATGAAAACCATGCAAGTGGTAGAAGAAATGGGACTGACTGTAGAAGAAGTTGATAAACTTACTTCGGTAGTAGTTGGTCGCCCGAAATCTGGTACTTTCCGCTTATCTGATGTTGTAGGTTTAGATACAACCATCAACGTTTCAAATAATTTATACGCTGGCTTAACCGACGACGACGCTAAGGACACTTTTGTTTTACCAGAAATGGTGAAAAAACTCCAAGAAAATAAATGGTTGGGCGATAAAACTGGTCAAGGTTTTTACAAGAAAATCAAAGGAGCAAATGGCAAATCAGAGATTTTAGCCTTGAACCTTAAAACCTTTGAATACGAACCTTCACAGAAAGTAAAGTTTGGTGTTTTTGAACAAACCAAAACCTTGGCTTTGAAAGACCGCTTCGCAGTTTTATTAGCCGACAAAGGCAAAGCAGGCGAGTTTTATAGAAAAACTATTTTAGACGGTTTCAGCTACGTAACAAAACGTATTCCTGAAATTTCAGATGAATTATACCGAATTGATGCCGCCATTTGTGCAGGTTTCGGTTGGGAAATGGGTTTGTTTGAAACTTGGGATGCTATCGGTGTAGAAAAAGGGCTTGAACTGATGCAAAACGAAGGCATGAAATCAGCAGATTGGGTGCATGAAATGTTGGCTTCTGGAGCAAAAACTTTCTACAAAAGAGAAGGCGGCAAACGCTTGTATTATGACATTCCGACGAAATCTTACAAAGTAATTCCAGGAACAGAATCATTTATTATTTTAGAAAATCTTTCCAATAATATCGTCTGGAAAAATGCTGAAAGTAATGTGTATGATTTGGGTGATGGCATTCTGGGCTTAGAATTCCGTTCAAAAATGAATACTTTCGGTGCAGGCGTGATTGAAGGCATTCAGAAATCAATTGCTTTGGCAGAAAAAGATTTCCGTGGTTTGGTTATCGGAAATGATAGTACAGAAGCATTTTCGGCTGGAGCAAATTTGGCGATGTTATTCATGTTTGCGATTGAACAAGAATATGATGAAATCAACATGATGATTGCTCAGTTCCAACAAACGATGATGCGTGTGCGTTATTCTTCAATTCCTGTGGTCGTTGCTCCACATTCTTTGGCTTTGGGTGGTGGTTGCGAAATCAATCTTCATGCTGACAGAGTGGTAGCTGCTGCTGAAACTTATATGGGTTTGGTAGAAGTTGGCGTTGGTTTGATTCCTGCGGGAGGTGGAACAAAAGAAATGGCTTTGCGTTGCTCTGATTTATACAAAAATGGCGACCCAGAATTGAATACTTTGCAAAATGCCTTTATGAATATTGCAATGGCAAAAGTAAGTACTTCGGCACAAGAAGCTTATGAAATGAATTACTTACGTCGTGGTGATGAAATTGTTTTGAATCGCTCTCGCTTGATTGCAGATGCCAAACAAGCTGCCATCGAATTAGCTGAAGCAGGTTATACTCAGCCTAAAAAGCGTACTGATATTAAAGTACAAGGCAAAGCAGGTATTGCGCTTTTCAAAGCGGGTATTCAAGGAATGAAGATGGGAAGATACATTTCAGAACATGATGCCAAGATTGCTGAAAAATTAGCTTACGTAATTTCTGGAGGAGATTTGAGTTATCCACAATTGGTTTCGGAACAGTACTTATTAGACTTAGAACGTGAAGCTTTCCTTTCGCTTTCGGCTGAGAAAAAGACTTTAGAGCGTATCCAAAGTTTATTAAATGGCGGAAAACCGTTGAGAAATTAAGTTAAAGCTATGAGTTATGAGCCTTGAGCTATGAGTTTTTTTAAAAAATTATTACATACAAAAGCTCAAGGCTCATAGCTTTTAGCATTAAAGCTTTTACGCAATTTATTCAAAATCACAATAGTTTAACAGCCCAAAGCTCAAAGCTATACAAAAGCTAAATTAACATGAACGCATATATCGTAGCGGGCTATCGTACCGCTGTTGGAAAAGCCCCAAGAGGTGTTTTCCGTTTTACAAGACCCGATGATTTGGCAGCGGAAGTTATCAAACATTTGGTGGCACAAGTACCTGCTTTAGACCCTACTCGTGTAGATGATTTAATTGTAGGTAATGCCGTTCCAGAAGCAGAGCAAGGCATGCAAATTGCTCGCTACATTGCCCTTTTATCATTGCCACAAAATGTACCGGGTTTTACTATCAACCGTTATTGTGGTTCTGGTTTAGAAGCCATCGCTTTGGCTTCGGCTAAAATTCATTCGGGTTTGGCAGATTGTATCATTGCTGGCGGAGCAGAATCTATGTCTTTAGTACCAACTACAGGTTACAAAATGGCATTGAATTTTGAAATTGCGCAGAAACATCCAGACTATTATATCGGAATGGGTTTAACAGCCGAACAAGTACGTGAACAATTCAAAATTTCTCGTGAAGAGCAAGATGAATTTTCGGTAGCATCTCATACCAAAGCTTTGGCTGCCCAAGCTAATGGCTTATTCAAAGATGAAATCGTGCCAATTACAGTAAAAGAAACTTTTTTTGATGCTAATTCAGGCAAAAAGAAAACCCGTGAATATGTAGTTGATACCGACGAAGGTCCAAGAGCGGGGACAACAATGCAGGCTTTATCGAACCTAAAACCTGTTTTTGCCGCTGGCGGAACAGTAACGGCAGGTAATTCTTCCCAAACTTCAGACGGTGCAGCTTTTGTAATGGTAATGTCTGAAGCAATGGTTAAAGAATTAAATCTTGAACCGATTGCTCGTATGGTTACTTATACTACGGCAGGCGTTGAGCCTCGCATTATGGGTATTGGTCCAGTAGCGGCTATTCCTTTGGCATTGAAAAAAGCAGGATTAAGTATCAACGACATCGACCAAATAGAATTGAACGAAGCCTTTGCGGCACAATCGTTAGCAGTTATCAAAGAATTAGATTTAGACCGCTCTAAGATAAATGTCAATGGTGGAGCTATTGCTTTAGGACATCCACTGGGTTGTTCTGGAGCGAAACTTTCAATACAATTATTTAATGAAATGCGTCGTAGAAATCAAAAGTACGGCATGGTATCGGCTTGCGTTGGTGGCGGCCAAGGCGTAGCTGGTATTTATGAATTATTGTAGTTTTTAGATTTTATAATTGAAAAAGGGCAGGATTTTCTTGCCCTTTTTTTGTTGAGTTGAGATAATTAAATTTTTGTATCCCTTTGCACGACATTATTCTCTATAAAACAGCTCACCAATTTTCTGAATATCAAACAAAACTCCCGCTTGCGAATTTCCCAAAAAAGCAATCACAATGTCATCATCTGGATAAATGATTAGATAAGAGGAGCTACTAAATGAATCTCCAGCATGATACCAAATACGATGTCCATTCTTGTCTTTACCTGTGTACCAACCGATTCCATAGCCAGTTGCTTTTTTATCCGTAGTATATTGGCTTTCAAAAAGTACCTTTTTTAGGTTCGTGTCAATGTATTTACCATGCAATAATTCATTCCCAAATTTCACAAGGTCTTCTGCTGTGGATAAAAGTCCACCGCCAGCATATTTGTAACTCAAATCTCCTAAATCGTTTTCTTGACCTGTGGCATCGTAGAATTTACTCCTATTATTGATGGTACTTTTAGTATCGTCCCCACAAGTAGAAGATAGTTTTAAAGGTTGCCAGATATTTTTAGTCATATACTGTAAATAGTTTTGACCGCTCGCCCCTTCAATGACTGCTCCAATTAAATTCCAGCCAAAACTTGAATAATGAAATTGGCTATTCGGTTTAAAAAGTAAAGTATCATCTTTAAATATCCTCAACGCTTGTGTCGCATTGTCAAAATGTTCTGTACGAATATAATCGCTTAAATCATTCTCATTGTAGTCACGAAATCCAGCTAAATGACCTGCCAGCTGTCGAGTACTTATTGGATATTTTTTTTCAGGAAAATCAGGAAGATATTTTTGCACTGGTGCATCTAAATCAAGCTTTCGCTCAGACATAAGCTTAATTAATGCAACCGAGGTCATGGCTTTAGATATGCTATTTATTCGGAAACGAGTAGAATCAGTTACTCGAATATTATTTTCTACATCGGCATAACCTAAACTAAAAGAGTACTTGGTTTTATTTCCTTTACTAATATTGAGCTGCATTCCATTCATAGCACTTTCGTCCATAAAGTCTTTGCAGAGCTTCTGTACTTTACATTCAAGAGCATCTTTACAAGGAATTTCTGTGCTTGTAGTTACATCATTAGTTACATTAGTCTGGGTATTAAGTGTTACATAGGCACATACTATACCATGTACTTTTTTCCAGTTCCCCAAGCTATTTTCTCTCTCAAAGCAAGAAAAAAGATTAGTCTTTGTACTTGAAATACCTATAAATGTTCCGGGTAAGTCTATACCGCCCCTCATGATTTTTTGACGTACTACCTTTTTGCCTTCAAATTCAACAGTATCAAATTTTAGCCTTTCAGGATACTTTGCCATAAAATCTCTGTAGCCATTTGCAATGGCTGTTCTATCATTTACATCAAGAATTTGCTCAAATGTTATAAAGAAGGGTTTTGTGATTTGATAATTCAAATGAGAAAGGTCAAAATTCAGCCATCCATTTTTCATCGAAGATGCTACAATAATACTTTGTTGAAGAAGGTCTTCATTCGGTTGACCCGTCAAACTATCAACGTCATTCAATCGAATTCTAAACTTGAATGATTGTAGATTGTTTCTGAATACTCTAAGATTTACTTTTCCCAAATAAGCAGGAAAAACAAGCCCTTTTTGAATGTAAGAATCTTTGTTCTCAATCAGTAATGCAATACAACGACCAGCATAAGTAGTGTCTGGTTCATAGGCTCCACCATTGAAAGACCTATTCCCCAATTCAAAGGTTTTATTTTTTTGCTTAGATGCTGTAACCGTAATTTGATTGAGCAAAGTAGTTTTCTCACTTAAAAGAATAGTAATGTCTTTATCTTGTTCAAGCAATTTGATAGGTATTATTCTTTTTCCAAAACCAAGGGCTGAAAAAATTAAAGTATCTGAAATCAATTTTTGAGGAATAACGATTGAGAAACTTCCATCTAAATTAGAAATAGTCCCAACGTTAGTGTTTCTAATTCCAATATTTACGTAAGGCACAGCCTCTTTGGTACTTCTGTTGAGTGTTTTCCCTTTGATGATTCTTTGTCCAAAATTAAGATTGGACAATGTCAGGAAAATAAAGATTAGAAAAATTCTATAATACATAATGAGTGTTAGCTTTATTGAAAAACGAAAAATGCGTTTAACTCTTTCATAATGACCTAGATAATTTATCAAAAGGTAAATTCTTTCTAAATCCACACCACAATTTGCGGTTTTCTTCGGTTTTTATATACTAAAAGTATGTCTTTAGATACTAGAAGTATGTCGAGAGATACTAATTCCCGCAAAATACCGCAAAAAAGTATCTCGTGACATACTAAAAGAATATCACGAGATACTAAATACCGCAATTTCCCGCAAAAAAGATGCTCTCGACACTCTTTTAGTATCTCCAGACATTCTTTTGGATGGTTTTAGCCCTGTTTTTGATGGTGAAAATATTTCTCAAAAATCACTCAAATAAGCGCTTGCCATTCATCCTTGAAAATCACCAGTCGAAAGAAGTCGATTTTGGTATCCCCTATTCAAATTACCGTTTATCAATACCGCAAACCGACCATTGGTTTTTGCGTTGAAAGTATCAAGCCATCTGCTAATTTTGATTCAACAATAAAGCAAAAAACATTTGTAAGTAATTAATAAACAACTGTTTAACCTCTTAATTTTAATTAAAAATAAAAATTTAACCGTATCTAAACAAATAAAAACAATGAGAACTTTAGCACAAATCATCGCCATTGCAACTTTAACAACTAGCTCAATTTTCGCAAATCCTATCGCAGGAGAAACAAGTGTAAATGCCAACAAAGCGAACAATTTCGCCATCGGAATGTACCAAAGCGTTGGTACTTTAGATATGCACCTTACCTTAGATAAAATCGCTGGAAAGACAGTAAGTGTTTTAATTAAAGACAAAACTGGCAAAGTTATCCACACTGAAAAAATTGCCAAAAATGCTCGTTCATATCATGGAAAATTTGATTTACAAGAACTTAACGATGGTGCTTACACCATTGAAATAACAGATGGTACTGATACGATTACTCGTACAATCAATATCAATTCTGCAAAACCACAAGAGATTACTCGTACAATCGTAGTGGAATAAGCTAATATATAAAACTATAAAAGCGAAAGGCTGTCAGTATTCTGACAGCCTTTCGCTTTTATAGAAAGTTAAAATTTAATTCAACACAATACTACTTAATTCAAGCGATAACCAATGTGTTTCCAAGCCATTTGTTTGTACTTTTCTAAAGATGGCTTTTCAAATTCTACTTCTTTTGCCTTATCGTCCCAATCTCTCATTCTAATATATAAATCGAAAAGAGGCATTCTTTCAAATGATTTTGCATCCTCTTCTGTCATTACTCCACCTTGATACTCCAATGTTTTCTTACTGGCTTCCGAAAGTTTTTGGTAATAATCAGGATACTTGAAAGTTAAATATCTTTTTGCTTCAACATGATTTCTGACTAAAAGGGCAATTCTATTTGAAAAACCATTTTTGTACAGAAAATTAGCTCCCGCAATTTCATGTCTGATATTCCCTAAACCATTCATTTCATCACGATTTGGCAAAAAATGTCCAATATCATGAAAGAAAGCCGCTAAAATTACTTCTTCATCATAGCCTTCTTCTTCTGCTAACATGGCAGCTTGAAAACTATGTTCTAGGATAGTCAATGGTTCGCCGACGTATTCGTCGGCACCATTAATTTCATAAAGACCAAAGATTGAATCAAGTCTTTGACGGAGGATAGATTCAGAGATTGTCATTGGTTGATAGGTATTTTATTTAATTAACCACATTGCTGCGTTGATATTTTCGCCTTCAATTCCTACACCAAATTGGCGAGTCAAGGCTTCTTTTAAATTATCAATATTAGTCGATTGCTCAGATTGTGGATATCTAAAACGTAAAGGAATTTTTGTTCCATTTCCTGTTCCAGCCCCAATCAAGAAACTTGGAATACCTGTTCTACGCCAGTTGTAATAAGCTTCATAACCTGAATTCTGGAAGAAAGCGATATACTTTTGACTCAAGATTTGTGTTAAACCTGCTGCATTATTTCCAGCATATTTTACAGAAGCTTGTGCTAAATAAGCTGTAGCATCTGAAATACCATAGAACGACATCGAAGCTTTTATACCACGTTCGTACCAATCTTGTGCATTACCAGTAACCCAACCTTGATTTACAGCCTCAGCAATGTTGAAACACATTTCTGGATAAGATACCAAGAAAGTATTTTCGCCAGTGTATGAACTGTAATAACGCTTACGACTTTGGAATGAATACTCTCCACGACCAGCCTTTGATGACATATCCGCTAAATCTTCTCCAGAACTTGCACCAACATAAGCTTCAACATCTGTAGCTTTTAAGCCTTTTGCAATTTGTGCTTCAGCAGGTTCTGATACTACAAAAAGACGTGGGTCATTATTGTTTTTCAATAAGTCGATATAAGTTTTCGACATATTTTCACGAGTAGCGTTATTTCCTAAGTTATCAGGGTTACGTGGATATTTGTTGTTTACACTCCAAACATATTGTAAAGATTCTGATAAATCAGTCATCAATGGATATTTCGTTGGGTTAGCAATGATTGCTGCAAAATCTTGTTTTACTTTCAAATCTGCATCATCTGCTTTTTTACTTAAATGAATCAATACTCTTAATCTGAAAGTATTAACAGCTTTTTGCCATTTTCTTAAATCACCAGCATAATAAATATCACCGTCTAAAGATTTATCACCCGCAGTAATCAAAGTAGCTAAATCATTATTTGATTCTTCTAACCATTTCAATACTTGAATGAATACTTCTTTCTGCGTATCATATTTTGGTTTATCAACCGTAATTCCTTTTAAAGCATCTTTTACGGGTAAATCACCTACTCTTAAAGTCATGTTTGTGTAAGAGTAAGCTCTTAAAAACTTACCTAAAGCAGAATACGGATTCAAAGTTTTTGCACCACTTTTCAAAGCTTCTTCTTCTAATTTCACTACGTTTTTCAAAGTAGTAAATTGTAAAGAAGCATATTGCCAGTTGTACTCGTTTGTATCGTAATAGGCATAATTTGAACAATAGAACTGATTGTTACGCATGGTGCCATTCCAAGCACCTTCGTTCATTCCGTTCAAAACACTTCTTAAAATAATAGCAGAAGGTACGGAAGTTGGTAAGTTGGGATTTTGCTCCAACAATTGGTAATCACTACAACTCGCTAAGAGTGTGATGATTAAGAATGAGAAAATATATTTTTTCATGAGAATTTCTTATTAAATTTTATTTTAAAACTTACTTTAAAAAAGTGATAGGGAAAGTAGCAAAGAACATATTGTACACTGTTGCACTATTTTCAACAGTAATACCCTCAACTTCAAGGTTTAAAAGTACTTCGCTAATAGTTTTGTTATCTATCAATTCTGACTCGAAATTTTGTTTTACTAATCTATTAATCTCGTTTATGTATCGGTCATAATCAGGACTATATACCTCGACTTGATAATAATTCTTCTCAGGACTTTCTGGTCTCCAACAGATAATACAATGAAAAGGAATTAACATACTGATACTTATATCAATAAAAAAATCTGCATCCTCTGTTATTTTTATCGTAATATCTAAAGACCTAAACGAGAGTCCGTAATTACTTAAAACATTGAAATACTTTTCTTCAAGACCTTTCAACAAAGCTTCAAATCTTGGAAATTGCTTTTGTGATTCAATTTCAAAAGTTCTTCTGATTTGTCGTATAGTTTCATGCTTTTCAAAATCTTCACTTAGAAAGTCAATATCTCTTGGATATATATCAAGTATTTCTTTTAAGTAATCTGAAAAGTTCATTCCTAACTTAAGGTTAAATTATTGACAATTGTAAGCAGTTGTTGAACTATATGGAACAAACTTGTAATTACTGGCAGGTAGTAATTCTGTATAAGTTCCATTAACTTTCCCATAAGCTCCTAAGTATTGTCCAAAGTAAAAATCAATTCTATTTTTAAAAACTTTATTAACCTCGGCATAAAGTCCTGCTGATGATAAAGTATTTCTTTCAGCAATATAAGTTTCATTAGCTTCCTCAAAAGCATAATCAAAAGCACGTGCGGCAGCATTTGCTGCTTCCCCAGCGGTAACAATTCTACCTCCTTGTGTTTTGTAAGCTGCGGTAAATCTTAAATAATTAAGATTAATTTTAAGGGTTGGACCATCGCTAGCAGCAAAGAAAAGTTGAACTTTAATTGCAGCTTCAAGAGCATTTGCTGTTTGTGATAATCGTACAAAATTAAATGTTCTACAATCTGTTTTATAAAAAGGTAAACCGGTAGTCCCGTCTGTTGAATTACCAGAAATAAATCCAGGATCTGGTGCAGGAGCACTGCCACCTCCACTACCCTGACCACCTAGTACTCCTGGTACTTGACTCCAATTCACTGCATCTGGATTATCACACACATACACAGTGGTAGTACTACCTTCACAACCTCCAAAATAAGCATATGGATTAGATGGTGTTCCTCCCCACCAGCAATAGCCACTAAAAGAACTTATAAAAACACATTCATCAGTTCTCATTTTAGAACGATTAGCAATAAAGTTCTCAGTTAGGAGGTGAACATTTTGACCAATTGTGCATGGTAATTTTTCACCAATAAACTTTTCATTAATACTAATAAACATAAATGAAAAATACTCTTCTGTCTCTTTTTCTGTTGCTTTGTTGCTATTAACAATCGTTTGTTCAAAATTTTCTAGACTTAAAACCTTGTACTTCCATATATTGCTACTGTCTTTAGAGCACAATAATACTTTCTCTATAAACTTTGACTCTATATCTGCTATTGGTAAAATAACTCTTGATTCATTTTTCCCTGCATACTGATGTGATAATTTCCAAATAGGGTAAGTATTTTGGTCATAAAATGACTTAAACACATTCTCTTTACTATTGATATTTTTTAAGTCCTTAACCAAATCTAGCATCAATTCTGTTTGAATATTGGCATTTTTAGTTGAATCGCTTAACCTAATATTTTTGTATATCTTGTAATTATCAAAGTCGTAAAACAATCCTAAATCAATATTTTCTGTTACTCTTGGCACTATTTTTTCATCACTTATATCCTTACAAGAAAACAGGAAACACACTAACAATAATAATGAGAGGCTTTTTATTATAGTTTTCATTTGTGTAAATTTTACATTAACGGATTTTTATAAAATGAATTATGTTTAGAAATATTAGAATACAATATTGATATTGATACCGTAACGTTTCATCGTTGGTGTTTGTAAACCTGAAGAAGCGTTCAAACCTGTGTATTGGTCTAAGTCAACACCATCATGCTTGCTGTCGATGAAGTAAAATAAATTACGACCAACCAACGATACTGAAGCTTGTTTGATGAAGGTTTTTCTTAAAACTGTTTGTGGTAAAGTATAACCTAATGTTACTTCACGCAATTTCGAGAACGTTTTGCTCATCAAGTTACCTTCAGCAGTTCCGTTATAACGGCTGATATAATCTTGCGCATAAGTTTTGATGGTATTTGGTGCAAATTTCAACTGAGCATAATTGTTGATTAAACCAGTTTGTGCATCATAAGTTGGAGTACCTTCTACAATCATTACGCCTTCGCCGATATAAGATTTAATTCCTTGTGCGTCTAAGTCACGTGCGATACCATAAGCTCCTTGTGTAGTTTCGATATGACGACCACCACGGAATGTTTGTTTACGGATATAGTCTTCGATGATACCACCTACACGACCATCAAATTGGAAAGACAACGACCAGTTTTTATAATTTACTTTGTTGTTGATTCCCCAAACGTAATCTGGATTAGCATTGCCAACTAATGTCGCTGCATTGTTAACAATTGGACGACCACCAGCATCGTTGATGATTTGTCCATCAGTTGTTCTTTGGAAAGTCTTAACAAAAACTTTATCTATTCTATCTCCAATGTTGATAAATTGTGTTTTCTCATTTCCACTAACAAAGTAGTCAGAAGCCAATCTATCAATTTTAATTCCGTTTTCGTTATAAACTTCCTGTAAAGTTTCTTTGAAAGTTGACCAGTTGAAGGCTACATCCCACGATAAATTATTACGTTTTAATGGTGTTCCTTTCAACGTAATTTCCCAACCAGTTTTCTTTGTTAAAATACCATTCACGATAGCAGAAGTATAACCAGTAGTTTGTGATAAATCACGGCTAAAAATTCTTGGACCATCATTTGAAGTAAAATAAGTAACATCAGCAGAGAAACGGTTTTTCAATAAACTCAATTCTAAACCAGCTTCAATTTGCTCTGAAGTATTTGGTTTTAAAGATGGGTTATTCAATTTATCAGAGTATGTAGCACCTGGAAGTAGGTTATAAGATGGACTGATTCCATATCCAACAGAATTGCCATAAGTTGGTCCATCATAAGAAGAATTGTATCCTGAACCGTAATTTAATGGATAACTAGAACCAGGTGTTGCTCCAATTGTTGATTGCGTCAACCCGTCTTTTACGTTAGCATAAGATGCACGGAATTTCAAGAAAGAAACAACTTCTGGCATTTTTACATAATCCGAAACAACTGTTGTTAAACCAAATGAAGGATAAAAGAAAGCGTTATTTCCTTTTGGTAAAGTTGAAAGACGGTCAAGACGACCAGTTGCAGATAAAGTAAATAAACCTTTGTAAGTAAAGTCAGCTGAATAATATGCACTTTGTACTTCCATGTCCGACAAATAACTGAATGCCTTGATTGGTCTCAAAGAGTTAGCAAAAGTATAAACGCCTGGTGTATTCAAATAATCAGTCGTTACATAACTTGAGTTGTATTTGAAACTACGGATGTTTCCACCTGCCCATACTTTTACGTCAAAATCATTGGCAAATTTCTTGTCAAATTTCACTAAAACATCTGTGTTGTTTTCAAACAAAGTACGTTTGTCTTCACGATAATCTCCTTTTGCCTCTTCACGACCATAAACAGTTGCTGAGAAAGGGAATTTTTCTGAACGGAATATATCATACGTTGTAATTGAAGTACGACCAGTAATGCTAAAATTATTATTGATTTTATAATCTAAAGAAGCATATCCGTAAATATCATTTTTATAATGACTTCTCAACCATTCATAAGCCACAAAATAAGGGTTGTTATAACGTTGATACTCAGCATAAATTTGTTGACTACCTTCTTTACCTGCTTGCCAGTAATTACGCATATCGTCAACGCTCCAGTCAGCACCACCCCAAATTACCATATTGTAAATCAATGAGTTTGGTCCATAATTTACGTCTGGAATATTAGGTGTAGATTGACGATTGTAGTTAAGGTTGGCGTCAAATGTTAATTTATCTGAAAATCTGTATTTCGTAGAAATGTTGAAGTTAGCAGTATTTAATTGTGTGTTAGGGACAATACCTTTTTGGTAATTGTGTGATAATGAAAAACGGATATCCATTTTATCATTGCTACTTGCTACCGAAATATTGTTGTTCGTCAAAACAGCATCACGTAAAAAACGTGTAAGGTTGTTTGCTCCACGGGCAGTCCAAGGAGTAGGAATACGTTTTCCAGTTGCTGGATCGATAGGTGAATCGTATTGAGCGATTTTTTTCTGACCAGTTGGGTCAAATTTTGGTCCCCAAATATCATAGTCACCATCATTTTTTCCGCCGCCTCTACCATCTACGAACTCATAACTACCGTGGTCACCGGGGCCATAAAGGTCTTGTACTCTTGGTATGGTGTTGAAACCACTCTCAATCATGGTCGAAGAATTGAACTCGACCGAGAAACCACGTTTATCTTTTGTGCCTTTTTTAGTTGTAATCAAAATAGCACCATTTTTTCCTCTAAAACCATAAAGAGCGGCAGCGTTAGCACCTTTCAATACAGAATATGTTTCGATGTCGTCCGCAGAAATATTCCAAGTATCCGAGTTGATAGGTACACCATCAACTACATACAAAATATCAGTATTACCTCTTAACACTACATTTGGGCGACCTAATAATTCAGCTGAAGGACCAACTGTTAAACCTGCTACTTTACCCGTTAGAGAGTTAATAGAGTTTGGTTCACGAGCTTTGATTAAATCTGCACCTTTTACTGTTTGGATAGAGTTTGAAACTGTTCTTCTTTCTTTAGAAATACCTAAAGCAGTAAAAACAACTTCACCGATTTCCTTAGTATCTAAAGCTAATACTACATTTACTACCGACTTAGCCCCTACTTGTACTTCTTGAGCTGAATAACCAACAAATGAAAATTGTAAAGTAGCTGAAGATGAAGTAGCGATTTTATACGTTCCATCTGCGTTTGTAGTTGTTCCTTTGTTAGAACCTTTAATTCTTACACTTGCTCCTGCTACGGGAGTGTTGTCTGCACTGTCTGTTACTTTACCCGTAACAATGCGTTCTTGGGCTTGCGTAACGAACGACAAGAAAAGAAACATCACTGCTAAGAACATTGCGCTCTTAGTCAAGTTTAGGTTTCTTTTAAATTCAATTCGTAAAATGTTTTTCATGTTGATTGTGAGTAAGGTTTTTAATTCCTCGCAAAAGTATAACCTTGCTTTAACCACAACTTTAGCAGAACATTATCAATCCATGAACAATAAATGTGAATAAGTAGCCCTTATCGGGATTAGTGTTAGGGGAATATTAGGGAAAGGTAAAATGACTATAGAAACTAAATCTTTGTCAGGAAAAGACACTTTCTAAATATAAAAATACCCACTAAAAAACGTAATCGCTACGCTTTAGTGGGTAATATTTTTAAAATATCAATAAATGGCTTTGTTCTTTAATACTGTGCTTCGTAACCTACTAAAGCCATTTCCTGACCCATTTCTAAGTATTCTTCTTTTTTCTGTGGCGCCCAAGTACCAAGTCCGTCCACATAACGATTATACATACAAAATGCCGAAGCAATTAAAACCGTATCATGAATTTCACGATCTGTTGCTTGATGTTCACGAGCTTTGGCGATGTCTTCAGGCAATACATTTTTTCCTCCTATTTGTACTTTGGTAGCAATATCTAATAAGGCTCTGAGTTTCGGAGAAATCGGTGTTGAAGCAAAGTTTTCTTTGATGTCGTCAATCAAACTTGCATCACAACCTAAATGTGCTACCGCCGCCGCCGCATGTGAAGTATGGCAAAAATGACAATCATTTAAATATGAAACGTGCGCTGCAATCAATTCGCATTCTGCACTATTCAAACTTGAATCGCTACGAAGTAAAGCTTCTGCAAGATTTAATAAAGGAACAGCCGTTACTTTACTGTAATCTAATAAACCAGTAATTCCTGGCAAATTTGGGTTGGTAAGTGTTATATGTGCCATTGTCTTAAATTCTTTGATTGATGGAAATTAAAAATCTATCGCTATTTGCATAGCAACAAATACCAAAATATCAGCCGATACGATGGTAAAAAATCATTGAATATTAAGACAATTCGGGAGGCGTAAAAAAGGAGGTACTGTAGTCTGTAGGCAAATATGCTTTGTAAGTAAAAGTTTGAGCAGCCTTGCTCAATTCCGCCCATTGAGATTTAGCAAGGTGTATTTCATTGCTTTGGATGTAATTAACGGATAAAGATTTACAAAGCTCCAAGGCTTTTTTCAAAGGAGATTCTTTGTCTGAATGGTCACGAGCAAGAATAGTATTGATTTCATCTGACAAGGAAGCAAATCGTTCTCTTGCCGATTGGTTGGTTTTAATTTTGGTAATTAAAGTATCATTTTCATAACGTTGTTCAATAACGTTATAAAATTCGCCTTTGTATTGAATCAAAGCTTCTGTAGGAGAAGTATTATGAAAATCTGCTGTGTAAGGCAATGAAATCGGAATTTTAACTTCCAAGAATTCATCGTTGGCTTCAAAAGGCGTTGCTTGAGCGTATTCTTTATCAAAACATAGCAAAACTATCCCCGTGCTGAACATATTGTACAGCAAAAGACAAAGAAGCGATATGCTAATGATTCTTTTCAAGACTAATCAATTGATAATTACCCTCAAATTTATACATTTTTTTGAATATTATTCAGATTTTTTAGACTTAAATCAGCATTGCTTTTAAAATCTAACTGTCATTTTCCTTTCTCCTAAATATTGACTTAAATCAATTTTATAGTATTTTTATATGTAAGGTCTATTCCTTTAAAATTCTTCAATCATAACATAGTTCGAAATGAAAATAGAAAAATATGCTACGCAAAGTAACTATGATAAATCTATCTACAGTTTCAAAAGTGAGGGTATCAAAATAATTGAAAAGAGAGTTTATTTTACCCAAATTGATGATACTAATAACTTTGGATTTCTTCCTTCAATCAAACTTTACAATATTGCTTTGGGTGATTGGGACGAAACAATTAATGATATTAACGACTACTCAAGAAGTAATAATGGAGATACTGAAAAAGTACTTGCTACTGTTGCTTATACCATAAAAGATTTTTGGGAATATCATCCTGATGCAGTGCTATTTTTAATAGGAAGTACTCCTGCTCGAACTCGACTCTATCAAATCGCAATTGTTAACAATTTTCATGAAATCGAAAAAGAAGTTACCATTTATGGACTAATTGATGACGATTGGCAAGAATTTATTATAGGATCTAATTACGATGCCTTTTTGATTTTACAGAAAAGACCTTTATTTTAGTAATATGAAAACGACAAAAAAAACTACTCAAAATTCATACATCAAGTATAATTCCCAACTTGATTTTGCTCAAGGAGGTAAACTTGTTGACAAGAAAATTGTGAAAGCCAAGGAAATCCTGTCTAAAACAACTTTACCAAAGGAACTTATTGAACCATTTTCTAAAGAACAAACATAATATTTAAATCTAGTTTGGATTAGGAATTCGAATGACTGCACCAACAGAAGAATTAGACATTAATTTTCGATTAAAATAAAAGAAGGAAATCGTTATCAATACCATTGAAATTAAAGGTAAAAACAAAGATAAATCTGTTAGTAAAGTAAGCCAAGAAGTGTTTTTCGTACCAAAATTCTGATAAATTAAAATCACGACACTGCCCACATAGCCACTAAAATCTGCTAAGTAAAACAAGAATCCAACATTGGCTTTTTCTTTCAACACTGCCAAAAGTCTTTCGAAAAGCATTCCGTTAAATGGTACATAAGCCATATAAAGCCCTATTCCCAAATAAACCGACCACCAAAAAGGAGAAGTAGTATGATTTAAAAATGAAAGTGTGGATACTAGAATCAGCACAGAACCCGAAAAAATCATTAAATGATTCATCCAAAAAGCTTGCTTGTGGTCTTTCACAAAGTACATAAAAGCCGTAAAAGCACAAATTACTAAACCAATCAAAGATTCTGTTTGTGTAAAAATTGAAGCGTTGGTTACGCCTATTTCCCGCCAAATTTCTACGCCAAAATTATCTCGAATATCTCTCAGAATCGTCATCAATACATAAATCGCAATCAAGGAAATTAAGCCAAAACCATACTTTTTCAAGAAACCTTTTCTGTCAGTAGCATCCATTGGCAAACGTTCTGACCGTTCAGATTCATCAATTTTACTTGGCTTAGGTGCAATCGACATCGCATACACTGAAAGTAATAATAAAGGAAAAAATACCAAACCCGTTAAAAAAGGCATCCAGTATTCATTCACGCCAATATTCACAAAATACTTGCCGATAGATTTCACCATACCAGAAGCCACAATAAAACTTACGGCTAAACCTGCCCCCAAAATTTCGGTAATTTGTCTGCCTTCTAAAAAGCTAAAAACTAAACCATAAACCATTCCTAAACCCAAACCATTCAAATATAAAAACACCCAATTGTATGGCGACGGCACTAAACCAAAGAATAATAAATTCACTTCAGCAAATAAAATCATGCCTATGATATACTTCGCTCTTTGATGTGCTTTTACTTCAGAAACTATCTTGATACCCAAGCCCTTGGCTGTGGCATAGCCTAATACTTGCGAAATGACCAAGACGATTTTGTAGTCGATTCCCCAAAGAGTAACGTCATGGAAATCGCCCGCTGTGAAGGGTTTTCGGAAAGCATACATACAGAAATAAGTACTGAATGCCGCTAAACCTAAATAAATAGCAAGGAATATTTGAGATTGACGATGAAGAAAGTTTTCGAGTTTGTTCATGGATGAAAAACACTTCTAATTGGGCATTATCGTACTCTAATAATGTTCCCAAAGAAGATTTTTTATCACAACATTACAAACAAAAAAGTCTATAAATCAGCACTTTACAAAGCCTTAATCAAGATTTAACCTATGCTTAAAATGAGAGTAATTATCTTTGATTTCAAGAAAATAACATCTCAAACCAGAGACAATAGCATTCCAATATTTACAAAAGAAATGCTTGTTATTATTAAATCAAAAAGCAAATGTCACTTATTGAATTAGTCATTTTTGATATGGCGGGAACTACCGTTCAAGATCGCCACGAAGTAGAAATGTGCTTTATCGAAGCCGCTACGCAAACAGGTTTAACCGTTTCCCCAGAACGTGTTTTGGCTTTACAGGGATATTCGAAAAAATATGTTTTTGAATTATTATGGTCTGAAATGATTGGCGATAATCATCCAGACTTACGTGAATTCGTTAATAATTCGTATCATGTTTTCTGCGAGATTTTAGAAAACCATTATCACAACAATGATATTTTCCCAACAGACGGCTGTTTAGAAATCTTTGATTATTTGAAAAGTAAAGAGATAAAAATTGCTTTGACTACAGGTTTTTACAGAAAAGTAACCAATATCATTTTACAAAAATTGGGTTGGTTAGAAGGACTCAACGCCAATTATGTTGGAAACCAAAACACATTAATTCAAGTATCTGTGGCATCCGACGAAGTACTGAAAGGTCGCCCTGAACCTTTGATGATTCAGAAAGCGATGCAAACTCTTCAAGTAAATGATGCTCAGAAAGTTATTAATATTGGTGATACGCCTTCTGATTTAAAATCTGGTGTGCGTGCAGGATGTAGAATGTCTTTGGGTGTAACGAATGGAACGCATACTCGCCAACAATTGAGTATCCACAGAAATGATGGTTTATTGAACAAAGTTTCTGAGATTAAAGACATCATCGAAAGTCTTGAAAATGAGCGAACTGAAGACAAAATGGATTTTCCTTTCTTGAAAAAACTTAATTTTTTGCTTTAGTAGCTTTGAGCCGTCAGCTTTGAGAAGATTTAGAACCTTCAATTTTATTTGAACAATAACTAATAAAAAGGAAAACCAGTTTTTAAACCAAAACAAGTAGCGGCAAACCCTTGCGGTTGCCGCATCCTAAACGGCAACCGCAAGGGTTTGCCGCTACAACAAATTAATTTTAGAGACATTTTGGGCAAACACAAAGCCTGCAACATCAATAAAATTTAGCAAAAATCCCTTTCGGTTTAAAAAATCACTCAATCACAAATCACTAACTCACAATTAAAACATTCTCTTTTGTAAAAACCACTTTATGAACAAATATGATTTAATCGTTATCGGAGCTGGAAATATTGGTACTTTTCATGCTTATCACGCTCTCACGCAAGGTAAATCTGTCTTATTAATTGACAAAGATTCTGAGCCGATTGAAGCTACTGTTAGAAATTTCGGGCAAGTTGTTCCTTCTGGTCAGGCCTTGGATACTTGGTTTGAATACGGTCGTGAATCGTTGGGCATTTACAAAAAAATTCAAGCTAAATTTGATATTACGGCTCGCCAAAATGGTACTTATTACTTTGCTTCTGACGATGAAGAAATGGTACTTTTAGAAGAAGCTCGTGCTTTGTTTAAAATCAGAGAGTACTCTTCTACACTCCTTTCCAGAAAATCTTGTTACGAACGTTTTCCGAATCTCAATTCTGAATATTACAAAGGCGGTTTGTTCTTTCCAGACGAAGTATCGGTTGAACCAAGAACGATGGTGCATCGAGTTCGCCAAATGTTGATACAAGATTTTGGTTTGGTATTTATGAACAATACGGCTGTTATCAATTGTGAAATCAAAAATGGAATTTGTGAAGTAAGTACGGCAACGAACCAAAAGCTATTTGCCGATAAAGTAGCTATTTGCAACGGACATGAATTCAAAATTTTGTTTCCAGAAACTTTCAACCAAAGCGGTATGAAAATCTGTAAACTGAATATGATGCAAACCTATCCGTTACCAGAAGTAAAATTGAACGGCAATATTTTATCAGGACTTTCGATTCGTCGTTACGATAGTTTTAAATCTTGTAATTCCTACCAGCATTTACAAACGCCAGAATGGCAAAAGCCTTATAAAGAATGGGGTATTCATATTTTGTTTAAACAGGCTTTGAATGGCTCAATCATCATTGGCGATTCGCATGAGTACGCTGATGTGGACGAAAACGCTAAATTGCCTTTAGGAATTGATATGAATATCAACGATTTAATTCTGAAAGAAGCCAAAAGAATTATGGCTTTACCAAACTGGAAAATTCAAAATTATTGGGCTGGATATTACTCTCAAACGGCAGATGGCGGTTCTTACGAGTATCAAATTGAAGATAAAATTTTTATTTCAACAGGCATCGGTGGAAAAGGCATGACTACTGCCGCAGGCTATAGCCGTAAGCGTGTTGAAGAGATTCTAAAATAAGTTATCTGTTATCTGTTATCTGTTATCTGTTATCTGTTATCTGTTATCTGTTATCTGTTATCTGTTATCTGTTATCTGTTAAAGTAAACTCAAATCTCAAAAGACAGTTCCAATGTAATGTTTGGAATCATAAGGGATAACAGTTAACGATTAACAGATAACAGACAAAATTTACTTCATCACTCCTTTCACCGCTTCACCAATTTCTTTCCCATTCTGAAAATCGTAGCCTAAAAATTTCGCCAGAGTTTTAGCAATTTGGTTTTGGAAGTACTGCCCTTCGCTTTTAATTTCTCCCAAAGCTGGAGTATCTGGACCAATTACACCAAACCAAATTTCATAACAATCAGGTACTTTTTGTCCATGACTTGTCCACTGACTTTTAATTTTGTTTCCTCTTCCGTGGTCTGTTGTTAGAATAATCGTGGTTTTGTCTTTATATTTTGGATTACTCTGGCAGTAATTCCATAAATCGCCCACAAATTTATCCACAGTATTGGCCGCAAAAAGGTATTCATCGTATTTCGCTTCGTGAGCAAATTCATCTGTTTCATCAAAAGATAAAAAGAAAACACTTGGTTGGTTTTTCTTGATATATTCTTTTGCTAAAAAATAAGTAATAAAATCGTGGCGGTCGCTGGCTAAACTTGGATAAGTACTTTGAATTTCATTCAAGATTTTTTCTTTTTCTGTCATATTTCCTTCCACCAATTCTTTACCCGAATTCACAGGAATTCCACTTCTTTTTTCATTAATAATATATGGAAAAACATCCCAAGTAGAATATGCCGCTACTTTCCCTTTATACTTTGGTTGGTTGTTTAAAAACTCTAAAACGGTAATATTTTCATTCAAATTTTTATCGTTTGAATTTACTTTATCGTCGGCATAACCAGTCAAAATTTCGTTGTAGCCCGGATACGAAAACCAGTACGGATTTTTCACATTCACTTTATTACCAGCCCAACGATTTCCGTAAAGTTGCCCTTGTTTTGCCATCGTATTCCAAACAAAAGGCATGATTTTTTTGCGACTAATTTCCGCTGTATCCGACCAAAAATTTTGTTTTACTCTATCTTTATTTTTTGTGTAATCTTTACTGTTCAATAACACAGAATCCACTCCGCCAAATACTTCTTGCCAACGAAAACCATCAGTTGTAATCAAAAATACATGCTCCGTTTTATGTTGAGCATATATTTCCTGCTGAAAAAACAAGAGTGAAAAAACCGTCAAAACAAGTGCATTTGACAGTTTTTGAGGAAAAACCAGCAAAGCTTTTCTTATTTGAAATACATAATCGCTTACCATTAGTTTTATCATGGTTGAAGCACTTGGTAAAATATTCATTCTCTTGTTTTTTAAACAACACTAACGGTTGTCTGCTTGTAAAATATAAGGGAATCAAAAATAGGTATTTCAAACAGTCATGCAGTTACTGAAATATTAATTATAAGTTATTACTTTTGGGACAATATTATATAAATATTAATTAGCCACTCTTCTAAAATCATCTAGGAACTTTGTTTTCCTTTTTTTTGATACGCTTCTATAGGAAAGCCAAGTGATTTTTTTTCAAACAGCTTAACAAAGGAGTACAAAAAGTACTTCACTGCTTTATTTTAATCATAAAATTATAATGAGTGCATATTTCAAAATACTCAAAATTTACTCAGTCTTAACACTATTAGTATTTGCAGTTGCTCCGGTTTTTGCGCAAACTACCAGAATCAAAGGCAAAGTAATAGATGCTAAAACTGGAGAAACTTTGCCTTTCGTAAATATCAGTATCATGGGGACAAAACAAGGTACTCAGACCGATATGAATGGCAGTTTTTATTTAGAAACCCCTCAACTAAAACCCACACTTAGAGTCGCTTTTGTAGGATATTCGCCTGAAGTAAGAGAAATAGATGGTGGAAAAATTGTTTCTGTAATCTTTAAACTCAAAACACAAAACACTGATTTACAAGAAGTAACCGTAAAAGGCAAAAAAGACCGCTATCGAAATAAAGATAATCCAGCGGTTGTATTAATCAGAAAAGTAATTGAACATAAAGCCCAAAATAGAAAAGAATCGCTAGATTTTTATCAATACAACAAGTACGAAAAATTAGAATTTGATTTGAGTAATGTTTCTGAAAAGTTTAGAAATAAACGTTCTCTCAGAAAATTTGACTTCGTTTTTAACCACTTAGATACTTCTCAAATCACGGGGAAAGTCAATTTGCCGATGTATTTGAAGGAAACCATTTCGGACGTTTATTTTAGAAAATTGCCTGAAAATAAAAAGGAGATAATCAAAGGTGAAAAAATGACGGGCTTGGGAAATTATGTGGATAATAATGGCATCAAGCTATATTTAGAAGCACTTTATCAAGACGTAAATGTTTATGATAATAATATTTTACTCTTAGCTACGCAATTTTTAGGACCAACCGCCCCCGTTGCTCCGCAGTTTTATCGTTACGTGATTATCGACACCACAGAATTTAAAGGGACAAAATGTGTGAATTTGGGTTTTTCTCCGAGAAATTCAAACGACCAGCTTTTTCAAGGAACAATGCTTATTTCTTTAGATTCAAGCTATGCGATTAGAAAAGTACAAATGGGTTTTTCGAAAGACATCAATGTGAATTTTGTAACAGATTTACGAGTTTCGCAAGAATATGATTTTATTGAAAACGAAGGTTTGATGCTGACGAAAGATGATTTAGCAATTGAATTCAACCTCCTCAAAAAAGAAAATGGCATGGGACTTTTCGGACAAAGGAGTGTGTCGTATAAAGACTATGTTATCAATAAAGCGATTGAAAAAAGCATTTTTGAAGGCTTAAAGACCGACATCCAAAAAGATGCTGAAAAACGAGATGACGCTTTCTGGGAACAAGCTCGGCATCATTCTTTATCAAGCAAAGAATTAGGCATTTATTCGATGGTGGATAGTGTAAAAAAAGTACCAGCCTTCCAAAGAGTAATGAACACGGCTACTTTTTTGCTTGAAGGTTATAAACCAATGGGTGGTTTTGAGATTGGACCCGTCAATACTTTTTACAGTTTCAACCCGATTGAAGGATTTAGGGCTAGAATTGGCGGAAGAACTACACCAACGTTTAGTGAACGAATGGCTTTTGAAACCTATGCAGCTTATGGTTTTAGAGATGAACGTTATAAATATTTTGCCTCGGCAACCTTTTCCTTAACCGACCACAATACTTATACTTACCCTATTAAACATTTCAGAATTTCGTATCAAAATGAAATCAAAATTCCGGGACAAGAATTACAGTTTGTGCAGGAAGACAATTTTTTGCTTTCATTCAAAAGAGGTCAGAATAATAAAATGACCTACAATAAAGTACTCAATCTTGATTATCTGAATGAATCTAAAACAGGTTTAACTGTTAATATTAATTTTAAAAATATTCGCCAAACGCCTACTGGTTCTTTGTATTTCAATACTTTGCAAAATGATGGGACGCTGAAAAATATTCCAGAAATCATCAGTAGTGAATTAATGATTGGATTAAGATATGCACCAAATGAGCAATTTTATCAAGGAAAAAATTATCGTATTCCGATTATTAATAAGTATCCATCTTTCCAAATCAGATATACTTTGGGCATGAAAGGATTGTTGGATGGTCAGTACAATTTCCATCGACTGGTGGCTTATGCTCAGAAAAGAATTTACATTCCACCAATTGGTTATACGGATGTGGCTTTGGAAGGTGGTAAAACGTTTAATCCTCTCCCTTTTGCGTTGTTGACAATTCATAGAGCCAACCAAACGTATGCTTATCAGCCTGAAGCTTATAACTTAATGAATTTCTTGGAATTTGTGAGTGACCAATATGGAGCGTTATTTATCGACCATCATTTTAATGGATTCATTTTCAATAAATTACCGCTAATCAGAAAATTAAAACTGAGAGAAGTAATTACATTTAAAGGCTTGATTGGAAAACTCAGCGACCAAAACAAAGCCACTGCGGGAAATGGTTTATTGGTAATGCCTACCGATGAAAATGGAAAAGCTAGTACCTTTTCATTAGAAAAGAAACCTTATATGGAAATGAGTTTTGGTATTGAAAATATTTTTAAAGTATTAAGACTAGACTTGGTAAAACGTTTGAGTTACTTGGAAAACCCAAATGTTAGCGCCAACCCAACAATAAGATTTAGAATGCGATTCGATTTCTAATAAACAACTGAATATCAAATACTTAATCTATCTCTTATTCTTTAGTCATTTTTGCTATATATACAGATTAAACAATTTTATTGACTAATCTGTAACTTTACTTTACATTTGACTAACCACATGAATTTATAATTGCGTTGATTATCTTGAAAACTTACCAAATACTTAATTTCAGGATAATATTAACCTAATACTTGCTTGATAATTTTGTTTTAAATCCAACACAAATCATTTATGCAAAAGAAGATATTATTCATCACGGGTTCAATCAACCAAACGACTCAAATGCATCAAATTGCGAAGCAATTGCCTGAATATGATTGTTGGTTTAGTCAAATTTTTGTGGATTCGCCCTTCATACAATGGGTACTTGATAAAACTGATTTTTTAGCAAAAACGGTTTTGTCTGGTCAATTTAAAGCGAATTCTGAAAAATTTTGCCTTGAAAATGGTCTTCAAATGGATTATAAGGCCAAAAAAAATCAATACGATTTAGTCGTTTATTGTTCTGATATGATTATTCCTGATAGATTACTTCAAAGAAAAACTATTTGGGTACAAGAAGGAATGGTTGATGAGTATAACTTTTTCAGTAAAATCATCAAAAAATTAAATCTTCCTCGCTATTGGGCAATTGGTACTGCATTAAATGGTTCTTCAAATCTTTGTGATATTTACTGTGCAGCTTCGAAAGGTTACAAAGAACGCTTCTCTAACATTGGCACTAAGGCTCATAAAATCTTAGTAACTGGCATTCCAAATTTTGATAATTGTGAACAATATTTGGAGAACGATTTTCCTCTACATGATTATGTTTTAGTAGCGACTTCTGATAGCAGAGAATGTTTCAGACCCGAAGATAGAATTGGATTTATTAAAGATTGTGTAGAAAAAGCCGCTGGAAGACAACTCATCTTCAAACTTCATCCTAACGAAATTATGGAAAGGGCTGTTGCTGAAATCAAAGAAAATACGCCTGAAGGAACTTTGATTTATACTTCTGGAAATATTAATCCGATGATTGCTAATTGCGAAGAATTCATCACACAATATTCATCAGCAGTGTATGTTGGTATGGCATTGGGTAAAAAAGTACATTCTTATTTCGATAAAGAAGAATTAGAAAGACAAATGCCTATTCAAAACAAAGGTACTTCTGCTAAAAATATTGCTCAGGTTTGTCGTGATTTTTTAGCTTTCAAAGGTAAAAAAGAAGATTTTGTCAAAACATATCAATACAAAGCTGTTCAGTCAGAATTAGTCTTTCAATAACATTTAAAATAATATAAATGACTGCCATTACTATTGTTGTTCAAGCACGTATGTCGTCGAGTAGATTACCCAAAAAGGTTTTATTACCCATTTTGGGCGAAAGTCTCCTCTATAGAATGATAGAGCGTTTGCAGCAAATTAAACACAAAGCAACAATTGTAATTGCTACTTCTGAAGACCAACAAGATGATGTTATTGAAACTTTTTGTCAAACAAAAAACATTACTTGTTTCCGTGGAAGTTTGAATAATTTATTAGATAGACATTATCAGGTTGGGAAGTTAACCAATGCTGATATTATTATCAAAATACCTTCTGATTGTCCATTGATTGACCCACGTATTGTGGATAAAGTATTGGATTTTTATGTTGAAAACGAAGGAAAATATGATTTTGTGAGTAACCTCCATCCTGCTACTTATCCAGATGGTAATGATGTGGAAATCATGACTTCGGAAGCACTGAGTAAAGCTTGGCAAGAAGCAGTTCGACCTTTAGAGTTAGAACATACAACGCCTTATTTCTGGGAAAATCCAGATAAATTTCGCTTGGCGAATGTAGTTTGGGAAACGAATTTAGATTACTCGATGTCGCATCGTTTTACGATTGATTATCATGAAGATTACTTATTTATCAAACGAGTGTTTGAAGAATTATATCCACAAAATCCTCGATTTTCATTAGATGATATTTTGACACTTCTGCAAGAAAAACCTGAAATCTATGAAATCAACCAACATTTTGCTGGCGTAAATTGGTATAGAAATCATTTAGGTGAACTGAAAACCATTTCACAAGAGCAAACCAAATTGAGCATTTAGCGTAAATTCCAAATAAATAAAATGACCGAAGAAAAATTAGAAACCTTAAAAAGTATCGCTTTGCGAGTACGTGAGCACATCATCGGAATGTCCACCGATGGCGGTTGTTTTGTAGGAGCGTCCCTTTCAGCTACCGATTTGATGGTTTATCTCTACAACGACTTTTTAAATATTAGCAAAGAAAACCTCGACGACCCCAACCGTGATTATCTGTTTCTTTCAAAAGGACATGATGTACCTGCTTTGTATGGCACTTTGGTTGAAATGGGTATTTTAGAGGCTAATCGTTTACAAAATCATCTTTCTACATCCGATAATATTTACTGGCATCCAAACACCAAAATTCCGGGCATTGAATTTCATTCTGGTTCGTTGGGACACCTTCCTGCAGTTTCGTTGGGCGTGGCTTTAGATTGTAAAATCAGAGGTACAGAAAACAAAATCGTTTGTATTTTGGGCGATGGAGAATTGAATGAAGGTTCTTGTTGGGAAGCCGTTTTGGTGGCGAATGCTTACAAATTAGATAACCTCATTTTTGTAATCGACCGCAACCAATTTCAAGCGAATGTTGCCACGGAAGATTTAATTCCTTTAGAACCTTTAGCGGATAAATTCAAGGCTTTTGGAGCAAATGTTCAAAGAATAGATGGACATAATTTCCAAGATTTAGAAGAAGCATTTTTAGCCATTGCTGACCAGAAAGGTAAACTCAATGTTATTATTGCTGATACTGTTCGTGGAAAAGGCTTACCAAGTATTGAAGCTCGTGCCGACCGCTGGTTCTGTAATTTCTCTGAAAATGAGGTTTCACAATTGATGGAAGAATTACATGGCGTTCATTCAGCAAATATTGAATCAGAGGTGTTGGTGGTTAGATAAGTTTTTAGCTGTAAGCTTTGAGCTATGAGCCGTGAGCTATGAGTTCAATGAAATATTACTCAAGGCTAAAAAAACTAAAAAAGCTCATAGCTCAAGGCTCACAGCTAAAAGCTAAAAATTAAAAAATCATGTACGAAGAATTATTAAAAAATACAGCCCTTGCTGACGAGCGATTTGTGGTAATGACTGCCGAAAACCGTGCTTTGGTGAGAAACCTACCAGCAGTTTTGGGAAAAAGATTTATAGATACAGGTATCACCGAACAAACGATGTTGGGAGCTGCCGCAGGTTTAGCTTTACGTGGACGCATTCCAGTAGTTCATGCTTTGTCGGCATTTTTGTCGATGCGAGCTTTTGAATTTATCCGTACTGATGCAGGTATTGCCAATCTTCCCGTAAAGTTGAGCAGTTTTATTCCGGGTTTTTTATCGGATGGAAATGGACCAACACACCAAGCGATTGAAGACGTAAGTATCATGCGTGGTATTCCGAATATGCAGGTTTTTGCTCCTGCCGACGAAAGCGATTTAGTGACGATGTTACCTAAAATCTGGAATACACCAAATCCTGCTTATGTGCGTATTTGTACAAGACCAGCCAAGTATCAGCACGATACAAATTTTGAAATTGGTAAAGCTGAAATCATTTCAGAAGGTACAGACGTGACGATTTTAGTTTATGGTTTTATGTTTGAACAAGCCTTGATTACCGCTGAAATCTTGCGTGAACAAGGTAAATCTGTGGGTTTAATCAACATGAGAAGTTTGAAACCAGTGGATGAAAAAGCAATCATTAAAGCGGCTCAACAATCAGATTTAATTGTAACGATTGAAGACCATTTTTTAACAGGCGGTTTGTACAGTATCGTAGCAGAAACATTGTTGAAAAATAGAATGACAGCCGATGTTTTACCGATTGCTTTGAACGAAAAATGGTTCAAACCAGCACGCTTGAATGAAGTATTAGAATACGAAGGTTTCACAGGAAAACAAATGGCAGAGAAAATATTGGAAGTAGCTGTGAGTTATCAGCTATAAGCTATGAGCAATGAGCTTTGAGTTTTTGCTCAGATAGCTCAAGGCTCAAAGCTTCTTCTGTCTTGAATCTTGTGTCTTTCATCTTAAAGTCCTAAAAAAATGCCCAATACAATACAATCTAACGAAAATTATCCAAATATCACGGAGTCGGATAGTTGGTACGAAAGAGCTTTAAAAGTACAAAAGCCCATCACACAAACACTTGCCAAAGGGCCAGGTCAATTTACAAAAGGTGTTGCACCAAAGTATTTGCAGAAAGGAAAAGGCTCGCACGTTTGGGATGTTGATGGTAATGAATATATTGATTTCAACGCTGCGATTGGCCCACTTTCTTTGGGTTATACTTATCCAGCGGTGGACGAAGCCATCAAAAAGCAATTGGAAGATGGTATCACTTTCTCGTTGATGCACCCTTTAGAAGTAGAACTTTCTGAATTAATTCAAGAGGTAATTCCTAATGCAGAAGCCGTAAAAATCTCGAAAACTGGTGCGGACGTTTGTTCGGCAGCCATTCGTGTGGCTCGTGCATTTACAGGTCGTGAGAAGATTTTCTGTTGTGGTTATCACGGTTGGCACGATTGGTATATCGGTATTACAAGCCGTAATGCAGGTATTCCAGAAGCCATCCAAAACATGACTTATACTTTTGAATACAACAATATTCAAGCAATTAAAGAAGCTTTGGACGAAGACGTCGCCGCCATCATTCTTGAACCTTTCATTTTTGAAGCACCACAAAATAACTTCTTACAAGAATTAGCACAAGTTTGTCGTGAAAATGGCACTTTACTCATTTTTGATGAAATGTGGACAGGCTTCCGCATTGCTTTGGGTGGAGCTCAAGAGTATTTCAAGGTTACTCCAGATTTAGCAGTTTACTCAAAAGCCTGTGCCAACGGAATGCCAATTGCTTTATTGACAGGTCGTGCAGACGTAATGGAATTGTTCAACAGCGAAGTATTTAGCTACACAACTTTCGGAGGCGAAGCACTTTCTTTGGCGGCAAGTATTGCTACCATCAAAGAAATCAGAGATAAAAACGTACCTGCTTATTTAGATGAAAAAGGTGGAATTATCAAAGACGGTTACAACGAAATCGCTAAAGAATTTGGTTTAGAAAACATGACAAAATGTATCGGTTATAACTGCCGTTCAATGGTAACTTTCGCTCCAGAAGCTGGCAATGGTTTAGAAGTAAAAGCTTTGATGCAACAAGAAATGATTAAGCGTGGCGTATTGTGGGCAGGTTTTCATAACATGTGTTTCAGTCATTCAGATGAAGATATTCAGTACACGCTTTCGGCTTACCGTGAAGTAATGCCAATTTTGAAAGAAGCCATTGAAAGTAAAGATGTAAAATCGTACTTGAAAGGTGAAGTATTAGAAGCTGTTTTCAGAAAAACAAGCAATTATAATATTAAGCCTGCTTTGGCAAAAGCCTAATCAAGTTATGAATTATGAGTTTTGAATGATGAATTTTCATTACTGCATTGAAGTATTGAAAAATAGCTTTATTACAAAACCGCTTTATCTGATTGTTTTTTAGAGATAACATTTTATGGAAAATATAAATACAAGTCCCATTACTCAACTGTTTTCATTGGTCGGAAAAACGGCAATTGTTACAGGCGGAACTGGACTTATCGGAAAGAAGCATTGTGAAGCCTTAAAGGCAGTTGGAGCAAATGTTGTAGTGGCAGACATCGCTCAAGCGAATCCAAAAGCTTTTGCTGAAACATTGGGAGAAAATACTTTGGGAGTAAATATTGATGTTACGAATGCAACCTCTTTGATAGACGCAAAAAATGAAATTTTAGCTCGCTTCGGTTCGATTGATATTTTGGTGAACAATGCCGCTATCAACGATATGTTTGAAAATCCAGAATTGGCGGCTTCGCTTTCTGCTTTTGAAAAATATCCATTAGAATCATTCCGCAAATCTTTAGAAGTAAATGTATTGGGCGTGTTTTTATGCTCACAAGTATTTGGAACAGTAATGGCAGAACAAGGTAGTGGAAGCATCATCAACATTGCTTCTACCTACGGAATCGTTGGACCAGACCAAAGTATTTACCGCAACGAAGCTGGCGAGCAGTTGTTTTTCAAATCGCCATCGTACCCAACTACCAAAGGAGCAATCATCAATTTTACTCGCTATTTGGCAGCTTACTGGGGCAACAAAGGCGTGAGAGTAAACACGCTTTCTCCGGGTGGTGTAGAAAATTCGCAAGATGAGTATTTCGTAAAAAACTATTCAGCCAAAACTCTTCTTGGAAGAATGGCGACTTCAAGCGATTATCAAGGTGCATTAATTTACTTAGCTTCCGACGCTTCAGCATACATGACAGGCGCAAACTTAGTCGTAGATGGCGGATGGACAGCTATTTAATTATGAATTTTTGAGTTATGAATTATGATTGAGTGGGTTGTTAATTAGTGAATTGTGATTGAGTGATTAAAAAAGTAAAAGATTGAAATTTAATCATAAGTAAAAAAAATAACTCACCAATTCACAATTCACTCAATCACAATTGAAAACGAATCACTAATTCACCACTCACTAACTCAAAATTTTAAAATCAATCACTAATTCACAATTCACTCAATCACAATTGATATAAACATGAGCTTACACGAAAAAGCCAAGCATATTAAATTACTCATTACCGATTGTGATGGCGTGTTGACGGATGCGGGCGTTTATTATGGCGAAAATGGTGAAGTATTAAAAAAATTCAATATCCGTGATGGAATGGGTGTTGAAAGACTTCGCAAATTAGCAAGCGTTGAAACAGCGATTATTACAGGAGAAGTATCTCCTTCGGTTGCCAAAAGAGCCGAAAAGCTCAAGATTACTGAATTGCATTTGGGTATCAAAGATAAATTGGCTGTGTTGGTTCAAATTATGGTTAACAGAAATCTGACCAAAAATAACATTGCCTACATCGGCGACGATGTGAATGATATTGAAATTATGCAAAATGTAGGATTAACTGCTTGTCCAAGCGATGCTATTAGTTTTACCAAAGAAGTTGCCGACTATATCTGCGAAAATAAGGGTGGTGAAGGTTGTTTCAGAGAATTTGCTGAATTAATCATCGCTGCACAATCTTAATCGAATTTCATAAAAATATTTTAACCATAATGTCTTTTAGGGATTGTCCAAAATATGATATTTGAACAATCTCTTATCCCCAAGACATCAATACTTTTCTAACAAACTCTTCTCTGGGGGTCAGGGGGTTTTTATGTACATTACAAATGAAAAACGTTACATTATCATCAGGAAAAGTTATCGGTAAAGGTCAGCCATGCTACATTATTGCCGAAATCGGAATCAATCATAATGGTTCATTAGACGTTGCGAAACAATTAGTTGACGAAGGTGCAAATGCAAAAGCGGATGCTGTAAAGTTCCAAAAAAGAACTCCAGAATTATGTGTTCCACTTGATCAATGGGAAATCCAAAGAGATACTCCTTGGGGAAGAATGTCGTACATCGACTACAAACGTAAAACTGAATTTGGCAATTTGGAATATTCTGCCATCGACCAACACGCTAAACAAAGAGGTATCGACTGGTTCGCTTCGCCTTGGGATGTGGATTCTGTTGATTTCTTAGAACATTTCAGTCCAGTTTTATACAAATTGGCTTCGGCTTCTTTAACGGATTTAGAATTAATTGAAAAAATACTTCACACGGGTCGTCCATTGATGATTTCAACGGGAATGTCAACCGTAAAAGAAATTACAGATACGGTAGCTTTCATTAAAAATTTCGATGAAAATTATCCATTAATGATTGCTCATTCTACTTCGGCTTATCCTTGTAAACCAGAAGAATTGAATCTGAGTATGATTAGAACTTTGGGCGAAATGTTTCCAGACACTCCAATCGGTTACTCTGGTCATGAAACTGGTTTGGCTACAACCGTTGCGGCTGTTGCTTTAGGAGCTACATTTGTAGAACGTCACTTTACTTTAGACCGTGCCATGTGGGGTTCAGACCACGCTGCTTCTGTTGAACCACAAGGTTTGGCTCGCTTGGTAAAAGACATTCGTGACGTAGAAATCGCTGCGGGTGATGGTATCAAAAAAGTATATGAAGCTGAAATTTCTCAAATGAAAAAATTAAGAAAACATATTTCTGCAGAGTATTCTGTTTAGTTTTGAGCGTATATTTCCACAATTTTTCTCAATAGGGATGGGCTTAAGTTCATCCCTATTGAGAAAAATAAGATATTTAACAGCAAAATATTAGCTTACTTTATCATTAAATACAGTCTGTTTTCTGCACAATTGAATCAGTATTTTTCTTGATTGCGCTTCAAAAATCACAACCAATATGAATCTCTTAACAATAACCACTTCGATACTTGTCTGTTGGATAATTTTTATCATCCTCATGGAACGACTTTATCCTTATCGAAAAGGACTCAAATTTTTCAGGGAAGGCTTTTGGGTGGATTTGGTTTGGTACACAATCATTCAAAGTTACTTTCTTAAAATCCTTATTTTTGATTATATCATTCAGCCAATTAATGTTCATTTCGATTGGTCCGATTACCAATTTGTAAAACATTGGTCGGTTCCAGCTCAAGTACTTTTCTTTTTGATTACTCACGATTTTTATATTTATTGGTTTCATCGTTTTCAGCATTCTAATAAATTTTTCTGGAGAACACACGAAGCACATCATTCAGGCAAAGAAGTAGATTTTCTGGAAGGTTCTCGTTCACACGTTGTCGAAATTATCATCAATCAAACCATCGAGTTTTTACCCATTATCGTACTCGGTGCCGACCCAGCCGTTCTACCGATTAAAGCATTATTAGACGCTGTCTTTGGTATGTTTATTCATGCGAATATCAATGTTAAAATGGGAAAATGGAAGTATATTTTCAATTCTCCAGAATTACATTTATGGCATCACGCCAATTATCAAGAAGTATTTCATGCTAATTTTTCTACCAAATTTGCTTTCTGGGATTATCTTTTTGGTACAGCATATTTCCCGGGACATAAACCAGGGAATGAACGAGAAAACTGGGGATTGTACTACGATTATCCGAAAGATTATTTCTTACAACATGCCTTTTCAGTAAAGCGTTTTGATGAAAAGAAATTACTTCGCCACAAATGGTTTTCTTGGTATTACAATTTGCGTCCGAATATCTTAAAGAAAATCAACCATTGGATGGAAGATATCGAACATTACTTTTTGGTTGAAAACTCCACGATGAATTATCGAAGTATAGAACACAAAAACGAAGAAAAACCTGAATCTCACAATCATCATTCTGACCTCAAATAAATGGCTTGGATTTATATTTTAATTGCTGCTTTATTTGAATCAGCATGGACATTTTCGCTGAAATTTCTCAGTTTTAAAGACATAAAATCCCTTCCACTTCACAAGTATTTGGAGATGGAAGGGATTTTAAAAATTATTCCTTTATTGGGTTATATCGTTTTTGGTATCGGCAATATTTACTTTTTTTCAATCGCACTAAAAACTATTCCAACCGCAACAGCAATGGCTGTTTGGACTGCATCAGCATTAATTTTTATTAAGATTGCCGAAATACTTTTCTTTCACGAAAAACTCAATTGGCCTGAAGCTTTTTTCCTGATGCTAATTACCGTCGGCATTGTGGGCTTGAAAGTAGTTAGCGGAAAATCGTAATTAATTTATCGTCGTCCAAATCCGAAATTTCGGTAATACTCCCTTCAATTTTTGGTGCTAAAATACCTGATTGTAATACTTTTTTACTTTTCAAAACGATGGCTTCGTCCCAAAGTTTGGTATCAATAAAACCTTGAAGTAAAGTACTTCCGCCTTCTACAATCAGCGATTGGACTTTTCTTGTCGCTAAATCTTGAATGATGTTTTTGAGTAAATCTGCTTCTTCAATTTTTACAAAAGAAGTATTTTCTATTACTTTATTTTCAAGCAAATTATAGCAAATCGTTAGCTGAGAGTTATCGAAAATCTTTAAGGATTTGGGTAAAGTAAGATTTTTGTCTAACACAATTCTTAAAGGATTTTTGCCTGTCCAGAAACGAGTATTCAAGGCTGGGTTATCGTAGCGAGCGGTATTTGTACCAACCATAATCGCATCTTCTTCGCTTCGCATTTTATGCACAAATCTTCTGGAAAGTGGATTAGAAATTTGTACAGCCTCAAAATTTTCTTTGGCAATAAAACCATCAGCCGTTTCTGCCCATTTCAAAACAATGTATGGTCGATTTTTCTCAATAGCATTAAAAAAACGCTTGTTCAAAGTTCTTCCTTCTGCTTCCAAAATTCCCGTTTCAACTTCGATTCCAGCAGCTTTTAGCTTGGCAATTCCTTTACCGCCAACCAATGGATTTGAATCTACATTACAAATAATTACTTTTTTTACCTGATGTTTTACCAGTAAATCTGCACATGGTGGCGTTTTACCGAAGTGCGAACATGGTTCAAGCGTCACATACACCTCCGATTTGGGCAACAAAGATTTATCCTCAACCGAATTTACAGCATTTACTTCTGCATGAGCTTCGCCATATTTTTTATGCCAACCTTCGCCAATAATTTTGCCTTCATGCACAATTACACAGCCCACCATCGGATTCGGCGAAACCGTTCCCGCTCCCAAACGAGCCAATTGTAATGCACGAGCCATCCACATTTCAGCAGACTTGGCGTAATATTCTTCGTAACTTTGCATAAATTTTATTGATAACCTGTATGTCCGCAAAAAAAATATTCCAAGAACTTTTCTCCGAAATTAACGCTGTTTACGATGAAAACGAAGCGAAGAGCATCGTTTATTTACTCTTAGAACACTTTCAAGGTATTTCTAAAACAGATATTTTGTTGGACAATCCGCTGAAAAAAGATTTCGATTATCAAGAAATTATTCATAGAATCAAACAACATGAACCTGTTCAGTACATTATTGGCGAAACAGAATTTTATGGTAGAATTTTCAAAGTAAGTCCCGCCACTTTAATTCCACGACCAGAAACGGAAGAATTGGTTGAATTAACGATACATACTTTTCAGGATTTAGTGAAAAAGCAAATGATTTCTTCAAGTCCAAAGGTGCTTGATATTGGTACGGGAACGGGCTGTATTGCTATTTCTGTTGCTGGCAATATTCAACATTCCGTCGTGACGGCTTTTGATATTTCGGATGAAGCTTTGAAAATGGCGAAGCAAAACGCTACGTTGAATGAAGTAAATGTAAACTTTGAAAAAGTAGATTTTTTAGATGAATCAGTGCATGATTCTTTGCCTGTTTTTGATATTATTCTCTCAAATCCACCTTATGTGATGAATGTAGAGAAGCAAGAAATGGAAAATCATGTCTTAGATTTTGAACCGCATTTGGCTCTTTTTGTGGAAGACGAAAATCCGCTAATTTTTTATAAAGCCATTGCCAAATTTGCAAAAAAACATTTAACTGAAAATGGTTTTTGTATCGTAGAAATCAACCAAACTTTCGGTTTAGAAACAGCTGAATTATTCTGGAAAGAGGGTTTTAAAAGTGTAGATGTAATCAAAGATTTCTTTGGGAAAGATAGAATGGTGAAAGCTTTGTTATAGCTGTCGGATTTCGGTCTTCGGATTTCGGTCATCAGCTTTCGGATTTGTAATTTCAGATTTTTATAATTTATCTAAAATTAATACGTCTAAAAAGCCGAAAGCCAACATCCGAAGACCGATATCCGAAAGCCAAAAACTAAAACAACAATTCCGCAAACACAGCATGGTGGTCAGATGCAAAGCGACCGTTCCAAGTATTACTTAATGTTCCGTGCTTTAATACTTTAATTTTATCAGTGTTCAGGAAAATATAGTCAATTAATTTACCTTCAATTTCTTTTGCCTGAAAACCATTAAATGTACTGATTGGTCCGAAATGTGGCTGTTTTGTTACTTTCTGTGCATCTATTAAACCTTCGTTAATAATAATTGTTGGCTCTTCTTGTGGAGTACTGTTGAAATCTCCTGTTAAAATCACTGGAATTTTTGGGTCGATTGCCTTGATTTTTGCGACTAACATTTTTGCACTTTCACGACGAGCTACTTGTCCGATGTGGTCGAAATGTGTGTTGAAAACATAAAATACTTTTTTCGTTTTATTGTCTTTGAATTTGGCATAAGTCACTACACGATTCAAGGCAGCATCCCAACTTTTACTGGGTGCTTCTGGCGTTTGACTTAACCAAAAAGTATTGCTTTCTAATACTGTAAATTTGTCTTTTTTGTAAAAAATAGGTGAAAATTCACCCGCTTCTTTGCCATCATCACGACCAACGCCTACATAAGCATAGCTTGGTAATAAAGTACTTAGGTTTCTGATTTGTCCGACTAATACTTCTTGCATTCCACAAATATCTGCTTCGTAAAACTCAAGCATACTGCTAAGATTTTCTTTGCGTTTTGACCATTGGTTTTCTCCATCCTGAACCGTTTCCAGACGAATATTGAAGGTCATTACATTAAGTTTTTGTTGGGAAAAACTGCTCATAGAAGTACTTATCAAAAGCGTTAATAGCAGAGAATAAAATGTTTTTTTCATTTGCTGATTGTTTGGAGATTTTCAGCAAAACTATTCATTTTCAATCACAGGCTTGCCCTGATATGGATGAAATTTGTGTAAAGAATGTTTGAGATGCAAGATACAAGAAGCAAGATTTTAGAAGCAAGAAGTAAGACTGAAGATTAAAGACGAAAAGAACAATATGTAAGATTTTAAACGGAAGACTGGAGAATCTGTTTAAAAATCCGACTTCTGAAATCACAAATCCGAAATTGCTTTCAGTTCTTCTAAACAGTTATTACATAAACAAGCACCGTCAAATTCCCATTGACTGACGTCGGCGATGTACTCTATTTGTTTTTTTGTGAGGTTTACTTTCATGCAATCGCATTCCAAAATGTTGTTTACTTTGCAGATAAACAGCTTTTCACATCTTGGGCAACTTTCTTGTGCGTGTTTTTCCATGACTACATTTTTTTACATTTGGAAACTCGTGCGACTGTCTTGTAATCTGCTTTGAATTTTACACAATCCAAAAACAATTTTCCTCTGAGACCATTCAATCTTACTCAATCCAAAAATAATTTTCCTCTGAGACCATTCAATCTTACTCAATCCAAAAATAATTTTCCGCTAAGACTATTGAATCTTACACAATCCAAAAATAATTTTCCGCTAAGGCTATTGAATCTTACTCAATTCAAAAATAATTTTCCTCTGAGACCATTTAATCTTACGCAATCCAAAAATAATTTTCCTCTGAGACTATTTAATCTTACGCAATCCAAAAATAATTTTCCTCTGAGACTATTTAATCTTACGCAATCCAAAAATAATTTTCCGCTAAGGATATTGAATCTTACGCAATCCAAAAATAATTTTCCGCTAAGGATATTGAATCTTACGCAATTCAAAAATAATTTTCCGCTAAGGATATTTATGCTTCCTGCATACTGTTCAACTTTTTATAGAAACCATTTTCGTTGGCTAAAAGCTCATGATGTGTGCCTCTTTCTACGATTTTCCCTTGATTGATGACCAAAATTTCATCTGCATGTTGAATTGTACTGAGTCTGTGGGCAATTACCAAAGTAGTACGGTTTTTCATTAAATGCGTCAGGGCTTCTTGCACTAATTTTTCTGATTCCGTATCTAAGGCAGAGGTGGCTTCGTCCAGAATTAAAATTGGAGGATTTTTCAAAACCGCTCTTGCGATACTCAAACGCTGGCGTTGTCCTCCCGACAAACGACCGCCACGGTCGCCAATAAAAGTTTGATAACCATCAGCCAATTGTGAAATGTATTGATGCGCATTGGCAATCTTGGCAGCTTCTTCAATCTGGGCATCAGTCGCTACCGAACCAAAGGTAATATTGTTCGATACAGTGTCATTAAACAAAATAGATTCCTGTGTAACGATTCCTATTTGCTTACTTAAAGAAGCTTGGGTAATTTGTTTTAAATCGACACCATCCATCAAAATTTGTCCTTCCGTTGGGTCGTAAAATCTTGGAACAAGGTCGGCAAGCGTTGATTTTCCTCCGCCCGAAGTTCCCACCAAAGCAATAGTCTTTCCTTTTTGGATTTTGAAAGAAATATTATCCAACACTTTTCGTCCCTCTTGATATTCAAAACTTACATTTTTGAATTCTATTTCTTCCTTAAATTCTGGAATAGCAACAGCATTTTCGGCATCTTGAATGGCAGGAACAGTATCAATCAATTTCAAGATTCTTTCTGCCGAAGCAATTCCTCTTTGTACGCCACTAAAAGCATCTGCAATTACTTTGGCCGGTCGCATCACTTGCGAAAACAGAATAATGAACGAAATAAAGGTAGAAGCACTTAAGCTTTCGTCGTTGTTAATCACCAACGAACCACCGTATAATAAAATTCCAGCGATAACGGTTACGCCCAAAGCTTCTGAAACTGGTGAAGTCATTTCTTGACGATAGACCATGCGCAAGACAGCAGATTTATAGCCATAATTTTGTTCCTTGAATTTTTCAGCAACTACTTTTTCGGCATTGAAACCTTTTACAATTCTCATTCCGCCGAATACTTCGTCGAGCGTGCCAATCATTGCACTTTGGCGTTCTTGTACTTCACGAGCCGCACGACGTAAACGACGACTTATCGTGGCAATTACTCCACCCGAAATTGGCAAAATTAATAAAGAGAAAAGCGTCAGCTTCACCGACATATTGAACAAGAAAACAAAGTACATTACTAAGGTAAATACTTCTTTAAAACTTGCCGTGAAGGCTCTTCCAACAGAATTTTCAACTTCTTGAACATCAGTAGTAAGATGCGCCATCAGGTTTCCTTTTCTTTCATTATTGAAGAACCCAAAATGTAGATTAAGTGTTTTCTCGAAAATAGCTTGGCGCAAGGAAGCAATGGTTTGTGCTTCTACGGTTTTGAGAATTCTTTGTGAGAAGTAACGAAAGATATTTGAACAAACTACCGATACCACAATGGCAACACAGGCAAACTTCAAAGCGCCCATTCTGCCATATAAACCAATGATTTGATAGAAGTAATAATTGAAAATCTCTTTAAAGTAATCAGATTCAAGCGAGAACTCAGGCTTAATACTAAATTTCTGTAAATCAACCATTTGCACTTTATCAAAAAGTACATCAAGTAAAGGAATCAGTAAAGTAAAATTTAGAATGCCGAATAAACTTGCAAGCAATGAAAGAATAAAATATGGAAATGCGAAGGCTCTTAAAGACTCAGCATATTGAAGAATACGAAAGTAAGTTTTCAATGAAAATTGTTTCAGATTTGAACGTTAATTAAAAATAACTCATACAAATTTAGTGAAAATGTGTTGACTATTTTGCTAGAACATTATATCTGCAATATAGTACTTGAAGGATTAGCTAAAAATCACTAAATTGTAAAAGATTAATACTAATTTTGTATATAAGCTCTCACTAAGGCTTTGAAATCTCTTTAATATATACTAATTGCTTTTATGAAATTGTCTTTACAACCATTAAGACCTTTACCTGTTTTCGGGTTGAGGTTTTATCAGGTAGAATTTACTTTCTACTCTTTCCGGCAAAAGGTTTTCTCAAACCAAATCTTCCAGCGCAATGCTATTAAGCATTTCTCTCATTCTTTTTATTGTTTTAAATCCAACCTTCTTGACCGATTTAACGTCCATTATAGCACTTTGCTATAGTTTTTCTGGCTAAAATGTTGGGAGAATACCCAAAAATCAGGTCGATTCAGGAAGATTCTATTGTTATAACACTAATTGCTAATATAAATATATACTGATTTAAATGATACTTTCCGTATTTAAAGACAAGCGTAAGCTTTTCCCCTTTTTATGGTTTTTTACGCCTGCTCTTGCTGGGTTTCTTAAATGGAGGTTAGGCGAAGTAAACAATTATAATATTTTCACAGGTGTATATCACCATCTAATTGAAGGCTTAAATTTATATGATCTCTATCCCAAAGAGTACTTTGATAGCAATCATTATGGGCCATTGTTTAGCTTAATCATTATGCCTTTTACTTATATTCCTAATGGAATTGGCATACCACTTTGGAATTGTTTACAAGCCTTTGCACTGTATAAAGCACTTACCTTATTACCAATAAAACCAGCCTATCAATGGATTTTATTAGCCATTTGTTTAGTTGATTTGAATACTTCTTCTCATAGTGTTCAGGTGAACCCTACGGTGGTTGCTTTTATTATTTTCTCTTGGCATTTTGTCAAAAAAGACCAAGTAATTTGGGCAACATTGTTTGTGATGCTTGGTGCTTTTGTGAAACTGTACGGAATTGTAGGCTTAGCATTTTGGGTATTTTCAGAAAGCAAAATCAAATACATTGCTTATTGTTTTTTATGGGCAATTGTACTGTTTGTGTTGCCGATGGCAATTAGTTCTCCTTCTTTTATCGTACAATCTTACTTAGATTGGTACAACAGTTTGGTGCATAAAAACATCCAAAACCAAGGTGTTGAAAATGGAATGGGAACAAGTATGCAAGATGTTTCGCTGATGGGTTTGGTCAGACGAGTAGGTGGTTTTCCACAGCTGTCTAATCTATTTTTTATTATCCCAGGTTTTATTTTACAAGTAATGCCTTTATTAAGATTCAAACAATATAAAAACATACTCTTTCAATTAAGATACCTTGCCTCCCTGTCCATTTTTGTAGTTATTTTTTCTTCTTCATCCGAATCTCCAACATTTATTATTGCGGTAACGGGTGTAGCAATTTGGTTTATCACACAGGATTTTCCAATACAAAAATGGGTCTGGGTTTTACTTATTACTGTTACGGTGGTGACTTCGCTTACCGCAACTGATATTTTTCCCGATTGGTTACGGATGAAAATCATTCTGTATTCAATCAAAGCCTTTCCATGTTGCTTGGTTTGGTTTGCTTGTATTTACCAACTCTTATTCGATGAAACCTCAGAAATTAAAACATTATGGATCAATCAAGACTAAACATTTGTATCCTCTCGGCAGCGTACAATGAAGGTGAAAATCTTTTAGTTTTTTATCATGCCGTAAAAAAAGTAATTGATAAACTTCCTTATTCTTTTGAGTTTTGTTTTGTAAACGATGGCAGTAAAGATGATACGCTTTCGGTGATTAGAACATTAGCGAAGAAAGATGAATCCGTTAAATACCTTTCTTTTTCTAGGAATTTCGGACAACAAATTGCTTTGAAAGCTGGGATTGATACCATCAATGCCGACGCCATTATTATGATGGATAGCGATTTACAGCATCCACCAGAAATGATTCCTGATTTGATTGAGCTTTGGTTGAAGAAAAAAGTAAACATGGTCAACACACTTCGTGAAGAAGACCAAGATTTATCATGGTTCAAAAAACAATCGAGCAAACGTTTTTATCAAGTACTGAATAAAGTAAGTGATTTAAAGTTAGAACCTGGACAAGCAGATTTCCGTTTAATCGACCGACTAGTAACTGAAACCTTAAAAAAATCAAAAGAGCAAGATGTTTTTTTAAGAGGAATGATTCAATGGATTGGTTACGACCAAGCAACAATTAAATACAAAGCCAACAAGCGTTTTGCTGGAGAAAGTAAATATACTTTCGCTAAAATGATGCGTTTAGCTTTGGCGGGTATTACTTCCTTCAGTATAAAGCCACTTTATACGGCAATTTATATTGGTTTCTTTTTTGCCTTGATGTCATTTTTGTATTTGCCTTATGTACTTTATAGTTTTGCAATCGGGCAAGCTGTTGATGGTTGGGCTTCCATCTTGATGACGATTGCCTTTTTTGGAGGATTAAACTTAATTGTACTCGGTGTTTTAGGAATTTATATTGGTAAAATTTTAATCCAAAATAAAGAAAGACCTTTGTACATTATACAAGAACAAAATATTCATGAAAATAGCCTTGTTGAGTTTTGATGTAGAAGAGTTTGATATGCCTTTTGAATATGGTGGAAAACCCGAAATGAAAGAGCAAATCGCTACTTCCAATCAAGGTTTACAAACCATTACTTCTGTTTTAGATAAGTACAATGCCACAGCAACGTTTTACTGCACTGGCGTTTATGCTTTGGCAAAAACTGAACAGATAAAAGAACTAAGTAAAAAGCACGAAATTGCTTCGCATAATCATTATCATTCAAGTCATAAAAAAGAGGATTTGAGTACTTCTAAAGCCATTTTAGAAAATATTACGCAACAAGAAGTAGTAGGTTTCAGAATGCCAAGAATGGCACCCGTTTCGGATGCTGATTTGTTGGAAGCGGGTTATTTATACAATGCGTCAATCAATCCAACTTATTTGCCGGGTCGATACGATTATCGACATATTTCTCGTACTTTTTTTACTCAGAATGATTTAATTCACTTTCCAGCTTCGGTTTCACCTGCTTGGCGAGTGCCTTTATTTTGGATTGCTTTTCATAATTTTCCATTGTCTTACTTCTTTTATTTATGCAAAAAAGTAGTGGAGGCAGACGGTTATTTGCATTTGTACTTTCATCCTTGGGAATTTACAGATTATACAGATTTACCCAATGGAGCAAAATATCCATTTTATTTGCACAGAAATAACGGTAAAAAAATGTTGGAGCGATTCGATAATTTGATGGCTTTTTTACAAAAAGAAGGTTTTGAATTTAAGACGACTAAAGATTTTCTGATTCCTTCAGTTTCGCATATTTAATGACGGGATTCATTGCCGAAAGCAATGCCCACATAAAACCTGCGTAGCCGTCTAAGCAAGAAGCTTTGAGGAGGTAAATTTTTAAGAACGTAATCGGGAAACGCAAAACGATGGTTGAAACGGAAGCTTTCTTCCCACGTTCAGCCAACGTTTTTGCACCGAGTGAAGTATATTTATTGAATTTATTGAAGTAATCGGTCAAATCACGGTAGCTATCGTGTAAAATATGATTCGCTAACACACCAATTTTGCCTTGTATTGCTACACTTTCGTGAACGTGTTCAGTATTCCAATTCCCAAAATTTCGATTGAAAAGTCTTAATGTAAGTCTTTTGTATTCGCCACTAAAACGTAATAATTTTCCTAGAAAAATCAAAGAACGAGGAATTTTATAAGCTTGGAATTCATCATTTTCAAGCGATAAATTTTGAATTTCAGCCTGTAATTCATCACTTAAAATTTCATCATCATCCAAAGAAAGTATCCAATCGTTTGAAGCTTGAAGTGTAGCAAAATTCTTTTGCACCCCATAATTATCAAATTTTCTGTAAACTACTTTTGCCTTAAAAGCTTCAGCAATTTTTAGCGTTTTATCGCTACTTCCAGAATCCACCAGTACAATTTCATCTGCCCAAGTTACGGCTTCAAGTACTTTTGTTAATGTTTTTTCAGAATTGAAAGTAATCAGAACTACGCTAATTTTCATGGTTTTGAATTGAAATCAGTACTTTACTTGAATGCCGTGATAATACTCTTGTGCTTGATAATCTTTTCTGAGCGGATGTCCGTCCCAATCTTCTGGCAATAAAATTCTTCGTAAATCTGGGTGACCTGTAAAGTTGATTCCTACTAAATCAAAGGCTTCTCTTTCATGCCAATCTGCTGTTTTCCAGATATGGCTTACAGTTGGTACATCTGGTAAAGCTTCGCCTTTTTCATTTCTTGGAAAAATCACTTTCAGCATTAATTTATGTTCGTAAGGAATGGAGTACAAATTATAAATTACTTCCATCGTGCCTTTTTCCACGCCATTATCTAAAGCCGTCAAACAAGAAAGCATATCGAAATAACATTCTTCGTGCTCAAGCATCAATTGACAAACCTCCGCAATACTTTCTGTTGGTACAGCAATACTTTGGTGGTCGCTTTGAAGAATGATTCCTTCTCCGAATTTTTCTATCAGAATATTTTTAAAGTTCTCTATGTTCATCTTGTTTATGCTTTCACTGCAAAGGCTGGTTTTTGATTTCTTGCCTCTTCTGCTTCCATTTCTAATAATGCTTTGGGAGCAACCAAACTTTCATTTCTAATTTTTTCTTGCAATTGCAAAAATCCACCAATCAAAGCTTCTGGTCGAGGTGGGCAACCCGGCACATATACATCTACTGGAATAATTCTGTCAACACCTTTTACAACGTGATAGCCATGTTCCCAATAAGGACCGCCACAGTTTGAACAACTTCCCATTGAAATCACATAGCGTGGTTCAGGCATTTGTTCGTAAAGGCGACGGATACGGTCAGCCATTTTGAAAGTAACCGTTCCTGCTACAATCATTACATCCGACTGGCGAGGTGAAGGTCTCGGGAAAACGCCAAAGCGGTCTAAATCATAACCTGAAGCCATCGTTTGCATCATTTCAATGGCACAACAAGCCAAACCAAAACCCATTGGCCAAAGCGAGCTAAGACGTGCCCAATTGATGAGGTCATCTACTTTAGTAATTACAACACCGCCTTCATTGAACTGTTGATCGAGTAATCCCTGCATAATGATTTAGATTTTGAGGATAGAAAAGCGTATCCCGAACTGCAAATTTAATCTCAATCCTGCATTTTATTGGTTTATTCTCAAAAATTATCGAACAATGGTTAAATATCCCGTAATCGGACGAATGTCTTCATCCGCTTTGATAACATAATAATAAGTAGCCGCTGGCAAATTTTCGCCATCTTTTCGTCCATTAAAAGGGTTGGAAGAATAATTCATTGTACTAAAAATTTCACCTCCCCAACGGTTATATATTTTCACCTCAGCTTTGGGATATTCTTCAATACCTTCTAACACCCAAACGTCGTTTACATTATCTTCATTGGGTGTAAAACCTGAGGGAACAATGATTTTTGCTTTGACTTTCACCAAAATATTATCACTATTGGTGCAATTACTTAGGGATGAAGTTACTTTTAAAGTATATTCAGTATCTGCAATTGGCGAAGCTATTGGCGTTGGAATATTAGCATTATTCAAACTATTGGCTGGCGACCATTCGTAAGTTAGATTATTATCAAAACCTCCGCTTGCTTGGCTTTTTAGCGTAATAGTATCTCCTCTGAAAATCACTAAATCGTTGCCTAATAATACTTTTGGTGGCAAATCCACAAAAGTAATTCTAGTGATTTTAGAAACACAACCATAACCATTGGTGTATTGATAAGTAATTGGCGAAGCGCCATAAATCAAAGGCGAGAAAGTTGTACCATTCACACCTCTGCCTATGAATTTTGCCATAGCAGCATCATAAGGAGTCACATAATTTAGTAAATCAAGTTTCAGATTAGCAGTACCACAAAAAGGAAAAATTGTATCAAATTTGATGGGCGTTAAAGGATTGACTGTCAGTTTTAAAGTATCCGACATTTTTTTACAATTGTTTTCATCCGTAACCAGTACTTTATAAATTCCAGATGTTTTAACATCAAATTTATTCACAGTAGAATTTTGGATGGAAACATCATCTTTGTACCAATCGTATTTTAGGTTATATCCTAAATTGGCGACAAGTGGAATACTTTCTCCATCGCAGATTACTTTTTTATCTATTTTGTTCGTAAACAAAGCATCGGGCAAAGCATAAACTGTTACTTTGGCAATTGGTTCATATTCGCAAATACCGCCAATCTGAGTCATTCTAGCTCTATATTCTCCTGATAAATTGACATTTATTTCATGGCTGTCACTGTTCGGGACATCAAAGGTATTACGAGTCCAAGAATAACTATAAGCACTTGTTGCAAAAGTACTTCCATCTTGTTTTTGAATCGTTAGTTTAACTGGTATTTCATCAAGACAGACCTTTTTTTCATCAGGATTAATAGCATATTGTTCACCTGTTACTTTTTTTACGATGGTTTCATCCGAAGTAGATGTTTCGCTACAACCCGTATTATAACCTATAATTACCGTGTATTTTCCCGGTTCATTCACTCTTATTTTATAGCGATTTTCGTTGACAAGATTTACATCATCTTTTTGCCATTGATACAAATATCGGCTGTTGATTTCTGTAGCGAGTTCAACAAAACCATAATCACAAAAATCAATCGTGGTTGCGTGAATTTTCACAGGAGCTAAATCTCGGAAAACAGCAGGTTTTGCGGGAGCATCAAAACAGTCAATTACTTTCAATTGAAAATCCCTTCGAGTCTGCCCAATCACTACGCCATTTCTAATTTCTTCTACCAAAACAGAATAGACAAAAAGCCCAAGTTCGGTAGCTGTAAGCGTAATTATGCCTTGATTATCAATCTTCATTCCCGGACTTTCAGCTGGAATAGCCGTTGTGGCACTATATCCACTGTTCCACGTAATGGTTGGTATATTAGACGTACCAATTGGGTCTGGAGTACTATTGCTCATTGCAGATGAGCTAAACCCTCTGTAAGGTGTTACAAAAGAGTAACGCAATTGGTCGCCATCGGCATCTGTAGCAGAATTATCAAAACTAAATGGCTGTCCTTTACAAATATATTCACCTTTAGGAAAAGAAAACTCTGGAGAAGAATTAACAAAATCTGCTCCATTTTTCTTTAAAGCTGGAAACTCCAAATAAAACAGCATACCAGTATTTTCTGAATTACGGATATTATTAGCTACATTTCTACAACATCTATCATGTACAATATAATAACCTTCTGCATCAGCATATTGAGTTGGATCCAGCTGTATATTTTGTGTATAAGTAATATTGACAATGTCTAAACCTTGGGTAGTAGCACAAGCGGCGTTGTTGTAAACAAATGGTTGTCCATTCAAATCATTAGCAAATAAAACTAGCGTTCTCATCAGAACATTATCCCTTTTCCTAAAAATACCAACTTTTAATCTATCATCTTCCTGATTGGGGGTTCTACGTACTTTATCAAAGTACACGTGCATTGTTAAAGTAAATGCACCATGTGTACTCCCTCTGACAAGGCTAAAATTGCCTCCAAGAATATGACTAGCTTTAAGTTCATAGCTCAATAAAAGGCACGTAAACAGTATAAAAATGCTGTAAATTTTCTTCATAGTTTTTGGATTTCAGAGCGTATTCAGTATTCAAAATTGGAAGTAAAGCTGTATCAGAATTGATAGGGAGGATTTTGTAAGGGAAGGTCTTGAGTATTTTGATTTAAAAATCAGTATTTTCACATCATTGTTTATCCTTATTGATAATAATCATGTCTTTGACAGTAGAAGAACAATTTATAAATTTATCATGTAAGATACTAACTTACTAAGAACGTTGCAATTAAGTGTAAATTATGCAAAACAATTTTTTCGATACTCGTATAGAATTCCTCAAAGGTGTTGGTGCTGCCAGAGCTTTACTATTGAATACCGAATTACAAATTTTCACCTATGGAGATTTAATTCAATACTATCCTTTTCGCTACGAAGACCGCACTAAATTTCATAAAATTTCTGATTTATATGATGGAATGGATGTTGCCCAAATTAAAGGGAGACTGCATTTTGTAGAAAAAATTGGAGAAGGACATAAAGCCAGATTGACCGCTCAGTTTTCGGATGGAACGGGTTCTATGGAACTTACTTGGTTTCAAGGAGTAAGTTTTTTAGAGAAAAAATTAAGACCAAGTACAGAATACATCATTTATGGAAAGCCCACTTTCTTTCAAGGTCGCCCACAAATGCAACATCCAGAAATGGAATTGCCGAATCCTATCAATGAAAAAGGTGGTTACTTTCAGCCAGTTTACGGTTTAACCGAAAAATTAAAAAAACGATATGTAGATTCAAAAGTAATTGCGACGATGCAACGCAATTTGTTGGATTTGGCTTATGATAAAATCCGAGAAACACTTCCTGATAATCTCAGACTAAAATTTCGTTTGGTTGAAAAAAAAGATGCTGTTTATAACATTCATCTTCCACAGTCAGAAGCTTGGCTACATCAGGCAAAACGTAGATTGAAGTTTGAAGAGCTTTTTTATAATCAGCTTCGGCTTATTAAGCAAAAACTTAGCCGAAGAATTGATTACAACGGACAAGTATTTAAAAGTACAAGTTTGGTGACTGAATTCTACAAAAATCATTTGCCTTTTGATTTAACCAATGCTCAAAAGAAAGTAATCAAAGAGATTTTTGAAGATATGAAATCGGGCAAACAAATGAACCGATTATTGCAAGGTGATGTGGGCTCTGGTAAAACTATTGTCGCTTTTATTTGTATGCTTTTGGCAATCAGCAATGATGCTCAGGCTTGTATCATCGCTCCTACTGAAATTCTTGCAGACCAACATTATCAGGGTTTAAAAGATTTTGCCGAAAGTCTCGGAATTAAAATTGATAAGTTAACTGGCTCTGTTCGTAAAAAAGCCCGTGGTATTATTCATGAAGGATTGTTGGATGGTTCGCTCAAAATACTTGTTGGTACACATGCCATTTTGGAAGATATTGTACAATTTCAAAATTTGGGGTTTGTGGTCATTGATGAGCAACATCGCTTTGGCGTAGCACAAAGAGCCAAGCTTTGGGAGAAAAACTCCGTAATACATCCACATATTTTGGTAATGACAGCAACGCCAATTCCAAGAACTTTGGCGATGACACTTTATGGCGATTTAGATGTTTCCATCATTGATGAATTACCTAAAGGACGAAAACCGATTAAAACTGTTCATCGATATGACTCGCACCGATTAAATGTTTTTGGTTTTATGCGAGATGAAATCAAAAAAGGACGACAAGTATATGTAGTTTATCCGCTGATTGAAGAATCTGAAAAATTGGATTATAAATTCTTGACGGACGGTTACGAAAGTATCGTTCGTGCATTTCCAGAATATCATGTAAGTATCGTTCATGGGAAAATGAAGCCAGCCGATAAGGATTTTGAAATGCAGCGTTTCATCAAAAAAGAAACACAGATTATGGTGGCAACTACCGTGATTGAAGTTGGTGTAAATGTACCAAATGCTTCCATCATGGTAATAGAAAGTGCCGAACGTTTTGGCTTAGCACAATTGCACCAATTGCGTGGACGAGTAGGTCGTGGAGCTGAACAAAGTTATTGTATTTTGATGACGGATGTAAAACTATCAAAGGATACTCGTATTCGTTTAGAAACGATGGTAAGAACGACAGACGGTTTCGAAATTGCCGATGTTGACTTACAGTTGCGTGGTCCAGGCGATTTATCAGGAACACAACAAAGTGGTGTTATTGATTTACTCATTGCCGATTTGGCTAAAGATGGGGAAATCCTGAGAGTTGCAAGAGAATGTGCAACTGCTATTTTAGAAGAAGACAACGATTTGGAATTACCCAAAAATGCAATGATTAAAGAGCAAGTAGAAAACCAAAGAGCCAATGCCAGCAACTGGGCTAGAATTAGTTGAAAATGTTCTAAACAAAACGACTTGCCAAATATTCTTTGGCAAGTCGTTTTATTATTTTTAGGAGGAATCTACAACCTTAATAAGCTCTCATTTCAACACCTTTCATAAAGTTTACAAAAGCAGTATTTACTACTTTGTTACCTCCTGGTGTTGGATAATTACCTGTAAAGTACCAGTCTCCAGTATCATTCGGACAAGCTTTATTTAAGCTATCAACAGTCTGATAAACAATCGCTAATTCAGCTTTCAAATCTTTAGGTTTTACTAATTCAGCGATTTTATCAGAAATCTCTTCGGTAGTAAATGGCTCATAGATAGCTTTTACAAAGTTTTCTTTATGAGCAGTTCCTAATTCTATCGCAGCCAAACAACGTCCTAAAGTTTCTTCTAACACATCATCCATATTTCTTTCAATCAGTAATTGATAAGCCGCACGGAAAGCTACAAATTCTTTCATACGAGACATATCAATACCATAACAATCTGGATAACGAATCTGTGGAGCAGACGAAACGATAACGATTTTCTTTGGTCCTAATTTATCTAATAATCTCACGATAGAACGCTCTAAAGTAGTTCCACGCACAATTGAGTCATCAATCAAAACTACATTATCAACTCCTTTTTTGATTACCTCAAAAGTAGTATCATAAACATGCGCCACCATATCATTACGGTCGGCATCATTGGTAATAAATGTTCTTAATTTAACATCTTTAGAAATCAATTTCTCGACTCTCGGACGGAAAGTAAGCAAATCTTCAAGGTCTTTTTCAAATAAAACACCTTCCATAATTGCCTTCTTACGCTCTTTGGCAAGATAATCTTCCAAGCCTTCAATCATACCCAAAAAGGCAGTTTCAGCAGTGTTCGGAATATAAGAAAATACCGTATTTTTAAGGTCGAAGCTAACTTCTTGAAGTACTTGTGGAATCACTAAACGCCCTAATTGCTTGCGTTCAGCATAAATATCTGGATCAGAAGCTCTTGAGAAATAGATACGTTCGAAACTACAAGATTTTCTTTCGATGGGCTCAATGAATTGCTTTTCAGAGTAATCTCCATTTTTATTGATAATTAAAGCGTGTCCTGGTTGCACTTCTTTAATATCTTCATAATTACAATTGAAGCTTGTTTTGATAGCTTGTTTTTCTGAAGCTACTACCACTACTTCGTCGTCGGCATAATAAAATGCTGGTCTGATTCCTGCTGGGTCACGTGCTACAAAGGCTGCGCCGTATCCAGTCATTCCGCACATGGCGTATCCACCATCAAAATCACGGCAAGAACGTTGTAGAACTCTTTGTAAATCTATATTATCCTGAATAACATCCGATAATTCTGGATTGTGATATTCGCTTTTGAAGTACTCGAATTGGCGTTGGTTTTCTTCGTCTAAAAAATGACCGATTTTCTCCATTACCGTTACAGTATCCACTTTTTCTTTAGGATGCTGACCGAGTGAAACCAGTTTGTCGAATAATTCTTCAACATTTGTCATGTTGAAATTTCCAGCCATTACTAAGTTTCTACTTCTCCAGTTACTTTGTCTGAGCATCGGATGGCAGTTCTCAATTTCATTCTGTCCGTGTGTTCCATAGCGAAGGTGTCCTAAAAATACCTCGCCAGAAAAAGCCACATTTTCTTGAATCCAATGAGCATCTTTAGCTTTGTCTTTGTTGTCCTTCAGAGCTTTTCGGAATTTCTTGTAAATCTTTCCAAAAATATCAGGTACAGCATTTTGTTCAACAGAACGATAGCGACTGATATAACGATGACCCGGAGGAACATCAATCTTGATGTTGGCTACTCCTGCACCGTCTTGTCCTCGGTTTACCTGTTTTTCCATCATCAAATACAATTTGTTCAAACCGTACAATGGCGTGTTGTATTTGTTGATATAATACTGATAGTCTTTCCGAAGACGGATTAGCGCTATCCCGCACTCGTGTTTAATTGCGTCAGACATGACTTTAATTATATTTTTTTTGAATTATTAGAACCTATTTTTTGGAAAATAAAGTTCCCTCAACCAATGTATTAAATGTCAAATGGTTTTGGTAAGAATTCGCAATAAATGTCAGATTAAAAAAGAATTAAAGATGGGTTATTTTTCTGTTAGCAAAATTACAGATATAACTTTGATAAAAGCAAATTTTCGAGATTCATTAACAGTATTTTTTCTTGCAATTTTTATACTTGTAATTATTCCTAGATTTAGTTGAAATATTAGTACTTAATACTTAGTTTTCAAGACTTGGTAAATCTGTGCTTTAAAATGAGTAGAAGTAGGAAAGTTAGATTTTTTACTTAAAAATGTAGTATCATTTATAAAAATAAAAATCCGTCTCGGTCACGACCAAAACGGATTTTTATTTATTTTATTTCTTCTGATATTCTTTATCTAAAAATAAATAACGATTATCATTCGGAGTTTTTATTGCTTTTGATTGTACTTTAATAATCATCACATCTGGGTTGGCTTCGTCTTTTGCTACTGGCCAATTTTCTAAACCTGCGCCATTCGGATTACCCGTTTTGATGAAATTCGCAAAATAGTTTTGCATCGTTTCCGATACTTTATAATCATCTGCGTTCCAATCGTAAGTGGCATTTCCTCCTAAATTTCCCATGGCATATTCAATTTCAGCAGAGTGAACTGCGCCTTTTGGTTTTGGAGCTTTAGGAGCATTTTTATCTCTTTTTACTACGCCACCCGCCAATGCAGCTTCAACATCTTGGGCTTTCATATCTGGTCTTGGATGTGCGTAAAAGTAACGATAAACTGGTTGATTGCTATTTTTACGATGTGCATCAAACCATTTCCAAGTTGAAAATGCGATAAAACGGTCGCCAGCCAAAGCCGTTGCCGATTGTTCTGTTTCTTCGGCTGTTCCTGCTGGATATAATTTTAATACTTCCTCTGCTTTTTCACCATAAAGTTCTTTTACGGTATTTGTATAAACTTCTGGAGTAGCTTCTTTTCCTTTTGTCAAAGCTTTGTAATTCATTTCTTCCGAATTCCAACCTACTAATAAAGGTACATTGGCGTGTTCTTTACTTGCATAAACTTCAGGAAGCGTTTTTGGTAAAAAGTAACCATCAAGTGTTGATTTGAAATTCCAAACACCAAATTCCATCATTTTTTGATATACTTCATAAGTAGTCATCGCACGCAATTCTTTCAAAGAATTCACACCTGCTTTTTGTGCAAACGAAGTACCTGTTTTTTCACCTTCTTGCAATGAAACAGCTGCCAATGTTGGGAAAACCAATCCACCACTTTCACCAATCGCACCAGCGATTAAGTTTCTTGACAATGGCGAAACCATTTGCGCACTTACTGAAACAGAACCTGCTGATTCACCAGCAATCGTGATTTTATTCGGGTCACCACCAAAATTTGCAATGTTTGCTTTCACCCATCTCAAAGCAGCGCTTTGGTCTAAATAACCATAATTTCCAGAAGCTTTATTTGGAGATTCTTTTGTTAATTCTGGATGCGAGAAAAAGCTAAATATACCTAATCTATAATTTAAAGTAACTGTAACAATTCCTTTTTTCGACATACTTTCGCCGTCATAACGTGGTTCAGAGCCATCGCCTGCAATAAAACCACCGCCATAAAAATAAACCAATACTGGCATTTTTTCTTGTGTTTTTACTTTTGGCGTCCAAACATTCAAATACAAACAGTCTTCGCTCATACCATTACTTCTAAAACCCATATCACCAAAAATGGCTGGCTGAACGGCTTTTGGTCCAAATTGTTTGGTTTCTAAAACGCCAGTCCAATTTTTTACAGGTTGAGGCTCTTTCCATCTCAAATCACCAACAGGAGGTTGTGCATAAGGAATGCCTTTGAAAGTATGGATATTTGAACGCACATCAAATTCTCCTTCAACAATTCCATTCACTGTTTTGGCTTGAATGGGTAATACATAACCATTTTTTTGTGCTTGTGCAGTAATATTGAGCGTTGTTAGTGCACAGAGTAAGATGAGTAATCTGATGTTAAATTTCATTTTATTTGTTAGTTTTACGAAAGATTGAATCTATTGTCTCAATTTGTGACAATATTAAAATGAATTACAGAAAAATACAATTAAATCTTATTATTTTTTAAAAATGTCAGAAAATACAATTCCTTCAAAGTATGTAAAAACAGCTAAAGAATCTGGCTTTTTAGCTCATATCGCCTATGATTCAGTCATTTTTGGCTTTGATGGCTCAACCTTAAAAATTTTAATTTCTGGCTATAGTAACACCAAATTATTTGCTTTACCTGGTGGATTTGTGAAGGAAAATGAAAGTCTTGACGATGCCGTGAGAAGAGGTTTGTACGACAGAACTGGCTTAGAAAACATCTATTTAGAACAATTTCACACTTTTGGGTCTTTGGAAAGATACATTCCTGCAACGATTGAAAAAATTATGTTGAGCAATGGCCATCTAAAAGCTGGCGAAAATCATTGGTTGTTAGAGCGTTTTATTTCGGTAGGATATTATGCTTTAATCAATTTTAATGAAGTAAAACCCAAGCCCGACGAATTATCTGATAGTTGCGAATGGTATCCAATCAATGAATTACCACCCTTGATGCTCGACCACCACGAAATGGTGCAAAAAGCCTTGGAAACACTTCGTGGAAATATTAATAAAAAACTGGTTGGTGCGAATTTATTACCTGAGAAATTCACGATGAAACAATACCAACAAGTATATGAAGCGATTTTAGGAGAAAATATTCGTAGAACTACTTTTCAAAGACAAATACTTGGTTTAGAGATTTTGAAACGACATGAAAAACAGTTTTTAGGCAAATCGCACAAAGCGCCGTTTTTGTATAGTTTTATCAAATAGTCGATTAAAAAATTAGTCCAACGATATTCTCGCTGGACTAATTTAACCAAAGTACACAACTCAAAATTCATCACAATGTTACTCCTTCACATAAGTATTCAGCCAAGTATTCATTTCCCAAAGCATGTGCAAAATTGACTCTTTGGCTTGGTAGCCGTGGCTTTCGTAAGGTAATTGTACATAACGTACTGTTGCGCCCAAACCTTTTAAAGCATTATAATATCGCTCTGACTGAATAGGAAAAGTCCCCGTATTATTATCGGCTTCGCCATGAATTAGCAACAAAGGTATTTTCATTTTATCGGCATAATTGAATGGCGACATTTTATGATATGTTTCGGGCGTTTGCCAAAAAGTACGTTCTTCACCTTGAAAACCAAAAGGTGTTAAAGTACGATTATAAGCTCCACTCCTAGCAATTCCTGCTTTAAACAAATCAGAATGCGACAATAAATTTGCTACCATAAATCCACCATAAGAATGCCCCATTACGCCTACTTTATTCGGGTCAACTACTCCTAATTTGGCACCTTCGTCGATAGCAGCTTTCGCACCAGCTACCAATTGTTCCAGATAAGTATCATTGGGTTCGGTAGTTCCTTCGCCAACAATTGGAATAGACGTTCCTTCTAAAATAGCAAAACCTTGTGTTACCCAAAATATTGGTGAACCCCAATAAATCGAAGTAAACTCATAAGGTGAACCTGAGATTTGTCCTGCATTACTTTTATCCTTAAATTCTAAAGGATAAGCTTCCAACAAACATGGCAAAGCACCTTGTTCCTTTTGATAATCAGCAGGTAAATAAAGATTTGCTGTTAACTCCACGCCATCATGACGTTTGTATTTTAATACTTGTTTTTCTACCCCTTTTAAGGCTGGATATGGATGTGGGAAAAAAGTAATTTGTGTACTGTTTTGTTGTTTTAAATCTCGAATAAAGTAATTGGGATTATCCTGTTTTGATTCTCTGATGGTCAGAATAATCTGTTTTTCATTATCAAGAATAGCAATCGGACGTTCATAAAATGGTGCTTCCGAACGCCAAAGTCGATTTGTTTCCTTAGTCGTCAGGTTCAGAATATCGACAAAAGGTCGGTCGCCTTCGGCAGATGCTCCGTCGCCCGTCATAAATACGGAATTATCTTTTTGCAAATCCATGACCAATCTTCCATACTGATTCTTTTTAGTTGATGGATTTCCCGGTTCATTATACTTATCCTCAGAAGAACGGTCGAATAACACAACTGCTTCCTTCCCTCCACTTGGGTCAATAATTTTGGTAATTACTCTTCTGGTTTTGTGCCAATATTCATCGATTAAAGCCAAATTTTCGTTTGCCCAAATGATTCCTGCATAGCGATAGCCAGTTTCTGCAATGGTTTTTGTTACTTCCGTAAAAGGCGAACTCAAGGTGATTACTCTGTCACGAACGGCTACTTCATTTTTAGGGTCGCCTCCATCTTGGGCTTCAACCCAATAAACAGTAGCAGGAGTATCATGTCGCCAATTAAAACCACGTGGTTCTTTTTGAACAGCATCAAAAGAAATCGGAATATTTTCTATCAAAGGATTATCCGCCAACGTTTTGATAAATGCTCCATCGATGTTTAAAACATCTATTTTTTGTGGAAAACGGCTATAAGGAACAAGGTATGAAAACGGACGACGGATGGTTTTGACCAAAAGGTATTGACCATCTGGCGAACTACTTGCCGATTGAATAATACTTGCTTCAATAATTTTTTCCTCTGTTCCTTCCAAACTGATTCTTACCAGTTCAGCAGTGGCATAAAATTCGAAAAGCTTTTCGTCGCTTTCATTTTTTAGTAAATCTTGGTAGGTTCTGCTTGGATTTGTTTTTCCTAAATTTTCAAGAATTGTTGGTCCTGTACGTACGGCATTTTTCTGTGGAGGATTTCCACGATTAGGCACAACTACTTTCGCTAACAAAGATTTTCCATCCGAAAGCCAAGAGTATGGATGTCCAAAAACAGCATTCATTGCTAAATTAGACACTTTTTTAGCCGTAGCTGTTTCAATATCTAAAATCCAAAGTTCTATTTTTTCAGGACTTGAATGACAAAAAGCAATTTTAGATTCATCTGGCGACCAGCTTGCATAATTCAATAAAGGTTTTTCGGGCAAACCTTTGATGGCTATTTCTTCTTTCCCTACTACTTTTCTTAATCGAATACCTACAAAATAAGTAGTTCGGCTTGGTCCATTATTGGCAGGATTAATTCTCAGACCTGCCAACCGAAGTTCAGGTTCTGCTAATTGTGCAATAGAAGGCTGGGCTGCACGCTGAAGCAAAACCATCCATTCTCCTTTCGAATCCACACTTACACTAGGTGTTGGGCTTGCTGTAACTAAATCAGCAATTACTTTAGGCGGTGTTTGGTAACCGTCGTTTTCACAAATATCCATATCGTCACGAAGTGTTGAAAGTGTAAAGTTTATTACAAAATACTTATGCTTATCTATTCAAATAAATTAACCATAGTATATTAAACTGAAAATTGTTTCTCAATTAAAATTCCTTCGGACAAATAATATCCGTAAAATTTCAAGAAATCCATGCATAATAGCATGTTTTTAATTTTATCTACGTATGCTCAGGTTCGTAACAAAGACGGAAACATCATATTTAAGCCATATAATAATGGATAATTAAAAAAAATCGTCTTGTAATTTTACCATGCGTTAAAACAAGCTCAATCGTTACTAATTGCCAAATATGTCCTATTTTCATAAACTTCTTTGGTACATAAATTAAAAATTATTTATTTTGCAAGTGTTACTCTTTTTCAAAATCATTACCTAAAGACAATAAATAATAACTTTAACAACTATAAATCAACCACTTAAATAAATAAAAACATCTTAATATCGAAATTATCAGTCTCTACTAAAGTAGTAAAAAACATTGTACAAGTACCGTCGCTTACAGTAACCAGTAAATGTCTTTTGATGTTTACTAACTCTTTTAACTTCTTAATTTATTTATAAAACTATTTTTAATGCTCTCATTATCATTTTTATGAGTAATGTTTTTAACCTAAATCATCGCCATTTTAAAAAATCATGAAAAAAAGTATCATCCCCGCCTCTGTAGTTTTAATTTCCCTCATTTTAACTCAATCTTCTTGTGTGACAAGTAAAAAGTACAATGAGCTCGACAGTTCGAAAAGTCGGCTCAACGAAAATTTCAAACGCTCACAAGTTGAAGTACGAGATTTAAGAGCCAAAACACTAACACTCTCCGAAGAATTACTTGCCCAAGAAAACAAATACCGTTCTTATTTTGTAGAAATTGGCAACATCAGAAACAATTACAAACAAGATTCTTTGAAAGTTTTAAGCCTTTTCAAAGATGTTGATTTGAAAGTTGAAGAATTCAAAGCGTTTAAAGTTGAAACGCAGAAAAAAATCGAAGGTTATGAGACACAAGTGAGTTCACTTAATACTCATATCAAAAAGCAAGAAAAAACGATTCAGGTTTTATCTAACAGAATTGTAAAAGAACGCAGAATTCATACCAATCAGAAGCGTGAAATTATCAATCGTTACGAAAGAAAAATTAAAAACCTAAATGCCTCAATCAGATCTTCTGCTAACGGAGTTTAATTTTAAAAACCTTTGATTTCCAATTGTGAAATCAAAGGTTTTTTCTTTTAACCACCGCTTACTGGTGGAATCAATGCAATCTCATCTCTGAAATGTAAAAGCAAATCTTTCTCAGCATATTCGCTATTCACTGCCAATAATAACGATTTTATAGCTTTCAGTTTCGGATAATTATTCTTTAGCCTTTCCAACAATTGCTCTGCATTTGCCTCTTCCTCCATGTCTATTTCAATATAAGTATTTCCAATTATTTCCTTGGTAATACCAAAAAGATTGATGCCGTACTTCATATTACTTCCTAAATATTAATTTTAAGCTACAACAATTGAATGTTTTTGCATTCACTACAGTTATTTACTTAAATTTGTTCAACAAAGAAACGAATTTAGACGTGATAACTCAAAACAAAAAACAGAACTCCCAAAACTTGATTTACGACAATCATGGTCGGCCAATTACGTATCTGCGTTTGGCAGTGACAGACCGTTGTAATTTACGTTGCTTCTATTGTATGCCAGAAGTGGGTGTGAAGTATTTACATAAATCAAAATTGATGACTTATGAAGAAATGCTTCGAACAGTTTCTGTTTTGTCTGAATTAGGCGTTTCTAAGGTAAGAATTACGGGCGGAGAACCTTTTGTTCGCCACAATATGATTGATTTCATGTACCAGCTTTCTGAAATTGAAGGCATTACAGAACTCAATATTACCACAAACGGAATTCTGACAGGACAATACATCCGCCAAATGAAAGAAATGGGCGTGCGTGCTGTGAATTTAAGTTTGGATACTTTAGATAAAAAACGTTTTTTTGAAATCGCAAGAAGAGACGAATTCGACAAAGTTTATGAAACGCTCTTTCAATTATTAGACGCTGGTTTTGAAGTAAAAGTAAATGCCGTTGTAATGGACGGACAAAATACTCAAGACATCATTCCATTATCAGAACTCACTAAAGACAATAACGTTTCGATTCGTTTTATTGAAGAAATGCCTTTCAATGGCGAAGGTGCACATTATCCAAAACTAAACTGGAATGCGCCTCGTATTTTAGCGGAAATTAGAAGCCAATATCCTGATTTACAGAAATTGGTTGACGCTCCAAATTCTACTTCTTACAATTATCAAATCCCAGGTTATCAAGGCAATATTGGTGTAATTGCTGCTTTTTCACGTACTTTTTGTGGTACTTGCAATCGTATTCGCCTAACGGCAACGGGCGATTTAAAAACTTGTCTTTACGACGATGGCGTACTAAATATCAGAGACTTACTGAGAAGTGGAGTTTCCGATGAAGAATTAAAAAGTACTTTTATCAATGTTTTCAAACAACGCCCCAAAGATGGCTTTGAAGCCGAACGCAACCGCAAAAGTATCATTACAGAATCAATGACTACGATTGGTGGATAATCGCCTTGAAAAAGGTTTTTAGACAAATACTTCTAAAAATGCGTTAATTTTGTTTTCCGAAACAGATGTTAGCACATTTTTGAATCTATCTTTTTATGACAATTTCTGAAATCTTCAATCAATTTAATCAGCTTAAAGTTCTCATCGTTGGCGACGTGATGCTAGACTCCTACACTTGGGGAAAAGTAGAACGTATTTCGCCAGAAGCACCTGTTCCTGTTGTGAATGTATTAAACCGTGAAGTACGTTTGGGCGGTGCAGGAAATGTGGTAATGAATGTTCAAAGTTTGGGTGCGGAAGCCATTATTTGTTCTGTTGTTGGAAACGATACTTATGGAAATGATTTAATCAAACTTTTACAAGAATGTGGTTTATCTACCGAAGGCATCATTCAGTCTGAAACCCGAATTACAACAGTAAAAGAAAGAATCATTGCAGGCTCGCAGCAAATTGTACGCATTGATACAGAAACCGATGCTTTGATTAATGAAACTGAAAATCAATCACTCAGTCAAAAAATCAAAGAACTTGCCAAAGAAGCCAACGTCATTATTTTTGAAGATTATGACAAAGGAGTGCTTTCTAAAGAACTCATTACCGACATTATTGATTTTGCCAATAATCACAATATTCCAACCGTAGTTGACCCCAAAAAACGAAATTTCCTGCATTATCAGCAAGCCACACTTTTCAAACCCAATTTGAAAGAATTGCGTGAAGGTTTGGACATCTGTTTTGATGTAAAGAAAAGTGAAGAATTAGAAAATGCGGTAAGTCAATTAAAAACTACTTTACAACTAAAAGGTGCTTTTATTACGCTTTCAGAAAGAGGCGTTTATATTGATTTCAAAGATGAGAAAAGACATTTTCCAGCCCATTTCCGTAAAATTGCGGATGTTTCGGGTGCGGGTGATACTGTTATTTCTATTGCTGCTTGTTGTGTTGCTTTGGGTTTATCGCCTGAATTAGTAGCTGGTTTATCCAATTTGGGTGGCGGATTAGTATGTGAATCATTGGGTGTTGTGCCGATTGACAAAGCCTTATTGGAAAAAGAAGCTATCTTGCATTTAGAAAAATAAGCCTAAAATCTTCATAAATAAGTTGAAATTTACGTCAACCTATTTTAGGCAAGCACAAAGCACAACTAATCACCAATCACTTTTTACTAATCACTGCTTACAATGTTTGAAGTACAAAAAGATGATTTTTTGATTTCGACGGATAAATCAAAATTACAAATTGACGTAATTCATGATTATCTCTGTAATCGTTCTTATTGGGCGAAAGGTATTCCTGTGGAAATCGTTCAGCGTTCTATTGCTCATTCAATTGCCTTTGGTGTTTATCATCAACAAGAAAATACATTAACGCAAATTGGTTTTTGTAGAGTCACCAGCGATTTGGCAACTTTTGCTTATTTAGCAGACGTTTTTGTTTTGGAAGAATACCGAGGAAATGGACTTTCTAAATTTTTGGTTGAAAGCGTACTGAAACATCCCGACTTACAAGGTTTACGCAGATGGGTACTCGCCACTTGGGATGCCCACGGTTTGTACGCTCAATTCGGCTTTGAGCCTTTGGATAAACCCGAACATTTTATGCAAATAAAAGCGGTGAATCCGTATGGAAGCTTTCAGCTATGAGCCTTGAGTTCTTTCTTAACCCCACCAATAGAATAAATACTCAAAGCTGAAGGCTCAAAGCTAACAGCTATACAGGCTTTTCCTCAATTCCCAACATCGTCAAAGACGGATTGATGGTTCTTGACGTAATGACGATTCTGAAAATTTTATTGTTCGCAATTTTGAATTCAGCTACGTACTTTCCTTTCTCTTTCAAACTTCTATACACTGCCGTATAATTAATTTTACTTTCCCAACCATTTATTACCAAAGACGCAATTACTTGGTCTAAACATTTGCTGAGATTAGAAAAGTAGCTTAAAACTGTTTCCTTTTCACGAATCGTATTCAGCGAACCAATCGGAATTACGGCTACTTCATAAATAGTTTGTTGTTTCATAAATTTAAATGAAAAATAATTCAACTATTTTTCTAACGTAAAACTTTTTATAAACGTTCGGCGTTTTAACATCATACGATTCAATAAAGCAAAAAGCCCCAATTCTCATTGAGGCTTTTTTTATGTCTTATTTTCAAAGAAATTTACTGAGCAATCGCTGTAAATTCAATTTCTACCAAGTAATCTGGTGAAACCAATTTGCTGATTTCGTAAATTCCTGTAGTTGGTTTAATCGCTCCAAAAAATGCTCCGTGAGCTCTTGCAATATTATCAAATTGCGTAATATCAGTTGTAAAAATTCTTGTTCTTACTACATCGTTCAAGCTTGAACCAGCTTCTTCTAATACTTTTGCAATTCTTTCAATGATATTATTGGTTTGTGCAAAAGCGTCGTCAGCCTTTACATTTTCTCCATCAACAATGGCAACCGTTCCTGATACTTCAATAATATTTCCGATTCTTACGGCACGGCAATAGCCCATTTTGTCTTCCCAAGGTGAGCCTGTAAGGATATTTTGTCTTGACATTTTGTGATTAATTTTTGGTTAAGTCACAAAGATAATTTTAGCAAACCGAAATACTAAAGGTTTTGTATTCAATTTTTAGAAAGTTAAAGAGGATTCATCTAAAATTTGTCGTAGAGATTGCCTTGTCTCAAGTTTTTTAAAGATAACTTGCTAAAGAAATCTCCAAATCATCATCCTTTGAAAACCTTTATTATTTACTTCATTACTGCTTTAATAAGTTATATTGCCACAATTCCGCCCGGTCCACTAAGCGTTTATGTGGTACATAGTACTTTACAGAAAAATATCAGAATTGCTATTTTGGTAGCCTTAGGAGGCGTTTTATGCGAAAGTACTTATGCCTATTTAGCCATTGAAGGTTTAATGATTTTTGATAAATATCCAGAAATTGAATATTGGATGCAAAGGGCAATTATCATCTTACTTTTCGGGGTTGGAGTCTTTACTTTCTTTCAGAAAAAACATGAAATTGAATATGAGAAAATTTCGTTGAACAATCCTTTTTTTTCCTTTATCAAAGGTATTTCTTTATCCCTTTTCAATCCTGCTCTTTTGCCTTTTTGGGTAGTGGTTTTACTTTCTTATGGTAAATATGATTGGCTGAAAATTACTTCTTCCATTCAAAAAACAAGTTTTGTGTTAGGTGCTGGCACGGGAACATTCTTGTTGGTTTATACTTATGCTTTTCTGGCAGATAGGAAGCGAAATCTTATTTTTAAATACTTGAGCGACGAACGGTTGAATAAACTCATTGCTTGTATTTTTATCGGATTGGCTTTGTTGCAATTGGTGAATTTATTAGTAAACTGAGGGGAGTGATAAAAAAATATTATTTTGAAAGTGTAGCGGCAACTCTTGCAGTTGCCGTTTCAAGTATGGCAACTGCAAGAGTTGCCACTACATTATTTGAGGAGTTATTGAATTTTAAATGAATACTTTTAAAAATACTGATAATCAACAACTTAAAATCTAATCACTAAATAAAATTTCAAGCTAATTGATGTACATCTTTCACAATAATTTCACTACGAGTATAATCTATCAATCCTGCATTTTTGAATTCATTAAAAAGTAAAGTAACGGTTTGGCGAGTACTACAAATCAGTCCTGCGATGTCGTTATGGGTAAGATAATTCTTCACCACGATGTTTTTTGTTTGTCCGTTTCCTTCTTTCATCGCCCAATCTTTCAAGAACAAAGCAAATCTTGTTCGTACATCTTTGAACATCAAATTGGTATAGTTATTAGAAATCCTTTTAAGTTTAAAACCCACCAATTTGGTATAACGAATGGCTAATTGAGGATTTCGTTTTACGATATTTTCAAAGTCATTTTGCTTGAAACTGCAAATCACTACTTTGTCGGAAACAGCAACGGCGTACTCATCTTCGTTTTCATCCATTTCATCAAAAGTATATTGCCCGAATAAATCTCCCGAACGTAAAATCTCTTTTACTGTTTCATTGCCTTCTGCATCTACCGAAATAATTTTCAGCGTTCCACTTTTGATGGTGTAAAGTCTTTGCTCGTCATCATGCGAAAAGTAGAGAATTTCATTTTTTTTAACCGTTTTAAAATTCGGAATCAAACACAAAGCACGGTTTTCTTCACGGCTTAAAACCGAGAACAATTGGTGGTCGTGTAAGTACCAATATTTTGCTTCTTCTTGCATTGGAGTTAATTAGGTTAATGTATAGAAAAAGGCGAAAAAATCACCTTTACGGATATAAGCTACAACAGAACAACAAAGCAAAGTAACTAACGCTAAGATAAACAAATATCCTCCATCTCCGTCGCTTTCAATTCCCAAAACGGTGAGATGTGCCAAAATCGCTCCCAACATTACTCCTATTCCTAAAAATGCTCCCAACCAAGCTTTCCGTGGACTAAGTAATAAGATTACGACCAAAAACTCTGTTACTCCTGCACCGTAGCGACCGAATGGCTCAACGCCCAATTTGCTAAACAAGGCTACGCTTTCGGCAGCACCCGAAAACTTGAAAAAAAGTGTTTGGGCTAAAATCACCGCTGCGATGATTTGGGCTGTCCAACTAATATAGATTTTTTGACTGGTCATGGCTTTATTTTTTGATTATTTTTTCCCAATTAATATCTGCTTTGGCTTTTAGATTGGCTTCGTCTTTATTCCAATCTGTAAGGGTATTGCTGAAAAAAGTATGATAGAACAAGTACAATTTTCCGTTGACGATTTTATACGTTTCGGGGTCAACTTCTACTTTTTCGCCTTTGCTTCCCATCGCATAAGCACACCAACCTCCGTATTGTGGTTCGTATTTTGAAGGATTTTTCTTGAAGGTTTCCAAATTGCTGGCAGATGAAAATTGGTAAATAATTCCTTCTTGCGTGTAAGAATACTCTTTTTTGCCTTTTTGTGGTTTTCCTTGAAAATAAGTCAAGGCATCGAAGCCACTGAGTGCTACTCCTTTTTCTGTTAAGAAGTGTTTTTTACGTGTGTTTATGTCTTGTGAAAAAACATTTAAACTAATGATACTGAATAGAATAATAAGAAATTTCATCATTGTTGTTATTTGATTACGATACAAATTTTACAATTCTCTCCTTCACCAATTGTCATCTTCCTTACAGTTTTATAATTTTCGCAAACCACACAAAATAATTCTATCAAATATTGACAATGTTATATTTTTATTATAAATTCAATAAACTAAACAATTATCAAAATGACTACTATTGAAAGCATAGAAAATTGGGGTGATAAACACCACCCAGCTTGGCTTGACATTGTTCGGATTGGCTTGGGGTTGTTGCTATTCTTTAAGGGAATGAGCTTTATCGGCGATACTTCCTATCTCTCGACGCTTGTAGAAGGACTGCATTTTAATGCTTGGACTTTTGTGGCGGTGCATTATGTGGCTTTCGCCCATTTGGTCGGAGGACTGTTGATTACTTTGGGTTGCCTTACCCGACTGGCGGCGGCTTTCCAAGTACCAATTTTGTTTGTAGCAGTATTTTTTGCCAACATCAGAAATGGCTTTACTTTCGTCAATTCTGAGCTTTGGTTATCGGTGATTGTATTATTATTACTTGGGCTTTTTTGGTTGATTGGCTCTGGTAAATTCTCTTTTGATGAATATGTAAAAAATCATCCAGCTTATAAAATGAAGTGATTTTTTTGGATTTGAAGGTTTGAAAATTTGGTGATTTGAAAATAAAAAATCTGCTTTACAGTAATAAATAGCTGTAAAGCAGATTTTTTTATTTAGATTTTTACCAATTGTAGCGACAACTCTTGCAGTTGCCTCGGATGAAACGGTAACCGCAAGGGTTATCGCTACCGTAAATGATTGGACTCCTTAAACGCTTTCAACCAATTCTTTTATTTTTACTTCAACGCCATTCCAAAGTTGATTTCTAACTTCTAACGAACGAAGTGAATAAGCTTCTGCTTCTGCCCATTTTTCGGCATCATTTCCACACAATTCTTCTACCATTTTCAAGGCTAAATGGCTGTGATGGTCGCCATCTACTTCTATATGTCTTTCTAAATAATAATTGAAAATCGAAATGCTTTCTGGCATACTTTGGTTTAAATCTTTCACCATCGAAAGGAACATTGAAGGAATCAAATCTTCACGCCCAAAAGTAAATACAGCAGCCATAATATGTGGTTTCTGCGTATTGATTACTTCAAAAGTAAAATCTACAAATTGACGGACGCTTTCCGAAACCTGTACTTGTGTCAAAGCTTCCTGAACACTTACTTTTTGCGAAAGTAAAACGATAAGCTTTTCAATCTGTTCGGTTGAAGCACCAGATTGTTGCATGGCTTTCAAGTACAATTCAAAGTGACTCATGGTATTGCCTTCGGTGTCGGTATCACTTTCTTCGCCAATCACAATTTCGTTGATTAAAAAACGTGTACTAGCACTGCCAACAGGAATCCACGGAATGTCCACACAAGTAAGATGACGTTGCAAACCTTTTAGCAATGACATAAAATCCCAAACGGCAAAGACGTGGTCTTGCATAAAAAGCTGTAAATCTTCTAATTCATGAATGTATTTATAAACCGAATGAGAAGTAATTTCTTGACGAATTGGCTCGATTGCCGATTGAATTTTAAGAATATTGGGGTTCATTTTGCTTTTTTTGATGATGATTGTATCTACGTTTTTTATAAGTATTTCGATTTATCTAAACACAGTTTTTATGACTAAAGTTATTAACAAACAATTCATTTAAGGGTTTAAGCTTCTATTTTTCAAGGACTGAAACTCAAAATTACAAAACTTAATATTCATAACTTTCATTTAACATTGAGCTAATCATGAAGTAATATCTAAATCTGATTTTTGTGTAAAGACAAAACAATTTCTTTATGAAAAAAATCTATTGTATTTTTTATTGCTTATGCTGCTTAGAAAGCAAAGCTCAAGATGGTGTCTATCTAAACAGTCAAGACTTTGAAAAAGAACAACTTATTGCCACTAATGCTATCGTTTTTAAAGAAAGATACAGCAGTGTAAAAGTTAAAAATGGCACTACCAAAATCTATAATTTTAAAAATGCTTTTGGCTATCGCAAAGGCGAAAAAGACTGGCGATTTGTGGGCAATAAATCTTATGAAATTTTAAGTAAAAAAGGCATTTATGTTTATCGTTTAGACATCAGTAATGAAATGTCCAATCAACTTTATTATTTCAGTAAAGAAGCTGATGGTGATTTGATTCCTTTATCAAAAAGAAATTTAAGAAAAGCCTATTCAGATAATCAAGATTTCATTGAATTACTCAACAGCATCAATTGGCAAATAAGTTTGGAAGAAGCCATTCCTCCTTTCAATACCCTCAGAATTGCTGAACTGTATAATTACACAATAGCTAAAAAATAGAAAAGCCGAAGCGATACGCTTCGGCTTTTGCATAATTACACCAATATGAAAATCCATTTCGGACTTTCTCCCCGTTTTACAACGAGGAGAAAACCTTAATAAGGCTTGACTGTTACCCACTCATGAGTAGCTTTGTTGTATTTTAGGTGGTCATCTGGCCACTCTATATATTGTTTCATGGAAAGATATTCATCTACATTTCCCTTTTTAATCAATTCCTTAAATAAAAAACCTCCTCGCTCTACTACAATCTCTTCTCTTAAATGAGGTGTGTTAATGACTTCTTCAAAAGATTCTGGCTTTAATGAGCCTTCTTTGAGTTTAAATTTTGCCAATACTCCTCTTCTGAAGATTGGGCTTGATGAAACAGGACGAATAATGAAAACATAATTCCAACCGTCTTCTGCTTGATAATATTCTTGGATTTTAAAAAATGGTAAGGCTTTTTGGTAGAAACTTCTATACTTCGTTTCAAATTTGGTGTTGTTATTAGCACCTGGTGCAGGCGAATAGATATAAGTAATGATGTTGGTTAAAAGTGTGTCTTGTTCTTGAGTAGAAAAGTAATTACTAGCTTGATTTTTTTTTGAACTACACGATGTCAGTAAAACAAAAGCAGAAAGAATGATTAAGATATTTTTCATATTGGTAATTGAAAGCTTAATGAACTTCAGTCTGATATTTTTAAAAATATGCAGACTGAAGTTTTAATTGTACTAAAATTATTTCACGTAAGAAACACCTTGTGGGTTAAATTCTGTCCAACCTGCTGTCCAATCTACATCGTTGAATGCACCAGCATAAGTAGTTTTTGTAAAGAATGCAGGTAAAGTAGTTGGTAAATTAACACCTGATAAACTTGAACCAGAAGCTAAAGTAAATGTTGGGCGACCTGTTAAGAACAAAGAAGGGCTTAAACCAACTGTTGAGCTCGTTGCTAAAATTTTATTTCCTGTCTGAGCTGCAAACCAAACTGATGGTTTTTGATCACCAATTAATATATCAGCTAAAGTTCCACCTTGCTCTTTTTCAGAAACTGCACTTGTACCAAAACCACCTGTTCCCCAGCCTTCTAATCCAGCCAATACAACGTTGTTAAGTACTAATTCTCCTCTTGAAGCATTACCTTTTGCATCACCTCTTTGGCTATCAATATAAACTCCGTAAGGATAACCCGTAACAACTGCATTATAAACTTTCAACTTGCTATTGCGACGCAATTGCATACCATTTTGGAATTGAGTACTAATTGTCGTTGCTAAACTTCCTTTAGGTCCGATAATACTCATGTTTGCTAATGTTGCAGAAGTAAATGGTGTATTGCTTGAACCTGCTGCATCGTTATCTACTTCAAAACCATTTGAACCAGAAATATCTGCTTGTGTTGCACCACGAATACCGATACCGAATTGGATGTTTCCAGAGAAACCATTATCCATATCAAAATCATCATCTAATCCTTTGTAAGCTACTAAGTATTTAGCATTTACATTACCACCAAACCATTCGAATGAATCATCTAAACCAAATGAAGCTTGTAAATATTCTAAGCTTGTTCCAGCACCTACAGAACCAAATGTGAAAGAGTTAACTTCTTGATTAGGGTTGATTGGAATACCAGCATATTCAACACGTACATATTTTAATGAACCTGAATTATCAGCATTATCAGTTCCTCCGTGGAATGCACCATAAGCTCCTTCTAATTCACGGCTTGATTGAACATCTGGCAAGTTATTTACAGCACGACCACAGATTACTAATCCACCCCAGTCACCTGGTTCACGTTCACCTACTGCTCTTTCTGATGTAAAAATAATTGGTTTAGCAGCTGTACCTTCAGCGATAATTTTGCTTCCTCTTTGAATTACTAATGTACCTTTTGTAGCACGGTCACCGATGATAATTGTACCTGGTTGAATCGTCAAAGTACCTGTTTTAGTGATTGTTCCAAAAACAGACTCTTGACCAACACGTACAAAGCTTTTCAATTTATAAATTTTGTCAGCTGTCCAAGTTACGTTTCCTTCAATGATACCTTCAACTGTTACAACTGTTGGGGCAGGTACAGCCGATACTGTAACTGGGATAGTTGTTAAAGCTGACACTTGATTCGATTGATCTGTTACTTGAACAGTAAAGTTTACTATTGAGCCAGCAGCTACATTGTCAATCACATAATCCTTTGTATAGTCTAATGTTTTTTCTCCTGTTCCAGTTTTTGTATCAAAAGCAGCACCATTTTTCAAAACCACTACCGACTTTACACCACCCGGAGCATTGATAGATGCTTTTAACTGAACTGTTGCTCCTGGAATACCAGCTAAAGTTCCTGAAACTGAAATTGTTGGTAAAGGAACCACTTCTGCTGTGTCGTCCTTACAAGCTTGAAATACCGTTGCCATCGAGAGCAACAAAGCAATAATTCGAGTAGCTTTCATGTTTAAAAATCTCATTGATTTAATTATTAGATTAAGAAATAATGTGTTAAAAATTCAACTGAAAATATATTGATGGATGATTATTATTTTTTTCTTAATGTGTACACAAGTCCTAAAGAATATGTTCTGCCCGGAGAATAAGACTGAATAACTTGGTCAACATTGGTATCATAAGTATTGTCTTTGTTACCATCTTGGATGATCAAATTTCTTTGATTCAAGATGTCTGTAATACCACCTTTCAAAATAAGATTTCTGGCAATTTCTTTAGAGAAAGTAAAATCAATTACATTACGTGGCATTTCGTACCAATCTGGATAACCTGCAGCAAATGAGTTACCTACCGCATAAATACGTTTACCGATTACGTTGAACAATAAGCTGATTTGTGTATTCTTTTTAGCGTCGTTGTAATTGATACCTGCATTAACAATGTACGGAGACTGCCCTTGTAATGGACGATTATCCGACTGATTAGTAGCGGTTGAACCAATTTTTACACGACTGTAGATAAATGCGCCATTGAATACCAAATTAATTTTATTTAATAGGGCTGATGCTGTTAATTTATCTAATGACTTTTTTACTTCGATTTCAACTCCAGCACTGTAAGCGCTTTCAGCATTTCCAAAACTTAAATTAGCATTTGTTACGCCGTCAAAAATCACTTCAATTGGGTTTTTAAAGTTCTTGTAGAAGGCTGCTACTGATATTACTTCTGCTGGTGTTGGGTAGAATTCATAACGGAAATCATAATTATCAATTTCGGCATTGTTCAAACTTGGGTTACCAGTAATTACACGATTATTTACAAAATCATAAAAAGAGAATGGAGCAACTTCACGGAATTCTGGACGATTCAAGGTTTTACCATAAGCAATACGCAATAGAGCTTTTTCAGAGAAATTATACGTTAAATTTGCTGAAGGCAAAAGATTTGTTAAATCACGATTATAATTTACTGGCAAGTTTCTACTGATGTCATAGCTATTTAATTTTTGAACGTTCTTTTCTACACGTACACCAGCAATCAAGTTTAATTTCTTTGTGAAAGAGTAATTTCCAGAGAAATAACCCGCAATTTGATTATTACTTGCTGTGTATGAATCAGAAGCATTTGTTTGCTCATCAATTTTTACTCCATTGGTTGTATTAATATTTTGCAATGCGAAAATCTCATCAATAGGCAAGCTGCCAATATCAAATAATGAGCTATTTGAACGAACATAACCAAGGTTACGAGCATTAAATGTACGTTTCTTGTCTTCGTAAAAAACACCTGCTTTTACTTCTATTTCCTTATTATCTTCTGCCGTTTTTCCTTTTGATACCGTTAATTTTTGTACTAAATTGATTCCTCCTAGAATAGCATCTTCGTCGAGCATGATATTCGTTCTTCCCAAGTTAACCGTTTGCGCTGCTCCAAAAGGAACTAATAATGTTGGTGTTGCTCCTTCTGTTGAATATCTATAACGCTTATAATCAGGACGATCGCTGTTTGATTTATTGTAACCAACTACCCAGTCTAATTTTGTTTTATTATCATTGAAGTTGTGACGACCCAATACTTGACCTGTGTAAATTCCACGATATACTTGGTCTAGTGAACGAATATTCCAAGTTCCACCATTTTCTAAACCATTTCTATTCACATATTGAGCGTTGCTCATTTGGTTATAGAGGTTTTTAAATTCAAATGTGTGGTTTTCGTTCAATCTCAAAGCCCAGTTATGTAAAAAACCTGCACGAACTGAGTTGTTATATTGTAAATCTCTGAATTTAGTATCTTCATTAATGGTTTCTACGCTATTTTGGTCAATTGAATAACCAAAATCACTTCTTGCCATTTCAAAAGTTGTACGAGTATTACTGTAGTTAAAGGCTGTGATGTTCGCCAATTTCAAATCTTCTTTATCAATAAATTTATAAGCACCAGTAATTGAGAAACGTAAATCAGGAATAGCAGTAGAAGATTCTGGCGTCCAAGTATTTCTTAACATTTGTCCAGCTTGTGTTAAGGCTGCTTGGTTAGAAACAGCAATTTGTTTTAGCTCGCTTGTTGTTGGGAAATATTTAGGAAGGTCTGAAAAACCATTATTAAAACCTGTATAAGAGTATTTTCCAGTTTGCGGACGGAAAAATTCTTTTCCTGTAGTTCCATCACGGTAAGCTCCGCTTACATCAACTGTCAAATAATTTTCGTCTGGAATACTTTTCGTGAAGATTTTCACCACACCACCAGCAAATTCACCCGGTAATTCAGCGGCTGGAGATTTATATACTAAAATACGGTCGATTTGTCCTGAAGGAATAACATCGAATGAAAATGAACGAACATCCGATTCCATACTTGGTGTAAATACGTTATTTAACATTACTGTGTTATAACGTTCATTCAAACCACGAATGTTAATGAAACGGTCTCCGAAAATTGTTACACCCGGTACACGTTTTACTACTTCGGCAGCGGTACGGTCTAAAGTCTTACCAATTTGTGCGGCAGAAATACCACTTACAATTTGCTGAGCAGCTTTGATTTCTGAGATAACCGAAACTTCAGTATTAGTTAATTTCTTTGCTACAACTTTTACTTCATTTAAAGTAGTAGCTTGGTCTTCTTCGATAAAAGTGTTGATTTCTGTAACACTACCTTCAACAACTTTTACATTTTCAATGAATTTTACTTTATATCCAACAAATGATATTTTCAATTTATAATTACCAACTGGAATTTTATTGAATGAAAAGAAACCGTTGATATCAGCGGCTGCTCCTTTGTTGATTCCTTCAATAAAAACGGTTGCTCCAACTAAGTCTTCTTTACTTACTGCATCTTTAATTGTACCACGAATAGTTCCTTCTTGAGCGAAGGTGAATGAAAGAGAAGAAAATAAAATAATTAATGTGTAAAGTAATTTGCGCTTCATCATACTGGTTTGTTTTTTGATGGCACAAAATTAGGTCGGCTATATAACCGCAGTATTACGCTTGTGTTATGCTTAGTTTATGTTTATGTTACCCCAATGTTATGCGATTTAAGGTTTAGGGGTACTTCTCGCTAAAAACAACAATTCAATAAGGTCCTTTACTTTTTTATAATAATGTTTCTAGCCTTGTATTTTAAATACACACTTCCTGATTTATCTCCTTGTGCATCTAAATGTTTTTGATTAATTTCCTTTTATAAAAACTTCCTCAACGATTTTCTGCATTAAATTTGAACATTTGGTTCTTTTTTATAAAAAATCAGCCAAAGTCAATATCTATAAACAACATTCAAAAGGTTTTGCATTCAAAAAATATAAACTCGGTTAAATAAATCGAGCTATTGATTGCCTTAAAACATTTAGTAAATCCCCCGCCAAAATTAATGAGTAAGCCTAAACAAGAATTATATAGCCTTATCAAGAGTGACTTTTCAATATTTGATTTTATCCAAGAATCAGCATTGGATGGTTTTGGATATCTTGATATTGAAGATCCTTCAAACGAATGGATTAATCCTAAATTTTGGACTACTCTAGGTTTTTCGCCTAACGAAATTCCAGAAAACCATTATGTCTGGAGAACCCTGATTCATCTTGATGATGCTAAAAAATTCTTTGAGCATTACAAAAGTCCTAATAAACCTTACGACGAAATTCTTCGATTCAAACATCAAAACGGTTCAATGGTTTGGTTTCGCTGCCGTGCGATGCTTATCAGAAATAGCGATGGTGCTGCCATTAACGCTATCATTTCTTTTACAGACGTAACAGAATTAATGAGAAAAGATGAGTTTTTGGAGCGATGCAATGCCGCTGCAATGGTTGGTTATTGGGAAATTGACATGGAAACCCAAATACCATACTGGAGTAAAATCACTAAACTAATTCATGAAGTTCCTGACGACTACCAACCCAATTTATCAACCGCCATTCATTTTTTTGAAGAAGGAGAAAGCAGAGAGCAAATTACAAAAGCAGTAGAATTAGCCATTTCAACTGGTAAACACTATGATGTTGATTTAAAAATTGTTACCGCTAAAGGAAATCTCAAATGGGTTAGGGCAATCGGTCAAGCTGAATTTTATGAAGAAAAATGTGTTAGAATTTATGGTACTTTTCAGGATATTCATGCTCAGAAACTAGCGCAAGAAGAACTCATTAAAGAAAAGCAAAAGCTTCAAAGCGTTATAAAAGGTACTAATGCTGGTACTTGGGAATGGAATGTACAAACTGGCGAAACCTTTTTTAATGAGCGTTGGGCAGAAATAGTGGGTTATACTTTAGATGAATTAGCACCAATCAGTATAGATACTTGGTTGAAATTGGTACATCCTGATGATTTAAAAATATCTAATCAAAGAGTTCAAGCTTGTTTTTCAAAACAAACCGAATATTACCAATGCGAATGCCGAATGAAACACAAAGCAGGGCATTGGGTTTGGATTATTGCCAGAGGAAAAGTGGTAAGCTGGACAAACGAAGGAAAACCTTTGATGATGTACGGAACACATTCTGACATTAGCGAACAAAAGAAAAAAATTGAACGTAATACTGTATTTATTGAACATACTCCTACCGCTATTGCAATGTTTGATACTGATGTAAAGTATTTGGCTATATCAGAAAAATGGCGAACGGATTATCATTTAGAAGGTATTGATTTAATCGGAAAATCACACTACGAGATTTTTCCAGAAATAGGCGATGAATGGAAAAAAATACACCAAGAATGTTTACAAGGAAAATCTATCAAACGAGATGAAGATAAATTTGTTAGAAAAGATGGTTCTGTACAATGGTTGAAATGGGAAGTGAAACCTTGGTACACTGAAGATAATGACAAAATTGGTGGCATTATTATGTACACAGACGACATTACCGAACGTAAAAAAATTGAACAAAGTCTTCTGGAAAACCATACTTTATTAGAAACCATTCTTGAGAGTATTGATATTGGTATTGTAGCTTGCGACCAGCACGGTAACCTTACTTTGTTTAACAATACCACTAAACAATGGCATGGCTTACCTATCGCTAATATTCCTCCGGAAGAATTTCCTAATTATTATGGGCTTTATCGTTTAGATGGTACAACAAAACTAAGTACTGAAGAAATACCGCTGATTCGGACTTTACAAGCAGGAAATATTCATAATGTTGAGATAATTATTGCTCCTAACGATGGCCCAAGTCATATTGTATCTATTTCGGGTGCTCAACTCAAAGGACCTAATGGTGAATTATTCGGTGCTGTTGTAGCGATGCACGATATTACTGAAAGAAAAAAAGCGCTAGAAAAACTTCAGATTAGTGAAGAAGCTTTTAGAGGTAATTTCGAAAATGCGGCAATTGGTATGGCTTTGCTTGATATTGACGGAAAATGGCTAAAAATTAATCAAACGCTTTGTCAAATTATTGGATATTCTGAAGAAGAACTCTATCAACTTACTTTCCAAGAAATTACTCATCCAGATGATTTAAAAGCTGACCTTGACTTAGTTCAAGAATTGATTGATGGAAAAAGGTCACATTATCAGATGGAAAAACGATACATCCATAAAAAAGGACATATCGTTCAAATCATTTTGGCAGCATCTTTAGTAAGAAATCAGTCTAATCAGCCTTTATATTTTATCTCACAAATTATTGATATTACTCAGCAAAAAAATGCGGAGCAAGAGATAAAAGCACTTTTAGATGTTACAAAAGACCAAAATGAAAGACTAAAAAACTTTGCTCATATTGTTTCACATAATTTGAGGTCTCACTCTGGAAATATCTCAATGATGATGGATATACTTCTTGAGGAAAATCCTGAATTATCCGAAAATGAATACTTAAATTTATTAAAATCTGCTTCCAAAAATCTTGGCGAAACCATTGCTCATTTGAATGAAGTAGTATTGATGAATACAGCCGTTATTGATAATTTAAAAGGAGTAAGTTTGTATAACGCAATCCAAAATGCCATTCAAAATGTATCGGCTCTTGCCCGTGAATCAAAAGTGGCGATTGAAAACAATATTAATACAGATGAAAAAGTACTAGCCATTCCCGCCTATTTAGATAGTATTATGCTTAACTTTCTGACAAATGCTATCAAGTACTCTTCAGATGAAAGAGATAGCTACATCAAACTATCAACTATTATAGAAAAAGATTACCTTATTCTGAAAATAGAAGACAACGGTTTGGGCATAGATTTAAAACGACATGGCGCCAAACTTTTTGGTTTGTACAAAACATTTCATTACCATAAAGATGCCAGAGGTGTTGGTTTATTCATTACCAAAAATCAAATTGAGGCAATGGGTGGAAAAGTAGAAGTAAGTAGTGAAGTAGATAAAGGAACAACATTCAGCATATATCTTAAATATGAAAAAAATTGACATTGCTTGCATCATCGACGATGACCCTATCTTTGTTTTCGGCACTAAAAGACTGATGCAATTAGCCAATTTTTGTAATGGCTTTTTGGTTTTTAAAAATGGTAAAGAAGCTTATGATAACCTTAAAACAAGTATCATAGCTGGTGAAAAACTACCAGATTTGATTTTGCTCGACCTGAATATGCCTATTTGGGACGGATGGCAATTTTTAGATGAATTTATCCAAATTCCTATTGAAAATGCTGTGACGATTTTTATCGTCACCAGCTCTATCGACCCTGAGGATATTAAAAGAGCAAAATCTTATGAAATTGTAAGTAATTATTTGGTTAAGCCAATTAAAATGGATGACCTCAAAAAATTAATGGAAGAGTAAACGTTCCTAATTACTTGATTTATAAGCCAATAATCACAACAAAAAAGCCTATAAATCAAGCTTTTAAAATTCTTTCTTCAAAATAACATAAAATTTCTGCTACCTTTGCATCAGTTTATGGTGCATTAGGCTTGTATCAATACAAGTTTAAAGCTTAATAGGGAATCAGGTTGAATGCCTGTACTGTCCCCGCAACTGTAAGTTTCAATACCATCATTACCATTCTTCAATAGCCACTGGTTTAGTGGTGATTGAGTGAATAAATGATTGAGTGAATGAAGAAATTCAAAAATAATCCTAAAATTTAATTGGCTTATTAATCACTAAATCACAAATTCACAAATTCACCAAATATTATTCTGGGAAGGTTTGGGTACATGAGAAACAAGTCAGGAGACCTGCCATTAAATCATTCTTGATTGCTTGCTTACGGAGGATAAGCATCATTGAGCGTTCGATTTTTCTTTCAATTTTCTTGGTCAATATTTTCGGTTTCATTCCGCAGGTCAAGGCTTAACTATCAACGTTATGTCTGCTGTTTTTACGTATTGCTTACGTTTTCAGCCAATACTTTTAGTCATGGGTATTTTTATATCCTTGCGAAGCCATGCCCAAGAAATTGCCAACAAACAAATCGACGAAGTAAAAGTAACAGGTTTTGCTACTGAACATTTTATGGCAGGCTTGAAAGTACAAAAAATAGATTCTGCTACTTTAGCTCGTTTTCAATTTCAAACTTTAGCCGATTTTCTACAATATCAATCTCCCATCGCTTTTAAAAGTTATGGAACTGGTCAGTTAACAAGTATTTCTTTCAGAGGAACTTCTGCCATGCACACGGCAGTGATGTGGAATGGATTGAACATTAATAATCCAATGGCGGGACAAACCGATTTTTCAACTGTTCCATTGTTAGGTTTCGACCAAATGGCGATTCAATATGGTTCTTCGGCTTCCTGCGTGGGTTCTGATGCAGTGGGTGGAAGTATTTTACTCAATTCTGTTCCACAATGGAAAAGACAAGGAATGAACTTCACGCTTGGCGGACAGTACGGAAGTTTTGATAATTATAATCTACAAACAGGTTTACGTTTTGTAAAGTCTTACAAAAACGGTTTACAATTTTCTGGCAAAACTTTACTTTACGGAAGTAAATACAATAATCATTTTTCAGCCACAGAAAGAACTGATAGCAAAGGAAGAACTTACCCGATTGAACCTACTGAAACTGCCCAAAAAGGTTTTATTCAAGATTTGTACTTGAAACAAAAAAATAACAATGTACTTTCTTTGAATATTTGGCTGACTGACAATAAGTTGAGTATTCAGCCAGATGTAATTGCCTCCAGAGAAATTACACAAACAAAAGCGTACCGTTTTCTTTCTTCCTATCAGTTCGGAAATACAAATGTAAAAGCGGCTTTTGTCAGAGACATTATTGATTATGGAACGGGCGATTTTGCTAATCCAAGTCATTCCGAAACCGACCGCTACATTAGTCGTGCAGAACACGAATTTTCTTTTAAATCCTTTGATGGTTTTGGCAATACTTCTATCAGAATCGGTGGAGAATTTGTGCATTATGTAGCAAAAGTTGATGGCTATGGCGGTGGTGCAATTACTGAAAACCGTCAGGATATTTTTGCTTTAATCAGACAGCAACTTGCAGAAAAATTAATTATTTCGCTGAATCTTCGTCAGGCTTTTTCAAGCCGTTATAAAGCTCCTTTTACGCCTTCATTGGGTATTGAATATGCAGTATTTTCAACGAAAAAGCATGAAATTAAAGCTACAGCCAATGTTGCCAAAAGTTACCGTTTACCTACTTTGAACGAACGCTATTGGAAAGTTATGGGTAATCCAGACATTCGTCCAGAAAGTGGTTTCAACAAAGAAATGGGAATCAATTGGAAACAGGTTCTTTCTGAAAATATAAATACTTCTTTGGATATTAATCTTTATCATAATTTGGTTAACGACTGGACTTACTGGAATCCAGACAAAGGGTATCGGGTAGAAAATCTCCAACAAGTATTGGCAAAAGGTTTTGAAGTTTCGGGAAATATCAAATATACAAAGGCCGATAAAATAGCTGGTTTTACGGGTACTTATGCTCTTACGAACACTTCTCAACAAAAAGTTTATGCGGCTTATACAGAAGATTTTATCGGCAAACAAATGATTTACGTACCACGTCATTCGATTTCGGGTACAGCATATATTGGCAAAGGAAATTGGAATTTAAATATTCAAGGATTGTATAATTCTGAACGCTTTATCACTTTCGACCATTCTGGACGACCTTTTCCATCTTACTTTATTTTGAATTCAACCATTTCGGGTAAAATCCAATTGGGCGAAATTCAATCAAACCTAATTTTTCAAATAAATAACTTGACGGATACGGTGTATCCGAGTGTAAAAAAGAATGCCATGCCGGGAAGAGGTTTCTCTTTGGGATGGATTATGAGTATTTAGATTTTGGATTTGTGGTTTCGGATTTCAGCTTTCGGTCATCGGATTTCGGATTTGGGCTTTCGGTCTTCTGAATTCAGCTTTTGGAATTTGAATTTTGGATATGGTTTTCGGGTTTCAAGTTCATCTTTTTTCATTTTCAATAACTAAAAAATCTGAAATCCGAAATCCGACGACCGAAATCCCACATCCAAAAACCCAAATCGTTTTCATATTTTAATCAATAATAAAACAATGCAATTTAATTCTATTATCGTTCGCTCATTGGTAGCAACTTCTTTATTCTTGTCGTTAAACGCTTGTAATTCAGAAACAGAAGTAGTAGTACCTGCTCAACCTTATGATGCTGGTGTGTTTGTAGTTAACATAGGTAATTTCACTGACAATAACGGGTCAATTTCTTTGTACAATCCAACAACCAAAACAATTTCTAATGATGTTTTTCAAAAAGAAAATACTCGTTCTTTGTCTGGTTTAGTTATGGGCTATGCGGAGGTTGCTGACAAAGGGATAATCTTGGTAGATAACTCTACCAATGGTAACGATGCTATTGAAATCGTATCAGCAAGTACTTTTAAATCAGTAGCAACAATTAAAGATGTTGAAAACCCTCGAAGTGTAATAAAAGCAGGTACTAATAAGGCTTATGTAGTTTGTTGGGACACATTCAATCCTGATTATAGTTATAAATTAGGCTATATAGCTGTAATTGACCTTACCACTAATAAAATCACTAAAAAAATACCTGTTCAAAATGGTGCTGAAGGCATAGTAATAGTAGGTAATGAAGCATTTATTGGAAACACTTCATTTTCAGGTATTAATTCGATTTCAGTTGTAGACATAACTAAAGACGAAGTATCTGGAAATATTCCTGTACAAGGTGCAGCTGCTAGTTTTGTAGTGGATGCTAATAACAAAGTTTGGTGTACAGTTGGAAGTGAAATCCTTCGTATCAATCCTACTTCTAAAATTGTTGAAGCTCGCCTTAAGGTTAGTTCAAAGCCATCTTCAAGTCCAAATAATTTGACATTAAATGCTAACAAGACAGTTATCTTCTTTGATTATTCATATGAAGATTATGCAGATAACTCTAGAAAGAAAGGTGAAATTTATAGCTTTAATATAACTGATGCTACTATTTCGACAACAACGCCTTTAATCAAGCGTGCTTTTACAGGCTTTGCATTTGACGTTAAAAATGGAATTATATATGCTGGCCTCACTCCTTCATACAAGCAAGCGGGTTATGTAATTAGATATCAGCCTAGTGGTGCTTTAATAGATTCAATAAAGACGGAAGTTGGACCTAGTGGCTTTTTCTTTAAATAGTTACTAATTTCAAATAGCTTAACTTAAGGATTAGGATGACATTGTTTTGAAAATAATGTCATCCTAATTAATATTAAACGTGATGCAAGAGATTATATCTTCTACTATTTATCTCTTTTGAAGAAATCTGATTATTTTTTATCGCAATACAGTTATTAAATCTCCCTAAAATTGATATGAATTTTTCTCAATTATCAATTATACTTATAAAGAACAGACAATCCTTAGGTCTAACCCAAACAGAAATAGCAGAATATATTGGCGTTGCTCAAAGTACTTATAATAATTGGGAGTCTGGAAAACACAAACCTAGCATTAAATATCTTATCAAAATATGTGAAGTATATCAACTAAAAATTAATGATTTAATTCTTCAAGTATCTTAAATAAACATATTATCAGTTTCCTGATTGGAGTAGAAGAAACATTAAAGTAGGTTCACATTATAATTTAAAACTTTTACAAAATATGAAAAAAATAACCTGTTTACTCCTTATCTGCGTCGTTTCATTTCTAATGACCAAATGTTCAAATAGTACTAGCATTGTTCCTGATAGCGATTTGCAATTAAAAACAGTAGTACCCATCGAAAATAATTGGGACTTGAAGTCATTGTCAATACTACAAAACATAAAGTTCAATACTATAAATGAGAAAATAAAAAGTTTGTCAGAAGAGGAATTAAAGAATTATGAACGTGACATAGTTACTGCTTATGATGAATATACAAAGAATCCATCAAAAGAATCCTTAGGGAAATATATTGGATTTTTAGGTTATACAGATATAAATGATTTTCTCTTCAAGGACAATGCAGAAAAAAGGTATAAAGAAAAGATTTTCAAAGCCTACTACAATAGTGATTTTTCTACCAAGAATATTCAAAAATTCTCAATAGAACTTTCTAAAATATATACAAATAACAACCCGACAGTAAATTCAACCCAAGCAACCCCTTACTGTGGATTGGTATGTGCAAATACAAATAGCATATGTTTAGCTGAGGCTAACAATGCCTATAATAATGCAACAAGTGGAAGTTGTACTTTAAATACGATAACAGGATGTCAACCTATTTATCAATGGACAATCATAGGAGTCTCTGTTCCTAATTCTATGGTAAATGGTTGTCTTGTAGTGAGGGCTATTATAAATAGAAATTTCGGACCTTTTTGTGACCTTGGACCAACTCCATTTGTAGTTGTTAATGATGTGTTCAAGTATGATTATGATCCATCACGAGCTAATCAAATGATTATATATAATGCAGGACCACAGACTAATGATTGTAATGATTACAATTCCTATAATTCTTGTTTAGCAATTAAAAAGCAAGCTAAGGAACAAGCAGATATAATTTATGCCATAGCAGTTGCAAAATGTGCTCTGAGCTATTCTACTTGCTTAAATGGTTGTCAATAAAATATTAGCGTAAATTTAAATATCAGAAGAAGGCTCAATTAATCAAATTGAGCCTTCTTCTGATATTTATTCTTTCAATTTATTTACTTTCTTTATACAACAAACCTCCAAGTAATATGAAACAGCAACTCAACCCTCGTTTTTTAACCTTGCTTTGCTTTATTTTAGCGATTGCTTTGTTAAGAATTGCCAACTCCGCACAGCTTACTCCAGTAGCAAATTATACGCCTCTGGGTGCTATGGGACTTTTTGGCGGAGCATATTTTAGCAATCGTTGGAAGGCTCTAGCTTTTCCAATTCTTACCATTTTCGTGAGTGACGTAGTGATTAACAAAGTGGTGTATCAAGGAAAATATGGAATGATGTACGACGGTTGGTATTGGATTTATGGCATTTTCGCCATCATTGTATTGTTTGGAAGAGTAATTCTTCAAAAAATCAATGTCCAAAATGTAGTTTTAGCAGCGGTGATTGCCTCTGTTTCACATTGGGTTTTAGCTGATTTAACGGTTTGGATTGGCGGAGGAACAGATTTAAGAACGAATTTACCTTTAACCCGTGATTGGGCTGGTTTACAACAATGTTTAATTCAAGGTTTTCCTTACATGAAAAACTTCTTAGTTGGAACATTGGCATATTCAGCTATTCTTTTTGGTAGTTTTGAATTATTACAAGTTCGTTTTCCAAGTTTGGCACAAAATCAAGCTTGAGGCTATCGGTCTTCAGATTTCGGCTATCTTTTTTGAATTCTTGTTTAAGGATATAGCTAGATTCTAAAAGCTCTTACCTCTAATTTCATTATTTATTAATAAAAAGCAATTGCTGACTTCTGATAGCTAATTGCTGAAAGCTCAAAACAATGAAAGCTGTCTCTTTTCTTCCTGCCGCAACACAAATGATTTACGATATGGGTTTGCAAGACTTACTCTATGGCGTAACCTTTGAATGTCCGCCAACATCGAGAACTGAAAATGAAATTTTAGTGCGTTGTGTGCTTGAAGGAAAAGACTATTCAAGTGAAGAAATCGACAAGATTTTCTCGGCTTCTAAAGCACAAGGAAAAAGCTTGTATTATGTAGAAGAAGATAAATTACAAGCTATCGCACCCGATGTTGTCATTACACAAGACGTTTGTGAAGTATGCCAAATTGATACAAAATGTACGCAAGCGGTTATTGATAATCTTGAAAAAACACCTCAGATTTTAACAATTACACCCCAAAGTTTAGAAGATGTTTTAAATTCTGCGATTACGATTGCGAAGGCTTTGGGCAGAGAAGAAGCTGCTTATTTGCATTTAGCGAATCTTCAACAAAGAATTGACAATGTTATCGACAAACTCCGTGAACACAGAGCTTTGCCTAAAAGAGTAATGTTGTTGGAATGGATTGAACCAATTTATAATTGTGGGCATTGGATTCCTCATCAAATTGCTTACGCTGGTGGCATTGATATGCTGAGTAATCCTTCTGGCGACAGCATCGTGACGCAATGGGACAAAATATTGAAGTACGACCCAGAAGTATTAATCATAGCTCCTTGCGGTTTTGAAACCCAAAGAAGTATGGAAGAATTACATCTATTAACCATAAAAAACGGTTGGGAAAATCTACGTGCAGTTCAAAATAAAGCAGTTTTTGTGCTTGATTATGATTTGTTCACTCAACCAAGTGCATCGACCTTAGTAAATGGTATTGAAATTTTGGCAGCATTATTTCATCCTACACTTTTTAATATTCCCAAACACCTAATTCATAAAGTGTACCCTATTTTTAATCAAACTCTAGCTACATAATTTCTTTTTTGAATTATGTTTCATCATGAAAAAACATTTCCTCTAATCTATCATGGGTCTGGAACGCAAGTTTCGGACCTTTTTTATGGCGTATCAAACCACTTTATAATTCCTATACTCTCCGATTCTATAGCCTGTCAGCTTTTCAATTCCCATTTTTACTTGGTTTTTGAAAGAGAGCTTTTTCTCGTGAATATCATAATTAAACATCCAATTTACGCTATCAATTCTGGCTTGCATTACTGCTGGATGCGTAGCTTCAAAAAGTGTTAAAGAATCTATTTCTGAGTAATCAAAAGCCTCTAATACTTCTTTTATTTTATCAACATCATGACCTTCTCCCCAAAAATTGATAGAACTTTTCATCTTTTCACGCTGAATTTCTGGCGGTTTTACCCAACCATAATGGTAAATATAAGCGTCTATTAATTTTACTTTCAATTTCTGATTATCAACCGTTCTGAAACCTTGAGCATCTTTATAAGAACGTATTTTCCCAGTATTTTTAATCACCCTGATTTCTCTTCGATACCAACGATGAGCGTTGCCTACATAGCGATATGAACCATAAAAATGGGTATAATTAAACAGTAAACCTTCTACTTGAGATTTATGTAAATTATCCTGCATGGCTTGTTTAATAACAGGCAAATACTTTTCATGTACTACTTCATCTCCTTGAATATAAAAACACCAATCTGCATCTGGCGAAACGGCGGCTAAAGCTTTATCTGTTTCAACAGCAAGTACTTGTCCGCCTTTACGCAAAGAATCATCCCAAATGGTTTCAATGATTTTTATTTTCGGAGAATCAATACTTTGAATTAAAGCCAAAGTTTCGTCTTCTGAATTTCCCACAGCTACGACTACTTCATCACATATTGGCAAAATAGAAGTAATGGCTTCGACGATGGGATAATCAAATTTGATGGCATTTCGGACAAAAGTAAATCCAGATATTTTCATGAGATTATTCAGAAAAAGGCAAAAATTTAGGATAGTTTTCCAAAGCCTTTGGCGTTTGGGGATTCAAAGGTTTTCCAGCTAAAACCGTTTCGTAATAAGTAACATATTTCTCTGCCATTGTTCGGGCAGAAAAAATATCCTGAGCATATTCATGGCAATTTTGGGGCGAAAAATGGTCAATATTTTTCAATTGTTCAACCCATTCATGCTTCTGATTTGAGAGAAAACCAACCTCAGGATGAATCAATTCGGGCAAAGAACCATAAGTAGTACCAAACACAGCCGAACCCATATAAAGGCTTTCAACAATTGCCAAACCAAATGGCTCGTGCCATAAAACTGGGAAAAGTAAGGCTTTCGATTGGTTTAAAATGCTTAACTTTTCTTCCCCACCAATCATGCCATGAAAACGAACATGAAAATCGGGTGTGAAACGAAAACCCATTTTCAAATTCAAACGAGTACCGCCCATCACGATTAATTTATGGTGACTTCGCTTCGAGATTTCAATCGCTCCTTTTACATTTTTTACTCGCCAAGCGGCTTTTGCTAAAAAATGAAGATGTTTTCGAGGAAGATTCAAATCTGGCTTTCCATAATCATCAAAATCAATTCCGTTATAAACAAAGGCTTCTCCGCCATGTCTTTCTGCATGATTTTTAGAAACGAAAACAGTGTTCTGATGCAAAGAATCTAATTGCGAACTGTTGCCATGCTGAGTAACAACAAATGGCTTCCGAATATATTCTTGCGGTTTTTGATTGAGATGAACTACATCAATATCATCAGGAATTTGCTCGTCTAATGGTTGATTTTCACGATATGGGATAATTTTGGCGAAGGACGATGTTGAACCTTCTTTCACCAGAAATGTCACATGATGCCCTAACAAACTAAGGTATTTGCCAAGCCACCAAACTACTCGTTCGGTTCCACCATATTGATTTACAGGAAGTATCGCATTATGTTGAAGAAGTATATTCATAGTGTTTTGTTCCCACAAATTCGTTGGAGAGACAAAAATCGAAAGATTTTAAGATTGTTTTCTCAATAAAATATCATGCTCAATACCACAAATTTAAGCTATTGTCTGTGTAGTTTGACTATACTCAAAGAAATAAGCGTAATTTTGAAGCTTTAATTGAAAATCATTCCATTTTAAAGATAGAAGTTTATGCGTTGCTCAGTGAATATCGCTTTTTACAATAAAATTGATAATCTTAAGCTCATTTTGGCAGGATTAGAACGCCAAAGCGTTAAAGATTTTGAAGTGATTATTTCAGATGATGGTTCTCGTGAAGATGTTGTTAAACAAATCAGAGAAATTCAAAAGCATTCGCCACTCCATATCAATCATCTTTGGCAAGAAGATAATGGTTGGCAAAAAAATATCATGCTAAATAAAGCCGTGATGAGTGCGAAATCTGATTATATTATTTTTATTGATGGCGATTGTATTCCTGACGATAGATTTGTGGAAGCACATTTGGAAGCAAGACAAAAAGGATTTGCACTTTCGGGAAGAAGAGTATATTTATCGGATAAAATATCTAAAAAACTTACGCCAGAAAGTATCAAAAAAGGCTATTTCAAAAAGAATTTTTTGTACTTGTTATTATCGGGTGAAACTCGACATGGCGAAAAAATGCTTTATGCAAGAGTACCCTTTTTTGCCAGAATGATTAACAACAAACATCGTGATATTTTAGGTTGCAATTTTTCAATTCATAAAGAAGATTTACTAAGTATTAATGGTTTTGATGAGCGTTTCCTTTGGCCAGGTGTTGGCGAAGATTTGGATGTTTATAGACGACTTATTTTAATTGGGAAATCAACAAAATCAGTAGCTTCTTCGGCTTTGGTTTATCATTTGCATCATAAGGAAACAAAAATTCCACAAGAAACTTGGGATTTACAAAAAGTAACGCAACAAGAAACAGAGCCATTTACGCCTTTCGGTATCGTGCAGAAATAAATCAAAAACCCTTGTTCAAACGTTTGAACAAGGGTTTTTTGTTAAATAACTTTCTATTATTACTTCTTCTTTATTTGCTGAATAATTTTAGCTGGAAAAATCCTTTCAATAAATTTTTTAAGCCTAATTTGTGCCAAAGGAACTCTTTTCTGAATGGCAAGTTTAGCAAAATCCCAATCCTGAATCAAAACTATATCTTCTTCTAAACTTCGGTTTCCTAAAAAAGATTCTACCACAAATTTTCTGATGATTTCATTCCATTCTAATTTATTATCACAGTAATGACCTATACAAAAATTAGAAGATTTTGCTTCTCCAAACTCAGAAATGGCTACAGAAATTGAAATCTTTTCAATCAATTTTTTTGTAACATTTGCTTGAAGCATACTATCACAAATCAAAAGTGCCATCTTTACAATATCATAACCTTTTTCAGCTGGCAAAACCATTACTCCAGTATTCCAAATACAATGTTCTGGCTGAATTACAATCCCTCCAAACGACATTCCTCCTACCTGTTTCCAAAGTAACTTCTCACTTTTACTTTTCATTACTGAAAGCTTTCCTTCATATTGATGTAGCATAGAATGCGCTAAATCGGCTTTCAATAAATTAATATTAGCATACAAAAAAGTATCGGTATCTAAATATACAACAACTTCTTTCGGATGAATCGAACATATATATTCTATGGCTTTGATTTTTACTCTTCCCAAAAACCGCTTTGGGCCTTCCCATTCATCCAATAAACCTTTGCTTACTTCTACAATATTCACTCGGCTAGCTACCCGCTCATAATACTTTGGAGCGTCCGTCAGAACATATATTCTGTCTGTTTCACTCATCTGACTCAGAAATGAGCAAATAGAAAAATATGTTTGAATATGGTTTTCTTGTTCTTCTCCAAAAACCAAGTACAAAATATTCATAATGAAATCTGGTTACTCAAGACTATTTCTAAATTGAATAATATTAATGATGCTGTTGGTGTGAAAATCACTGTATTGATTAATTGTAGCCTTTGTTTAACCCTTAATGTCAATTCTACTAAAACCTCTGTTGTTTCTTTCTAGTTTAATTTGCGTTGAAATTCTTTCTTTGATAGATTCTACGTGAGAAATAATACCGATGTTTTTCTGTCCTTCCTGCTGTAATTTCTCTAAAGTACCCAAAGCCAAATCTAGTGTTTCGGGGTCGAGTGTTCCAAAACCTTCATCAATAAATAAGCTTTCTAGTTTTACATTCTTAGAAGCCAAATCTGATAAAGCCAATGCCAAAGACAAGCTCACCATAAAAGTTTCCCCGCCCGAAAGTGTTTTTACAGAACGACGTTCATTGCCCATATACTGGTCAATTATCATCAACTCATCGTCCTCATTTTCAGTAGGTTTATCTAACAAATAACGATCGGATAGCTCAGCTAAACGTCGATTTGACAATGCTATCAATCTTGCTAAAGTTAGGCCTTGTGCAAATGTACTAAATTTTTTCCCTTCTGCATCTCCAATATAGCGGTTTAATAATTCCCATTTCAAATTAGATTTTTCTAAGAAGGCTATTTCTTGTTCTAAAGCAGAAATTTCCTGACGATGTGCATTCTGAACTTGAATTTTTACTTGTAATCCAGTTACTTCATCGGCGACAGCTTTTCTCTGTTCTTGCAAAAGTTGATTCAAAGCAAGTAATTCTTCCAAACTTATCAAAGGATTATCTTCTTGCTGTTTTTGTTCAAATTCTGCCTTTTTACTCTTCAATTCACTTTCTAAAACAGTTATTTTGGTTCTTAGTTTTTCCTGTTCATCTCTTAAATTTTTACTTTGTTCTACCGAAAGTAACTGCTGTTGAGCCTCTTCAAGATTTGTAAAACCTAATCCATTTAAAGCCACCAACAATTCGTTCTCTAATATTTTTACTGCTTCATTTTTCTCTTTTATTTCAGTATCAAGTTGCTGAATTATTTTCAAATTAGCAGTGATTTTTGTCTGTAATTCCGAGAATTCTTGTTGTAGTTTATCACAATCGTTATTGATATTTTTACCAATGTATAAGCCCTTAATGGTATCAATCAGTACATTTTTTTGCTCCTGAAAACCCTTCGTTTCTTTTACAATTCGGTAAAGCGATTTTAAATCTTCTAGTACTTTTACAGATTTAACTAGCAAATTCAAGGCTTCTGTTTGCTGCTCTTTCAACTTTATTTGTTCCTGAACCCACGCTCTGTTGCCTACTTTTTCTAGTTGTAAATTCTGCTTTACTTCATTAATTTCTAAGTGTTTTACATCTAGCTTTTGTTGAAGTTCATCTTTCTTCTTCTGCTCTTTTAATTCTAATTGATGTGCAGATGCAATCTGTGTTTTCAAAGTATTTACTTCATTGTTCAATACTTTTTCTTCGGCTTTTTGGCTCTTTAAATTTTGGTCAATTTCTACATAATTATTGGCATAATGACTCAAAAATGGATGCTCTAACGAACCACAAAGTGGACAAGCTTCGTCTTTTTTCAAAAGTTTGGCTCGGTCTTTTTCAAAGTTGTATGATTTCCCCAAACGCTCTTTTTCTACTTCTAAAGCCTCTATTTTCTGAACAAGTTGAGTATATAAAATTTGTTTTTTTTCAAGAACTAAAGTATTCGTATTTTGAAATTCAAGTTGTATTTTTTCCTCTTTTTCTGCTTCGCTAAAAAGAGTTTTTAAATTACTATAATCACCAATTAACTGATTGAGATGATGATACAATCTTAGCTCAAATTCTAATTGTAATCCTTTTTCTTCTACTTCTTCTGGCGACGAAATCTTTGCGACTTCATACCATTTTTCCATCTGTACTTTCTGCTCTTTGGCAACCGACTCAATTAATGCTAAAGATTTATCAGCCAATTGATTGACAGATAAATTATTTAACTGTGGAATTCTCAAAAACGAAAGTACTTCACTAATTTGCTGTTGTTTAGCTTTCAGCGTTCCTTCTTGTTCACTTAGTTCTCTCAGCAATTCTGTTACTTTCCTACGGAATTCTTGTAATACTTCAGTCGCATTTTCTGCATTAACTTTTTCATTCGTAAAATCTGAAATGACACTAATATTGTGATTGAAGGCTTGCTGATTTTGAACTAAATCTTGATTTTGAACGACTTGTCGATTTTGAAGATTTCTAAGTTCTCTTACATCATTTTTTACTTGTAAAATACTTTCTCTGAAAGGCTCAACCAATTCATGTTGTTGAAGTATCGGTAATTTTTCTTGTTCAAATACTTTCCAAATCGTAGCGGTATTGGTATAATCTTTTTCTTTTTGAAGAATTTCGTCTCCAATAACTTTCAAAGTATTTTTTAATCGAATACTTTCCGAAGTTTTTTCCAAATTTTCGTTGGCTTTCACAATCGAAAATTCTTTCTCGGCTAAATCTTTTTCCCAAGTTTCAGCAATTTCTTGCGCAACTAATTTCTCCGAAACACTCTTGATTTGGTTTCTTTTTAATTTTAATTCTCCGCCTTTTTCGTTATTTATTTCAAAGGCTTTTTTGCCTAGCAAACGATAAATTTGCATGCCCGTAATATCTTCCAAAAGCTTGCCTCGCTCGTCTTTTCCAGATTTTAAAAATTTAGAAAATTCTCCTTGCGACAGCAAAATTGATTTCACGAATTGGTCATAATTCAGTCCAATCAAACTTTGATTTTTATCAGGTACTTCTGTTTTTTTGTTGGTAATTATTTGGTCTTTGGCTTTATCGACAATCTCCATTCCATAATCATTCAGATTATTATTTCGATTGACATTGATCCACCATTTCGACACAAAAACGCCTGATTTACAAACGTACTCTACTTCTACGGCACATTCTTTTTCACCACGAGTAAGAATTGAACCACCCGAACCGACTAAATCTTTAGAAATCTTTTTATCAAATCTTGGCACACGGTTGAACAAAGCCAAAGTAATGGCATCTAAAAGCGTTGATTTCCCCGCTCCCGTTGGTCCAACAATCGCAAAAAGTCCCGCCGACGACAATGGATTTTCGGTAAAATCAATCCGATGTTCGCCTTTGAAAGAGTTGATATTTTTTAAATATATTTTATTGATTTTCATCGCTTAGTTTTCCTCTTTTACTTTTTGTAATAATTCCACAAAAGCTTCCATCAACAAAGCCTGATGCTCTTCCGAAAGTCCGTTTTCTTTTTCTAATCTTCGTTTCAAAATTTCCGTTTCGTTAATGTCATCAATATTTTGTCCTTCAAAAAATAGCTCTGCTGTGCTGTTAATTTCGTTTTTGAATGAAATTCTATGTTTTAAAACGATGGCATTTTCATCTTCAAAAACGGCAATAATATCGTTTAGTTCTCTGGTCAAAATAGGATTGTGTAATTCTTCCGTTACTTCTATTTCTAAAAATGCTTTCAACTGGCATTCGTTTTGAAAACTGCTGAGTTGACTTTTTACTTTCTCGAAATCGCCCGAAATTTTCTTCAGCATTCTATTTTTGGGTACTGGAATGTCTTCTATTTTTTGAATTTTTCCTGCTGAAATTTCCAATTCAATCACGATTTTTAAATCATTTTTTTCACTAAAACTCAAGGCAATCGGCGAACCAGAGTAACGGATATTTTCTTTGTCCGATACTTTTTGTGGACGATGAATATGCCCTAAAGCCACATAATCGAAGGTTTCTGAAAAATCGTTTCCTTCAAAAGCTGCCAAATTTCCGATTTGAATTTCTCGTTCAGATTCTGAAGCCACAGAGCCATTGGCGTACAAATGTCCCATCGCAATCACGGGCGTATTTGGGAAGCGTTCTTTACAAATATTAGCTAATTGGTCATAATGATTTTTAATGCCATTCCGAACCGCTTCGATGCGTCCTATGGCTGTTTCTCCTTCCACTGCCTGACGCAAATCGGCATCACGCAAATAAGGAACAGCACAAACAATTAATTCCTTTAAATCAATGATTTCATCTTCAATATTGGGCATAGCTCCGCCAACAACGATGACATCCAACATCGACAAAATATCTTTGGGTGCATTCAACATCGACACCGAATCGTGGTTTCCACCAGTGATGATGATTTTACATTTTTGCAAAATCATTTGTCGTAAAAACCAATAGTAAAGCATTCGGGCTTCAGCAGGTGGATTAGCGAGATCGAAAATGTCTCCTGAAATCAATAACACATCAATTTTTCGTTCTTGGATAAGGGCAATCAGCCATTCCAAAAATAATTGTTGGTCTTCGTGAAGGTCGTACTTATGGAGTTTTTTCCCTAAATGCCAATCGGCAGTATGTAGAATTTTCATGGAATGTCATTCTGATTAAAAAAGAATGCTAAAATACGGCTCTTAATTGAATTATACCTTAAAAAGATTAGGCTTTACAAAAGCATAAACCCCACAACATTGAAACATTCAATATTGTGGGGTTTAATAAAATGATTTTATCAAAAAGACTATTGCTTTCTAAGCTTTCTCATTTTGTGTAAAGGTGCTTCTAACTCTTGCTTGAATGCACCAGTAGCATCAAATAAAAGTACTTTACGGTTTGTTCCATCATTGATAGCGACATAATAGTTACCATCAGCATCTGTTCCTGCACGCTTGATTGTGTAACCAGCATAAGTAGCAGTAACATAAGTAGTAATAGAAGCTGGTAAAGTCGTTACTTCAACAGCTGTCAATTTCGCTTTTCTAGCGTAATGTTGAAGTGCTTTTACAAAAACACCATTAGCATCAAACAATAACCCTGTTTCAACGCTATTTAAAGTGATTCCTACAACATATTGACCTTGAGTATCCGTCCCAGCAAATTTAATCGTAGCACCAGCATAATTCGTAGAGATATAAGTAACGATTGCTGTTGGTAAAGCGGCTGGGTCAACAGTTGTAATTTTTCCTCTGCATTTTTGTTTCGTTACGGTGTCTGTAACTGCCGCAGTACGTGCAGCTGAAACTTCTAGGGTTTCCAAAGCATCATCAGAAGCTGTTAAATCGTTCTGTTTTTCACAACTTGCGAACATGATACCCACCAAGGCTGTCATTAAAAACAATAATTTTTTCATTGGGTAATGGTTTTAAAGTTTAAAATAAATTTTGAACATTTCAATTACTTAGACAGCCTATATTTTACATGCGTTGCATGACGAGTAAAAATACTTAAGATTATTATAACCAAATTAACTATAAAATACTTTTAGATGTTAATTAAGACAAAAGGAAACAAAAAAGGCCTCCATTACTGGAAGCCTTTTTCAATATCACTATAAAATTATTAAGCTAAAGCAATACGTTTGAAAGTACTGATAGTTAATCCTTTTTGAGTTTGCTCTAACAATTGTTTGATATTGATTGAGCTATCTTTTACAAATTGTTGGTTCAACAAAGTGTTTTCTTTGTAGAATTTCTCCAATTTACCTGTTGCAATTTTTTCTAACATTGCTTCTGGTTTTCCTTCTTGACGAGCTTGGTCTTTACCGATTTCGATTTCACGTTCGATAGTAGCTGCATCAACACCGTCTTTATCTAAAGCAACTGGTTTCATTGCAGTGATTTGCATAGCGATATCTTTACCAACTTCAGTAACGTCAGTTCCAGTTACGTTTGTAAATGCTACTAAAACACCAATTTTGTTGTTAGAGTGGATATAAGAAACAACTTTATCAGCAGTGATGTTTTCATAACCAGCTACATTGATTTTTTCACCAATTTTACCAGTTAATTCAACCATTGCTTCTTGAGCGTTACGTCCGTCAGCTAAAGTAGAAGCTAATAAAGCATCTTTATCAGCAGCGTCAGTAGCAACAGCTGATGCCAATAAAGCAGCAGCTAATTCATTGAAATCTGCTACTTTAGAAACTGGTTCAGTTTCGCAAGCTAAAGCAACTAATTTACCATTTGTTCCATCTTCGCTGATTGCAACTAATACTACACCTTCGTTAGTAGCGTTATCTGCACGTTTAGCTGCCACTTTTTGACCAGCTTTACGAAGAATATCAATAGCGGCTTCAAAATCACCACCTGCTTCAGTAAGGGCTTTCTTACAATCCATCATGCCCGCACCGGTCATTTGTCTTAATTTATTAACGTCTGCTGCTGAAATAGCCATCGTTTTATTGATTTTAGATTTTGGATTACGGATTGCGAAATTGAACTGGCTTTAATTACGTTATTTCGCAATCCGCATTCGCTAATTCAATGTTAATTTTTAAAGGAACAGCCCATAGAATTCCATGGGCTGCTTCAATTTTGATAAATTATAATGATAAAGTTATGACAAAAGGATAAGTATTCATGGCTTCTCAGATTATCATATCTTCAAATTATTATTAATCTTCTTTCTCGTATTTAGCTGCAACTTTCGCTGCTTCTTTAGCTGCTTCTTCGTCAGCTAAACGCTTCGCTTCTTCTTCCTCTGCTAAACGAGCATCGTCTTTATCTTGCTTACGCTCCATTAAACCTTCTTCGATAGCTTTACCAATTGCTAAAGTAATTAAAGCGATTGATTTGTAAGCATCATCATTAGATGGTACTGGATAGTCAACTAAATCAGGGTTCGAGTTAGTATCGCACATTGCGAAAACTGGAATACCTAATCTTTTTGCTTCTGCTACTGCAATGTGCTCACGCTTAACGTCAACTACGAAAAGAGCTGCTGGCAAACGAGTAAGGTCAGTAATACCGCCTAATACTCTTTCCATTTTCTCTTTATCACGAGACATCATCAAACGCTCACGTTTTGCTAAAGCTTTTACTGTTACTTCATCTTTCAATAATCTGTCGATAGTTGACATTTTCTTGATTGATTTACGTACAGTAGCGAAGTTTGTAAGCATACCACCTAACCAACGGTCAGTTACGTATGGCATTTTCAAACGACGAGCTTCTTCAGAAACAATTTCTTGTGCTTGTTTCTTTGTAGCAACAAACATTACTTTACGACCTGAACGAACTACCGCTTTGATAGCAGTACAAGCTTCGTCTAAACAAGCTAAAGTTTTGTTCAAATCAAGAATGTGGATACCATTCTTCTCCATAAAGATGTATGGAGCCATTCTTGGATCCCACTTACGTGTCATGTGTCCAAAGTGAACACCGGCATCCAAAAGGTTTTTGTATTCTAATTGTGCCATTTTCTGACAGTTATCTGTTATTTGTTAATTGTTATCAGTATGATACTAAAATCCAACTAAACAATAACTTCTAACTTTAAATTAAAAGTTGAAAAGAAAATTGAAAACAACAAAGACATCGGTCACTGTAAGTCTTGTTGCGTATAATTAAAATCAAATATTGGGTTATCCATTAGTAGTTGACAGCAAAACTGATAACCGATAACGGATAACCAATAACGGATATTAACGTTTCGAGAACTGGAATTTACGACGAGCTTTCTTACGACCTGGTTTCTTACGTTCTACCATACGAGGGTCACGTGTTAAGAATCCTTCTTTTTTCAAAGCTGGACGACGCTCAGGATCGATTTCTTGTAAAGCACGAGAAATTGCTAAACGAAGCGCTTCTGCTTGTCCTTTGATTCCACCGCCATCAAGATTTGCTTTGATATCATAAGCACCTTCAGTCTTAGTCAATGCAAATGGTTGATTAACGATAATTTGTAAAATTTCAGATGGAAAGTACTCATTCAAAGCACGACCATTCACAAGAATAGTACCGTTACCTGGAGTCATATAAAGACGGGCAACAGCTGTTTTTCTTCTTCCTAATGTATTAGTTACTTCTGCCATTTTTTTATAGAGAAGTTATCAGTTATCTGTTAATGTTAATTCGTAAAAACGAACAACGGATAACGAATAACAAATAACGATTATTAGAATTTAATTTCAGTTGGTTGTTGAGCTGCGTGTGGATGTTCTGTACCTGCATATACATACAAGTTAGTGAACAAACGGCTTCCCAAACGGTTTTTAGGTAACATACCTTTAACGGCTGCTTCTACAACTCCTCTTGGGTTTTTCGCTAACACTTCTCTTGGCGTTGCAAAACGCTGTCCACCTGGATACCCTGTGTGACGGATGTAAACTTTATCAGTCATTTTCTTGCCAGTAAAACGAATTTTATCAGCATTAATAACGATAACATTATCACCACAGTCAACATGTGGAGTGAAAGAAGGCTTGTGCTTTCCACGTAAAATTTTTGCGATTTCAGAAGTCAAACGACCTACAATCTGATTCTCTGCATCAACGATAACCCATCCCTTTTCTGTGGTAGCCTTGTTGGCTGAGATGGTTTTATAACTTAAAGTATCCACTTTATTAAGATTTTAAAAGTCCTAAATGTTTTCTCAAAGAAAGCACCTTTGCCAAAAGGTGTTACAAAAAATATATTCACGGTGGACTCTTATTAATTGCTGTGAAAGTATTTTCGGTAAATCAAAGTTGGAACGTCTCTGATTTTCAATGATTTTGCCTTATTTTTTTTCTGAACGGGCATCCAGTTAAAAATTGGGAACGCAAAATTACGGAGTTGTTTCGGTATATGCAAAAAAAACTAGAAAAGTTTTAGCTTTTTACGTGGCAAAATCTAAGCTTTTTTCATTTGTTGTTTGATAAACTTATTTTGATGCTTCTTTTACTAGAAAAAATGATTAGTCAGGTTAATAATTTTACTTTCTCTTAAAGTCCTGTTACTGTGTAAATGATTGTCGTTGAGTATGTTTTAACTGGAATTAACACTGAAACACCTCTAATTTCATATTGAATAGGAACACCCACTCGGTTACCTAAAAGCGCTAAAGAACCTGAAAAAAAATTGGAATTTGTTGTAGTAATTTGTTGATATGAACTCACGCCTGAAGGTGTTATCGTTGCTAACAAGCCTCCTGTGCCATCTCCAGTTTTACGAATGAATAATTGTAGTCTCGAATCCCAAACAATGTCTTGGCGTCTAACACTTACTTGGTACGTCAATAAAGACCCATTAACATTTATAAGAGATTGATTTGAAGAACTTGTTATATTATTCGTATAATCTGCACCAGCTTGAGTAATTGTGGAAGAAGATAATGATTCAGACCAATTAGTTCCTCCAGACTGAATCACAATGCTTTGAGAAAAAAAAGAATGATTGATTAAAAGGCTAAAGAAAACAATTAGGTAGTACTTCATCGTTACAACATTATTTAAATTTCAATTATCTGATAGTGTATAAATGATTGAGAACGAATTAGTACCCTGACGCAATTGACTATAGTTGTTTATTGATAAACTAAATTGAAGATTATACCCATTAGAAACACCTACTCCTGTATAAGCACCTCCAATACTGTTTATAATTGTAGTAGGAGTATTTGATAGCACAACAAGCCCTGAAGATGTCCCAAATGTACCAAAACTATTCACGGCCGTTCCTGCTTGTAGCGACAAAGTTAGTCCACTCGGAATACTCCCATTTGCTATCTGGGCTGTTACTTTTCTAGAAATATTCTGTGCTACTCCTGAAGTAAAATTCAACCATTTCGTATTGTTTGTAAGTGTGTTTGTAAGCCCCGTTCCTGATAAACTAGGAACAGAAAATTGAAAATCAATAGTGCTATTACTAGGCTTAACACTTAATAGAGAAACAGAATTTAGTGTTAAACCAACATCGACAGTTGCACCACTTTGACCGAGTACAATCTGAAAATAAAGTATAAATAATAATAAAAAGAATATTTTCATTCAGTATTGGTAGATAGGGGTTCTTTACTTTAGTTTCACATGTAGTTGAAATGTCTTGTCTGAAAAATGTAATTTTCGTTCCTTACTTATAACTGTAAAAGACAATTGACTCTCTTTATTAGGTATAACTTGAATTATTTGTTCAGAATTTTCAAACGAAAATAGTTCTTGTCGATTAGCAAACCATGCTTTTACCTTCCACTCCCCTGGTAAAATCTCTTTATAACAAAACTCTCCCTTTTCATTCACTTTTGTTGTAAAGGTTTCTAATCCTTTTTCAAAAGTCACAAAAATTAATGGGATTTTATTAATAGAATCTTTTTGATAATTAGTGGTCAACAAATTTATCTTTCCTAACACTTGGCTTGTTTTTACTAAGCTCAACTTTACTCGATGAACACTATCTTGTTTAACAATTACTTCTATTGGACTTTTACGAATATTAGTTACTCCTTTCGGTAACGACGTATTTTCAATCTTTAACAAATATCTTGATGGTAATAAATCGTTAAAGTAAAAATTACCGTTATGGTCTGTTAAAGTCCTTTTCTCTCCAATTTTTATTAATAAATCTGACAGTTTTAGATCTGGGTCAGTACTTTCCACCTTTCCATAAACAGCCCCATTCTTTTTACTTCTCGCAATTGGCAAATTTAGCTTTAATGTATATTTTACAGAAAAATAAAACATATTGTGATTACTCATTGCTATATTTTGATGATAAGGCACAAATGTTCTCCCAAAACTTGCTGAAATTAAATGTTGTTCACCAATATTTACATTAATTAATCCATTTACGAAAGATTGGGCAACAATCAGTGCATCAGGAGTAAAATTATTACGATACATCAACGAAGCATTCAGCCAATGTTTAAGCTTTACTTTCAACGTTCCTCCATAAAAAAAATAATTAGCAATGGCATTATTGATAGAATATTTACTTGTCTGTTGATGTTCAAGAATGCCTCCCAACCAAGTAGATGATACAATTTCAACTTCTGGATTTAACGAGTTAGAGAATGATTGACGAAGCAGGTTTTCATCATTAAAAACCAATAAATTTTGGGCTCTTCCAAAACGTCCACTATATAAAATATTTAGTTTTTTAGATAAGTAACTATAAATTATATTGGCAAAATCTTCTTTGTAATGAAAATTTTGAGGAATCATTCTATCCTCTCTTTCTTGCCAATTATAACTAAACCTTAATTGATTTTTCTCGCTTATTTGATAATTCGAAACTAACATAAAGTTATTTATATAAGGAGAAGTATTGTACATAAGTAAATCAAAACTTGGATTTATTCGGGTAAAATTATGCGTTATACCAACACTTAACTTATCTGAAAATCTATAATTTATATTATTTACGGACAACAAACTATTTCGATAAAACCCTTGAAAGTCTTTACTAGCATAAATAAAACTACTCGACAAATAAAATTTGCCAAGGCTAATATTCATATTATTGAAAACAGCAAGATGATTTTTATCAAAAGACTGACTCACAGCAAATTCTGTTTCAACATCCCATCCTTTCGTTCTGTATTTACTAGTAATACTATATAGATTTGATATAACACTATAGGGCAAAACATTTTGACCAGCCTTTTTAATTAAATCAAAACCCATTTGAAATTTATCGGAATGATTATATCTAAAATTTACCCCATATTCATAAGCAATTTCAGAGAAAAATCTGGGTTTTGCATAAAAAAAGCTTATCCCGATTTTTTGAAAATCATAATCATATCTAAACCCTCTACAAAATCTTCCAAATTCAATGAGATTTGATAATTTTAACTGATAATCACCAAGCTGAAGTACTGACTTTTTCAAATAGCTATATTTCAAAGCTAAAATCTCATACGAGCCAGTAATGGGAATACTAAATTGGTCTGGACCATGAATAGTAAATTCTGCAAAATGTTTATTGGTAAAATCTAAGAACCCTTTCCCTTTAAAATCATACTGAAGTGCCTTAAACTGATTATTTTCAGAAGAAGTCCCCACATATATACTACTTATTTCAGTGGGAAATCTTAAATATTGGTCTTGTTGTTTATTTTCAGTACCATAAACAGATGTACTTACCAATGTTGTAATTGGCAATAGAGAATCTTTTAAGTAAACAACTAAATCTGAGGTAATGTACCAAGCGCTTTCGGTTCCTTTGGGTATTTTCTGGCGAACGCTTACAAGTATTGATTCTTTTTTTTTAAGTAACAGAGTGTCGCTTATTTTTTCAATTTTCCCATATATAGACTTCAAAAATAGCTTTTCTTCTGCATTTCCTGAGTTATTGATTAAAAAATCAATTTTAAGAGAATCCCCTTCTTTAACAAACTCTGGTGTATCAAAAGCCACTACCTGAATATCTCTAATTCTCCTCACCAAAAGTTTCACGCTTTTGGTAATAGTGATTCCATTTAAATTGAGCTTTATGGATAATTGATACTCAGAAGCTTCAGCATCAGATGGAATTGATATACCATAAATACACCTAATCAGGCTGTCATTTTTAATACTCTTTTTACTTGTTAACAATCGCCATCTTTGTGGTAGATTAATAACAATACTTGATAAGCTATCAATGGTTTTTGTCTTTCGAATATCTACAAAAACAGTAAAAAGCTTTCCTGGTTCAACAGATGTTGGCAAATCAATTTTTATAATACTTTCGGATTCAAACTGTCCTTTTGCATTAATGGTAACCAAGATAGAAATGAATAGACATACAACTCTCCATCTTCTAGAAGCATTTATTCTTAAATGGGATTGGTTATATATTGTTTGAAAAGTTGCCATTATGGTACTTTCAGGTATGTAGCTATTCTATTTCAACATTAGATGCAAACAAATCCACTCCATTATCTGCTACCAGAATTCCATCATATTTCCCTTTTAAAAGCCCACTTACCTCTATTTCAAAATTATTACATTTTTGAGGATAAACTCTTTTATAATGGCTTTCAATTACTTTTAGCTTTTCCTTTTTTTCATTGTAAATTTCAAGCAAAACTTTGGTTTTAGTTGAAAAAACGCCATCATTCTTTAGTAAAACATCTATTATTTTTTTATCTGAAGCTAAATTTTTAATCTTGACATTTTCAAAGCTTAAAGTTACAGGTTCATAGCTTCCATTATCTGCTATTATTTGTATAGCATAACGTACTTTAGAGTTAATCTTTAATCCTGAATTATCATTGGTAACAAATGGGTCTGCTCCCTCAATCATTAGCACAGTCCAATAACTTCCCTTAGGTGTGTCACTTGGAAGCAATATTGTATAACTCACATCATACTCTTCGTTGGGCGATAATACTTTTTCATTTAAATTAGTATTTAAAAAAGAACTAAGAGATCTTGGATTGACAATCTGATTAGAAAAATCAGCATCAACACCACACTTTAATATTAGTTCTTCTTTGTAAATCAGGACTTTCTCTGGTTTATCAGAATCATTCCTTAGTTTTATTTTGCCTGTTAAAGTTTCGTTACCATTATTGGTTTGATGAAGATGGGTGAGTCCATTTAAAATCACAACATTCCCATGTGAATTACTTAGACTCAAAAAAAAGAAAGTAATGAGAAAATACAAGGTATTAATCAGAGTTTTCATAAACTGTAGTAGATTCTAATTTAGGCTATTTAGTAGATAAGAGCTTATCATTATGGCTTCGAGAAAACTCAAAGTCATTCAAATAAAAATACAATAAAATGCTGTGATTAAGCTTTAACATTGACGTACTAAACAACTATATCACAGCATTATACGTTTCGTTTACTTAACTAGTCTGAAAGAGTGTACGTAATAGTTACAGAAGTAGTTCCTGATCTCAAGTTTGCATAATTTGATGCTGTGCCTGTATTAAGACTATAAGTTATGTTACTACCATCAGTAGCAAGGATTCCAGTAGCACAGCTGGTAATACCCGAAATTAAAGGAGTATCCGTAACAGCTAGTGCTGGCACATTAGAACCTGTGCCACCTTGCCCAAGCAAGTTGGTTGCAGTTGGATTTGCAGCAGTAACGCTAATGTTTACACCATTTATTAATGCGGAAGTTTTGACAGAAATTTTTCGAGTTGTTGCTGGTCCTGTTAGAATAGAAGAATACTGCAAATAAAGTGTTGAATTATTTGCGGGCGCAACTATTGGTTCTCCTGCTGTTGTAGGTGCTGTAAAGTTCATCGTTAGGTTTTTTGAGGCTGATGGGGCTATTCCTATCATCGTAACAGCCGGAATAGTAATGCCAATGGTATGATTGTCAGTTTGGGCAATCAATTCCTTTCCGAAAAAACTTAAAACAGCAGTAAAAGCGAATAAAAATTTGTTTTTCATGATAGCAAATATTTTAAAGTTTATGTGTATAATTTAGAAAACAAAAAGCATGATAAAAACTTGTATTATTATAGTCCTTACAACAATCTTTTCTTCGTAGAATTGGAAACACTTACACCATATTCTTTTGGAAGCTTAATCAAATAAAATTCAACAATATAACACTAAATAGAAGGGAATTAATAAATGTAAATTTTTTGGGCATTTGCTAAAACAATATAAATATATAAATGGTTTTGACAAAAAAAAACTGAGTGTTACTTTTTTTTATAAAATTCAACAATTTCTTTTTGTCTATATACTCTATAGCTAGAAATAACTACTCTTCCTTCTTTTGTTAAACTCCAGAACGTACCTTTGTATTTAATTGTTGGCATTTTACAAGTCAAACTTAGAGGGCATTCTAAGCACCAATAATGAAAATTATTTAAAACTGTGTCAAAAGGAGCAAATAATACATATTTCGGCAACATCAAAGAAGGTATTAAATCTTCCTTGAAAGGGCTTTCGTTATCATGGAGACATTTGAAAGAAGCTCGACAAAGCCGAAAACCCATTTTTGTCAATAATCCTGACTACTTCAAACAAGAAACTGGGATTGTTACTTTACAGTATCCTCATGAAAAGCTACCAATTCCTGATAATGGTCGCTATCAATTACACAATGAAATGGACGATTGTATCGTCTGTGATAAATGTGCTAAAATTTGTCCTGTCGATTGTATAGAAATTGAACCCATCAAAGCAACTGGCATTGCAGGTTATGCTTCTGATGGTTCTGCCATTCGTTTATATGCAGCGAAGTTTGATATTGATATGGCTAAATGCTGTTTCTGTGGTTTATGTACTACTGTTTGCCCGACAGAGTGTTTGACCATGACACAGGAATATGATTTCTCTGTTTTTGATATTACCAAACATAATTTTGCTTTCGGAAATCTTAGTCCAGAACAAGCACAAGAAAAACGTGATTTGTACGACCAATTTATGCTTGAAAAAGAAGCGATGAAAGGTTTGAAAACGAAGAAGACAGAAGATAGCAAGACACAAGATACAAGACTGGAGGATACTGGACAAGAAGAGAAAAAGCTTGTTGCAAAACCAGCGTTTAAACCAGCATTCAAGAAAAAAGAATCAGGATTGGAGGATGAAGGACTAAAGGAAAAAGGACTTGTGGATTCTGGACTTGTGGATGAAGGATTAAAAGAAAAAAACACTCAGCTCATACCTCATAGCTCACTGCTAACCGAAGTAAAAGCTGAAGAAATCACAAATACGCCAAAGCCGAAACCAGTTTTTAAACCTTCATTCAAGAAAAAAGAATCAGGACTAGAAGACGAAGGACTGGAGGATTCTGAACATGGGGTTAAAGAACTAAAAGAAAACAACTCACTGCTCAAAGCTCATAGCTCACTGCTAACCGAAGTAAAAGATTCGGAAGAAGTAAAAACAGAAGAAATCACACTTACACCAAAACCAAAACCTGTTTTCAAACCTTCGTTTAAAAAGAAAGAAGAAGGAACAGAAAGTTCGGAAGTAAAAGGTTCGGATGAAGTAAAGGCTCAAGAAATCACAAATGCGCCAAAACCCAAACCCGTTTTTAAACCTTCATTCAAGAAAAAAGAAGAAGGAGTTGAAAGCTCAGAAGTAAAAGGTTCGGATGAAGTAAAAGCTGAAGAAATTACGAATACGCCAAAACCCAAACCCGTTTTCAAACCTTCGTTCAAGAAAAAGGACTCTGGAATAGAAGACGAAGGACTAAAGGAAAAAAGCTCACAACTTATAGCTCAAAGCTCAGAGCTATCGGAAAATTCTGGACTAAATGATACGGATGAAGTAAAAGCTGAAGAAGTTACAATTGCGCCAAAACCGAAACCCGTTTTCAAACCTTCATTTAAACCAAAACCTAAAACAGACAATTGATACCTTTTGTTTACATAGCTTTCATCGTTTTAACTGTTATCTCTGCATGTGTTGTGTTGTGGAGCAATAATGTTTTATACGCTGCTTTTAGTCTTTTACTTACGTTTTTTGGCATCGCCGCACTTTATGTATTGGTTGGTGCCGATTTTATAGCCATTACTCAGCTACTCGTTTATGTTGGTGGAATTTTGGTTTTACTCCTTTTCGGGGTAATGCTGACCAACCAAAATGGTAACAAAGAAAATGGCAAAAATGATATTATAGGCACAAATACTAATCGATTCATTGGCTTTGCTGTTGCACTGGGTTTGTTTAGTTTGCTTTTTTATGCCTTCGCAAAAACAAACTTTATTGACATCCAATCAAATCTATTTGAATCAATTGAATCGTTTTCTACTACACAAAACATTGGTGTTTTATTAATGACCGACTTCGTGTTACCTTTTGAAGTTTCGGGTGTTTTATTGATGGCAACGCTCATTGGTGCAGCTTATTTAAGTAGCAAAACCAAAGTTTAAATATTTCAAAAATCTTGTCGATAACTTATCAATGGACAATAGTTTTCTTTCATATTATTTACTTACAAGTGCTTTATTATTTAGCATCGGCTTAGCTGTAGTGGTTACCAAACGAAACGTCATTGTAGTTTTGATGGGAATTGAATTAATGCTAAATGCTGTAAACCTAAATTTGGTGGCTTTCAGTAAAAATGACCCTGATTTACAAGGACAAATGTTTGCACTCTTTGTGATTGTCGTTGCTGTTTGTGAAGCCGTCGTTGCACTCGCAATCGTGTTGAAAGCACATGAACATTTTCAATCAATCAATCTTGACGAGATAAGTAATAATTCAGAATCTTAATAGCTTTCGGATTTCAGTCATCAGCTTTCAGAGGTCGGTTTTAGAGCTTCGAAATTTTTACTTATTACTTACGTGAAAAGATGTATCTGAAAGCTGACATCCGAAGACCGAAAGCTAACGACAGAAATCTGAAATCCTAAATCCAACATCCTAAATTCCCAAATCCTTCATCCAATAAAATGACAAAAACTAAATACGTTTCAGAATCTCTTACTACAATGACGGAAATGATTTTTCCGAACGATACCAATACTTTAGGAAATTTAATGGGTGGAAACCTCATGCGCATGATGGATGTTGTCGGAGCAATCTGTGCACAAAAACATTCAAATCGTATCGTTGTTACTGCTTCTGTCGATAATGTATCTTTTAAAGAATCTATTCCGCTTGGTAGCGTAGTTACGCTTCAGGCTAAAGTAACCAGAGCTTTTAGTTCTTCAATGGAAGTTGTGATTGATGTTTGGGCAGAAAATATTCCAGCGCAAGAAAGAGTAAGTACCAACAAAGCATTTTTCACTTTTGTGGCGGTTGACCAAAGTGGTCGCCCAATAGATGTTCCTATTTCATTGACTGAAACTGACGAAGAAAAAGCACTTCACGAAGGAGCTTTACGCAGACGTCAATTACGTTTGGTTTTAGCAGGAAGAATGAAACCTTCGGAAGCAACCGAATTAAAAACGTTTTTAAACGGTGGCGAATAGCTGTAAGTTTTGAGTTATGAGCATTGAGCTATGAGAAAGCGATACAAATTTTGCTGTGCAATGCTCAAAGCTCATAACTCGCCGCTAGTTAATCAACTCTACTCTTTCCGAAGAAAAAGCAATTGGCTTTTCAACAAATAATACTTTCGTTGAAGTCCACACATTTTTGAATAATTCAGAATCCCGATAAGTATTCAAATGATTTTCACTTTCCCAATAACTATATGTTGAAAAGATATTGGGAAAGTTTTTATCTTGTAATAGTTCTAAATGTTGACACCCTTCAAAACGTCTAATTTTGTGCTTGGAATCATTAAAAATCGCCAAAAAGTTTTCCACTTTTTCTTCATGAAATGTCATTCTTACAATTCTGATTAGCATAATTTTGAATGGTTAATTTTCAATAAAAACAAATTACTTAACATTAAATCGCTCCATTCCTTTTCTGTCTTGTAAAGTAACGTAAGCGTATTTTCCATTTGGACTGAACACCAAATTACTACTCTGCAAACCTTTCAATTGTACTTCTTTGAGTAATTTCCCTTTTTTCGAAAAGACAAGTATTTTGCCCAATCCCCAACGACAAACGTAAAGATTCCCTTTTGCATCGCATTTCATGCCGTCTAAGCCGCCGTCTTCAAAGGAAGCGAAAAGCCTTTTATTAGCAATGTTTCCAGCAAGGTCAACATCAAAAGCCCAAACTTTCTTCTGAACACTTTCATTCACATATAAAATTTTCTCATCTGGACTTAAACAAATTCCATTGGCAGTTCCCATTTGGTCAGTTAAAAGGGTTTCTTTTCCGCCTTTGTCTATTCGCCAAATTTTTCCTGTTGAATTTTTCCAACTTGGGTCTGAGGCAAAAAATACATCTTTTTTAGTAATACAAATATCATTAGGCTGATTGAAAGCATCGTTATGACAATACGTTGAAATGGCTTTAGTTTTCATATTTACTTTCAAGACATTATGTCCCGAAAAATCTGCTAAGTACATATTCCCAGCTTTATCAAATTGAATCGCATTGGCAGTACTTCCTTTGGGTAAAGTCAAGAATAGTTCACAAGTACCGTCTGAATTCACTTTGCCAATCGTACCATCTTCTTTAAAATTTACGACGTACAAATTTCCAGCTTTGTCAAAATTTGGCCCTTCGATGTTGTTGGTAAATAAATTCTCTGCGGTAAAATCTTCTACTTTGGTTTGCTGTGCAAAAGTTTGGGATGAGAGTAAGGAAAATAAGGCTAGACTCAAAGAGTAGCGTGTCATTGTTTTTTTCATGAATTTTAATTGGAAATAGTATATAATTTTAAATTGGATACTGTTTAATAATCTACTTTATCGTTCTTTTCATTCCATAATTCAAAAGCTTTTTGGGCTTCTTCTCTTCCCAAAGGAATCATTTCGATTTTTCGTTCAGCGAGTGGCAATGGAATTTCATCATAAATAAAAGCATCGTCGAAACCTGCTTCGGCTGCATCATCACGAGTATTGGCATAATACACTTTTGAAGGACGAGCCCAATAAATTGCGCCCAAGCACATCGGGCAAGGCTCACAAGAAGTATATAATTCGCAATCGGATAATTGAAAAGTATCGAGATGCTTACAGGCATCTCTAATAGCTACTACTTCTGCATGTGCTGTTGGGTCGTTGGTAGAAGTAACTTGATTAAATCCTTCGCCAACAATTTCTCCATTTTTCACAATTACTGCGCCGAATGGTCCGCCTTTTCCGCCAGAACTTCCCTGAATTGAAAGTTCAATGGCTCTTTTCATAAATTTTAATTTGTCTTGTTCCATGATGAAGATTTTTTTGGCAAGTTAGTAAACTCAATCAAAACTCTAACGACTGGATAGAACCTTTGCTTTTATATTTGTTTTTGAAGATTTTGAAAATAAGTAAAAATACTCATTCAGAGATATATTTTCTTGAAAAACATATTCTATAAATATCAGTTGAAGTTTAAATAGTCTCGTACTATTTAGTACCAATCTATATAACAGATGATAAAAAAGACTTAATCAGTACACTTTAACATTTCCCCTAATTTTAGCATTAAAAAAATGTCGCAAACAAAATTTTATCAGTAAATTGCAGATAAATTTTGAAAGGATACTAGTCAAATTACGTATCGGTTTGAAGATTAAAGTATAATTACTTGATAATCAAAGCCTAAAACTCAAAAATCAACAATGAACTATCAACCATCCGATTATCTTCCAATACTTATCCAATTAGGGGCTGCTTTAGCATTTATTGTTGCAACAATGCTTGCAACGCACTGGCTAGGTCCTAAACGTCATAGTGCATTAAAAGATGATGTTTTTGAATGTGGTATCGAATCAGTGGGTGATGCCCGTACTCCTATTTCAGTTAAATACTTTCTTGTAGCTATTCTCTTTGTCCTATTTGACGTAGAAATTATTTTTATGTATCCTTGGGCTGTAAATTTTATGGGATGGGTAAAGTCATCTTCAGATGTAGCCATTAATATGTTTCTTGAAATGTTAGTATTTATGGGCTTATTGTTGGTAGGCTTCATTTATGTTATCAAGAAAGGCGTTTTAACTTGGGAGAAGTAGTATCGTTGAATGGAACAGGTTTTTCTGTAAACAAGCCTTTCCTCATCACAGTGTTATCACAAATTTGAATATATAAATATATTGTGTTTCTGAATTGATTAGCGTGCCAAAATGATTGATGGCTTTCTGATACTTAGATTCTCAAATAGATACAATGAGCGATAGAATAATAAAAACAGTTGATGCTCCAGAAGGAATTGAAGGACAAGGTTTCTTCGCTGGCAAATTAGATGATTTCGTGGGTCTTGCTCGTGCAAATTCACTTTGGCCACTTCCTTTCGCTACTTCATGTTGCGGTATTGAATTTATGGCAACAGCCGGAGCTCATTATGACATATCAAGATTCGGGTCTGAACGTATGTCTTTTTCTGCCCGCCAAGCCGACATCCTAATGGTAATGGGTACTATTTCTAAGAAAATGGGACCAGTCCTCAAGCAAGTATATCTTCAAATGGCAGAGCCTCGTTGGGTACTTTCAGTTGGAGCATGTGCTTCTTCTGGTGGAATTTTTGATACCTACTCTGTTTTACAAGGCATCGACCGTATTATTCCTGTTGATGTATATGTTCCGGGTTGCCCGCCTCGTCCTGAACAAATTTTGGATGGTTTTATGCAAATTCAAGAAATTGCAAAAACCGAACAACGTCGTCGCAGAGAATCTCCTGAATATAAAGCACTTTTAGCATCTTACGGAATTGAGTAACAGTTATCCGTTTAAATTTTACCTGTTTGAATAACAAGTAAAAGCTAGACGATTAACAGATAAGCTAACAATGACAAACGAACAAATAGCACAAGATTTAGTCGCACAATTTGGCGAAGATAACATTTTTGGAATTGTAGAAAATTACGGTCTTCTTAACGTAACAACTACAACCGACACCATTGTGCCGTTGATGCATTATTTATATCAACATCCAACCTTCAAATTCCAGTTTCTTACAGATTTAGGTGGCATTCATTTTCCAGACGTTCCAAGTCATGAATTTGGTGTTATTTATCATCTACATAGTTTAGAAAACAATGTAAGATTGATTATCAAATTATATGTTTCCAGAGAAAATATCGTAGTACCAACCATCACAGGCTTATATGCTTGTGCCAATTGGATGGAAAGAGAAGCATTTGATTTTTACGGAATTTTGTTCTCTGGACACCCAAAAATGGAGCGTATTCTGAATGCTGAAGATATGGATTATCATCCGATGCGTAAAGAATATCCTTTGGAAGACGCCACTCGTCAAGATAAAATTGATGCCTTGTTTGGTAGATAAATTTATAAAAATATGTCTGAAATCGCATTAGTATCAAGCCCATTTGTAGGCTTAGAGAAAGCACAAGTAGATAAAAAATATGTCAATGAGTTGACAACCCTAAACTTAGGACCAACTCACCCTGCAACACATGGTATTTTTCAGAACATCTTAACGATGGACGGAGAAACTATTATTGATGCAGAACAGACAGTAGGATACATTCACCGTGCATTCGAGAAAATTGCTGAGCGTCGTCCTCTTTATCAAATCACAACGCTTACAGACCGTATGAACTACTGTTCGTCGCCCATCAATAATATGGGTTGGCACATGACAGTAGAGAAACTTTTAGGCGTTGAAGTACCTAAAAGAGCGCAATATATTAGAGTAATTATGATGGAATTGGCACGTATTGCCGATCATATCATTTGTAATTCCATTCTTGCTGTTGATACAGGTGCTTTAACAGGCTTTTTGTATGTAATGCAATGGAGAGAGCACATTTACGAAATCTACGAAGAAGTATGTGGTGCTCGCCTTACAACGAACATGGGGCGTTGTGGTGGAATGGAAAGAGATTTATCTAAAGAAGCCATCCGTAAAATCCAAATACTTCTTGACGAATTCCCTGCTGGACTCATAGAATTTGAAAGCTTAGTAAAACGTAACCGTATCTTCATGGATAGAACCATTGATGTTGGTGCTATTTCTGCTGAACGTGCTTTAAATTATGGTTTTACTGGACCAAACCTAAGAGCCGCTGGTGTTGATTATGACGTTCGTGCCATGAATCCATACTCTTCTTATGAAGATTTTGATTTTGAAGTACCCGTTGGAACAAAAGGTGATACTTATGACCGTTTCTTGGTTCGTGGAGAAGAAATGTGGCAAAGTTTAAAAATCATCAAGCAAGCTTTAAATAATCTCCCAGAAGGACCATATCACGCTGATGCCCCTCATTATTATCTACCAGAGAAAAAAGAGGTTTATAATAACATGGAAGCTTTAATTTATCACTTCAAAATTGTAATGGGTGAAATTGACGCTCCAGTTGGCGAAGTTTATCATTCAGTAGAAGGTGGTAATGGCGAACTTGGTTTTTATTTAGTATCAGATGGTGGCCGTGCACCATATCGTTTGAAATTCCGTCGTCCTTGCTATATTTATTATCAAGCATTCCCAGAAATGATTAAAGGCTCAACACTTTCTGATGCCATCGTTACGATGTCGTCTATGAATGTGATTGCCGGGGAATTAGACGTGTAATTTTGCTTAATTCAGACTAAAACATGACAAATACACAAACCATACAGTTTCCAGCGGATACGTTGGAGTTAGTTCATAAAATCATTAAACGTTACCCAGAAGGTAAGCAAAAATCTGCTTTACTTCCAATTCTACATTTGGCTCAAGCAGAGTGGAGATGGTGTAGTTCAGAAGTGATGGATTATGTGGCTAGCTTGTTGAAAATTAAGCCTGTTGAAGTATATGAAGTAGCTTCATTTTACACAATGTTTCACTTAGAACCAGTAGGTGAACACGTAATTGAATATTGCCGTACTGGGCCATGCTGTTTAATGGGTGGAGTTGAAGTATATGACCACTTAAAGAAAAAACTAGGCATTGAAACCGGAGAAACTACTCCAGACGGTAAATTTACGATTAAAGAAGTAGAATGCTTAGCAGCTTGCGGTTGGGGACCTGTCTTTCAAATTCGTGAAAAATATTATATGAATTTGACCAACGAAAAGGTTGATGAAATCATTGATGAGTTGTCAAAATAATAATGTACTCTTAATTAATTGATACACTTTATCTGAATTCGATGCGAAATATCGCTGAGCAAATTTAATAGAAAAATGAAAATATTAACCGAACATATTGACGTACAAGGCATCGATACTATTGATGTTTTTCGTAAAAATGGTGGATATAAAGCTGTTGAAAAAGCTTTAAAAACGATGACTCCCGATGAAGTTACTGAAGAAGTAAAAAAATCAGGTATTCGTGGACGTGGTGGTGCTGGTTTCCCAATGGGTATGAAATGGTCGTTTTTGGCTAAACCAGAAGGTATTCCTCGTTATTTAGTTTGTAATGCGGATGAATCAGAACCGGGTACTTTCAAAGACCATTATTTGATGATGAAATCTCCTCATACTTTAATTGAGGGAATGATTGTTTCGTCGTATGCTTTAGGAGCTAATACTTCTTATATTTATGTAAGAGGCGAATTAATGTATGTTGTCAATATTCTTGAAAAAGCCATTCAAGAAGCTTATGACAAAGGACTTTTAGGTAAAAACATTTTGGGTTCAGGTTATGACCTCGACCTTTTCGTTCAACCAGGTGGCGGTGCTTATATTTGTGGAGAAGAAACTGCTTTGTTGGAATCGTTGGAAGGAAAACGTGGAAATCCACGTAATAAGCCTCCATTTCCCGCAGTAAAAGGTTTGTGGCAATGCCCTACAGTAGTTAATAATGTAGAGTCTATTTCTGCTACTTCTTGGATTATTAACAATGGTGGCGACGAATACGCTAAAATTGGTATTGGTAGAAGTACAGGAACGAAATTAATTTCAGCATCAGGTCATGTTCGTAAGCCGGGTGTTTATGAAATTCCCCTTGGTATTACTGTGGAAGATTTTATTTATGCAGATGAATGGTGTGGCGGAATCAGAGATGGACATAAATTGAAAGCTGTCGTTGCGGGTGGTTCATCAGTACCTATTCTTCCAGCAGAATTGATTTTAAAAACAGCAAATGGTGAAAATCGTTTGATGACTTATGAATCGCTTTCTGATGGTGGTTTTATTACGGGAACGATGTTAGGTTCTGGCGGTTTTGTGGTAATGGACGAAACTACTTGTATTGTTCATAACACATTGACATTCGGTCGTTTTTATCACCATGAATCATGCGGACAGTGTTCGCCATGCCGTGAAGGAACAGGTTGGATGGATAAAGTACTCTACAGAATTGAACATGGAAAAGGACGTCAAGAAGATATTGATTTGTTAGTAGATGTTGCAAAGAAAATAGAAGGAAATACCATTTGTCCATTAGGAGAAGCTGCCTCTTGGCCAGTTGCTGCTGCGATTCGTCACTTCCGTGATGAATTTGAATGGCATATTAAACATCCTGAAAAAGCAACACAAAAAGGAGCAGTATTTATGCGTGAAGGGGCTAGTTGGAGTTTATAATTTAAAGATTATGAAAAAAAAGATATTATTTATTGGACACGACGCCAATGTTGCGGGTGCTCAATATGTATTACTTGATTTCTTAAAATCTTTAAAACAAGAAGGTTTTGAAACCTATCTTTTATTAGCAAAAGGAGGTTCTTTACTTCCTGAATTCAATAAAGTAGCAGAAGTAATTCTTTGGGAATATGATGATAAAGACACTCAAAGAAACCCATATTCAAGGATTATTTATGATAAAGTTTTTAAATTAAACAAGCTTCGTAAATTAGCCTTTTATCAAGAAAAACATAAAGAGCTTGCTGAATTAAAGTTCGATTTAATTTTTTCAAATACAATTGCCAATGGCGGTTTGTTAAGAAGTTTAGAGTTTCTGAGATGCCCATTTGTGGTATATGTGCATGAACTTGAAAACTCTATTCAAAAATATACTTTGCCAGAAGATTTGGACTATCAAGTAGAAAATTGCATCCATTTTTTAGCGGCATCTAAAGAGATTAAAAGTAATCTCTTCTTGAATCATCAAATTGATGAAGATAAAATCACGGTTGTCAATCCATTTATATCAGTAAATAATATACTTGAAAAACTCAATAATGCAGATCAATCAGGTATTCGGAAACGGCTGAATATTCCTAAGGATGCCATTGTAATTGGGGGTTGCGGAAATTTTGAATGGAGAAAGGGAGTTGATACTTTTTTATCAGTAGCCAATGCGATACTTAGTGAAAAGAAAGACGTACATTTTCTTTGGATAGGTATTCAAAAAAACTCTGTTGAACACCAAAACATTTTGTATGATTTAGAAAAAATGGGGATTCAAGAACATGTACATGTTATCGCTCCTACGATGGAAAACATGGATTATATGTCTTGTTTTGATATTTTCTTTCTTTCTTCAAGAGAAGACCCGCATCCATTGGTCATGATTGAAGCAAGTTTAAATAAAATTCCTGTAGTATGTTTTGATAAATCTGGCGGTGCTCCTGAATATGTAGAGCAAGATGAAAGAGTAATTATTCCTTATGGAGATATTATTGCTGCCAAAAACAAATTGATTAGTTTAATTGAAGAGCAAACACTTAGAGAAGAAATCGGGCAAAAAATGTACGAAAAAGCATTAAATTACGATGCTGCTATTATTGCACCACAGATATTACAGATTATCGAAGAAATAAACGAGCATGAAAGTATTTCTTAATTATAAATGAAATACCGTCTGAATCGAACTATAGTAATTAGGTTATTCTTTGGAAAAACCATGTTTTAATCGACAAATAAATATTAAGCTTTTATATGAAAGTTACAATAGATAACATCACCGTTGACGTAGCTCCTGGAACAACCATTATGCAAGCGGCTCGTCAAATTGGGCCACATATTGCACCTCCAGCCATGTGCTATTACGAACCATTAAAGGCTTCGGGTGGTAAATGCCGTGGTTGTTTGGTTAAAGTAACAGCAGGTTCTGAAAAAGACCCTCGTCCTATGCCGAAATTGGTGCCTGCTTGTATTACTCAAATTCAAGAAGGTATGGTGGTTGAAAACACCATCAACGAACAAGTATTAGAAGTAAGAAAAGGAATCGTTGAGTTCTTATTATTGAACCATCCTTTAGACTGCCCAATCTGTGACCAAGCTGGTGAATGTGATTTACAAAACTTTACTTTTGAGCACGGTGTATCTAAAACACGTACAGTTGAAGAAAGAAATACTTTCGATCCTGTTGATTTAGGTCCGAATATCAAATTAAATATGAATCGTTGTATTTTGTGTTATCGTTGTGTTTACACAGCAGACCAAATTACTGACGGACGTGTGCATGGTGTGATGAATCGTGGTGACCATGCTGAGATTAGTACTTATATTGAAAAAGCAATTGATAACGATTTCTCTGGAAATATTATCGATGTTTGTCCAGTAGGAGCTTTAACAGATAAAACATATCGTTTCAAAAGTCGTGTATGGTTCTCGAAACCAGTAGATGCAAGTTGTGATTGTGGTAAATGTTCTGGAAAAGTAACACTTTGGTACAGAGGAGACGAAGTAATCAGAGTAACAGCTCGTAAAAACGAATGGGGAGAAGTAAAAGAATTTATCTGCAACACTTGCCGTTTCGAACGTAAAAAGACTTCTGATTGGACTATCGAAGGACCAAGCAAAGTACCACACAATTCGGTAATTTCTGCTAATAAGTATGGAGCGAACAAAATCACGCCAGCATTCCCATTAAAACAAGCAGCAGAGCAATACAAAAAGATTGACGACAACCGTGACCGTTCATTTTTAGCCCCACAAAAGCAATTAAATTAATTGATTGTAGATAGTTTACTATTTACTCATTTAGATATATGGAAATTACATCGACATTATTTACGGCCAAAGCCATTTATGTAGGGATTATCTTCGCTATCACCCTTGGTGTAGCGGCCTATTCTACTTACTTTGAACGTATCATTGCTGCTTTTATGCAAGACCGTGTTGGACCAGATAGAGCTGGACCATTCGGTATTTTACAGCCTCTTGCTGATGCTGTAAAAATGTTCATGAAAGAAGACTTTATCCCAGCTCATTCAAATAAATGGCTTTTTATTGCTGGTCCATGTTTATCAATGCTTACAGCTTTGATGACATCAGCAGTAGTTCCATTTGGTGACCAATTAGATTTAGGTGGAGGAATCATCTTAGACTTACAAGGAATTGATGTAAACATTGGTATCCTTTGGGTATTTGGAATTGTTTCTTTAGGTGTTTATGGTGTTTTAATCGGTGGCTGGGCTTCAAATAACAAGTATTCATTAATTGGTGCGATTCGTGCAGCTTCTCAAAACATTTCGTACGAATTGGCTATGGGGCTTTCAATCATCGCTATCTTGATGCTTTCTGGCTCACTTTCAACAAAATCTATCGTTGAAACTCAACAAAATGGTCATTGGAATATTTTTTATCAACCATTGGGTTTTGTTATTTTTATCGTTTGTGCTTTTGCTGAATGTAACCGTACTCCTTTCGATTTACCAGAATGCGAAACGGAATTAATTGGTGGTTACCACACAGAATATTCTTCTATGAAATTAGGCTTTTACTTATTCGCTGAATACATCAACATGTTTATTTCAGGAGCAGTAATGGCTACTTTATATTTTGGTGGTTACGATTATCCGGGACATGACTTTGTTGCATCTTTTGCATCAGAAAAATTCGGCGTTACTGTTGGTTCAAACATTGCTACATTAGTAGGCGTAGGTGCATTAATCGGAAAAGCATTATTCTTTGTTTTCGTGTTCATGTGGGTTCGTTGGACTCTTCCACGTTTCCGTTATGACCAATTAATGGGCCTAGGTTGGACTGGCTTAATTCCATTAGCAATGTTCAATGTTGTATTGACAGGTGCTTCAATGTTATTTACTGTAAATGATGGCGGTTCAAACTGGCTGACAGTTGGAGCATCATGGGCTGGCGTTATCATCATGTTAGTGGTAACATTTGCTTACAGTGAAATGAAATACAAGAAAAAGAAATTAGCAACAGCTTAAAATATTGTAATATTTTTAAGCTTCAAAATAAAAACTCTTTCCTTTAAGGTTTGAAGACTATTATGAAATTATCAAATAAATCCAAAGTCTTAGAGCAAGAAGAAATGACTTTTGCCGAACGCATTTACTTACCAGCTATCGTTGGTGGTATGGCTACTACGCTTAAACACTTCTTTTCTAAAAAAGTAACCATTCGTTATCCTGAACAAAAACGTTATTTAGGGCCTGTTTTCCGTGGGCATCATATCTTGAAACGTGATGAACAAGGCGCAGAACGTTGTACTGCTTGTGGGCTATGCGCTGTAGCTTGTCCAGCAGAAGCAATTTCAATGGTTGCAGAAGAACGTAAAAAAGGCGAAGAAAACTTATACCGTGAAGAGAAATACGCAAGTGTATATGAAATCAACATGCTTCGTTGTATTTTCTGTGGTTTATGTGAAGAAGCTTGTCCTAAACAAGCCATTTACTTACAACACGATAAAATGGTTCCTGTTTTTGAAGACCGTTCTGAAGTAATCTTTGGAAAAGATAAATTGGTTGAAAAAATGGATAATCGCTATTTAAGAGAAGGTTGGAAATAGCCATTTTGTAAATAAATTATTTGTAATATCTGATAACGATTCATTAAAATATGAACTTTTGGTACTTCCTAACTGCCTTGACACTCCTGAGTGCATCAATGGTAATATTATCTAAAAACCCAATACATAGTGTTTTGTATTTGGTTTTCACATTTTTCTGTATTTCTGGTCATTACGTATTATTAAATGCTCAGTTTTTAATGGCTGTTAATATCGTAGTTTACGCAGGTGCCATTATGGTATTATTTCTCTTCGTAATCATGATGATGGATTTAAGTAAAAATTCACCCGATTCGAAAAGTACATTGACCAAACTAGCAGGAGCGATTTTAGGCGGAACACTTTTAGTAATCTTAATTGCAGCCTCACGTAAAGTAGATTTAAAGAATGCTGTAGGTCTTCAAGCTTATGATGCTCAAACAGGAATGGTTGAAGGGCTAGGACAAATCCTTTATCGTGATTATGTACTTCCTTTTGAATTGGTTTCTATCTTATTTTTTGTAGCCATGGTTGGTGCAGTAATGTTAGGAAAAAGAGAAGCTGGAGAACGCAATTTCTAAATAAAAACATATCGTATTTAGCCTGATGATTAATTTCGTCAGGCTTTTTTGTTTTCTTGTTTTTCGGGCAATAAAAAAGGGTTAAATCTTGAAGATTTAACCCTTTTAATATGGTAAAAGAATTACTATTCAACAATACCTAATTGAACTGTATTCGTCTTTAAATTCTTATCTGAAGGAACACTTAAGGTAGTTACGAAAGTATCACCAACAGCTAATAAACCTTTTTCTTTCAAGAAGTTTGTCATACCTTTTACAGTTGCTTCAACATCTTTCCCTTTTGTTTCATAATAGAAAACATTAGCTCCCCATAATAAACCCATCTCTTGCTGAACAGCTTTATTAGAAGTAAAGATATACAAGCCCGCTTTAGGACGGTGAGCAGATAAACGGAAAGCAGTATAACCACTATTTGTAATACACAAAATTGCTTTTGCTTCAGTATCACGAGCTAAACGACAAGCTCCAGCAATCATACGGTCATTTAAAGGGAATTCGATTGCTCCTTTACTTAAAGAGTGATTCTTAAAGTAAATTGAAGCTTCATCTCCTTTTACGATTTTGATTTCGTTTTGTTGTTGCTCAACTACTTCTTGAATATGCGCCATTGTTTCAACAGCTTTCAATGGATATGCACCAGAAGCTGATTCGCCACTTAACATCGTAGCAGAAGCTCCTTGCAATACAGCATTAGCAACGTCAGATGTTTCAGCACGTGTTGGTACAGGGTTTGTAATCATCGACTCTAACATTTGAGTAGCCACGATAACTGGTTTTCCAGCTAAAGTACATTTCTCAACCATTAGTTTTTGTAAATGAGGAACTCTAGCACCATCAATCTCAACACCAAGGTCACCACGAGCAACCATGATTGCATCTGTAGCTTCGATGATTTCGTCTAAATTATCAATCGCAAATGGCGTTTCGATTTTAGCAATTACTTTTGTATTCTTTCCATAAGCCTTGATTCTGTCTTTAATATCATGAATATCAGCAGCAGTACGAACAAATGAAAGAGCAATCCAATCAACACCATTATCTAAACCAAAATATAAATCTTTAAGGTCTTTTTCAGTTAAACATGGTAAAGAAACTTTAGTGCCCGGAAGGTTAATACCTTTCTTCGACTTTAAAACTCCACCATAAATAACCTCGGTAATTACTTCCTTCTTTTCTTTATCAATCTCTAAAACTTTAACTTCTAAATTACCATCATCCATCAAAATTCTTTCTCCAACATTTACATCTAAATACATAGAAGTATAAGTTGTTCCAACTCTCTCTGAAGTTCCCATTAAAGTTTCATCCATTACGAATGTCAATTTATTTCCTTCAGTAATAGTAACACCATTATTCTCTACAAGTTGTGTACGAATTTTAGGACCTTGTAAATCTTGAAGAACTGCAAGATTAATACCTAACTCTTCTGAAACATCTCTAATAGTTTTTAATCTATTCAAATGATCTTCGTGAGTTCCGTGCGAGAAATTTAGTCGGAAAATATTTACGCCAGCTTTTGCAAACTTAACTAGCATTTCTTTTGAATCGGAAGCGGGACCTACTGTTGCTACGATTTTGGTTTTTCTTTGATAGGACATAATTCAGTTAATTATTCAATCTTGATAGTTCAATTAGATAATATAATGCGAAATTACATTTTACTATTTACACTTTGAATTAAATTTATGTGTTTTCTTCGAGAAGTTTAATTTTTATTTTGCAAATATAATTTTATCAAGAAAATAAATAACCAAATCAACAGTATATATTTTAATAAATATCAATAATAATATTTTGTCTTACTATCAGATTTCGAATGATTCTATAAGTTACAAAAAAATCCCATAAAGTTTTCACCTTATGGGATTAGCAATCGTTTTTCTAAACCTTAATTTACTTCTCGTTCTAAAGCTATAAAATTACACAATACTTTATCATTATTAAAAATCGGCAAAATATCTACTTTACACAAATACTGTTCACCATCTTTTCGGTAATTAAGTACTTCTCCTGAAAACGATGTTTTGATAGTCAGCTTCTCTCTAATTTCTTTTCTGATTACTTCCGAAGTTTCAATTCCTTGAAGAAAATTCGGGAATTTCCCAATGGCTTCATAAGCACCATAGCCAGTCATTCTCGTAAAACCTTTATTCACCCACTCAATTCTTTCGTTCGGACAAGTAATGACTATTGCATTTTCTCTATGTTTCAAAAAGCTTTTGATTTTACTTAAATTAAAATGCCAAGCACGGTTTCTAGCATATTCTTCTAAAAATTCGTACTCATTTATATGATTATTTGCTCTTGTGATAAACTCATAAGCATGCAACAATGGGCTCACTAAGTGTACATTCTTGAAAGTATCACAATGGACTTCTGGGGAAAGATTGGTCATTTTACAAAATAAATTTAAAGTTACTGATGATGGTAAGTCTTTGTAAAATGATTTTGTTTTCAAATTTTACATTTTTTTTGAAAATAATCTTTCAGAAGACTACAGCCACAAAAGCCTTTGGTAATAATTATAAAAAACTAAATATCTTTGCCATAATAGAAATTTAACCCTTGATGAAAGTGAATCTTAAAGCCCTAAAACACATTTATTTTCTTGGAATCGGTGGCATCGGTATGTCGGCAATTGCTCGTTGGTTTATTGCCAATGGCTATTCTTTGGCTGGTTATGATAAAACTGCTACTCCACTAACCAATGCTTTACAAGCTGAAGGAATTCCCGTTCACTTCTCAGATGATATTAATCTGATTCCCGCTGAATTTTTAGCTAGTAAAGAAGAAACACTTATTGTTTACACTCCTGCTATTCCGAAAGACCATCTTGAATTTAATTATTTAAAAGACAATGGTTTTACGTTGATGAAGCGTTCACAAGTATTGGGACTTTTAACCAAAAGCTTTTATACAATCGCCGTTTCGGGTACGCATGGCAAAACCACTACTTCTTCAATGGTTTCGCATATTCTAAAAAATGCAGGTAAAAATGTTACTGCTTTTTTAGGAGGAATCACCCAGAATTATGGCACAAATTTCTTGATTAATGAATCGCCAGAAGATGTAATTTGTGTGGTAGAAGCCGATGAATTCGACCGTTCTTTTCTTACTTTATATCCCAATTTAACCATAGTTACTTCTACCGATGCCGACCATTTAGACATTTATGGCGACCACGACCAATTACTGGAATCTTTCCAATTATTTGTCTCTCAACTGAAAGATGGCGGTAAATTATATCAGCGCAAAGGTTTGAATTTAGCAGGTTTCACCAACAATGAATCGACAGAGTATTCATTAAATGAAGGAGATTTCTATGCTAAAAATCTAAGAATTGAAAATGCTGAAATGATTTTTGATATTGTTTATCCAAATGGCATCATCAAAGATTGTACTTTATTAACACCCGGTTTTCATAATGTGGAAAACGCTTTAGCGGCTACAGCGGTGGCTTTAGAAGTAGGACTTAGTCCAGCGCAAATCAAAGATGGCATTTGTACTTTCGGAGGTGTAAAACGCAGATTTGAATACCATATTCGTTCAGAGAAAATTGTTTATATTGACGATTATGCACATCATCCTACCGAAATTCAAGCGTTTTTATCGTCTGTAAAAGCATTGTATCCACAACATAAATTAACGGTAGTTTTCCAACCGCATTTGTTTACTCGTACCCGTGATTTCCAAGAAGGCTTTGCTGAAAGTTTAAGTTTAGCCGACGATTTGATTTTACTAGATATTTATCCAGCCAGAGAATTGCCAATTGAAGGCGTTACTTCTGATATTATCTTCAATAAAGTAACTTCAGCAAGTAAAACACTTTGTAGCAAAGAAGCCGTATTAGACCTCCTCAAAGAAAAACAACCAGAATTAATAGTAAGTGTTGGGGCTGGCGATATTGATACTTTGATTCCTAAGATTAAAGAATGGGGATTGAGCTTGTAATGTTTTAAATTCCACTTTCCACAGCTTTGACAACTTTTAAAAAGTTGTCAAAGCTGAACCAATCAAAACCTACGCCACTACTAAAAAAACTTAATTCATAGAATATTCATTAATCAACTCCCTAACTACTCTTTTCCTCAACATATCATCATTTATCAAAATCATATAAGCCTTCATATAAATTACATCAACGTTTATATAATTTACATAAAGCTTGATATAATTTTGATAAAGTTTTATGTAAAAAGTATCAACGTTGATAGGCTACACATAAACCTTTATGTGTAAAGCATAAATGCTGATATAATTTGTATAAAGCTTTATGTAAATTATATCAAGCTTCATACTTTTTGCATCAATTGTTTTGTTTGCTTAGATTTGTTTTATCCCTAAAAACTATATTTACAGTAAAAAATCATCAACATGAAAAAAATCCTTACGTTAATTGCCATTACTTGCTTTTGTATGCAACTCAATGCCCAACATCTGAGTATCGAGCATATCATGCAAGACCCTAAATTTACCATTGGTGCTTTACCTTCTTCTATCAATTGGTCGGAAGATAGCCGAATGATTTACTTCAACTGGAATCCTTTCCGAAACAAGGCTGATTCTTTATACAGTGCTTCAGTTACTGAAAAAAAGCCTTTTAAAGTTCCTCCGCAAACTCGTAGAGCTTTGCCTTCTTTTAATGGTGTTTATAGTCGAGATTTCTCAAAAAAGATTTATACCAAAAATGGAGATTTGTTTTTACTAGACTGCAAAACAATGGCGGTTCGTCAGATTACCAATACTGTAGAGGCTGAAAGTAATCCTAGCTTTAATGGCAAAGAAAGTAAAATCATTTATAGCAAGGCAAGTAATTTATACAGCTTTAATCTTTCGACTGGTGAAACAGAACAATTAAGTAATTTCTTGACTGGCACTAAGAAAACGGAAACGAAAGCTAACGAACAAGAAAAATGGCTTAAGAAAGACCAATTGAGTCTTTTTGAAGTATTGAAAGAACGTGCCGATAAGAAAAAACAAGGAGAGGCAATTGCCAAAGAAGATTTGCCAAAACGTGCCAAAGAGATTTATATTGAAGATAAAAGAGTAGATATCCAGACTTTGAGTCCTGATGAAAATTATATTACTTATCGACTCACAAAATCGGCCACTGGGGCAAAAAATGCTGTAGTACCAAGTTATGTTACAGAATCTGGTTTCACAGAAGATTTACCTGCTAGAACAAAGGTGGGCGCTCCAATGCCTACTTATGAGTTTTGGGTTTATGACATTAAAAAAGATACAGCTTTACAAGTATCAACTAAAGAAATTGAGGGCATTGATGAACAGCCAGCTTATTTGAGTGAATACGCCAAAAAAGACACGACCAAGAATAAAAAAGTTGAAGCTAGAAAAGTAATTTTTAATGAACCGATTTGGTCGGAAGATGGAAAATACTGTGTGGTAGTAGTAAGAAGCCAAGACAATAAAGACCGTTGGATTTTAAAACTAGATGTTGCTACCAGAAAACTTAAAACCATCGACCGTCAAAGAGATGAAGCTTGGATTGGCGGTCCTGGGATTGGCTCTAATTTTAGTACAGGAAATATTGGCATTTTAGGCGATAATCAAACACTTTATTATCAATCAGAAGAAGATGGTTATTCTCATCTCTATGTTGCTAATTTAGCCACAGGTGCTAAAAAGCAATTAACCAAAGGGAAATTTGAAATTCAAAGTCTTCAATTATCAAAAGACAAACAGCATTTTTACTTTACTTCTAATGAAGAACATCCGGGCGAACAGCATTTTTATAGAATGGCTGTAACAGGTGGCGATAGAGTACGTTTAACGAAAATGACGGGCTCAAACCAAGTAGTACTTTCGCCTGATGAAACGAAATTGGCTTATTTGAATTCATACTCGAATCGTCCTTGGGAAGTATATATTCAGGATAATACAGTAAATGCTCCGCCTAGCCAGATTACGAAATCACAAAGCCAGCAGTTTAAAGAATACAAATGGCGTGAACCCGAAGTCATTACTTTTTCTGCCAAAGACGGTGCAGAAGTATATGCTCGTTTGTATGAAGGCAAAGGAGAAAAAGGCAAAAGACCAGCCGTAATTTTTGTACATGGTGCTGGTTATTTACAAAATGTGCATAAATGGTGGAGTCAGTATTTCCGTGAATATATGTTCCATAATATGTTAGTTGATAATGGCTATACTGTATTGGATATTGACTATCGTGGTTCTGCTGGTTATGGTAGAGATTGGCGTACAGGTATTTATCGTTTTATGGGTGGTAAAGATTTAACCGACCAAGTAGATGGTGCTAAATGGTTAGTAGAAACCCAAGGTGTTGACCCTAAAAAGATTGGGATTTATGGTGGCTCTTACGGCGGTTTTATTACATTAATGGCAATGTTTACTACGCCAGATGTGTTTGCAGCTGGTGCAGCATTAAGACCCGTAACAGATTGGGCAGCCTATAATCATCCTTACACAGCAAATATCTTGAATGAACCACAAACAGATTCAATTGCGTATCGTAAAAGTTCACCGATTTATTATGCTGATGGCTTAAAAGGCAATTTATTGATTTGTCACGGAATGGTTGATGTCAACGTACATTACCAAGATGCCGTGCGTTTAGCACAAAGATTAATCGAATTGAAAAAAGAGAATTGGGAATTAGCTTCTTATCCAATGGAAGATCACGGTTTTGTAGAACCAACATCATGGATGGATGAGTACAAAAGAATTTTCAAATTGTTTGAAACAACATTGAAGAAAAAATAATTTTGGGATTTCGGATGTCGGATTTCAGCTTTGGGTAATTTTAAAAAACTGAAATCCGATGTCTAATCATTCACTAACTCACAATTCACTAACTACTAAAATGAATATATAAAATCTAAAGGATTAGCATATTTAAACTGATAACCAGTTTTCTCAATTAGCTTTTGTGGACTGATGATTTTAAATGGAATGGCTTCTGTAGCTTCTTCAAAAATTGGGATGTCAAAACCATATTCTTTACAATTCTTTAGAAATACTGCTTCACGCACAGGATGCTCTGGCGAGACAACATTAAAAGTTTCTCCCCAAAAGCCTTTATCAAGTATCATTGAAATAATGCCAATTACATCATCTTGATGGATGTAATTCACAGGAATTTGTCCAGTATTGATGCGCTTTCCTGCAAAATACTTCGCCCCAATTCTTTCCACTCCCATCAAGCCTCCACAACGTAAAATAGTTGTTTGTACTTCAAGTGCTTTTAATAACTCTTCTACTTTTATCAAGGCAGAAGAAACTATTACTTCATCTTCTTCTGTGATTTCCCTATTCAAATCTGGATAGACAGACGTAGAAGAAGTATAAATGATGGATTGAATACTGGAATTTTTAATAGCAGGAATTAAAGATTGAATTTGTTGGATATGATAATCTTCACCATACTTGCCAGCACGAGGTGGAATACAAATAATTAATGTTTCTGATTGAAGAAATTCAGCAAGTTCTTCGCCTTCTACTACTGGAGAAAATTTCAATAGAAAAGGCTGAATGCCTACACTTTGAAGCAATGGAAATTTGGTTTCAGAAGTAGTAGAACCTTTTACTTCATGACCATGCTCTACTAAGTATTTGCCTAAAGGCAAACCTAACCAACCACAACCTAAAATACTTATTTTCATAGATAAAACTTTTTTCTCAAGATAAACTCTTCTACTGTTTCAGGAATCATGTAACTGATAGATTGTCCATTTTTCAAACATTCACGAATGAAAGTAGCTGAAATATCCAATAATGGAGCTTTGACTAAACGTACATTTGGATGATTTTCTAAATCACTTGCTTCTGAATTCGGACGTGGATAGACATATAAACCGAAATATTCTAAAATCTTATCGTGGTTTTTCCAATTCGGAAACTGAGCTAGATTATCGCCACCAATAATTAATTTGAATTCATGTTGCGGATACTTTTCTTGCAAACGAATGAGGGTATCAATCGTATAAGAAGGCTTGGGCATCGAAAACTCTATGTTGGTTACCTTAAATTTAGGATTATCAGCAATGGCTTTTTCAACCATATCCAAACGGTCGAATTCGTGCAATAAAGATTTATTTTTCTTGAAAGGATTCTGTGGAGAAACTACAAACCAGACTTGCTCTAAATCTGTAGTGGTTGCCATTACGTTAGCAACAATTAAATGCCCAATATGGATGGGATTGAAAGAACCAAAAAAGAGACCAATTTTCATATAGCTGTGAGCTATGAGCTGTAAGCTATGAGCTGTAAGCTATGAGCTGTAAGCTATGAGTTATGAGAAATGAGCTATGAGAATTAAGATAAAAGATTAATATTTTCTTTATTTTATCTTGCAAATCAAAACTCAAAGCTCAAAGCTCATTACTCAAAGCTTAATGCTCAAGGCTCAAAGCTTAAAGCCTAAAGCTTTTTCGTAAAATCATCAAACAGTTTTTGTGCTTTTCTAAAAGCTTCTGTTAAGTCATCATTTAGTAAAATGATGTCGAACCTGTCTTTAAAAGACATTTCAAAATTCATTTTAAATACTCTTTTCGAGATAGAATCTTCTGAATCAGTACCACGTTCACGCAAACGTTTTTCTAGTTCTTGTACACTTGGCACTTTTACAAAGATTGATAAAGCTCTGTCTTTATAATATTCTTTCAATTTCACGCCACCACGAACATCTACATCAAAAATGACATGTTTTCCAGAAGCCCAAAGGCGTTCAATTTCTGATTTCAGTGTACCATAATAAGCTCCAGGATATACTTCTTCCCACTCTACAAATTCATCATTATCAATTTTCGCTTTGAATTCATCGGGTGTCATGAAGTAATAATCTTTCCCATTTTCTTCGTTACGTCCACGTTTATCACGAGTACAAGCAGAAATAGAAAATCCAAGATTGTCATTATTGGCAAGCAAATGCTTTACAATAGTAGTTTTGCCCGAACCAGAAGGGGCTGAGAAGATAATAAGCTTTCCGTTTTCCAATTTTCAACAAGTAAGTAGGTACAAAATACCCTAATTAATTAAAAGTAAAAGGCTATTAAGTATATCGTAACAATCACGACGGACTTAATAACCTTTATCAAAAGAGCAAGCTAGCTCAATTACAATGCACTTATTTTCTTTTTGATACAATCAATCAAGCTTGAAGGAACGCATTTTTTTTCCAATTTCAATTGCATTGTTTCTTTGATACATTTCTCCAATTCATATCCTTTCTCACACGGCAAACACTTATCCATGTTTTGCTTAAATTGCGCTATTTGCTCGTCTGTTGCCTGACCATCCACAATTAACTGGACTAATTTCATACACTCAGATTGGTGCTCGCAGCTTGTCTTTTTTTGAATTTTTTCAACCTCGGAAACCATTATTCTATTGGATTAAGCAAATTTAATTTGGCGTTTTATTGGGGTTACTATTTGTGATAATCAAGTAGTTAATCAACAGGAAGGTTTATAAAAAAATTCCCTTATGTTTAAAAATAAAAAAAATATTCCTTTGAAAGTTCATTTTTTTATATCCATGACTACTTATTCTGCCATGCTGTCAGCATTTACGTCATAGCCTAATGATTTGGCATACGATTTCAATTTCTCTTTCAACAACATTCTGGCACGGTGCAAACGAGAACGGACCGTTCCGATTGGAATATCTAAAATCTTCGCCATTTCTTCATAGGTAAATCCTTCAACATCACAAAGGATAATCACCGTTCTAAAATCAACTGGCAAAGCATTTAAAGCGTTTGCAATTTCATCCCCAATTAAATCTTGAACTGTATCAGCTCTTAAATCTACTGTTTGGGTTGTTTCAGCGTCTTCTTCAGAATTATAAGTTGTTTCAACATCTTGATAATCAACTTTAGAAGGTTCTTTAGACTTCTTCCTAAAGTCGTTGATAAAACTATTCTTTAGGATTCTGAACAGCCATGCTTTGGCATTAGTTCCTTCAGCAAAAGAGTTGATGAATCTAAATGCTTTGAGATATGTGTCTTGGACAAGGTCGTTGGCATCATCTTCATCATTCGTTAGACGAAAGGCAAAGTTGTACATTGAGTCAATGTACGGCATAAACTCTTTTTCGAAAACTCTGTGTTTTTCTACTTCAGTATAGGTTTGAGTTATTTTAATTTCTTCTTGCTCGTCCATGGTTGCTGCTGAATATCACTTGATAAAAATAGAAAATGATACCTTCATTATCAAGTAATTTATTGAATCTACATTACATTGTTTTAGATAATTTTTTATAAACAAACAACTTGCCAAGCATGATTTTTATCATTTTACTGACAAAAAGGCACAATCATGATTGGTTACTAATCTTTTCTAAAAAATTGAATAATGACAATTACTAAGGTTGTAAAAATAGTGCTGGCAATTACTTTGGCTAGAATGGGTAGAATAAGTCCGAAATCTGAGGCTTCTAATGAAAAAAGTATAAAATGATGAACAAATGTCAAAATCGTTACATAAGATACAAACCAAGATAAACCCATTGATTTTAGACTAAGTACTTGGCGTTCGTCATAGCCTCTTTGTGGTACTAATAGTGCTAAAATGGGAGTACGAATATAAGCGATGAAAGTCATCGCAGCGGCATTTGCACCGATGGTATTATAAAAAATATCAATAAACATTCCAGCAATAAAGCCTAGAAACACTAGCTGTACTCTACTAATATCAAAAGGAAGTAGAATAACAGTGGCTACATAAACAAAACAAAATGCGTGATTAAGGAATACCAATTGTCTGACAAAGAAAATTTGCAACAAAAGATAAAAAATAAAAGTAAGTATTTGTGGAAAAATATTTCTTGGAGTCATTCTTAAATTAAATTGCCGAGTTTAAGCTATGCACAATTATTACAACAGTTTTTTATTTCTTTACTTCGCTGTCAGTACTTTCTAAAGCTCTCTGTTCTTTTTCAAGTTTATTATTAATTACATAAACATAAGAAAGTGTACTAAAATCAGTCGCCAATTTTACTTTAATGTCATGAAAAGTTTGATCGGGCTTTAAACCTACTTTACTGACATAACCGATTACGATGTTAGAAGGGAAAACATAGTTAAAGTCGGAAGTCATGATGGTATCCTTCACTCTAACATTTTTATATCTAGAAACATCAGTCATTTCAACAATAGAAGGATTTTTCCCATCCCACTTTACCGAACCAATTTCGTTATTACTTTTAACTTTTGCAGAAACGGTATATTCTGAATGAAGAATAGAAATTATTCTTGAATAGTGTTCTGAACAAGATTTAATTTTACCAACTACTCCTGTTGAAGAAATTACGCCCATTCCCGGAGCTAAACCATCCGCAGTACCTTTATCAATCGTAATATAATTATTGAATTGTGCTACTGAAAGATTTGTTACTTTGGCTACTGTAAACTTAAAACGAGCAGCCACAGCAGAATCTGCTTTATAAGTAATATTTGATAAACTTATTGGTGTTTGTTGGGCTTGTAATTTTCCTACCAATTCGTAGAGATGTTTGTTTTCAGCACTTAAATCATCATTAACTTTTCTAAGATTTGAATATTCAACAATTGAATTCGAAATATCTAATGCTTGTGCTGCATAATAATTGGTTGTGTTAAACATCACAGCACTTGGGTAATTATTGTATGAATAAAAAAACCACAGACTCAGTACCTCCAATAATGCAAACAGAATGAAGGCTCGTTTCCTAGAAATAAATTGGATTAACTGATACATTTGCTAAAAGAAGAATCTTGGAGTAATTGATTTTGGAAAAGTCTATAATGTAAAAATGAGTAAACGAAAGAACATAAAAATATCATTCTTTCATTTACTCATTTCTTAGCTTGATTAATTAAGAGATGAGAATGGGCTTGAAATGGTCAAGATGTTTTAGTACTTCACCTGTTCCACGTACAACAGCTCTTAATGGGTCATCCGCAATATGAATTGGCAATTTAGTTTTATTCGCCAAACGTTTATCTAAACCATGTAATAAAGCTCCACCACCTGTTAAATGAATACCATTGTGGTAAATATCGGCAGAAAGCTCAGGAGGAGAAACCTCTAGGGCTTTCATTACTGCTTCTTCAATTTTAGAAATTGATTTATCTAAAGCATAAGCAATTTCAGAATAAGTAACTTTAATTTCTTTTGGAATACCAGTCATTAAGTCACGTCCACGAATTTCATAATCTGCTGGTGGATTTTCTAATTCTGGCAAAGCCGAACCTACTTCAATTTTGATTAATTCTGCTGAACGTTCGCCAATCAATAAATTGTGTTCACGACGCATATAGTCAACTATATCACGAGTAAATACATCACCCGCAATACGCACTGAAGCTTCACATACAATTCCTGAAAGCGCAATTACTGCAATTTCAGTTGTACCACCACCAATATCCACAATCATTGAACCATTTGGTTGTTCAATATCTATTCCAATACCAATTGCCGCAGCAATGGGCTCGTGAATCATGTACACTTCTTTAGCCCCAGCATGTTCTGCTGAATCTTTTACCGCTCTTTTTTCAACCTCAGTAATTCCTGAAGGAATACAAATCACCATACGGTGAGAAGGCGTTAAAAAACGGTTTCCCGTATCAATCATTTTAATCATCCCCCGAATCATCAATTCGGCAGCCGTAAAATCGGCAATTACTCCGTCTTTTAAAGGACGAATGGTTTTGATATTCTCGTTGGTTTTTTCGTGCATCTGCATCGCCTTGTTACCAATCGCCAATACTTTATTGGTGGCTTTATCAAGGGCAATAATTGATGGTTCGTCAACCACAATTCTATCTTTATGGATAATTAACGTATTGGCAGTACCAAGGTCAATCGCAATGTCTGACGTCAGGAAATTGAATAATCCCATTTTATGATTTTGTTCTTTATATTAATATTTTTAATGACAGGTCTTGTGTAAAGTTAATCATTTAAAACCACCTGTTTTCAGATATTCTTGTAAAAGTACAAAATTAATGAGAATGTGAGAGATTACCTTAAAACCTTGAGGAAAAAATTTAGCAGGATTTAAAGATAAAAGGCAAAAGGAGAGAGTGACTTAGCTTTTTGAAATAATTCTTAGACTTTCTTTTACTGTATTTTCTATCCAAGTAAAATTGTTGCTTTCTAAAATTGCTTTAGGGAATAACTGTCCGCCCATTCCAACGAATTTGGATCCTGCATCTAGCCAAGTATTTAGACTTTCTTCATTGGGTTCAACGCCACCAGTGATCATCATTTCTACTTGGGGCATAACCGTTTTAACAGATTTGATAAAAGAAGGATTTAAAATATTTGCAGGAAAAATTTTAACAATATCTGCACCCAATAGATAGGCTTTATAAATTTCGTTGGGAGTAAGTACTCCTGGGAACCAAGCCATGTTATTTTTTTGACAAACCTGAGCTACTCCAGCATCCAATGTCGGCTGAACTATAAAATCTGCATCTAAGCTAACAAAGTATTCAGCATCTTCGGCATTATAAATAGTGCCAATACCAATTGCCATATCTGGGAAATCACTCCGAATGTATTTTACTAATGCGGCAAAAACTTTATCTGCACCAGCACCACGATTGGTATATTCAAAAACTCTGATTCCACCATCATAACAAGCTTTTACTACCGCTTTGCTCTTTTCAATTTCGGGATGATTGAAAAGTGGCATAATGGGTGTTTCATTAAGTTTGTCGTACAAAGTCTCTTTGGAAAATTTCATAGCTGTTTTATCTTCTTAATTTTCCACTTACATCGCCATTCATCACGGCTTCAATTTCTTTTACTGACGATAAATTAAAATCGCCTTCAATTGTATGTTTTAGTGCCGAAGCAGCTACACCAAATTCAATTGCTTTCTGTGTATTTTGATAAATGATTTCTCCATAAATGAAACCAGCCATAAAAGCATCACCTCCACCAATTCTATCAACAATATCTGGAATATTGATTTGCTTGGTTTCTAGCATTTCAAATCCGTTCCAACATTTTCCTACCAAAGTATTGTGCGAAGCTGAAATCTGTCCTCGTTTGGTTGTCAATATTTTTCTAAGCTTTGGAAAACGATCAGTAAGTTGTTGACAAACTGATTTGAAACTTTTCTTTTCGTCATTAGGCACAATACCAAACATATCTTCAGCATCGCCTTTACTACAAATAATTACATCGCAATTTTCAATCAATTCTGGCATTACTTCATTGGGTTTCTTGCCCCATTTCCATAAATTAGAACGATAGCCTACATCGGCAGAAACTTTTAACCCTAAGCGATTAGCTGTTTGTGCTGCCTCTAAGCAAGCTTGAGCTGCACTTGCTGAAATAGCAGGAGTAATACCCGTGAAATGAAACCATTGGGCATCTTTTAGAATATTCTCCCAATCAAATTCAGCAGGATTCAGTGTGGCAAAAGATGAATTAGCTCGGTCATAAATTACTTTACTTGGACGCATCGCTGCTCCTTGTTCTACAAAATAAATACCGATACGGTCGCCTCCAAGTGCTACATCTTGCATACTCAATCCGTACTTCCGATAAGTATTGATAGCGGCTACACCCAAATCATTATCAGGGAAACGAGTAACGTGGCTCGCTGGAATACCCATAATAGCCAATGAGGACGAAACATTTGCTTCGCCCCCACCAAAATTAATATCAAAACTTGTCGACTGTTGAAAGCGAGCATGATTGGGCGTACTAAGCCTCATCATAATCTCACCGAAAGTGACTACTTTTTTCATAAATATTTTCTTACTGCATCAGAAAACCCTTCTAATTGTGTTAAGTCTTCTCCCCACAAACTTCTGTTGGATAATACTTTATCTAAATCAAAATTTTCCCAAGCTTCATAAAAGTACGGAGCAAAATTACAATTGATTGGATAATACTCACCATTTGATTCTCCAAAATAATTCCCATTCACTTCTTTTTCTGCCTTCATGAATTGTAAATATGCCGCAAAACCCATTGCAAACAATTCTGGTGCTTTTCCAAATTCACGATAGTATTGCAAAAGGATAGGAATATTACGCATCTTCATTTTAGCAGTGTATTGCACCGTAATATCTAATAATTTATGTTGCAAGAATGGATTACGGAAACGGTCTAAAACCATTCTACCGAAACGGTCTTTCACTTTAGGATCTATTTTATAAGGAATGGCTAAAGAAACTTCGCCCAACATCATATTGGTGATAATTTTACTTAAATAGCTATTACTCATTACATCTTTCACCAAACGGAAACCTAATAAATAAGCCATTCCGCAGGTTAAAGTATGGGTTCCGTTAAGCATTCTTAACTTTAATTCACGATATACTTCGATGTCTCTTTCGATGATAACACCTGAATCTGCACTTGCGAAAGATAAAACTTTACGGATTTTCTCGTCGCCTTGAATTGCCCATAAACGATAAACCTCAGAAAGTATCATCAAATCATCTTGATACGAGAATTTCTTTTCCAATTCTTCACAAATTTCTTTGTCTGGTTTTCCCGGTACAATTCTATCTACTAATGAATTACAGAATGAATTATGGTTTTCAAGCCATTCGATAAATTCTGGTTCAAGTCCGTTACGATGTGCTTGTTCTAATACAATTTCTTGTAGTTTATCTCCATTCCCAACAATTAATTCAGTCGGAATAATCACCATTCCACTTTTTGCAGAACCTTTAAACTCTTTCCAACGCTCGTATAAAAAGGCTAATAGTTTTACTGGGAATGATTGTGGAGGAGTATTTGTGATTTTATCATTTTCTACTAGAGCAATACCAACTTCTGTTGTGTTAGAAATGATTACTTGCATTTCAGGATTTTTCGCACAAGCTAGGATTTCATTCCATTGTGAACGAGCTGAAATAGTACGAGAGATTGAAGCATTAATGATATATTCTTCAACGGGTTGTCCATTTTCTAAACCTTTTACAGCATGTGTAAAAAGCCCGTCTTGTTCGTTGAAATCGTCAGTGCCACCTTTGTCTGTAGATTTAACCACCACTATACGACCATTGAACACTCCCTTTTTGTTAGCCTTATCAATAAAATAATCGCAAAGTCCTCTCAATAATACTCCAGTACCAAATTGAAGTACTTTCTCTGGAAGTTCAAAAATTTTATCGTTAGGTAATTCAACAAGTTTACTCAAGTTTTCAGCATTCGACGCTAAATATTCTCTGGTCAGTTTTTGATTCATTGTATCACAATATTTAATTATTTATATATTTTAAAGCCTCAAAGTACTTACTATCTACTCATTATTGTCTTAACAATAAAGCGTAAATCAAGCAAATAGACCATAATCTATTACTCATTTTACGCTTTATTGATGAAAATGCTAAAAATTGTGTTGCTTATACTTTAATCTAAGCTTCTCCTATTGGACCACGATAATTTGTTGGAAAATGGAATCCGTCTTGGTTTTTATCGTCTGTTATTGGGCCATAAGCCTCTTCGTATTTTTGAATATTCTCTTTTAAAGCATTCAAAAGACGATACACATGGTCGGGGGTAAGAATTACTCTTGACTTTACTCTTGCTTTTGGTATTCCGGGCATCATTTTGATAAAATCAATCACAAATTCACTTTGAGAGTGTGCAATCATCGCCAGATTCACGTATTCTCCTTCTGCCATTGCTTCGGTTAATTCTACATTTATCTGGTTTTCTTCAGTGGGTTGACTAGCCATTTTATAGTTCAATTAGATTTCTTGAAATTGTTTTTTACAGACTATGAATTTATACAAAAGAATATCTTATTGCAAATTAATTCAGGTTTTATCCTTCAAAACAAAATGCTTAGTACTTTGTTTCAAAGATTTACCTCAGCATATTTGTATAAAAATCCTTATGTACAAACATCTTTTTTTCGACCTTGACCATACGCTTTGGGATCATAATACCAATTCTAAACAAGCTTTAGACGAAGTATATCAACACTTCGATTTACATACTTATGGCATTCCTTCTTCGCATCAGTTTTACTTAAAATTCAACGAAATCAACCATCGATTATGGGATTTGTATGAACAAGGAAAAATAGCTCAACCCGAATTACGCCACAATCGTTTTAGAATGATTTTTTCTGAATTAGGCTGTTATGATTATTCGCTTTGTGATAAAATTTCGGATAATTATATCAACATTTCAGTTCGCAAACCTAATTTATTACCGAACGCCAAATCTGTTTTAGATTACCTTTTTCCAAAGTATCCATTGCATATTATTACGAACGGTTTTATGGAAGTACAAGATATTAAAATGACTTCTGGCGGAATTAAACACTATTTCCGAGAAATCGTTACTTTTCAAAATTCAGGATTCAAAAAGCCAGAAGTGGGTATTTTTGAATATGCTTTAGATTTGGTTGGAGCAAAACCTCATGAATGTATCATGATTGGCGATAGTTTTCAAAGTGATATTGTGGGTGCTACTAAAGCTGGAATTGATACGGTTTTTTTTAATCCAGACGGCAGAAAACAAGATATTACTTTACAACCCAAACATGAAGTGCGGGATTTGATTGAGTTAAAGGGGATTCTTTAGTTGGGACTGGAGGACTTTAGGACTTGAAGATTTTGGATTTTTAGATACAAGAAGCAAGAGACAAGACTTTAGAACTGGAAGACTTTAGACTTTTGAGGTTTTGTTTTTTATTTTTAATGAATAGATTTTTTTTGCCTACCGCTTACCGCATATAGCCATCTTAAAACAACGACAACTGATTACTGTCTCCTTTTTTATCAAAAATCTTTTTGTCTTTGATTAATTTTCTGTGCTGTTCAAGGAATGCTACGAAAGCGTCTATTTGTCGGTAGAGTGGTGTAAAATCGTAAGTTTTGATGTTGTATCGTTCTTGATATACGTCTTCAAAATCAGTGATGATATAATCTAAGGTTTTTACGCCCCATTTTTGCAAGCCTAATAAGTACAAATTCTGATGATTCAACGCAAAACGATTGGGTTCATAAAGTCTGGTCGATTTTAAATCAACGGCACGGTCGCCTCCGACTAAATCTACAAAACCGTAAATCAAGCAATTTTTATACTTGGCTTCTGTGTAAAACTGTGTTTTGTATTTGGCTGGTAAAAATTCACGAGCTTTTTCGATGATTTTTTCACCAAATAATTCTTCATTTTCTCCCGTCACTACTGCTTTTTCAAAATCAATACCTTTTTGTTGGGCTTCGGTAGTTGGCTTTTTTACTCTGTTAATCCTATCAATTATTTCCCACAAATCCACCAAAATATTACCCTGAGCATCCAATACTTGTTGCTCATACAAAACAAATGAATTGATTAATGTGGGATAAATTCTGTACATTTTGTTTTTGATTGTTAATTTGAAACGGAAAAATCCGTTTCAAATTAATGGAAATAATGTTAAGCTATTACCAAACGTTCAACCGCTTGGTCACCAATTAAATGACTTTCTACGATTTCTTCAACATCTGACAATTGAACATTGCCGTAAAATACTCCTTCTGGATAAACCACTAAACCTGGACCAAAAGCACAAACATCTAAACAACCTGTTTTTTGTGCTCTGATTTCTGACAACAATCCTTTTTCTTTTAAAGATGCTTTGAAAGCATCAACCAATGCGCTTCCTCTTTCTGAGCCACAACATTTTTTGGGTGCATCTTTCTGATTCGTACAAATAAAAACGTGTTTCTTGTATTTCATTTTGTTTTTTAATTTTCGCTGATAACTGCTGAAATGAATTTCAACAATTTGTTTTTGATAAAATCGTTCAATCCATGCAATTTAACGGTTTTCTCGTAATTTTGGAATAAACCCAAGAAGACAGGAGATAAATAAATCCTAATCGACACATTTTGCAATCAATATTTGTATGACTTTTCAGACGCAAGAACAATATCAGTTTATCGAAAGTATTCTTTTTGAAAACTTAGGACATCATCCAGAAGTACTTGATTTTCAGTTTTTTTATGGCGGAAACTTTAATCTTGCTGTAAAAGTAAAAGTTGCCGAAGGCGATTATTTTATTAAATGGAATCAAGGCGACCACGATGGCATGTTTGAATCGGAAGCGAAAAGCTTACAAACTTTGCGTGATAAGGACGTACTTTCAATTCCAGAAGTAATCAATTATGGAAAGATTTTGGATAAAGAATATTTGATGATTGAATTCTTGACGGCAAGTTATAAACAAGAAAATTATTGGCAAGATTTCGGTCAAAAACTTGCTAAACTTCATACACATACACACCACAGTCACGGCTTAGATTTTAATAATTATATTGGTGCTTTACGCCAAAATAATGAATGGATGGAAGATGGTGTTCAGTTTTTCATTGAAAAAAGATTGAAAGTACAAGCTGGTTTAGCCCTTTACGACCGCAAGATTTCACAAGAATTATACGATAAATTTCAAACACTTTTCGAGAAAATACCAAACCTAATACCAAACGAAAAGCCAGCTTTACTTCATGGCGATTTATGGTCGGGAAATGTAATGACAGATAGCAAAGGTTTGGTAGCCTTGGTTGACCCAGCTTGTTATTACGGTTTGCGAGAAGCAGAATTAGCATTTACCACCATGTTTGGCGGTTTTGAACCTGTTTTTTATGAAGCCTACCACGAAGTATATCCTATCGAAAATGGTTTTGGAGACCGTATTCCGCTTTATAATTTATATCCATTAATGGTTCATGTTAATCTTTTTGGTGGTGGATATTTAGATGCCGTTGAGAAAATTCTGAAGAAGTATTAATGATAACTTACTGATTTACTTACTATTAAATATTTTTCTAAAATTTTACAACCTTAATATTTACACATTAAATTAAAATTATAACTTTGTCTATCGAATTTATAGAATTTATTAAATCTAATTAACAAACAATCTCATGAAATTTGAAACACTCCAATTGCACGCTGGGCAAGAAATCGACCCTACAACTAATTCACGTGCAGTACCTATTTATCAAACTACTGCTTATCAGTTCAACAATGCAGAACACGGAGCCAACCTCTTTGCCTTGAAAGAATTTGGGAATATTTATACCCGAATCATGAATCCAACAAGTGATGTTTTTGAAAAACGCTTAGCAGCATTAGAAGGTGGTGTAGCGGCTTTAGCCGTAGCTTCTGGGCATGCGGCACAGTTTATCGCTATCAACAATATCACGACGGTTGGCGATAACTTTATCACTACTTCGTTTTTATACGGTGGTTCGTATAATCAATTCAAAAATTCATTTAAAAATATTGGTGTTGAAGCTCGTTTTGCTGATGGCGACGATGTTTCTTCTTTTGAAGCCTTGATTGATGATAAAACCAAAGCGATTTATCTGGAAACTATCGGGAATCCAAGTTTCAGTATTCCTGATTTTGAAGCCTTTGCTGAATTAGCTAAAAAATACGATTTACCAATTATTGTGGATAATACTTTCGGAGCGGGCGGAGCAATTGCTCAACCTATCAAACATGGCGCACATATTATTGTTGAATCGGCTACCAAATGGATTGGCGGACATGGTACAACAATGGGTGGAGTAATTGTAGATGCGGGTACTTTCAACTGGGGAAATGGAAAATATCCGCAGTTTACCGAGCCATCTCCAAGTTATCACGGATTGGTCTTGAACGATGTTTTTGGTATCGGCGGACCTTTCGGAAATATTCAATTTATCATTCGTGCCAGAGTAGAAGGTTTACGTGATTGGGGTCCAGCACAAAGTCCGTTTAATTCTTTCTTGTTGCTACAAGGTTTAGAAACGTTGACTTTAAGAGTAGAAAGAATTGGCGAAAATGCACTTGCTCTTACAAATTGGTTATCAGAACATCCAGAAGTAGAAGCTGTAAATTATCCAGGTTTAACAAGTAGTCCATATCACGAATTAGCGAAAAAATACCTTACTCGTGGTTTTGGAGGAGTGTTCTCATTCAAACTAAAAGGTGATAAAGCAAAAGCTGAAAAATTTGTAAATAGCTTAAAATTAATTAGTCACTTGGCAAATGTGGGCGATGCTAAGACCTTGATTATTCATCCAGCATCCACAACACACTCACAACTTTCGGAAGCTGAACAAATTTCAGCGGGAGTTGAACCTACTTTATTAAGAATTTCGGTAGGTATCGAACATATCGACGATTTAAAAGAAGATATTGAACAAGCTTTGGCGGCTTTGTAGGTTTTCAGCTTTGAGCCGTGAGCTTTGAGCTTTCAGTTTTCAGTTTTCAGTTTTTTTAAAACATAAAAACCCGTTGTTGAAAATTTCGACAATGGGTTTTTACATTAATTTTCAATTTGACACATCTTCAAATTTTCAAATTACTTTCCATAAACTCCTTGTAAGAAAGTTTCAGCATCTACTGGAGTTCTTCCTAATAAATCAGCTAAATCTGAGCTTACTTCATCAAATTCTCCTTCTTTAATTGCTCCACTAAAACCCGCAAACAAACCAATATATTCAGCAGGAACGCCTACTTCTGTAAGTGTTTTTGTAAATTCCTCCACACTTGGTGAAACATATACAATTTGCTTTCCTGTGATTTCTGAAATAATGTTAGCTATGTCTTGATACGAATAAGTTTTCGCACCAGTAATATCATAGATTTTATTTTCGTGTCCTTCGCTTGTCAACACGTTTGCGCCAGCTTCTGCCATGTCTGTACGCAAAGCAAATGCTGTTTTTCCATCACCAGCAGGTTGATAAATTACGCCTGTTTCAAGTACTTGTTCGCCCACAAACATTGGCAATAAATCTGTATATAAACCGTGTTTCAAAATGGTATAAGTAAGTCCTGATGCCTTCAACCACTCCTCTGTTTTTAAGTGACCTTCTGCTACAAAGGCAATTGGAGATGTCGCAGTTTCATTTTTACGTTGGAAACTCGTATAAACTACATGTTTTACACCAGCAGCAACGGCTGCTTTTACTACATTTTCTTGTTGAGGAATTCTATTATGAATATCATTTCCTGAAACAAAATACAATTTATCAATTCCTTGAAATGCAGCTACTAATGAATCAAAATCACTATAATCACCCACAAGAACACTTACTCCTTTTTCTTTCAAAGTTTCTACTTTAGCGGCATCTCTTACCAATACTGCAATGTTTGAAGCCTCTGTTTTGGCTAATAAAGCATTTACAACTGCACTTCCTAATCCGCCAGTTGCTCCTGTTACTAATATCTTACTCATTTCTTTAATTGTTTATTTTGAATATCCTTTTGCAAACTAAAAGTAATTAAGTTACTTTTGGTAAGTCAAAGGTATAGACTAAGTATTTATCTATCAAGAAGGTACGAAAAAGTGCGATACTTACTTTGATGTTAGTATTACTGATAATCAATCAATTAAAATGGATAAAATCTTAGATAATTTTACAATTTCGCCAAATTGTCCTGTTAGGAATGTATTAGATAGGTTTGGTGATAAATGGTCGATACTTGTTTTGATGGTTTTAGGACAAACTGGTACGATGCGTTTTAATGAAATTCATAAAACGATTGGGGATGTTTCACAAAAAATGCTGACGGTTACTTTAAGGTCTTTGGAAGCAGATGGTTTAATTTCAAGAGAAGTATTTCCTGAAATTCCGCCAAGAGTAGAATATCAATTAACGCATTTAGGTTTTAGTCTTGTGCCTCATATCAATAGTTTGGCAACTTGGGCAAATGAGCATTTACCAGAAATCAGAACTTCGAGAGAGAAATTTAAGGTTTAGCTATTAGCTTTGAGAAATGAGCTATAAGCTATGAGATTTTTTGTGCTAATAGTTTATTCATAGAAAAGGGTAAGTACCAAATTGGATACTCACCCTTACTTTATTTTAAAGCTTTCTAAAATCTCAAAGCTAAAGGCTCATCACTCACAGCTTATAAAGTCCCTTTTCTCATTTCTTTCACGGCATAATCAACTGAACGAGCCGTCATTGCCATGTAAGTTAGTGATGGATTTTGGGTTGATGTTGACGTCATAGACGCTCCATCTGTTACGAAAACATTTTTACAACTATGAATTGCATTCCATTTATTCAAAACAGATGTTTTAGGGTCTTTACCCATTCTTGCACCACCCATTTCGTGAATATCTAAACCAGGAGTACGGTTTGAATCGTTCGTTCTGATATTGGTAAATCCTGCTTTGGTGTACATTTCTGTGAATTGTTCAAAGAAATCTTTAACCATTTTACGGTCATTATCGTCATATTCAACCGAAATTTTCAATTGAGGAATTCCCCAAGGGTCAACTTTTGATTTATCCAAAGCTACATAATTACTTTCCTTTGGAATAGTTTCGCCCATCATGTGCGAGCCTACGCTCCAAACATTGTTATATTCTGGTTTCAATAAAGCTTTCTTCAAATCTTCACCTAAGCCACTTCTATCATCGTGTTGATAACGCCCCGCCGAGAAACCTGCCGCATAGCCACGCAAGAAATCCGTTTCTTGTTTTTCAACATTTCTGAAACGAGGAACATACGCTGAATTTGGTTTACGTCCATCGGTTGTACTATCCAAAAACCCTTCGTAATCCGCATTAATAGTTGCTGTGTAATTATGGAAGGCTATGTATTTTCCTAATACTCCACTATCATTTCCTAATCCGTTTGGGAAACGGTGCGAAGTAGAATTCAATAATATCAAATTTGAATTTAGTGCTGCTGCATTTACAAAAATGATTCTTGCATAAAATTCCATCATTTGGTTGGTCGTAGCATCAATTACTCTTACGCCTGTAGCTTTGCCTTTTTTCTCATCATAAATGATAGAATGAACCACCGAGTGTGGACGCAAAGTCAATTTACCAGTTTTGGCAGCCCAAGGTAAAGTAGAAGAATTACTGCTGAAGTATCCACCGTAAGGACAACCTCTTTCGCAAATTGTTCTGCTTTGGCATTGCGCTCGTCCTTGGTCGTAATGTACTTGTTTTGGTGAAGTAAGATGCGCACAACGACCAGTAATAATATGGCGATCTTTATAGTTCTTCGCTACTTGTTCTTTAAAGTATTTTTCAACACAGTTTAATTCATGCGGTGCTAAAAATTCGCCGTCTGGCAAACTAGCTACATTATCTTTATTACCAGAAATACCAGCAAATTTTTCCACATAACTATACCACGGAGCAAGGTCAGCATAACGAATTGGCCAATCTACGGCAAAACCATCACGAGCTGGTCCTTGAAAATCATATTCTGACCAACGTTGTGTTTGGCGAGCCCAAAGTAAAGATTTTCCACCCGTTTGGTAGCCACGAATCCAATCAAATGGTTTTTCTTGTACGTAAGGATGTTCGGCATCTTTTACAAAAAATTGTTCTGTGCCTTCATAGAAAGCATAACATTTGCTAACGATTGGATTGGCATCTTTTACTTCTTTTTTGATACGATTGTGGTGTTCAAATTCCCACGGCTGCATCAATGTTGTCGGATAGTCGATTACGTGTTTTACATCTCTTCCTCGTTCTAAAACCAATGTGCGTAATCCTTTTCCTGTAAGTTCTTTGGCAGCCCAGCCACCACTAATTCCTGAACCAATTACGATGGCATCGTAAGTTTGGTTTTTAATAGCATCTATATTTAAATTGGACATTTCTTGAGATAAAATTTGAGACCGTGAATAATAGCTTAGACGTTTAAGTTGTTAAGCAAATTTTTAGTACTATTTCTTGATTGGAACACAACCATGATAACGACCCGGAACCATTTCAAAGATTCTTAGATTGGTCATCACGTATTCAGAAACTAAGTAACCGTCGATTGTCAGACCTTTTACCAATTGTACAAAACCTTTTTCGTCGCTGTTTGGTGAAGTACTCATTTTCTTCAATACTTCTAATTTTTGTTTAGCATCGCTTTCTATAAAGGTTTTACCATTTTCTTTTTTCGATAACTCATCTACCGAAACCATTCCTTTCGCAAAAATATCTTGAGATTTTTTATCGTAACAATCTGCTACCATTTTCAAGATAAATTTATCTGCACCAAGTTCTTTCGCTCCTGGAGTATCTGTTTTTGGAATAATCGTTTCTACGATTTCTGCCAATAAAGTTTCTTGCGCATAAGTAATCTTAAAAGCACCACTTTGAATCGATTCTTTGCTCCACGCATTTGCCCACGCTGGTAAAACAATTGTTCCACCTATCGTCAGAGCTAAATTTTTGATTGCCGAACGTCTTTGCATTATGTTATGATTAATTTAGGAATACAAATAAAAGGGTTTTTAATCTAGGGATTAGGCTGAGTTATGTGGTTTTATTAACTAGTTAAATATCAAGTCATAAAAAGTTATTTCTACCATTTGCAACCCGAATCCATAATTTAAATTTCCGAAATAGTAAATTATGGTTTTAAGTTACAAAATATAAATTATTTTAACCCAAACTCATATCTAGCATAGACACTTGGAAGTAAAAATACCCTATACTGTGAAAGGGCTTGACCCAATAAATTTCCCGTTGAATACAAAAATAAGATGTGAATAAAATAACAGAGAGGAAGCTTTAAGCTAAAAAGGAATAAACAATTTATTTTGTTGAATCGTGATAAAACCACAATTCAACAAAATTTCCTAGCCTTGAATAGGCTGTGCATCAGGGAAAAACGAGTGTAATTTCAATAAAATTGATTCTACCACTGCATCAGGACATGAAGCTCCACAAGTAAGCATTATCGTCACTGGCTGTTTTTTCGGTAAAAAATCACTTGTATGTTTTTCTGTTTTTGAATGTAAATCAAAATGACTGATAAGATTTTCTGTCAGGATTTTATCGGCAGAAGAAATAAAATAGGTTGGCAATTTTTGCTCACATAATTCTACCAAATGTGAAGTATTTGATGAATTATAACCACCTGCAACCACTACTAAATCAGCTTCCTCTTTCAATAAACCATAAGTAGCACTTTGATTATCGTTGGTAGCATAACAAAGCGTATCACGAGTATCGGCAAAATAAGCCGTTACGTCAGAACCTTCAATGCTATATTGCTGAATCATGATTTGCTTCAAATAATCTGCAATTCCTTGCGTATCCGAAGCCAACATTGTGGTCTGATTCACCACGCCGATTCTTTGTAAATCTTTCTTTACATCAAAACCTTCAGAGTACTGTCCTTTAAATTCTTCGTAAAATTGTTCAGTAGGTTTTTCGCCAGTAATGTATTTCGCCAATTCTATGGTCTGCTTCATATCTTTTACGACAACTGTAGGCGCATTTTCTTTGGCATGTGAAAAAGTAGCTCTGGTTTCTTCGTGCGCTGGTTTTCCATGCACCACAATGGTGTAATCTTTTTGACCAATTGCTGTAGCACGATTCCATACTTTTTCTACGAAAGGACAAGTAGTATCGTATTGATAAGCATTGATACCAATATCTGAAAGACGTTGTTGGATTTCAACCGTTGTACCAAAAGCTGGCACAATTACGACATCATCAGAAGTCAATTCTTCCCAAGGAATCAATTGTTTACCAGAAGTGTCCATGATGAAACTCACGCCACGACTCAATAAATCAGCATTTACATCAGGATTATGAATCATTTCTGATAGCAGAAAGATTCTCTTATCAGGATTTTCCTCTATCGTTCTGTAAGCAATCTCAACTGCATTTTCGACGCCATAGCAAAAGCCAAAGTGTCTGGAAATCAAAAATCTTACAACACCATAATCCAAAACGGTTGGTGTGAAGTCTTTTTTGAGTTTATCCTCCAAACGGCGCTTCTCTTTGATACCACCGATGATAGTACTCTTGTATAGATCAGGAATCTGAAATGATTTCATTTTCTTCATTTTTCTTCGGGCATCTCCTTCCGAAGGAGTATCTACCCGAAACAGTTCAATATCAGAAGAATTACTAATTACCTCCATCTCTTTAAACAACTTTTTTGATTAACAGTTTTCAAAGTTACATCAAATTGTAAAAATCAAGTCAAATAAATATCAGTAATTGAGTAAATGGTCACTAAAATTCAAGCTTTTATAGTTGTTTAATGACCCGTTTTATAATTTAAAAATTCCTAAAAAATACTACTCATGACTAAAGCATTACTAAAATACAAAAATTACGATGTGCATTCTATCACAACGATTTCACCATTAGGAAAAATCAATGCCAACATTGCTACTTGGGTTATGCAAAGTGCAATGCAAGGAAAATTTATCACCGTAGCTCTTTACAAAACGGATTATACCATAGCATTGGTACGAGAAAGCATGATATTGAATGTAAATCTTTTGGCGAAAGACCAAGCCAAAAAGCTTATTCCTAAATTGGGAAGAAAAAGTGGGAGGACTTCTAACAAATTTGTCAACCTTCCTTTTGAAATAGATGAAAGAGGTTGTCCTTACTTGACCGAAGCTATTGGCTATATTCAATGCCGATGTGTGGGATGTATCGACTCTGGCGACCATGAATTGTTTGTCTGTGAAGTATTAAAGCAAAAAGTACTAAACCCAAACAAAGAAGTTTTGACGAATGATTACTTGAAGGCTGAGGGATTGGTGAGGGGATAAATAGCTTTCGGTCGTCGGCAATCAGCTTTCGGTATTGAGAAAACAAAAACGGCAACCGTGAAGGTTGCCGCTACATTTTATCATATTTTCTGCTTTCAAAAACCGAAAGCCGACTGCCGAAAGCTAATTATTTTCTTTCAAAAATCACCGCTGCCCAATTATTTTTGTTTTCGGTATGTATTTTTGTTAAGCCTGATTCGTTGGCTACTTTTTCAATATCTTCAATATCGTGCTGGTAAAAACCACTTACAATTAATTTTGAAGGAGCAGCTTTCATAAATTCAACATATTTCGGAATATCACGCATCAAAATATTACGGTTGATATTTGCCAAAATAATATCGTATTGGTCGGCAGGTTCATCCTCAATCGTTCCCTGACGAATCACAATATTATCACAATCATTTAATTGTACATTTTCACGAGAATTTTCAGCCGCCCATTCTTCAATGTCAAAACCTGCTACTTCCGAAGCCCCCAATTTTGAAGCAAAAATGGCTAAGATTCCCGTTCCACAACCAACATCTAATACTTTTTTCGCTTGGTGATCAATCTCCATTTGTAAACTCAACACCATCGAAGTAGTTTCGTGATGCCCCGTTCCAAACGACATTTTGGGGTTAATCAACAATTCATATTGAATACTTGGATCAGGTTCATGGAAATTCGCACGTACTCTTACACGACCATTTGCTGCTAAGATTGGCTCGTAATTTTTCTCCCATTCCTCATTCCAATTCTTTTTTTCTAAAGTCGAGTAGCTGTAACTAATAGGAGTCATCGCTAAATAACGCTCCATAATTTCATCCAGATTTTCTTCAGAAAACAAGTCCTCCGTAATGTAAGCGTTTAAACCCTCCGCTTCTTCGGTAAAAGTTTCGTAGCCAATTTCACCTAACTCCGCCATGAAAATATCCGAAAATTCTGGGTTGATGTTTAGTTTTACTTCTATGTAGTTCATGATTAAATTTTGATTTGCTTGTTTGCAGCCCCAAAGATAATATTTTTCTACGGGTAGGGTTGAATATTTTTTAACTGAAGGAGTCATTAATGTACTCTAAAAATGGGGGTTTATAGGTAATACCATCAGAATTTTGCGATGCTAAAATCAATAAAAATAGAATTCCATTGACGACTTTTCAAATAAATATCATCTTTTTATAAAAAAATCCACTTAAAACATTACTGGATTTTTTATAACCTTACGTCTGAGAATTAAGTATTTATTTTTAAAAAATCTTCAATAATTTCTTCAAGTTTTTGAATTCGTTTCCTCCATGAATTTTCCTCAGCACGTTGCATTCTATCTTCCAATTTTTTTTGAGGTTCTTCTTCTAGTGCTATTTTAATATTGTCAATAAAATCCTCATGAGAGCTACTCAAATAGATTAAATCTTCAAACAAAAAAATATCATCAGAAAAATCTGTTGATACCGTAGGAATTCCAGCAGCGAGGTACTCATTCATTTTCAAAGGATAAACCCCTTTTGTAAGATTATTTTTTTTGTAGGGAATAATAGCAGCATTTGAATGACATAAATAAGCGGGCAGGGATTCAATAGGTTTAGGACCAATAAAATAAAGGTTTTTGATTTGTGATAAGTGTTCTCTATCTATGTCGTTTTTGTCATAAGTTCCTACAAATAAAATACTTCCTTCTTTAAACACATCTGTTATTTTCTTTAATAGTTCGTAATCAATTCTCAGATTACTGTAATGTCCTGTGTAAATTATTATAGGCCCCTTCAAACCCTTCATTTCCTTTGGCATAGGATACGGTTTATTAATCGCATTAGCAAAAACTTCATAATCAACACCATTGCTTAAGAAATGTATCTTTTTATCCACTTTTTTTGAATAGATGTCGCATAGTCCTGTTGATGTTGCAATAGCAATGTCGCATTGCATAATTGCATCAAACTCAGCTTTGATACCGTGCTTGGCAATATAGGGTTCTTCACTAATCATATCAAACGATTGGTAAATATTAGCCAAGGGTTTAAGTCGAATTTTATGTGAAATAACAGGGGTGTTAACAGGATAAAATGAGTTTATGAAAACATAATTCTTCACATCGTAGTCTTTTATTATTTTTTTGATTACCTCATTTACCACAAAATTATTGTAACGATTTAAAAAGTTATATGCTGCTCCTTGTGGCAAAAAGTTTATTGGTAGCGATATTCGTGGTGTAACTTGAATAAATGAACTCTGAGGGAATTTTTTTTCATCGTAAATATTAGAACCAACTAATATAGCTTTCAATCTTTTTTTTAACCCTGGGACTTTTCTTTCATCTATTACATCTTTCACAGAATAAGGCTTATCTATATAAAATACACGATGAGTTTTAGACCATTCTTTAGCCAGAGCAACAGAAACAGAAGATAATTCGGAATCACTTCTTGATAAGCTAAATATAAACAAATCATATTCAGGTAGCATATTATATTTTATTTTATGTAGTTGATTAAAATATCTATCATTATTCCTTGAAGTTGAAGCAGACATTTTCTGGCTTTATAGAATCTGTTGATTTTTTAATGTCTTTAGATTATAAAACTGCTGTACAATCACAAAAAATATGACTTATAATTAAAGGTAAAAGGTCTATTATTAATATAATAATTGTAAGAAATAAGATACTATGCAAATCATTATATGTGAGCAAACAAGACTATTAGATAAATACTGTTTAACATTTATGATATTATATTTTAGTGCCTTTACACTACTAGAAACAATTAATCTTTTTTTAAATAAAATTTAATATGTCGGTGATAAAATTCAGGATAGAATCTAAAAGCATAAACAAATGTTCTCAAGACGTTGACTTTTAACTCTCTGTACAAAATTACTTGCCCAATTATAAAGCCAAAGGTGCTTGAGATTAATGTTGCTCTTGCTGCTCCCATCACCCCTTGTGATTTAATGAAAAAATAGTTGATTCCAATATTTAGACATGCACAAAATAATACAACCCAAAATGTTAATTGAGTTTTGCCAATTGAATCTATAACGACACCAAATTGACGTCCAAAAGGGACGAACATACAATAAAGCAAGGTAATTTTTAACAAAGGAATTGAGTCGTCGTATTTTCCACCTGCTATCATATTGACAATTAAGTCCGAAAAAATATATAAGAATGTAATAACTGGTATTACAAGTGCTAAAATTGTTCCAACTGACTTTTCGTATAAATACCTAACTCCATCAAGCCCCTCTTTTGCACGCTTTGCACTTTGTGGGAATACAATGGTTGCAATCGCACTAGTTGGAATTTCTACCAAATTTGTTATTCGAACAGCAACATTGAATGCCCCAGAAGCTACAGGTGAAAGCATTGCTCCAAGCATCATTTGATCAATTGTTCCAGATAATATTGCACTTACTGAAGTTCCAAATGTATATTTACCAAAATGAAAAAGCTTACTCATCCAATCTATATATATATTTTTTTCTAATATTAAGTATTTATTTACATATTGATATCCAACAGCAGTTGCTATCACTACACCTAATATCTGTACATAAACTAAATAAATCAATGGAGTAGCAAACTGACTAGCAAAACATCCTAAAATAAACATAAACAGAATAATCTGACGAACAAGCGTTGTGATAAATATTCCATTAAAGGTTAAATTGGCTTGCTCTACACTATTAAAAATTGCTAAGACCCCAGAAAGTAAGAAAGTTATATTATGTACATAAAACATAACTTCTAGTTCTGGAGAATGCCATAATAAACTCAAATAATGAGAAAACATCAAATTTAACAACACACAGAATAGAGAAAGAGCCGTACTAATAGCGACGGATGCCATAATAATTGGAGTTTTTTCTTCTGGTTTTGCCCCAGACAAAAACTTTACGAGTGCATTTCCAACCAAGCCATTTCTAGCCACTTCTAAAATCGAAGTAATTGTGATGAAAAGAGTCCAAGCACCAAAATGATTTTTATCCAATACTCTTACAAGCATGTAGAAACCTCCAAAACCAAAAAGTACATTTGCAAAGCTTTGAATAATATTCAAAAACCCAGATTTAATCCAATAATTATTCCCCATTCAATTTATGAGTTTACGTAATATTTTAGCACAAAATCACGAGCCTCTTCGCTAGTTTTGGCATGATAAATTGTTGCTCCTGATAATTTTGGGAATAATGTATCAAAGCATCCAAAATGATGCTCTGGTCCTTTTTTAGAAAGAATAATATTCGAACCTTTGAAACAACTTGCCAGTGCAGCTGTTCCTCCGTGTATTGAAATAAATTTATCGCAATTTGCATACACCAACATTTGAAAATGATTGTAATTGTTGGCATTTACTTTATTTTCTCTATACAAGTCTTCCATCAATATTACTTCTGGGTGAATTTTCCCAAGCCATTCATTGTCGTTCAGCTCATAAATTTCACTTGTGTCACTTGTAATATTTTGTGGACGTGGACGATTGTAAATAATTGTATAATCCTTTTTGAGGTAATTTATCATAAAATCTAAATCTTCAAGACTATAAAAACTAATTGGCAGTCCACCCCACTCCATGTTATAACGATTAGCTATTATGAGAATAGGTTTTTCATATACATAAATGTCATTCTTAAAATATTCTTTATAAGGCACCTCAAGCCATTTACTCATGTTGTAATTCTGGCTATACAACACCCTTGGGAGTTCATAATTATAGTTACCTTCGTTAGTTCTAACATCAAAAAAATCCTCATGATAAGGCGAGAAGAAATACATCTCCTTGGTATAAAAGGCTGATTTAGTACTTTTTAATGTACCATTTTTATAATGCCAATAAGCAAAAGGAATTGTAAATTCTAATTCTGGAGCAAACTCTCCTTGGAACTCTATCGTTTTATAAGGCTTTTTAATAAAATAATCTCGAAAAAGATATTTAAGTTGCTCAAGTTGACACCTATAAGTATGGCGATAATAGTAATTAATATCAGGTGTCATTCGTCCGTAACGGAGTAAGACAATTAAGCTAAGAAATTTATTTAGGTATTTTTCAAACATTTCAATATAGGTTGATTCATCTTTCAGAAATTGATACAATATACATAATATCAGTGTCAAAAAACAATAATTATGTCGAAAGATTTTTCAGAAAAAATATCTCAAATAATTACACTTTTCAAATAAAAATTTCATCAAAGTTTACCTGTTGAGATTAATTAATCATTTGTCAAATAGAACCAGAGTTAATAGTAAATCAAATAGAACCAGAGTTAATAGTAAATATAAAACTTAATGATTCCTCAATAGCCCATTACTCATTAAAAAATTAAAAAACTTTAAATACGGTTTTGATGATACGTTTATTCAAAATTGCCTAAGAAACAGGATATAGTCGTGATTGAATATGAAATTAAACGACAAGGATTTTGGAATAGTAGTAAAAGCATAGATATTTGAAATACTTTATAAAAAACTGTCCCACAAACCATACCCCACAAAAGCAAAAACCCCTCAAACATTACGTTTAAGGGGTTTTTTGTGGTAAAGGGCGGACTCGAACCGCCGACACACGGATTTTCAGTCCGATGCTCTACCAACTGAGCTACTTCACCTGAATCCCGCCTGTGTTTCGGGACTGCAAAGGTAGGAAACTTTTTTTTAACGCCAAACATTTTCTGAAAATAATTTCAAATATTTTTAAATATTTTTCTAAATAGTATGCTTGCATACCAATAAGAAAATCAACATCTTTGTATCACACAATAAAATCAGTAAATTGTTAAATAAAGTACAAAATTTATCTTGAATTCATCAAAAATGGTTCTGATGAATTTTTTAAAATAAATAAGTACCAAAACTTATTTTTCCTGAATTATGCAAATCATCCAACAAATTCTCTTCGTAGCAGCTTTCGGTTTGGCGGCTTATTTTATTTCAAAACGCATACAAATCATCAAAAAGACCATTCAGTTAGGCAGAGCTGAAGACCGTTCGGATAATCCTTCTGAACGATTGAAGACGATGCTTCGGATTGCTTTCGGACAAAAGAAGATGTTCGACCGACCAGTCATTGGTATTTTGCACTTTGTAATTTATGCTGGTTTTTTACTCATCAATGTTGAAGTACTGGAAATTGTATTGGATGGCATTTTAGGTACTCATCGTCTCTTCGCTCCTATTCTGGGTAGTTTTTATACTTTCTTGATTAATTTCTTTGAAATATTAGCCGCAGGCGTACTCTTGGTTTGTGTGGTGTTTTTGATTCGTAGAAATATTACCAAAGTAGAACGCCTACAAGCTACTCGCCACCGAGAATTAAATGGTTTTCCTGTCATTGATGCTAATAATATTCTCTTTGCTGAAATTATTTTAATGACGGCTCTCCTCAGTATGAATGCCGTTGATAGCATTTTGCAAGAACGTGGCAACGAACATTATCATCCAGTGGGTTCTTTTGTGATTAGTACTTTTTTGAAACCCATCTTCACAAATTGGAGCGAAACCGCTTTAATCATTTATGAACGCACGGCTTGGTGGCTACATATTTTGGGTATTTTAGGTTTTGCTTTGTATGTTACTTATTCCAAACATTTACATATTTTCTTGGCATTTCCGAATACTTATTTCTCGAATCTGAAAGCAAAAGGCGAAATCCCGAATATGCCAGAAGTGACGAAAGAAGTACAAATTATGTTGGGTTTGGCTCAGCCTGATGCTGAGGCAAGTACTGAAATTGCTCGTTTTGGAGCGAAAGACATCAAAGATTTATCTTGGAAAAATCTGATGGATGCCTATTCTTGTACTGAGTGCGGACGTTGTACTTCGTCTTGTCCTGCCAATTTAACGGGCAAAGCTTTGTCGCCACGAAAAATTATGATGGATACTCGTGACCGACTTGAAGAAGTAGGTAGAAACCTTGCTGTAAACGGTGGCATTTTTGTAGAAGACGGCAAAGCATTGTACGGAAGCTATATTACTTCGGAAGAATTGCGTGCTTGTACTACTTGTAACGCTTGCGTGCAGGAATGTCCGATAAATATTTCGCCTTTAGATATTATTCTGCAATTGCGCCGCTATCAAATTATGGAAGAATCTGACGCTCCAGCTTCTTGGAATGCAATGTTTTCAAATTTAGAAACCAATCAAGCTCCTTGGAAATTTGCAACTTCGGATAGATTTAATTGGGCGAATGAAGTGAAGTAAAGCTGTGAGCTATGAGATTGCTGAAATAATTTTAACAAGAAACAAAACACTTTTTGAATAATGAAACGATTATTTAAAGTATTAATCATAGTTTTTGTCGTTTGCTTTTTTGGTTATTTAATGGGTCCAAAACCCGATGCTCCGACCATGAAGATTCCCGTTTTTGATTTACCAACTTCATTAGTTGATTTAGAAACAAAAATCAATACTGCTGAAAAAGCCGTAGTAGGTATTCGTCCCGACTGTGAAGCCAGAATCATTTGGGCAGATACAGCCAAGAAAGTAAAAACCAAATTAGCCATTGTATATGTACATGGCTTTTCGGCAAGTCAGGAAGAAGGCGACCCTGTTCATACCAATTTGGCAAAAAAGTACGGAGCAAATCTGTACTTAGCTCGCTTGGCTGGTCATGGCATTGATTTGGGCGATTCTACGATGAAAAACGTAAAAGCTGATGATTTTATTAATTCAGCAGAAGAAGCTTTGGCAATTGGCAAAAAACTGGGTGATGAAGTAATCGTGGTTGGAACATCTTTCGGTGGAGCGTTGACTTTGTATTTGGCTTCGCAACATCCAGAAATTAAAGCCATCGTACTCTATTCTCCTTGCATTGAGATTTTTGATAAAAATGCTAAGCTGTTGGATAATCATTGGGGTTTGGCTTTGGCAAAATTGATTACTGGCTCAGAAGTAAGGGATTTTCCTCCGCATAATCCGATTCATGCCAAATATTGGAGTACGCATTATCATATCAATGGCGTAATTGCTTTGCAGAATTTCTTGACAAACGTAATGACTCCAGCAACTTTTGAAAAAGTAAAATGCCCAACTTTTATGGGATATTATTACAAAAACGAAGAAGAACAAGACAAAGTAGTTTCTGTGCCAGCGATGCTGAAAATGTACGATGAATTGGGCGTTTCAACCAATCAAAAACAAAAAGTTGTTTTCCCGAATGCTGGAAATCATGTGATTGGCTCTTATGTTTTATCAAAAGATTATCAACACGTTCAAAGAAAAACAGAACAGTTTTTAGATAAGGTTGTAGATTAAAAGCTTTGGATAACCAGATTTCGGCAGTCGGTTACATTTTCAAATTTAGCTCATTTTCAAACTTTCAAATTGATTTCCCAATGGCTCCGAATCTTATTTTATATGCTGTTCCGTTTTTTGTGCTGACGGTTATTCTTGAGGCAATTTTTATTACTCGTGAACAAAAAGATTATTTGGAAGTAAAAGACACTTTTACTTCTATCGCTTTGGGTTTGGGAAATTTACTAAGTGGACTGATTTCAAAAACTGCCATCGCATTCATTTTTTTGTACTTATACGAAAATTTTCATGTTTTCACTTTAGACGGTTCGGCTTGGTGGATGTGGGTTTTAGCGTTTTTTGCCGATGACTTTAGCTATTATTGGTTTCACAGAGAAGCACATTTGATTCGATACTTCTGGGCTTCGCACAAGGTTCATCATTCATCTGAAAAATATAATTTGGCAACGGCACTTCGACAAACTTGGACGGGCAATATTTCTGGTTCATTTATTTTTTATCTGTGGATGCCCATTGTTGGTTTTCACCCCATCGTAGTGGTGATTATGCAACAAATTAGCTTGCTTTATCAGTATTGGATTCACACCGAAACCATTGGTAAAATGTGGAAACCTTTTGAATTTATCTTTAATACGCCTTCTCATCACAGAGTACATCATGGCTCGGATGTGAAGTATTTGGATAAAAACTACGCAGGTATTTTGATTATTTGGGATAGAATGTTCGGTACTTTTATTGATGAAGACGAACGACCAACGTATGGTTTGACCAACAATTTAAAGACTTATAATCCTGTAAAAATTGCCTTCAGCGAATGGGTTGATATTGCCAAAGACGTTTGGAAGGCAGGTTCACTGAAAAACGCTTTCAACTATATTTTTGCTCCTCCGGGTTGGAGTCACGATGGTTCAAGAAAAACGGCTAAACAGATGCAGGAGGAGTTTTTAAAACCAGAACCAAAGTAAAAAAGAACCATCATTCCTGACAGTTCCTTTTAAAAACAACGAGCGAGTGCCTAAAAATATTTATCCCTCCTCCTAACGTCCAAAACGTCTTTGTTCATTGCAAATATAGTGAAAAATAAAGACTTATCCAGCAAAATAAAAGATTTATCAATAAAGAAATGACACAAGAAATAGAATATAAAGTGCCAACAATGGCAGAAATGATGAGTACAGGCGAAAGCCCTGAAATTTTGTTTTGGGTGGGTTGTGCTGGTTCGTTTGATGACAGATACAAAAAAGTAACGATTGCTTTTACAAAAATCCTAAATCAAGTTGGGATAAAGTTTGCTGTACTCGGCACAGAAGAATCTTGTACAGGTGACCCCGCACGCAGAGCAGGAAACGAATTCCTATTTCAAATGCAAGCCACTATGAATATTCAAGTATTGGATGGTTATGGTGTAAAAAAAATCGTGACGGCTTGTCCGCATTGTTTTAATACTTTAAAAAATGAATATCCAGCTTTGGGCGGAAATTATGAAGTAATTCACCATTCTACTTTTTTGCAACAATTAATTGATGCTGGAAAAATAAAATTACAAGGCGGTGGAGAATTCAAGGGCAAAAAAATCACTTATCATGATTCTTGTTATTTAGGACGTGCCAATGATATTTATGAAGCTCCACGTTCGGTTTTGGAAGCCTTGGATGCTGATTTAGTAGAAATGAAACGTTGCAAAACCAAAGGTTTATGTTGTGGTGCTGGCGGCGGACAAATGTTTAAAGAACCCGAAAAAGGTAACAAAGACATCAATATTGAACGCATTGAAGACGCTTTAGCCACAGGAGCAAGTACCATTGCCGTAGCTTGTCCATTTTGTATGGTGATGATGTCGGACGGCGTGAAAAACAAAGAAAAAGAAGATTCTGTAAAAGTATATGACTTGGCAGAATTGCTGTTGGAGGGGATGAAGTGAGAATGTATTATGCTGAATTAGCGATTTTCATTGATGGCATGACTTGAAGTCATGCCATCAATGGTATTAATTTTCACTCAATCTCTGCAGAAAGCAATTTTCAAACTATATTAAAATAAAATTTGAATTAGCAATAAAAATGCTTTCCCATAACAAAAACAAGAAAATGAATAAACTAAAAGAGAGAGAAACATACTCTTTACAAATACTTTAGATGATATTGAAACTCCTAAAATTATAAGTAAAAATTTAGCTATAGTAATATACTGATTATCAGAAAATACCACTTTAGAAAATGTAAAAATCAATAGAACTAAAATCCAGATAGTTATCATTAAGGGACTTTTAACTTGATTGAAAGGCAAGTTAATCCCAAACAGCTCAAAATGTGAAAGTAGATAGATAATTAAACCAACTATCAGAAAACTAGTAGGTAATTGGTTCAAAAAGATGTTTAAAATTTTAAGTGTTTGTTCTGCAAGCATTTTGTAATAGTTGTATTTTAGGATTGAACAAAATCATTTTCAATACATAAGTTAATAATAAGTTTTTTAGGTTATTTATCTGTTTGGGGCATTTGTATTAACAATAAGCACGCTACTTTATAAACATTTGATTATCAATCTCATACCAACATCTTGGTTTGGTTTGTTTTTATCCTTAACTTTGTGCAAAATTAACCTAAAGAGTAAAGACGCCAATCTTTGCTCTTTTTTTGTCGATAAAAAATAATCTTACTTCCTACAAATTTGAAAGTAAAGATTGCGAAATCATGGAAACAGCAACAATCACCAAAAAAGATATACGTAAATTATCGTTGGCTCAAATCAAAGACTTTTTGACTGAGCATGGCGAACAGGGTTTCAGAGCTAAACAGATTTATGAATGGCTTTGGAAAAAATCGGCTCAGACTTTCGAGGAAATGACGAACCTTTCTAAGAAAACTCGTGAGTTGTTAGAAAATAACTTCGACATCAGAGCGGTTAAAGTATCCGAAAAACAAATCAGTTCAGACAGAACTATCAAATCATCATTTGAATTATTCGACCATAATTTGGTAGAAGGCGTATTGATTCCTGCCGACGATAGAATGACTGCCTGTGTTTCTTCACAAGTGGGTTGTTCACTTACTTGTAAATTCTGTGCTACGGGTTATATGGACAGAAAAAGAAACCTCGACCCAGCCGAAATTTACGACCAAGTAGTTTTGATTCGTGACCAAGCAGAATCGCATTACCAAACTCCGCTTACAAACATTGTTTATATGGGCATGGGCGAACCATTGTTGAATTATGCCAACGTGTTGTCGTCTATCAATTACATTACTTCACCCGAAGGCTTAGGAATGTCGCCAAAACGCATTACAGTTTCTACGGCAGGTATTGCAAAAATGATTACAAAATTGGGCGATGATGAAGTGAAATTCAATTTGGCACTTTCGCTTCATGCAGCCAATGACGAAAAGCGTAATCAGATTATGCCCATCAACGAATCCAATACTTTGGAAGCTCTGAAAGATGCTTTATTGCATTTTTACAAAAAAACAGGCAGTAGAATTACGTTAGAATACATTCTTTTCTATCGTTTTAACGATACTTTGCAAGATGCTAAAGAGCTTTGGGAATTTGCCAGACAATTTCCTTGTAAAATCAATATCATCGAATACAACCCAATTGCCGAAGCAAATTATACCAATACTGATCCACAAACTTTGGCAAAATTTGCTCAGTTTTTTGAAGGTAAAAATATGGTAATTAATGTGCGTCGTTCAAGAGGAAAAGATATTGATGCCGCTTGTGGACAATTGGCAGGGAAGAAACCACCAGTCGTGAAAGAAGAAGTTACAGCATAATCATAAAATACTCTGCGATAGCGATACAAGCGAAGATTAACATTGCCAAACAAAGTATCACTTTACCAAATATTCCAGCAATCAGCCCTAAAAATGAGCCAATCGCCGCTTTTAGGGCTTTTTTCGGCTCCGCTTTTCCAAGAATTTCACCTAAAAAAGCTCCAAGAAAAGCTCCAAGAAACATTCCAAAACCAGGAATAATAAATAAGCCTGCAAGTAAGCCAATTGTTGAACCCCAAGCTCCATACTTAGTTCCACCGAATTTTTTTGTTCCCCAAATGGGTGCGTAATAATCAAAAATACTGATTCCGATAGTCACCAAAGTAAAGAAAGCCAAAGTCTTTCTATCAAAATCAGCATACTTGGAGTAATGCAACATAAACAGACCGACCAAACTCAAAGGCGGACCGGGCAATGGCAATACTGCACCAGCCAAACCAACTAAAAGGCATATTATTGAACCAATCAATAGCAGTATGTCCATTTATGAAAGAGTTGTGAATTATGAATGATGATCTTAAAATTCAGTATATCAATATTTTAAAGTTATAACTCATTATTTATTTTACATAGATTATCTATATCTTATGTTTTTTAAACCATTAATTTAAAACCTTCTCCATGAAGATTTAGAATCTGAATTTCGGGTTCTTCTTTTAAGAATTTTCTTAATTTGGTAATATAAACATCCATACTTCTGGCGTTGAAATAAGTATCATCTCCCCAAACCATTTTTAAAGCAAAACTTCGACTGACGGGTTTGCCCATATTTTCACAAAGTAATTTCAATAAAGCTGATTCTTTCGCTGTCAATTTTTGAGATTCGCCGTTTCTTTCCAATAATTGTTTTTCGGCATCAAATGCAAAACCCCTGATGATGAAATTTGAAATCTTTTCGTTTTGTAATTCTACCTTCTGGCTTCTTCGTAAAACGGCTTGCAGGCGAGCCAACAATTCTTCCATCGAAAAGGGTTTGGTCATATAATCATCCGCCCCCAATTTAAAGCCTTGTAAAGTATCTTCTTTCATCGCCTTCGCCGTCAGGAAAATAATAGGAGTATCTTTATCAGACATTCGTACTTCTTTTGCCAAGGTAAAACCATCCTTTTTTGGCATCATTACATCAAAAATACAAAGGTCATAATCTTGTTGTACAAACTTTGTAAGGGCATCGTCGCCATCTTTTGCTAAAATGGTTTCATAGCCTTTTATCGTTAAATATTCTTGAAGTAAAGTACCTAAATTGGGGTCGTCTTCGGCAAGGAGAATCTTTGTCATGTTAATAATAGGGATAATGCTTAAATGTATATTTTAACTTAGCTGTGACGTAATATCAATCGGTAAAATTACCTCAAATTCGCTTCCTTCGTTGATTTTACTTTGGACGTTTATTTTACCATGATGTTCTTGAATCATTTTCTTAACATAACTCAAACCCAATCCAAAACCTTTTACATCGTGTAAATTACCCGTAGGAACTCTATAGAATTTTTCAAAAATATTCTTCAAAGATTCTTTACTTATCCCGATTCCTTTGTCTTTTATCGTAATCGAAATCCCTTTTTCGGTATTCTTCGTAGCAATGGTAATTTCAGGTTTTTCAGGCGAATATTTGTTGGCATTATCTAAAAGGTTAAAGATAATATTGGTCAAATGTACTTCATCCGCTTCAATTTCCGTGATTTCTGCTTGTAAATCTAAATCAATGATACCTTCACGAAGTTCAATTTGCGGACTAATATTTTCTAATACTTTCTCTATAATTTCATGAACGTCAACGGTTTTTAGTTTCAATTGTACGTCTCCTCTTTCCATTTGTGCCGTTTGAAGTACTTTCTCTACTTGCGAACCCAAACGTTTGTTTTCATCTCGAATAATGCCTAAATAACGCTTAAACATCGACGGACTAGCTGCTACGGCTTCGTCTTGTAACATCTGAGTTGCCAACGAAATCGTAGAAATTGGCGTCTTAAACTCATGCGTCATGTTATTGATGAAATCATTTTTAATATCAGCCAATTGTTTTTGCTTCACAATGGTACTTACTGCCACATAAAAACAACTCAAAACCACTAAAATCAACAACAATGAAGTTGCGTACATCACCCAAATATTTCGGATAATGTAGCGGTCTTGATTCGGGAAATATACTCTTAAATAATTTTCAGAATTGGCATAATCATTCGGAAAAAGATTGACTGTATAAGTATCTTTGTCGTTCTTCAAACCTGTCATTTTATACTTCATCGAAGAAGCATAATGTAAATAATTAGGTTCTTCTTGGCTACTAATTCCGTACTCAAAAGGGATTTCAATCCCCTTCATTTTGATTTCATATTTCAACAAAGAATCTAGTACTAAATAATTGATTCTGTCATAAATACTTCTCTTTTTGAACAGAAAATCATTGAAAACCTCTTTAGCCATTTCGGCTTTATTCATTACTTTATCTTGCGTTCCTAAAGGGTCAACAATTTTATCAACATGTTTTTTGTTTACTTGTTTTTTTCTTGCTGCTGATAATTCAGCTTTTCGCATAGAATCTTGTTTTTGAAGCGTATTTTGGTGTTGTTGCAATGCTTCCGAAAAAATTTCGTCTAATTGTTTATGTTCATTCAAACGATTTTGAAAATCTTGAATGTCAATATTCATTGAAAATTCCTGATATTCTCTAATTTCCCCATTAGGCAAAATTTCCGTTCCTTTCGACACCAAAATATCTGAAGGAAATGGCGTCCCTCCTACTTTATCTAAACCAATCCCAGTTTGGTTTGAAGCAATTGGTATTTTTTGCTTTGGAGTTTCAATTGGCTTCTCAGTAATAGGTTTCGCAATTGCCATTAGCTGTTTTTGCTTTTCCTCCGCTTCTACTTTTCGTTGTACAAAATAGTAAAATTCTTGTTTTCCAAGCTTGCGAACTACCTGTTGCATGGCATCTCGAACATCACTTCCAAATTGGTCATTTTTAGAGCGAACCGTAAATCCTAGCCAATACATTTGAAAGGCAATTAAACCTAATAAAGCAAAAGCCATCAAAGCAATTATATATTGTATTTTCCGCTTAGTCATTCTTAATCATTAATATTTATTGAACTGTAAACATTAAGCTATAAGCACTTTTTAACCATTATAAGTGGCTCGTTTCTTTCAATTGCTTGTACTTATACACTTTAAAACAAGCTAAACCCTTAAAAATATTGTGCTTATAGCAGCTTTGCAACATTTTTATTTTTAGCGTGTCTATTACAGCGCAACAAAATTAAACTAATTCTTAAGCAATTTATTTCGTTTAACATCTTTTAACAAAGTTTAAAGGTTTGATATAGAATAGGTTGATTAAGTTTGTTTCATGTAATCTTTACATGATTTTTTTTACTCAAAAAACAAAAATCACTATGCAAAAGAACATCAAAATTTTCGGAACAGCGATCTTGTTTGCAGTTAGTATGACTGCAATGGCACAAAAAAGTACTTCTCAAAATATTGAGGAAAAAGACGGCAAAATTAAAATTCATGTAGAATCTACAGAAAACGGACAAAAACAAGTTTTCGACCGTACTTACAATGCCGAAGGAATGAATGCAGAACAAAAAGAAGATCTTATTAACCGTATTACTGATTCTTTATCAACAACTTTAGGAAAAGGCGAAAGAAAGCAAATTAGAATTAAAGTTGATAGAGGAAATGAAAGATTTGCACAGTCATTTAAAGCTCCGAGAAATGAGCAAAAACGCATTGAAATCTACAAAGATGGCAAAAGAATAGAAAAGGATTTTGACAGAAACGACCACAAAGAATTTCACTTCGATTTTGACCATGACAAACTTTTAGGTTCATTAAAACCAGCCATGAAAGAATTCAAGTTTAAATTCGATCACGACTTCAAAGATTTTGAGCCTTTCAGCGATTCAAAAACAGTTAAAGCCTTGAAAATTTATCCAAACAAACCTTTTGATAATAAATTGAATCTTAAATTTTACACACCTGAAAAAGGAGATGTAAATGTTACGGTGACAGATGTGAATGGAAAAGAAGTAGGTTCTCAGAAATTCAAAGATTTCCAAGGTGATTTTATGGGTCAAGTAGAATTAAAGAAAAATACTAAAGGAACACTTTTTGTAACCGTAACACAACGTGAAGATGGTACTGCAAAAAGAGTTGTTATTGAATAAATAAATTGATTGGAATGTTTCGTTTTACAGAAAGAGTAATTGTTTAAAAGCAGTTACTCTTTTTTGTTTATAGCCTGATAATGAAATGAGTATGCAAAGTGTTTTCTTCATCAAACTCAACCAAGCTCGCTCTTTGTCTATGATTCCACATGTAACCAATCTCAGTTGTAAAATGCGGAGAAAATGCGTGACTAAACATCAAGGTAAGCTGGTTTTGACTAAAATTATTGGCTGGTAAATTAGGTGGAATATTCAAAAGTGGTTCTTCACTGACATACATAATATTGTTTTTATTCAGATTATACCTCCACTGAATCCGTAAACGAATCCTAGCTTGCTCGTCTCCAAAAGTATTATCACTTCTTTTAAACAAACGATATTCATAACCAAATCTTGACCTAAAAGTCCATTTTGGGCTCAATACTTTAGTCCATTCTAAATAAGCAACAGGTCTTATTTCCAAACGCACAGGTCTTTTTAAATCATCCACTTTTCCATAAAGTGGGAAAGTATTAAAAACAATGGGAGCAAGACTTACTGCCCAATTTCCCTTTCTATAAACTGTCGAAATTCTGTAAGCTTCCACATATCTTGAATCGAAAAGATTATAATTTCCTTTACTAAAATCATTTTGTCTTCGGTAAAGAAAGTCTGCATTCACATCAAAATACTTACTTATTTTTTTTTGAATTGAAACCCTTGACCACAAAGTATAGTGTGGATAATTTTGGGCATAACTTGAAAAGCTCGCTAAAAAAATCATAGCAAAGCCCCAAACATATTTTTTCATTTAAAGCAGTTAATAAATATCCTACAAATTACATGAATACTTAGCTACTTTCCAATTTTACACCCTCTATCACCTTTAAATGGACAAAAAATCTAAAAAAAGTTTCAAGCTTAATTCAAACATAATCAGCGATTTATAAATTTTGTGAGATTTTTTTATTAAAAATTTTCACAAAAAGCTTGCACAGACGAATTACATCGCATAATTTTGCACCACAATTCAACGGAATTATAACAACAATTCAAAAGAATCACAAGCGAAAGTAGCTCAGCTGGTAGAGCGCAACCTTGCCAAGGTTGAGGTCGCGAGTTCGAACCTCGTCTTTCGCTCAGCTTATAGAAGCACCTTACGGTGCTTTTTAAGTTTAAGAGATTAAGGTTACAACTTTAATTTCATGCCAGGGTGGTGGAACTGGTAGACACGCAGGACTTAAAATCCTGTGAACGCAAGTTCGTACGGGTTCGATTCCCGTCCCCGGTACAGTTTAAAGAGGGTTTTTACAGTAAAATGTAAGAACCCTTTTTTATTTGGTACAACATAGGTACAACATTTTTTTCGCATAAATTAGGGCAAAAAAAACTGCAAATTCCCTGAAAAAATTATAAGCTTTTAGTTTAAGCCTTCACTTCCCTATCGTTATTCTTTTCTTACAAATAAATCACACGACACATAAACATGCTTATTGAATGTTTCCTTATTTTTAAGAAAATATCTCATTAACGCCCTTGTATCATGTTACTCGAATTCACTGTCGGCAACTATCTTTCAACTAAGAATAAAACAACACTTAGCCTATTCGCTGTGCCTATCAAGGAGCATAAAGAAACAAACATATTTTCTACAGAGCGTTATGAGTTGTTAAAAGGTGCAGTTATCTATGGGGCTAATTCCAGTGGGAAAAGCAATTTCATTAAGGCAATATCTACCATGAGAAGATTAGTGCTGCAATCGTTTGAGCAATCCTCTACTGCTGAGTTGGATATTGCCCCTTTTCTTTTGAGTACAGAAACTGAAAAAACAGATTCTTTTTTTGAAGCTGTTTTTTCAGTTGATAATATTCGTTATCGCTATGGCTTTGAACTAGACAACCATAGCATCAATACAGAATGGCTTTTTGAATCTCAAAAGAAAACTGAAAAACCTTTATTTATTAGAGAGCATGATAGAATAGAAGTTATGAGCAGGTCTTTCCCAGAAGGTAAAGATTTAGAAAAACGTACGAGAGATAACGCTTTATTCCTTGCTGTTGTAGACCAGTTTAACGGGAAAGTCTCAAAAAAAATCATGAAGTGGTTTAATAATTTTATTACTATTTCAGGATTAAAGCATGAAGGATATAAAGGTTTGACTTTGGAAATGCTGGAAAATAAGCAAACTCAAGCCACTTTATTGAGCTTTTGCAAAACACTAGATTTAGGATTTGATGATTTAGCTATTTCTAAAAAACCATTCGACCAAAAAGAACTTCCAAGTGACTTGCCCGAAGGGCTGGTAAAGCAGTTACTCACAGATTTTGAAGGCGCATTTAAAATCGACATCAAAACAACTCACAAAAAATATGATGTTAAAAATAAAGTCATTGAACAAATAGAATTTGATATGCGTAGTCAAGAATCTTCTGGTACAAATAAGTTATTTAATATTTCTGGTTCTATATTCAATGTACTCAACAATGGGGGCTTACTGGTAATTGATGATTTGCACACCAGTTTACATCCTCTACTAACGATAGCCATTACAAAGCTTTTTAACTCAAAAGAATGTAATCGTAACAACGCACAGCTAATTTTCGCTACACATGACACAAACATATTGAATTACGGCAATTATCGAAGAGACCAGATTTATTTTGTCGAAAAGAATAAGTACGGAGAATCAGAGATGTATTCACTTGTTGAATATAAAGAAGCTGGAAAAACTATTCGAAGAAACAAGGATTATCTTGAAGGTCGGTATGGTGCTATTCCGTTCATTAGTAATCTTTCAGGGATAGTTACAAAATAGCAAGGACAATAAAAACCAGAAGATAATCTGAATAAATATGATGGCGCATATCAAATAATTTTTTAAATTTAATTGATTATTTCATCCACCCTCTTCCATTCAAAATTCATGCAAGTCATCTGCCTAGAAGAATCTGCCTTTTATGCTTTAGTCGAGCAAGTTGTCGCACGGCTAAAAGAAACGAACAAAGTGGAAAAGGAAAAATGGATTTCTGACGAGCAAGCCATGCAACTCTTGAATATCAAATCAAAAACTACATTACAGAAATTGAGGGATGAAGGGAAAATTAGATTTTCTCAACCGCAAAAGAAAATCATCCTCTACGACAGAGATTCAATTGACAAGTATCTTGAGGGCAATGTTCATAAAATATTTTAGCTATCGCAAGATTTGACCCCTTATAAACAACAATCAAACAATGAACGAGCAAGAAAATACGGATTTGTACATCAAAGGCTTTAATCAAGGCTACATGATAGCCGCATACGAACCAGAGCTTTCAGAAAAACTTTCAAAGACGACTGGAGAAAGTTCTTTCATTTCTGGCATTCAGGATGGAAGGCAACAATACTTGGATGAAAGATTTAAAGAGAAAATGCCGTCTTGGTTGAAAAATAATCCTTTTGAAGAAAAGGATAGCAAATCAATGACAAATGAAAAGGATAAAGACTTTGATATTGAACATGAGCGATAATCAATCTCTATCTTTATCCATACAAATATCCAAACTTTTCTTATTCGCCATATCCTTTGTGTTTTCAGAAAAATCATTCATCTGTGGATAATCATATTGAGCCGTAAAGTTCTCAGGCGTATTTTTAGATTGAGCTTCTGATTTCGCTATTTCACTTTTATTAGACTCATTAGCTTTTTGCCTATCAGTCATATCTTTCGTGTTTTCAGAAAAGTCCTTTGCCTTTGGCAATTCATATTTAGCCATGAAGCTCTCAGGCGTATTTTTAGATTGTGGTTCTTCTTTTGTTGTTTCGCTCATATTCGGTTCATTGTCTTTTTCCTGCGCAGTTACTTTTTTTGCATTTTCAGCAAAGCCTTTATCCTTCGGCAAATCATCTTGACTCACATGCTCTTTGTCTGAACTTTTAGTTTGAGTATCTGATTTTGTCGCTTGGTTTTTATCAGGTTCAGTTACAACTGCATCTTTCTTTTTATCAAATGAATATCTTTCGTAATATATGCTTTCAATACGTTCGAACGGCTCACCATTTTGCTTTTGACCATCCTTTTCTATACCAGTCTTATACTTATTATCACTCAACTGATAATCGACAACTTCTTTAACTTTTTTTGCGTTATCGGGGTCTATATTTTCAAGTCCTTCATCTAACCTTTTCAAGAAATCGTCTTTTATCTGTGCTTTTTCTTTATTCCATCCAGCAATCTTACTGTCATTGCTTTGTGAAATATCTGGGTTTCTACCGTATTGTGGACTTCCATAAAAAGGGGGGCGATAGGCAGATTGTGGACCCCTATCAGGTCTGGTATTATTAATTTGAGTGTCGATGGCTTCTATTTTTGTTCTTGCCTCTTTGAGAGGTTCTTCAAGATGGCTTAACTCTTCAGGTAAGATTGTCTTTTCTTCATCTTCAGTTTTCATACTCCCCAATTTTATTGATTAATAATAGAACACATTAAATATAAGAAAAAATATATTTCTATAAACCAAAACTAAAGTATTAAATATTCTAAAAGCTAAACAGCAATTTTTCAATCAAACACATTAAGATTAATGATTAAAACAGATATTCTAAATTCAAGCTTATTATATTATAAGCTTCTAAAAGAAATAGGCTGTCACCAAATACAATTGGACAGCCTACTTCTTTTAACCTTGCTTTTTTTGCTAGTATTTGAACAAAGAAGGTTTATTCGTTAATACTAAATCGTTACATTTTAGTTTTTTTCTCAATCAAATCCATGCCACATTTCGAGCATTTTCCAAGTTTATTACTCATTACATCTGGATGCATGGTACAAGTATAAATTTGCTTTTCATCTTTTTTCTTCTCGGACAATGCCATGCCACATTTTGAACATTTGTCTCCATTTTTCCCTTTAATATCTGGATGCATAGAGCACACATAGCTTATTTTTGTTTCTGTTTTGGATTTCTTATTGGTATTGGGCTCTTGTCCAAAAGAATTAATTATTGAGATGCTCACAAAGAGCATAAAAACAGCGATAAATTTGTTGCTTTTCATTTTATCTTAATACCTAACCCCAAGGAAGTTTTTTAGTATGCTTAAAATCATTTCTGGGGTTGTACTTGAAATGATTTATGCAAGATTATTTTTTTTGCTATGTGTTTTCATGTCCATTTTATTGGTAAAACAATGTAAAGAGCAGGCTACGCCTTTATAACTGTCATGTACATTCCCAATTTTTTTCCCCTTAGCATCTAATATATCACAGGTTACACCATCGACGTCGTTTACAGAGAAGACAACCAAGCCGTTTGCATCATAATACGTTTTCCCATCTTTCCCCATTTTTCCTAGATTCTTTCCATTGACATCCAACAAAGAACCATTTGTATTTACGAAAGCTATTTTCTGACCATTAGAGTCTTTTATAAGACCTTCTCTGGTGACAGACCCTATTTTCGTGCCTTCCAAATAAACATCACCCTTTGAATCAATGATATGACCTTTGAAGTCAGAACGAGGTTTTTGACCAAATGAGTTCTGTGTAAAAAAGCTCATTAATATAATGAGTACAATTGCTAATTTTTGCATTGTTTTGATAATTTAAATGTGAAAATTATACTTTACAGGAATTGAACTCTCAAGAAGATTTATTTATACTAACTGTTATCATACAAAGCCTGTACTTACAAAAAGCACTTGCATTACCATTAGAAAACAAAATATACGAATTAGCTTCTTTTTCATCTCTCCTATTTATTATAATGTAAAATAACATTTGAAAAGACAATTCTACATCATACATTTTTCGCTCATTATTATATAATTTTCTGTTTAAATATTTAAATATAAATACACTACAAAACCTGTGATTCCTTCAATGCCATTCAATGTAATAATATAACTAAGACTTTTAAAAATAACTAGAAATCCCTAATTGTATTACACCCATCTTAGCTGGTGGATTACCTAATAAATCCCATTGTTTTTGGAAACGATAATTGAATCGGATGACGGTTGATGGAATAGGTCGCCAACTAACAGCGGGCATAATTGAGAATACTTCATCATAAATTTTATCTCCTGTTTCAGTAAATGTGCCCATATTCCAATCAACTCGCTCGATACGACAAGCGATACTAAAAGAAGAATTCGGAAAGCCTGCTAACGGTTTTTTATAAATGGGTTGTACAATATCTACAAAGCCTCCATTTTGTTTACTGCCATATTGTACAGCATAATTATTAGGTAAATCTACATTTACCCATGCCCATTCTGCGATAATTGATGTTTTGGTTTTTTTTATCACAGTGTTAAAATCTACTGCAAAAACATTTAGCGACTTTTTCTCTGCTAAAATAAAGCCATCATCTTCAAACTTATTATAAACTCCTCCCATGTATGAAAGTCCCAACTCTCCAATTTTACGATTTCTAATTGCTATTTTACCTGTAAAAAGAGCTTGCCCATTGCTACTCTCTTCAAAACGGTCTTTGTTGGCTTTTGCTGCTGGCAAAGAGGTACGACTGTTTTCATTATCAATAATGGTTTCATCAAAACCATTGGTCAAATAAGTTTCGTAGGCAAATACCCATTGCTTCGTATATTTTTTACCATAAAAACCCATTCCCACATTGCTAAAAGTAGCAGGAAGCATTTGTGTTGCTGATATAGGTCTATCGCTAAATTCCCATTTCGGACCATCATGATTTTGGTTAAATGCTCCAATCGGATTCATGATGATACCCCCACGAAAATTAAAAAGGTTCGCAAACTGAAAATCTATGGCAGCAAATTCTATATTAATTTCCTTTGTACCATCTTCAAATTCAATCTCAGACATGAATTTTATTTTCTGATGTAGGCTCCCCCCAAAAAACAAGGTCATTCTACGCATTTGAAAAGAAAAACCTTCTCCAACACCGTCTGTAGCCCTATAATTGGTATTGAATTCTGCATATCCGCCAATCCCTAATGGAGTACGTCCAACCTGTAAAAACGGGCGGTTATAAACTGCATCAAGGTTCATTTTGGTAGAATCTGAAATCGATTTTCGTTTAAACAGTGTGGTATCAATCTGAGCAAAAATAGTTTGAGATAGTGCCACCGATAGTATCAGTAAAAGTAGTCTTTGGTTCATTCTTGTTAGGCTAAAGTGATATAAATATATTCCTCGTCTGTTTTCACATTAAATGTTCGCAAAGCCTTTTCAGCAGGACCTTGTGTTACTTTTCCTTTGTTATCAAATTCACTTCCGTGACCTTCACAAACCAAATAATTGCCATGTGGTTGTACTTCATTGCCTTGGTGCGTACACTCTAAATAGATAGCTGAGTATTGGTCTTCTCCCAAACGAAAAAGGGCAATTGGAAATCCTAATTTCTCATATTTTGCCACGATTACATTTCTCATATTTTGCTTTCCATCTTTCTTTACTTCGATAAACTCGCTTTTTTTAACTAGTAAGTTGTTTTGTTTCAAACCTATTTGCTTAGCATAGTATGCTGAACTACAACCCTGTAAAGCTAGCGTTATAGCAGTCCCCCCGATGCAAGTCAGACAACCTGTACGAATAAAATCACGTCTTTTCATGTTAAAGGCTTTCTAAAAATGTTATTAATGCTTGTTTTTCTTTAGTACTCAATTCACTGTATTGCAGACGGCTTTTTTGAGCCTCACCTCCATGTAAAATAATTGCTTCATTAATGCTTTTGGCACGCCCATCGTGTAATAAATAGATTTTGCCTCCTTGGGAGTCTTTTGATAATCCTAGACCCCAGAGTGGGGTCGTTCGCCATTCGTAAGTCTTAGCAGACCCTTCTGTGTAATTATCATCTAAAGCTTTACCCATGTCGTGCATAAGTAAATCAGTATAAGCAGCAAATGTTTTATTACTTAATCCTTTTATGGTAGAACTACCTGTCTTCATTATTGGTGTATGACAGTTACCACATTGAATTTTGATAAATAATGTTTTCCCTTCTTTCACCTCAACTATTTCAGCATTCCGTTGAATTGGTGCTTTTAGTGTGTGTAGGTAATGTACCAAATCGGCTATTTCTGCATTACTTACTTCGGGGTCAAGCTCCTCGCCACTATATGTATCTTTGGGTAAATATGTACTAACTACGCCCATATCTTGATTATAAGCATTCACTGTTTGGTTGAATAAGTCATACGCTCCTGCCTTTCTTCCAAAACGACCAATATATTTACCATTTTTAGTAATTGCATTGGCTTTGGGAGTTACAAAGTCCGCTAACGTAATCCAGTTAGGAACACCAGAAATACCATCATTATTTTTATCCTCTGGGTCAGCCAAAGCCAAAATATCTACATCAGGAACAGCCTCTAAAAACCCTAGACCTGTATTTGAAGGAGCAATAAACGTAGCTTGGGAAACTCCAGAAGGAATATTTTCAGGAGTAAAACCAGAAATGGCTCGATGTTGCAACTGAGGACCGCCTTGTGTCAAAAAATGATTCCCCGTTTCATCCGTTTGTCCAAAACGAATTAAGCTTGTGGCTGGATGTCCTTTTCCATCGCCTGCATGACAACTAATACAAGAGTTTGAAACAAACAAAGGACCCAAGCCTGTATTGGCTGTAAAAACCTTTGTAAAAGCTATATCTCCACGAAGGAATTTAGCCGTTTCAGTAGTGGACAATTCTTCAATTGTTCCGTCTAAAACTATATTTTCATCGGGAGAGTCAGGAAGTAATTTTTCACAAGCAGTTACGAAAAAAAAGATAAGCATTACTATCAAAAAGGTACAATTTGCTTTCATAGCTCTATGATTAAATATTAGAAATACAAATATATAATATTTAGACTAATCTAAATATTATATTAGCCATATTGTTTTGATTATTTTTGAGTTATTTTAAAAATAAAAATGGGTTACTCAAATACTCTGAGTAACCCACTTTTATTTATCGTGACTATCAAAAATACTTAAAACTTCATATTCTGAATTCTAACAGCATTTAGAATAGCTAATAAAGCTACACCTACATCTGCAAAAATCGCTTCCCACATATTGGCTAACCCTCCAGCACCTAATATTAACACAATGGCTTTTACAGTAAAAGCAAGAGCGATGTTTTGCCAAACTATCTTTTTGGTTTGTTTACCAATATTGATTGCCATCGGTATTTTTGAAGGTTTATCATCTTGAATAACAACATCAGCCGTTTCAATAGTAGCATCGCTTCCTAAACCACCCATAGCAATACCCACATCACTCAAAGCTACTACGGGAGCATCATTTACCCCATCGCCAATAAAACACACTGTTTCATGATTAGCTTTTATTGCTTTGACCTTGTTTACTTTATCTTCTGGTAATAAATCTCCAAAAGCATTCGTAATGCCCAATTTATCTGCAACGAATTTCACGACGTTACTTTTATCCCCACTGAGCATCGTGGTTTTTACACCTAATGCTTTTAGTTGATTGATGGTTTCCTGTGCATCTTTCTTAATGCTGTCGGCAATGGTTAAATAACCCACAAATTTTTTATCGTAAGCAATCGCAATCAACGTATAAACAATTGAAGTGGGGTCAATATCATACGCAATTGAATAAGTATCCATCAATTTGAAATTACCAACTAACAACTCTTTGCCATTTTTTTCGGCTTTAAGTCCCTGTCCAGCAATTTCCTCAATATTTTTCAATTCGATACTGTTGTCTACATTTCCCACAAAGTCATGAATGGCAGTAGCTACTGGATGTGTACTCTGACTTTCCAAAGTATTTACCATTTGCAGTATTTCATCTTTATTAACATCTGGCTTAATGACTACTTCCTGTACCTTAAAAATACCTTCGGTCATTGTACCCGTTTTATCCATTACTACGTTCTGAATATTAGCGATGATGTCCAGAAAATTACTTCCTTTAAAGAGAATACCATGTTTACTGGCAGCACCAATCCCTCCGAAATAACCTAAAGGGATACTAATAACCAATGCACACGGACAAGAAATCACCAAGAATATTAAAGCACGATACAACCATTGACTAAATACATAGTCATCAATAAAAAAGTAGGGCAACAAACAAATAGCAATTGCTAAAAACACGACAATTGGCGTATAGATTTTAGCAAACTTTCTAATGAATAACTCTGTTGGTGCTTTTTGTGCAGTGGCATTTTGAACCAACTCCAAAATTTTCGAAAGTTTACTATCCTTATATGCTGTCGTAATTTTTACTTGTGAAACAGTATTCAAGTTTATCATTCCTGCTAATACAATTTCTCCTTTGGTTTTGGTATCTGGTTTACTCTCTCCAGTAAGTGCCGCCGTGTTAAAAGAGGCTGTGTCTGAAAGTAATTCGCCATCTAAACCTAATTTCTCTCCCGCTTTCAATTGAATAATGTCACCAATATTAGCAGAGGCTGCCTTAATCGTTTTCGCCTGATTGTTTTGCAAGATAGTTACTTCATCAGGTCGCTGGTCAAGTAGTGATTTAATGTTAGCTTTTGCACGTTTTACCGCTAACGTCTGAAATACTTCGCCTACAGAATAAAATAACATTACCGCAACTCCTTCAGGATATTCACCAATAGCGAATGCTCCAAGTGTTGCAATACTCATCAACAAAAACTCTGAAAATATTTCACCTTTACTCATACTTTCCACTGCTTCTTTTAATACAGGAAAACCAACTGGCAAATAGGCTACACCATACCAAACAATGCGTAGCCATCCAGTGAACCAAGATTGTGCGAAATAATTGTCTATCAGAATAGCAATTAGTAATAAAAATAAGCTAATTGTCGCAGGGAGAAACATTTGAAAAATGCTTACACTTACATTAGTGTGATCGTGTCCATCATCGTCAGAATGCTCATCTTGATGTCCATCATCGTCGTTGCTAGCACAACAATTGTCTTTGGGGGCTTTATTTTTTAAAGAGAGATTTGCCATTTTATTTATTTTTTCCTCTTGTGTACAACAAAGTTGCTTTCCATCTTTGTCATAAATATGTTTATGTTCCATGTTGTTAGCTTAAGTTAATGTGCATGTTCATCGTCGCCTTCAGCATTGGCTATGGATGATTGTAAATAATATGAACCCTTTATAACAATTTTTGCTCCAACAGCTATGCCTTGTAGAGGAGTAACCTGAACAAAACCTAATTGTGTCGTTCCTGTTTTTACTTCTATTCGTTTGAAATGTACACCTTCATCATGGCTCTGTTTATTGACTTGCTCTTTGCCTGTTTCTTCATGTTGTTCTTGAATAAAAATAAATTCTTTTCCTTCTGCCTTGATAACCGCATCAATAGGAAGCGTATTTACATCGTTTTTGCCGATATCAATTAGTGCACTTACATACATACCGGATATTAAACCTGCTTTACTATTGTTAATATCGGCATGAACAGCCACTGATTTTGTTTCATTTTGGAAGGCTTGACCAATACTAAAAATCTTTCCTAAAATTTCTTGATTTCCTTGGTTGGTAAGTACAAAACGAACGTCCTGTCCAATTTTTATTCTAAAAAGGTCTTTTTCATACACCAATAAATCTACGTGCATTTTTGAATTATCAACGATTGAAAACAAAGAGGTATTAGGAGAAACACTGCTACCAATTTTTACATCTACAGCCGTAATATAACCAGAAATAGGTGCTGTAATGGCAATCGTGGCAACATTTTCTTTACCACTAAGGGCAATTGTTTGCTCCAGAATCTGGATTTGATGTGCTAAATTTTCGACTTTACTTTTGATAGCTTCAAAATCGGCACTCGTTTTTTGAAAGGTCTTTTTTGCCGTTACGTTTTCATCGCTTAATTCTTTTTGGCGAAGAAAATCTAGGCTTAAATAGCCCATTGAGGCTTTAGCTTGTTGCAATTCATCCATCAATTTTGCTTTTTGCAAACGAAGATTATTAAATTCAACACTTTGAAATGTAGCTAGGCTTTGCCCTTTCTTTACATACTGTCCCTCAATAACGGCAATAGATTTAATGATACCTGCCATAAAAACAGATACCTCTGCTTGATTTTGGGGTGGAAGCTTCGTATAACCATTGGCTATGATTACCTCACTTAGATTTTTTCTCTCGAAATTGCCAAAAACAATTTGTGATGCTTTCACCTGAGCAGGAGTAAGTTCTACCGTACCTTTTTCATCTTCATGATGTTCTACTGTTTCTGTGGTTTCAGCACTTTTTTTACATGACAAAACAGTCATGATTAAAAGAAACACCGTAATATATTTTGCTATGCTATGATGATTGAATTTCATTTTTCAAAAATTTAATTGTTCAACAAATATTGAATATTGATATTATTTTGATTGAATTGGCTGATAACGCTAAGGTGATTTTGCTGAATACTCAATACTGTTTCTAGTCCTTGCAAATATTCTACATAGCCTATCTCTCCATTTTGAAAGGCTCTTTGTGCATTACTACTAATAATCTCGGCATTGGGTAAAGCCGTTTGGATATAATAATCTATTAAGGATTGATTGACCTTTTGCTCTTCAATCTGTTGCAGTAGCTGGCTGTTGATTTGATTTTTGAGATATTCTGCATTCTTTTGCTGAACCAATATTTCTGTTTCCGAAGCTTTAATACGAGCATTAATTGCCTTGCCAAAAATGGGAATACTGATGCCTAAATTAACTCCTTGAAAGCGTGGTGAGCCGTTGTAATAAGTGGTTTTGCCTTCAATATCCTGATTGCCCGTGAGTGATTGCAAAAAGTATCCTGCTGAAAAATCAGGTTTTCGTTGAGCTTTTTCTACATTTTTGAAAGCAGTAGCAATCTGTATCTGTTGCACTGCTATTTGAAGTATGGGATTTTGATTGATATAAAGCGAATCTGCATACAAGGCTTTTGAAGGAGAAAAATTATTTTCAGCCAAAACAAAGTCCTCTTTCAAGTTCAATATATTTTTTAGCTTGATTTTTTCACGTACTATCAATCCGTCATTTTGCTTCCTGATTTGTGTCAGTTCTTGCTGTTTCGTTTCGGCTGTTGTTTTCTCTAATAAATTACTTTCACCCGTTTTGAATCTCAATTTTGCAGCATCCAGAAATACCTTTAAGTATTCCTCTTGTTTTTGTAGCAACTGATTGATAGCCGACCAGTATAAAATCAGATTCCAAGACTGTCGAATTTGATGAATAATATCATGCTTTGTAGAAGCTAATTTAAGCTCACTATTTTTGATATTTTCGTTAATCAGCTGCTTTTTTGCTTGAAATTGGAAAGGACTAAAACCTTGTGAAATGCTATAGTTCTGGTCGAAACTTCTGGTATTGTATTGTCCCAACATCGCATTAATAGTGGTTTTGGGTAATTCAATAGCCGTTGGTTTTAGCTGATTTTGCATTTTTATCGCTAACTCGTTGACTTGAACCAGCGTGTTGTTTTTAGTGCCTAATTCAATCGCTTGGTTCAAACTGAGCATTGGGTTTTCCTGTGCATTAGCCACATTGCTTGCCACAAAAAAGAGTAAAAGCCCTGCAACAAAACTTGCTTTTTTAGGAGGCTTAATACCATTTTCCAAAAGAAAGTACAAAATTGGCAGAACAATGAGGGTTAATAAAGTAGCGGTAATTAACCCTCCAATGACTACAGTCGCTAATGGTTTTTGTACTTCAGCCCCTGCTCCGCTACTCAATGCCATTGGTAAGAATCCCAAAGAAGCTACAGCGGCGGTCATAACTACAGGACGGAGACGAACTTTTGTTCCTTCCTTAATTCTGGCTAAAACATCATCCCATCCTTCTGCTTTTAGTTGATTGAAATAGCCAATCAATACGATACCATTCAGTACCGCTACTCCGAAAAGAGCAATAAAGCCAATACCTGCTGAAATACTAAAAGGCATTCCTCGTAGCCAAAGAGCAAAAACACCCCCGATAGCAGAAAGAGGAATTGCCGTAAAAATAAGCAAGGATTGTTTGACAGAATGAAAGGTGAAAAACAGTAAAACAAAAATCAAGAGCAAAGCCGCAGGAACAGCCACTGCAAGGCGTTTATTGGCTTCTACCAAATTTTCGAACTGACCACCATAAGTGATATAATAACCTTCTGGCAATTTGAGTTTAGCATCTAATCTTGCCTGAATTTCGTTTACGACCGACTTTACATCTCGTCCACGAACATTTAAGCCAATCACTATTCTACGCCTGCCATCTTCACGACTTATCTGTGCTGGTCCCTGTTCGAAATTTACGTCTGCCACTTGTTCAAGAGGTATTTGATTACCTGAAGGAAGGCTTATAAATATATTTTTTACGTTAGAAATATCCTGACGAAAATCTTTATCAAGACGAACCACTAAATCATAACGCCTTTCCCCTTCATAAACCTTTCCTGTGGCTTCTCCAGCAAACCCTGTTCTCACTACTTTGTTCAAGTCTCCAACATTCAAACCATAAAGTGCCATTTTATCTGGATTATAGCGTACCGTAATTTGAGGCATTCCCGTTACCTGTTCTGCCTTAATATCGGCTACGCCTTCAATATTACCGATAAGTCCAATGGTACTATTAGCTGTTACTGCGAGTTTTTCTAAATCTTCTCCAAAAATTTTGATAGCAATATCACTTCTTACACCTGTCATTAATTCATTAAATCGCATTTGAATCGGTTGAGAGACTTCAAAACCTACACCAGGAATTTGCTCCATTTCTTCTTTCATCATATCTGCTAGTTGATAGAAATCCTTCGTGGTTATCCATTCTGATTTATCTTTTAGAATGATAATTAAATCTCCTGTTTCAATGGGCATTGGGTCGGTTGGTATTTCGGCTGAACCAATTTTTGATACGACTTCTACAACCTCTGGAAATTTAGCTTTCAGTATTTTTTCTAATTTCGTTGAGGTTTCGATACTCATGTTTAATGAGCTTCCATTAGCATTTCTAAAATTAATGGCGTAATCACCTTCTTCCAAGGTTGGAATAAACTCACCACCCATTCTGCTAAAAACAAATAGGGCAACCCCAAAAAAAACGACAGCAACACTTAGAATGACCGTTTTTAAGTCTAAGGCTTTGTCTAAAATAGGCTGATAAAAACGATAGATAAAATCAATAATTTTATCAGAAATATTCTTTTTGTGGCTAATCATTTTACTTAAAAATAGAGCCGATGCCATTGGCACATAAGTAAGCGAAAGAATGAATGCACCTAAAATGGCAAAGGAAACGGTTTGTGCCATCGGTTTAAACATCTTACCTTCTGTGCCTACTAAAGCCAAAATGGGTAAATAAACAATAAGAATGATGATTTCACCAAAGGCGGCACTACTCCTTATTTTGGTAGCAGCATGTAATACTTCATCGTCCATTTGTTGGTCATCTAATCGACCTTCTTTATTTTGATGCAAGCGATGAATAACGGCTTCCACAATGATTACTGCTCCATCTACAATAAGCCCGAAATCTATTGCACCCAGACTCATCAGGTTACCACTCACGCCAAACAGGTTCATCATGATGACGGCAAAAAGCAATGCTAAAGGAATAACTGATGCGACGATCAAGCCAGCACGCCAGTTGCCTAAAAGTAAAACCAAGACAAAAATGACTATTAAAGCTCCTTCTAATAGGTTTTTTTCAACTGTTCCGATGGCATTATTTACGAGTTTTGTTCGGTCAATAAAAGGTTCAAGGGCTACGCCTTCAGGCAATGATTTTCGGATTTGTTCTACTTTGGCTTTGGTACGGTTAACAACCGCCGATGAGTTTTCTCCTTTCAGCATCAACACCATACCTCCTACAACTTCGCCTTTACCATCTTTGGTAACTGCTCCGTATCGCAAAGCAGACCCTTCTTGCACTTTTGCTACATCTCGAATTAAAATAGGAACCCCGTTGTTATTTTTCACCACTATTTTTTCAATATCAGCGATGTTTTTCACCATTCCCAAAGCCCTGATGAAATACACATAAGGCTGTTTATCAATATAGGCACCTCCTGTATTTTCATTGTTTTTTTCAAGTGCAATAAAAATATCAGTAATAGTAACATTCATACTTTTAAGTCGGTCGGGCTGAACGGCTATTTCATATTGCTTGAGGTTCCCTCCCAAAGTAGTTACCTCGGCAATTCCAGCAGTTCCTAGCAGTTGAGGCTTAACAACCCAATCTTGAATACTACGAAGTTTTGAGGCATCATACTTATCTTCAAAGCCTTTTTTAGCGAAAATAACGTATTGGTAGATTTCTCCCAAACCTGTACTGATGGGGGCTAGTTCAGGAATACCAGTACTCTTGGGAATGAGGCGTTCGGCGTCTTTTAGCTTTTCACTCATTTGCTGTCTTGCCCAATAAATATCTACATTTTCTTCAAAGACAAGTGTAATGACACTCAAACCAAAACGGCTGAATGAGCGCATTTCTACGATTTTTGGAATCGTCTTCATCGTCTGTTCGATGGGATAGGTAATAAACTGCTCAACTTCTTGGGTAGCTAATGTTGGAGCAGTTGTAATGACCTGTACCTGATTATTGGTAATATCTGGTAGAGCATCAATAGGTAATCGACTTAAATTATAAACGCCAACTAACACTAAAGCCAACGTAAATAAGCCCACGATAAATTTATTTTTTATCGAGAATTCAATGATTTTATCTAACATTATTTTGAAATCTAATTTTTAAAAACTCATGTAATGCCACAAATAATATCCCTACTGATTAATCAATCAGGTGCATAACAGTGACCATAAAATTTTTGAAATTAGACTTTGGGCGGTTGCCAGATATTCCCGTAGAAATTTGAAATGGAAGACTCGTTTTTATAAACAATTATTGGATTCTCTGTGTAAAAAGAACTTTCCTTTTCAATAGTTAAAGCAGGAAGATGGAAACTGAAAGCAATATTCATTCCACAACAAGCACAAGTACAAAAAGGAGAACAGGTTTCCGTATCTTCAGTATGCTTTGGAAGTTTTGTTTTAGATAATGAATATTGATTGTTGCTAGAAACCTTATTACAGTCATTCACATCTCCGCAAGGCAGACATGAAAGTACAAGTATGTACATTGATAATATGACTGAAAATATTTTCATAAAGCAAATTTACATTAAAAACAGATGCAACAGGTTTTCAAAAACAAAATATTATGATTATTGAAAACAAAATATCATTCATTATATCCTTTTCTACACTTATAGACGATAATTCCTGCTCTTCTTGGTGGACATCTTCTATCTAATCAACAGGGTCAATAACTATTACAGAAAAGCCGAGCTTCGTATTTTTTTCCTGTAATGCTTTTATCCTATTTTGGCAAATTTTAGACACTGGGCAATTCTTAGTAAGAAATGTCAGAATAATGCCTTTTGAATCCTTGATACTATCTAACGAAATCGTTTCTCGATTGATATTTTTTAGTTCAAAGGCAATTGCTTTACTATTGACTTATGGAGCTTTTGGTAATCAGCAATGAAGACGCTAAAACTTAGCATTAAAACAAATAATGTTTTCATAGCTTGAAAAAGTTTAATGATTATTTATAAATACTTATCCTATTGCCTCTTAGCAAAGAAAATAATGGAAATGCCTACAAAAACGATGATTGCCCCAATAATATCAAATCTATCTGGTTTGAAATTGTCAAATTTGTAAGCCCAAATAAGAGACATGATAATGAATACTCCTCCATAGGCGGCGTAAGTACGAGCAAAATCATTCGGCTGAAAAGTTGCCACTATTCCATATAGAACTAGGGCAACTCCCCCTAATAATCCATACCAAAAGGGCTTATCTTGTTTGAGCCAAATCCAAATCAGATAGCCACCTCCTATTTCAAAAATACCTGCCAGAACAAAAATTATTATTACTTTTACAAAACTCATATCTTCATTTTTTATATCAAATATATATACCAACTATTTTAGTTTATGTTGCAATCACAATTAGTATCACAAGATTCTACACAGGATTTTATTCGTTGCTTCTCTTTATAAAATCCATAGAAAAAGAATATTCCAGCTAATCCCAAAGCTAAAATGCCAATTTTTTCGAGATATAAACTCAGTACTGTAAGTGAACTAATTCCTGCAATTGTTCCGATGATTGGTAAAGCACAGCATGCACCACACAAGCCAATACTTATCCATCCTATTTTTTTGAATGGCTCAGATTTAATTTTAATGTTTTTCATTTTTCTTCTATTTTTAAATTTACATTTGCAAATGTAAACAGTGGAGTATAGTCCATTGTCAAGAGAAACTTTTAAATATTTTCAGAGATGCTAATAGGTGAATTATCAAATAAAACGGGGTTATCACGAGATACTATCCGTTTTTACGAAAAGCAAAGACTTATAACTATTAGTAGAAAAGAAAGAAGAGATAATAATTACAAGGAGTATTCTGAAAAAACCTTAGAAAAGCTACTTACAATCAAAAGGATTAAAAGCTTTGGCTTTACACTTCATGAAATATCTGAGCTATTGAATTTAATGGAAATTGGGAACGCCTCTTGCGAAAATGTTTCAGATAAAATGGTAGCGAAAACCAAACAAATAGATAATACTATAAAAAACCTTCTTGAACTGAAAGCACAAATGCTCAATGGAATTAGTAATTGTGCCAATAATTGTTGCGAATCTGAAAAACATAATTGTCAAATATTACATGTCCTTTAACAGCGTTGGTTTGGATAGAGAGAAAAATTGACCACATCATCACATATAATTAACAAATTAATATTTCTTAATTATACAATCTCAAATTACATTGAATCTAATGAGAAATATGCTAAAATAACAGGATTGTTTCTTGTAATGCAGGGGTTATCAAATGTTCTCTGAATCAGCACAAAAACTCATTGATGAACGCTTTGGTGGTGATGCCAAAGCCTTTGTTCAAGCCCATATCCATTCAAGGAGAGGTGCGCTCAATTGGAATGATATTATCACCAGCGAAAAGGTTTTTCCTGAGTACGCTTCAACAGTCGAAGACATTATCGAAAGATTATTGGGCTATAGTCCCCCTACCTATCTAACACTTCCCTACGAGTCCTTTTTAAGAGCCGTTGTCTATGGCTATCATAATGGCAGCATTTCACAGGATGAGATGCTTGAGCAGTCAGAAGAATATATCAAACTTATCCGCAATAAGGATATGGAGGATTATAGCTATTTGTATCATTCACGAGAAGAGTATCAGCAATATTTTGAATACTTGCCTGAATACAAAGAAGTCGTCAAACATAGATTCACCCGATTTCTGGGTTATGAACCTAAACTTGAACATTCTGTGATTGCCGAAATCTTGACAAGAGAATGCTTTGTTCAAGATAGATTTATTCTCCAAGAAGGCATTCTTTCTCAAGCTGACATTCGAGCCATTACCATCATTAAATATCGAGAGGTGTTAATTGAGCTTGGTAAAGAGGAAGCTGATAAATCTCCACTGATTGCATTGGAGCTACGTTACCGTGTACTGAACACCGAAAATTAGAACAAAAAGATAACCAACTAGCAGACAGCTTGTTATATTTTTAAAAAATATTTGCAAAAAGTTTTGCAAATTAACATACGTTCATATAATTTTATTATAAATACCTAAGTATAAACCTTATAACTCTACGTCTATGGACATTCACGACCTAGACTTTCCAATTTTACAATTCCCCTCTTCTGCCCATGAACAATCAACATGGACAATTCGACATGCCGTTGAAGGTGTGCAGATATTTGGTGGTATTGGCTCTGGCAAAACTTCTGGCTCTGGTAGAATGCTTGCCCTTAAATATTTGAAGACTGGATTTGGTGGATTGGTATTAACAGCCAAACCAGACGAAAAAGAGTTGTGGCAACAATACTGTGCAGAAACCAACCGAACACAAGATTTGGTTATCATAGAACCGAACGGAAAATACAGTTTTAATTTTCTGGAGTATGAATCTACGCATACAGATTCTAATGAAGCTATCACTGAAAACATCGTACAGGTATTAAAAACAGTAATTCGTGCTGGCGAAGAAAAAGACAGTGGAAAAGGAGATGACCCCTTCTGGGAATCTGCTTTGGATATGCTGCTTTTTAATGTCATTGACCTTTGTAAAATTGCCTATGGCTATGTTTCTGTACAAATGATGTACGACATTGTTCAGACTCTGCCAAAAGCTACTGACCAATTAAACAATCAAGAAGATGAACAATCAGAATCAAAAGCATTTAACAAAGCCTATAAATTAGCACATAACAATATTCTTGAAAAAGTAAAAGCTTGGGATAAATCGCTCACCCCTCAACAACAAAGTGTGATTTCTGATACTGATTCATACAATCAGGCTGTATTGGATAATGTGATTGAAGCACGTTTGATGAAATTTTTATACGAATTTTTCTTTGATAATTTCAAGAATCTCAGCTCAAAAACACGTTCAATAGTAGATTTCACTTTTTCTGGATTTCTATTCAGGTTGCTTAGAGAACCTGTATATTCCATGTTCTGCCGTCATCAATCTAACATTACGCCTGACGATTGTTTGAATGGCAAAATCATTATCGTCAATCTGCCTGTGAAAGTTTATCACAAGGTTGGTCGTGATTGCCAAATTCTCTTCAAATATATCTGGCAGAGGGCAATGGAAAAGCGGAATATAAACAATAACAGACGACCTTTATTCCTATGGGCGGATGAGGCTCAAAATTTCTTGCATGAACATGATGCCGAATATCAGGCGACAGCAAGAAGCAGTCGAATTTCTACAGTCTATATCAGCCAAAATCTACCCAATTACTATGCCTCTATGGGTGGGCAGAAAGGTGAATACCGTGTCAAAAGCTTTCTGGGAACTTTAGGCACAAAGATATTCCATGCCAATGCGGATATAGAAACGAATAAATACGCCTCGGAATTAATTGGGGATACAACCTTTTTTGACCCTTCGAGAACCATCACCACTTCCACAGAATTTTCACAAAGCGATAGCTTATCGCTTAAAATTGACAGGCACGTAAGACCAGAAAAATTCATTAGCCTCAAAACAGGTGGTGCAAAAAACAAATTTAGAGTAGAAGGCTATTTTCATCGACAAGGTGATAGTTTATCTGGAAAAAAGAATTTTATTAAAATGGATTTCGACCAATTATTCAGACCATAACAAACAATTTTCTTAACTAAAACTATCACACACAATGAAAAAAAACCTGTATTACCACACCGTATTCGGCAGAAAAAATGTGATTAAAGAATTTATTTTAAACTCTTTTTTAGACATGGCTTCTGGACCCAGATTATTATTAGAAGTATTTACGAGAACCAAATTTGGAGAACGCTATTTTTCATTTTCAACAGCTATCATTTTTACAGTGGTATTGGCACTCTATCCCATCATTGCGTCTAAAATACCAAGCTTTGACAGTTATGCTTATGCCTATGGTAGAGAAGAAGAAGAGACTGGCATTGGGACAATTCTTAGTAAGTATTTCACTTGGTATGCTTACTTAGGAGCATTCATGTACCAATGTTTTAAGCGTCGAGAAGAAATAAAAAGAGAACCTTCTGTTTTTGATTTCGCCCGTTTTAGTCTTTCAACTGGGGTCGTCAATCCTGCTTTTTATGATTTCAAAATCAATGGTCAAACCCCTACTCCACGTCAAGTTTGTATCCTGTTAGAACCAGCTATTTTCTTAGGCTTTGGTATCCTATTGGCTATTTTCCAACAAAGCCTCGGCTATTTACTGATATTTTGCAGTATCGTTTACTCTTTGAGCTGGAAAGGTGCTTATTATAAAGGCGACCAATTTGTCATGGATAAGATTGACAAACTGATTGCCAATGAGGAGATGGTTGATTCTTTTGTCAATGGACGAAAGCCAGAAGAAACCCGTGGTTTTGAAACCTACGGTAAAAGACCAGAGAATACGGATTTTAGACGTAAAGTAGCTGAAAGCTTTTTTGAAAGTGACGATGACGAGCCTGTACAGGTATTTTAAAGCTCCTAAACTGTGCTTAGGGAAGACGTCTGATGTAATTTATTTACTTAATACTTACTATCCCTCAGCACAGCTTTTTACGACTATCTGATTTATCCAAGATGAACAGGCAATAACATCAATAGAAACATTCCCAGAGCGTTTTACAGTACCCTTAAAATCCCTGAGCATGATAAGAATGATTCAAAGCACTTCGGCTGCTCATGCGAAAGCCTACTTCTCTGAGTCCCTGTCTAAGTCGGATTATTATATCAACGACCAAGAACTCAACGGGCATATTCAGGGAAAATTGGCTGAACGTTTAGGGATTAGCGGTATTGCCACCAAGGAAGCGTTTTTTGCCCTCTGTGAGAACGTGAACCCAGCGGATGGTACTCCGCTAACCCCCAGAAAAAGAGAGGAACGGACGACAGGCTATGACATTAATTTCCATTGCCCCAAATCTGTTTCCATCTTGCATTCCCTGTCCAAAGACAAGCATATCCTCGATGCTTTTCACGAAAGCGTAAAGGAAACCATGCAAGATATTGAAAAGGATAGCAAAACTCGCATCCGAAAAAACAATGTTTACGATGACCGAGATACCCAAGAACTGGTATGGGCTGATTTTGTCCATCAGACCGCCAGACCAGTAGAAGGTCATGCTCCTGACCCTCATTTACACGCACACTGCTTTGTCTTTAACGCTACATGGGATGAGCAAGAAAAACAAATCAAGGCTACTCAGTTCAGGGATATAAAACGAGACATGCCCTATTACCAGACGATGTTTCATAAACGGCTTTCTGATAAATTGATTAAACAGGGTTATCAAATCCGTCGAACGGAAAAGTCATTTGAAGTGGATGGCGTTCCAAAAAACGTTATTTCCCTATTTTCAAAACGCACGGATGAAATCGGTCGTATTGCCAAAGAGAAAGGCATTACGGATGTTGATGAATTAAGTTCGCTTGGAGCAAGAACCCGTTCAAAAAAGCAGACGGGTTTAAGCATGGCTGAATTAAAAGCTGAATGGAAACGACAAATCAAAGAATTGGATAAAAATGGACAAGAGGAAGGCGAACAAGGAAATATTCGCTTTGCTCCTGAAAAAGAAAAGACAGTTATCACCTCCAAGCAATGTGTTGATTATGCCCTTGAACATGGCTTTGAAAGGGCTTCTGTTTTACATGACCGACGTTTGCTGGAATCAGCTTATCGCCATAGCATCGGCGATGAATCCATTTCTATGGATGAAATCGACAAGCATTTTAAGGAGGATAATCGAATTCTTCGTGTAAAAGAACAGTCTAAAATTCTATGCACGACCCATGACACACTCAACGAAGAAAAGTGGATGGTCAAGCTGGCAAAGGAAGGAAAAGGGAAACTTAAACCCCTTTATACAAAAGCACCTGAACTTAAATTAAATGGACAACAGGCAGAAGCCGTTAGCCATGTGCTGACAACCACCAATCGGGTATCCATTATCCGTGGAGCAGCAGGAACAGGCAAAACGACCTTGATGCAAGAAGCCGTAGGCTTGATGGAAAAAGCTGGCAAGAAAGTAATAGTTGTTGCCCCGACCGCACAGGCTTCCCGTGGTGTCTTACGTGAGGAAGGCTTTGAAAAGGCAGAAACGGTTGCCAAGCTTTTGACCGACCAGAATATGCAGAAGCAATTATCCAATCAAGTTTTATGGGTGGATGAAGCTGGATTGCTTGGGACAAAAGATATGACCTCTTTGCTTGAGATAGCCAACAAACAAAATGCAAGACTTATTCTGGGTGGTGATACCAGACAGCATTCAAGTGTTGTCAGAGGAGATGCTTTGCGTATTCTGAATACTGTGGGTGGTATTAAAACCGCTGAGGTAAGTAAAATTTATCGTCAAAAAGATGAATATTATCGTTCAGCCGTAGAAGACCTATCCAAAGGCAATGTGAAAGATGCTTTTCAAAAACTCGATAGCATGGGTTCGGTAAAAAGCGTTTCACCGTTAAAGCCCAATGAAGAGTTGGTCAGTGACTATGTTGAAGCCCTTAAAAAAGGAAAATCTGCCTTGGTAGTTTCGCCAACCCATCAGCAAGGAGATGAAGTCACCGATGCTATCCGAAAGAAACTTAAATCGGAAGGGTTGATTGGTAAGAAGGAAATCAAAGCGACAAAATTGAATAGTCTTAATCTGACTGAGGCTCAAAAAAGTGATTGGAGAAACTTTGAAAAAGGGCAAATCATCCAATTCAATCAAAACAATGCCGGCATTAAAAGGGGTAGCCTTTGGACAGTGCAATCCAGTGCTGAAAGTGAAGTCATGATTAAGAATGAAAGCGGTCACACCGTTCCGCTTCCTATTCAAAAGAGTAGCGATTATGATATTTTCTCCAAAAGCGAAATGGCAATTGCCAAAGGTGATACAATCAGAATTACCCGCAATGGTTTTGACCAAGAGAAAAACAGGTTGAACAATGGGCAAATGCTGGAAGTGATTTCTGTGAGTAAAAAGGGAGATATTGTACTCCGCAATGCTATTAGCAAAGGAACGTATAAACTTAACCAGGATTACGGTCATATCTCCCATGCCCATTGTGTGACTTCCCATGCTTCACAAGGGAAAACAGTGGATGAAATCTTTATTTCTCAGCCAGCATCAACTTTTCCTGCAACGGATGCCAAGCAATTCTATGTTTCTGTATCCCGTGCCAGAAACCGTGCACACATTTACACAGATGATAAAGAGCAATTACTTTACCATGCCTCAGAGCTTGGTGAAAGACAATCTGCGATAGAGCTTGTTAGTAGGCAAAACAAAACCAATGAAATGGTTCATCATCAAATCAGAGATGAATTGAACCGCACTTCTCCAGAGCCAAATAAAACAAAACAAGCAGAAAAAGCTTCTCCAATAAAATCAAATTACGAAGATTATGAGCCAAGATTATAAACTACGTTACGACCAAATACGGGAAGGAGACCCGACAAAACCTAATACCCCTGCCCCAAAGAAAGATGAATCAATGGAGGTATATCAGACACCAAGCCATGCTCGTAACCTTTGTTTGGTATGGCTTGATGGCAAGAGAATGTTTTTCAATTACGCTTATTTAGTATCGGGGGAATATTCAGCAAATGGCGAAAAGAATATTATCCTGCTTCATTTCGCTTCTTATACCGTTCAACTGCAAGGGTACGGCTTAGAGTCTATTTTTATGAGTATTCTTGACCATGCCCCTAAAATAATCACCATGGTTGATGAAAGATATGTGGTGGATGGTATTGAGTCGGTGGTAACAGATATGCTGGTTGAAAGAAAAAATGAATAATTCTTTACCCTTGTATTGGGCTGATATTCATTTTAGTTTAACTATTTTATCCACTTTAAAAATCTTCAAAAAGTATTACTGCACAGATAATCAAAGTGATAGATGAGTAGGAATATTTTTTTACGAATATTAGGAATATTTTTTTGTTTTTTTTCGCAATTTATTATACTTTTGTAATAAGTAGTAAAGAAATTTATAAAATAACTTAAATAGTTTATTGATGAAAAGGAACATTATTAGTCTTGAGGAAGCAAGTATAATTTTAGAACCACATTATTCAAACATTGTAAATAGTATTGTTGGAGGATTTGAAGACTACCAAAAAATAAGCGAATTTGCTAACACACTAGGTAGACCTGTAACATTTGGAGGTTGTACAAAAGGTTCACTAATTCATGACCAAATTAGAGTTCGTATAACTGAGCAATACGAAGAAAGCAACCTATTTGAAGCTAGAAAATGGAATAATATTTTTGCTTTAAAGTTAGAAGATGATGTATTAATTCGCTTCAAAAAATTAGACAAAAACAAAGGAATAGCCAACTATCGAACTGAACAGCACATTAAATTTATGGCTCAATCTTTAATTGATGGGTTTCCAGACCAGCCAACTTTTTTATTTGCTGGTTACATTCCAGATAAAACATGGACATCAATTCGTGGGGTTTATATTGCTTGTTGGAATGGCAAAACAATTGAATGGTTTGATGAAATAGGCAAGTATTGTGTTAGACAACTTAACATTTTTGAAGAGCCAGCTACTGAAGAATTAGAAAAACGCTTTAGAGTTCGACTAAAAAACAAATTCAAAATACAGTCCGAGCAAAAAACTGGTACAAACGAATAACATTTATGAAAATAAGACCTGAAACTATTGTTCTTGCAAGAGAATCAAGAAGTTATACTCAAAAAGAACTTGCAAATCTTTTAGGTGTAGAGCAAGGGACTATTTCAAAGATTGAAAAAGGGTTATTAGAGCCAAGCGATAGTGTAATACAAAACATTTCCGATAAACTAGATTATCCACTTTCATTTTTTAGTGAGCCTTTAATTAGAGTTCAAGGGTTATACAGAATGAAGCTTAGCATGCCCGTTTCTAAATTTAAAGCTTGTGAAGCAAAAATGACAATTATAGAACGTCATTTTACAAAATTACACGATGCTGTTGAATTGCCAGACATCAATATCCCTTCATGGGATATTGACAAAAATGGTTCCCCAGAAATGGCTGCTATTTTTGTAAGAGAACGTTGGAGAATACCTAAAGGCAGAATAGATAATTTAACAAAAATATTAGAGGATAATGGAATCGTCATTATAATGCTTGATTTAGGAGACTTGGATGCTTTGAGTACATTCTCCGAAACACGACAGCCCCTTATTTTTCTTAATAAAAGAAGAACTTCGGATAGGCTTAGATATAATTTGGCTCATGAATTAGGTCATTTTGTTTTACATTGGGGACAGATAGTTTTGGAAGATAGAGACAAAGAGCAAGAAGCTAATGAATTTGCCAGTGAGTTTCTAATGCCTATGAGAGATATTGAGTCCCAGTTAACAAGACTTACTCAAGATAAAATTATTGAGTTAAAAAGGTATTGGAAAACATCAATGAAGGCTATTGTTAGAAAAGCATATACATTAGGGACATTGACAAAAGACCAATATTATTATCTAAATAAACAGTTTAACTACATGGGATATGCCAAAGGTGAGCCTGAGTTATTTCCAGCAGAGAAAGAAACATTATTCTCTGAAATCATCAGTATTTATATCAATGAACTAAACTACAGTAAAGAACAGCTATCTGAACTACTAAATACGAATGTATCAGAATTGGAATCTCTATATTTTGGAAAAACTTCAATTAAAGCAATGAACTCACTTAGAATACAAGCTTAAGAAGCTCCTTTTATAATATTTGAATTTGTAAGAAAAGCAATTACTCAGGAAATATTCGCTTCTCTTACAAATTCAATAATGCCTTATTATGAACTCCTCTTTTGTTAATTTCTCCTTGTCCCAAACCATTCAAAATCACGTTTGATAGTGATTTTATTATTGTAAATATCTCTACCAATTACCACCAATGAAAGGCTGGATAATTGAGTTCTTGCTTCATCAATATCTTCTTCAGGTTCGTCAGCTTCAAAAGTTGTTTCAAAAATTACAAGGTTGGACGATGGATAAATAACTGTACTAGCACTTTCACTTGTTCGAAGGTGTGCATAACTTCTTGGATTTAAAGTTAAGCAATCTGATATGACAGCGAACTTCTTACCATCTTTGATGTAAATTATCTTTTCAATTATCAGCGGACCGATACCGTTATTACTGATACGAACCCGAAGCGTTCTTTCTTTATCTCTAAAATCAATTTGCCCTAATGGTCGCAAAGATTTCTCATTGTGTACACGCTGTAAATAAAGTTGATAGAATGTCGCCAGCAATGCGAGCAGAGCAATGATTATCTCCAAGACACAAACTCCCTAAGTCAAATGAAATACTGAATTTAATTGACTATAGCAGGCTGGTAGTATTGAAGCAATTTTAATCGTTCCAAGGCTTGAAGCTCAAAATATAAAGGGATAAATTGATGATAAAGACTGCATTGTGGGTCTTTATCATCTTTGCGGTACACGGGGCATCCACTGGTACAAATATGTTTATATCGACATTTTTTACAATCTTCGGATTTCTTATCTTCGTCATGTTTGCCCATTTCTATCATTTCCACAAGGTCTTTCTGCTCATCGAAGATGGTGAAAGATGAAGGGCTTTCTTCCCCAAATTCCACATGACAATATTTAAGCGTACCATCCACGTAAATAGCCCCGCCAGAAAAACCAGAAGCGCAAGTCTGAAAACCTAAATCATTGGGTTTGAGGTCACAAAATTGAAAGCGTTTTGAAAAGCTCCATCCGACTTGAATTGCTTCTTGCATGATAGCAAAAGAAGCCTTCAAGTACTTTTCTAACTGAATAGCATCAATGTCTTCACCCTTTACAATAGAGTATCGAAAAGGCACATCCAAAGCGATAAGATAATGGGTTAATTCAGGCAAGCCAGCCAAATTTTGATTATTGATTACAGTGTTTACCGAAACTGGAATCTTTTGTGACAACAGCTTTCTCAGATTCCTATCAACCACAATGAAAGACCCCTTCCCTGACAAATATCTTCTGGTCATGTCATGCGTATCACCGACACCATCCAAAGAAACCCCAAAACTCAAGTTATATTCTTTAGAAAAGTCGATAATATCATCATTCAATAATGTCAGATTGGTAATGAAAGATACTTCTAAGCTACAACCGACTTCTAGCAAAGCCTGTTTTGCGTAAGGAATAAATTGTTTCCAGTTTCTGAATTGGCTTAGTGGTTCACCTCCTGCCAAGCGAAACTTTATTGATTTTAATTTGCGACGCTTTACTGTTTCAACCAGTTTATAAATTAACTGCTCCCTTACTGCATCAGTCATACCTTTGCTGGTATTGAGGGTTGAGATATAACAGTAGCTACATCCAAGATTACAAGTATCAGTTGTATGAATCCAAAAGTTTAGAGATTGGGGTTTATCAGGCTTTTGAGGTTGACTAAAACTCTTGTCAAAGCGAATAATTTCTGTACGTGATAAAAGATTTAAGTAAGCTACCAGAGCATCCTCGCTTAAAGAAAATAGACTGGCAATACTGCTTACATCAGATTGACCATCAATCGCTTTTAAAATATCGTACTGGGCTTTGTTCAGCAATCGAAACGAATTTGGAAAGGCACAATTAACAACGAAAGCGTAGTCTTCGTTAATTTGCTTGTGAAGTAATTGCGGTGCTTTTTGAGGTATCCATTTCATCATCTTCTTCGGTTGAGGTATATCCATCACAATCGCAATTTGCATTAAGAGATTTGCGTTTCAGTATTCCTTTTCCTAGTAGGTTTTCAAGTGTCCTGAAATCATCAAATAAAAGGCTTTGGGTATTTGTGAAAGCTGTCATGTTACGATTAAGTTTAAACGTTTACTTAAAATTACCACATTATCATCTTTCAAAAGAGGTATTTTGCTTGTATCTCACAAGTGAGATTATTGTTTTTTACTAGTTTCGTTTTACTTATCTTTGCCTATCACAGTTAATTGATAAGACATGGTACATCAAGGTCACAACGTAAAACGTATTAGAGAAATATTTGGTATTAAGCAGGAAGCCTTAGCTGTCTCTTTGGGACTAAGCCAACAAGCTGTTTCTCAGTTGGAACAAAAAGAAGTACTGGATACGGCAACATTAGAGAAGATTTCTAAAACTCTAGGTGTTTCTAGTGACGCAATCAAGAATTTTAATGAGCAATCCGCTGTAACAATTATATCAAGTACATTACATGATAATAGTGGAAGCGTGTTTCATAACCCTGTATTCAATCCCATTGAAAAATGGCTTGAGACTATCGAAGAAAACAAAAAGCTTTATGAAAGACTCTTACAGTCTGAAAAAGAAAAAGTAGAACTACTACAGAAACTGTTGAATAAATAGTCTAAAGATAATAGCATTCTTCACCAAAAGATAAAGATGGAAAATGTCTGGCTTCCAAAACACTTACGGCTGGAAACTCTTCTAGCAATTATATAATTTCGGCATGGCGACTTCTCTTAATCATCCTTGTAATTATAACATGCTAATTTATATTTGCAAGGATAAATACGTTAAATAATCTTTCCCAGTAGAAAACTCTATATATTACATTTCTGAGTTCCTTAATAAAAATCTGTTCAAGATTTCCCTGACCAGATTTCAGGTTTATGAAGCTTTATTCTTACGAACCTTACGCTAGAGCCTGTTGACTCTGGCGTAAACATGGTCTTGTACCCTTAAGGGTACAGCGAACTAATTTAAACTCACAGCTATTTTGTCTGCTTGAATAGCAAGTTCCAACACGTCATGAACGAGAAACGTATCTATCATAGACAGGGCATACTCTCGGTCAATTGGTAGCATATCGTTACTTAAGATAACTTTATCAATATAGAATTCTGGATTCCAAAGCTTGCGGATAATTTCAGGATGACGAGGCTCCATTCGTAACATAACCGTTTCAAAAACGCTTTTTGCCTTTTCAATGAACTCATCACGAACCTGCTTTTCTAGGGGAAGAGATGTAATTTTTACAACAGGTTTTGTAATCACCTGATGTGTACTTTCACTTTTTGTTACGAGTTTTTGGCTTGAGTTTAGTCGGTAATCTGTATAGAAGCTTTGATGTCCGTCCACATAAGCGAAAACTTGTTTGAAAATTTCCAACTTACCTTCGAGGTCGAAGGTGATATTGTTATCCAACTCAACATTGAAAATGTAGTCGTCCCATTCTTCAACGCTAACCTTGTGCATGTTGTCAAACAAAAGCTTTGCAAGTTCCAGTTCAATGTCTGAAGCTTTTAGCATCTCTGTCCATTTGCTAAATCCAACCCATTGAGCAATGATATGCTGAGCCTTCATCAGCGTAAAATTGTTTTCATCAATCTCATCATCTATGATAAGCCTATCAATATCGAAATACTTTGGGCTGTACTTGTACAGATACCTGCTCAATGCCGTATCAAAAGAGGATGTTTGGGTTTTGTAATCTTTGTGGAGATTTTTTGCCTGAAGCTTAAAGTAGTCAATTGGTTTCATAATACATACCTTATGTTGCCAAATTTATTATCTAAAAAGTTGAGCGTTCGTAGTCTTTTGGTTAGATAACAAACTTGGTCAGGTTTGCATGAAGTATCTATCTATTGGCTAATGAAATCTTTGCACGAACGAGCTGGCTTGCCAAAAAGCACAACCCATTATAGTGGTAATTCTAGAAAACACAAACAGAAAGTTGTCCAGCTCGCTTGACCTACTATTTGTTGCCAATAGTCTTTGCCACTAAATCAATATTTGTTTGCAGAATATTATAATCGGTCGCCAAGGTTCTCCAAGAATCCAGAGCGTGTCTTGTTCTTCCAATAATTTCATCTATGTGCTTTTGAGGTAGCTTGGCTTCTCTACCCAGTTTTACCAAATGGCTAATGGTAGGGTTTTTGCCTTCTCCCATCACCATCATGCTTTGTTCTCCATTCGGACCACTTGAGAAGGTGAGGTCATAGGCAGGGGATAGTTTCCATTCTCCATGATTATCCATCAGGAAACTGAAATTTTTGGCGTGGTCGTCCCTATTATGGGCAAGCACATTGAAAACGGCAAGCCGATACATTTTTTCTACTTCACGAATATCTTTGGTAATCGCTCCAGTTAAATTGAGCAAATCTTCATAATCCAGCGATGGGACTCTGAAATCACTATGCAACAACCCACTTGCCGTATGCATGTGAATTCGTTTGCCACCATCTCTGTCAAAACGTTTAACGGCGAAGTGACCAGCTCCTTTCTGTGATGGAAATAAATGCACTTCAGGCATCAGTACACCTGCTTCCTTTGCCATTAAGGCGTAAACATATTCAATCGCACCAGCATCGATACCATCTTGAGAATTCGTAAATTTAACCAGCCAAGGTTCAAGCCCTTCATCAAGCTTCCCTGCCCCATATATAATTTGCTGGAAATCTTCACTAACAGCAACAAGAGCTTTTGGACGGGCTCCAGCAGACGAACCATTTAAAGCGAGTAATTCCCTGATAACTTCTTCTGAGCTGCCTTGTAACACTTCCTGCGATTGCAAAGCCAGTTGGTCGAGATTTATTACTTCTTGAACCTCTGAGGGGCTATGGTCAGGTTCATAAACAAGCGCTCCCATGCCCGACAATCCGACATGAGCAAGACGGTCAAGTGGGGAAATGGTGGCTGGTAATACGCCTTGCGACCTCAGCAATCGGTCGAAAAGCAATCGCCCCCAACCGTCTGGGAGACTATCACTAAAAACACCTGCCAATCCTTCAAACGGTCGTTGCGGTAATGCTGAAACGCCCTTTTTCAGTGGCAGGCGAAACGGGGATATTTGTATGCCTGTTTTTATGAACTCATCATCATATTCAAAATAAATAATGTGGTCACGTACTGCCAAGCGTCCTACTTGTTGTATGGCTGTTCCAAAGTCTAAGCCGACCTTGATTTCTGTAGTGGGCTTAATCATTTTTTCCATCCTCTTTTTCGGGATGCGTTATCCGTATCTTTCAATACATCATCAATAGAGTTGAATGTTGGTTTTGATGGTTTAAGGATATTGAGGAGTTCTTCCACTTCCCCAACCACCATCAGAAGTTTCAAAAAGGATTCCAGCGAAATAGCCCCTTTTTGTTCAAATTTTCGCAAAGTTGCCAGAGGAACACCAGACCGTTCGGCAAGACCCTCTTGGGTAAGTTCCATGGATAACCGTCTTGCCCGAATATTTTCAGCAATTTTTAACTGTGCTTTCGAAGCTGATATAAGTGATAACATAGTAGTACTTTATAAGTTAATACAGTTAATACTAACACTATAGTATTACAAATGTAATAAAATTCAAGAGGAAAATATACCTTTTTTTCCTCTTATATCGCCTATTACTGAAAATAAATCATCTTACCTAAAGCTTGATTATAGTCACCATTGGAAAAGGTATTTCAATAGCTTTATTCGGTTATTTTCTGTTAGGAGGCTAAATACAAGAAATCCGAAATGCTCAAAATGAGGCAAAATAACAGCAAAAAATCTGGTCAAAGTTTCCCTTGACCAGATTAGATTTTAATTTATCAGGCTTTGTTCTTACGAACTGTCAGGGCGACTTTCTGTCCCAGACTGTCGAGCGATAGGTTAAGCCCTTCTCCGTCGGTGTGTTCCCATGCAACGCCAGCTTTAATCCATTCAGCTTTTGCATCGTCTCCATTGTGTTTTAGGAAATATACTGTGTGGGTTGGCATTTTAGGGTTGGTTTCCTTTTGGTTAGACATCATCAAATCTCCTTTCTTTGTTGTTGATGATAGAAGCTTACAAAGCGAATAAGGGGTGAAAGCTCCCCGAAGGAAAAAAATCGTAGCTCGCTATCTATTTTTTTCCGAAGTCGTTAGAGCCTTTTATCGTAGTAAAAGGAGGGATAAGCGTCGTCACAACCGTTGAAGCTAGGCTTCTATCAATCATTCAACCGACAAAGAAATTAGTGATTTGATTGGACTAACAAACGCTAAACCCTAAATGCCCCCTCAAGAAGGAGTAAACTTTTCAGGAGATTGCAAACCATGAATGTATTCAACAGCCTTTTGTGCATGGGATGCTGCTGAGAAGATGAATCGCTTATCATCTTTTAGGACTTTCAACCATGACTGGATATAAGCTGCATGTTCTTCTTCTGGCATAGGTTCAAAACCTAAATCTGCTGCTAAGAAACAAGCTCCCAATTCAGCCACAAGTTCTTCTTTCGCATAGCCTTCATCAGCATGATGCTTGCGTCCCAAATCACGATTTAAGCGTTTTGGATGTTTCGTCCAATGGGTAAGCTCATGGGCTAAAGTCGCATAATAGCTGGGAGCATCAATAAAACTTTCAAACGGTGGCATTTGAATGTTGTCCAAACCCTGATTGTAGGAAGCCTTTTTGCCAGTATAAATATCTGCTTTGGTTTGGGCAAAGAAGGTTTCAAGCTCTTCTATACGCTGTTGCGGATTAGTGATGACAGGTTCTGGAATTTGATAGAATACTTCTGGTAAGCTATCTATCTGGGCGACATTGAAGACAGTGTAGGATTTCAAGAAAGGAATTTTAGTGACTTTGGATTCACCTTCTGCTTCATCTTCTTTGAATATATGGTCGGCATAGACAACCTGAGTCCCCTTTTCTCCTTTTCTTACCGTTGCTTTCATGTCAATTGCTTGTTTGAAAGTCATCCAGTGCGGATAAACATATCCTTTTTCTGCGGAAGTTCCCCAAAGCATCAGCGTATTGATACCAGTATAAGGAATATTATTCCAGCGAAGCGGACGGGTGATTTGTCCAGCAAGATGCTCTGAGTTCCACGGTTTACGCCATGTCAGATTGCCTTTTTCTAAATCTGCAAGGATTTTATTGGTCACTCTTGCATAAATATCATTTTGAGATGGGGTTTCATTAGTCAACTTAGCCTCCTTTGATAAGCGTTTGGAAGGTTTTCTGTTTGGTTTTTTTGTTGAAGCATTCATTTTCAATTCTCCGTAAGTAAGGATGACGGGGATTGATAGACCTGAAGTTAAAGCGAATGAACCAGCAAGAATTTTGGTTGGGCGGGGAATGCGAAGCAGGCGAAAATTATTGTTGGTGGAATGAGTGCTTCAGGTAAATCTCCGTCCTTGAATCCTTAGTTTCATCAGGAAGAATTGATAATGAATACCAAAAATCAAGCAGAAAAAAGGAGAAAAAATCCCAAAGTACTATCAGGCTAAATGAAACCAAGCTCACCTGGGCATAAGTGACTTATCTTCAAAAGAGGCATATCCATCAGCGGTAATAATTAAGTGGTCGAGCACTCTTATTCCCAGAAAGTCGCTCGCTTGTATAACTCTCTTTGTCAGTTCAATATCTGATTGGCTTTCCTTTAGATTTCCAGAAGGATGATTATGTGCTAAGACAATTGCCGAAGCATTTGCTTTCAAAGCCGTCATAAAAATCAACTTAGGGTCAATAAGGCAATAGTCAGTTCCACCACTTGCTATTTCAGAAATACCTAAGCAAGCGTTTTTTCTATCAAGTAGCAATATTTTGAACTGTTCCAATAGTTCTATCTTGCTATCGTCCCAAGTCTTTCTAAGGATTTCATAAGCATCGAACGAATGAGTGATTAGGGGTCTATCTTTTGCTTTAATTTTGCTTCGATACACCAATTCTATTTCAGCTACTTTGAAAAGTTGAAGCATTTCTTTTTTGTCATTCATACCCTACTCCTACAATCCAAGAGTTTTCATGTGCCAAGCATTTACGTCTTTATGAGCTTGGTACACTTTATTCATTTTGACTTGTTTGAGCGAAGATTCTGATTTGAGAAAATCAGCAAGCACTTCACTCCCTTTCGTGCCGGCATTGTCGTTATCGAACCATGTATAATAAAAACGATAACCGTAATTCTGAATGTAAGGCAAAGCCTGTTTTATGCAGGACAAAGAATTCAGGATGATGGTATCGCCTTTGATTTTCTTGCCATTGAGCTGTGTGACAACCGACAGGTAATCCATGAATCCTTCAAAAAGATGGATGCCTTCTGGTTTTGGGTTTGTGCCACGAATAAAAGAAATCGCTTTGGGTCTTAGACAGCCTTTGAAAAAAGGATTCCTCAGTTCAAAGCCACCTTCTTCATTAGGAAATCCCAAAGCATAAAAGCTTTTGTTCGTTCGCTTGTTCTGAACATGAAGTTCTTTGAGAAATTGCTTTGCCAGATTGAGAGGAATACCTCTTTTTTCAAGATAGTGAATCAACCCTAAATGGTTGATTGATTTTTTGGATTTTAAAATGAGTGAAGAGTCTTCTTCTTGATTATTCTCTGCTTGCAATTCAGGAATGAAAGAAATATCAGGCGTGTACTGGTACTGATATATATTTTTAATCCATCGAAGAGCATCAGAAGTAGTGTGGTCTTCATTCCTGCTTTCGAGATAATAGCGACCAAAAGAAATCAAATCGCCACCAATACCTAAGCCGTGGTCGTACCAGAGATTATGTTCAATATTTACAAAGAAGCTGGGCGTTTTCTCAATTCTGAGAGGAGATAAATAGCAATATTCTTTCTTGCTAACCTTCTTTGGTAAAACATTAAGCTTGCACAGTATTTCGGAAATAGGTATATGTTTAGCCAGTTCTATATTCATTGTGACCCTCTAAGAGAACAGTGATATTGAGCTAGGGTAAGAAGAGTTTTCGCAGAACTTTTCTTACCCGCCCCTTAACGACAAAGCTGTCGTTCTATAAATTCATTCAATGAAGAAAGACGATATCTGACCGACCTGCCGACCTTAAGAGGACGTAAATCATAGCGTTTGGTGCAATCCCAAACGGCTAAGGTGCCGACGGTCACTCGGAGATAACGGGCTGCTGCTTTTCGGTCGAGTAATGGTTCAAGAATTGGGATTGGCTTATTTGGCATTCAACTTCCCTTCTAATGAAATAAATAATCAGCACCAGAAATATCAGAACGTTTCTGATACTGACGGATTGATAAAGGAATTCATTCTGATGAGTCAATACAATCGAAGATTGATTAATGAATGATAAACTTGGGAAATGTTGAAAAAGGAAATATGAAAGATGAGATACTTCTAGTACAGAAACTCTCTAAGGTATAATATTGATTTTCAACCTCTAACATAAATATTCTTCCTTTAATCATTTTTGCTACCAGAGCAAATAATCATATTTAATGTACCAGAAGAAAAATAGTTTGGAAGTGGTCTTGACTTGAGCATCTCTTTAATTTCAGACAACACTTTTCCTATTTGCATTTGTAATTTAGAATCAGCACCCCCGATATGAGCAAAGTATCTATCCTCCTCTGTTATGCTAAGCTCCTCTTCTACATTAATCCCACTAGTAAACTGGAGTCTATCATTTTGAAAAGAACAAATGTTGTTGAATTTAAGTTGTTCAAATAACCCAGGGAGGTACATTCCTATATCATTATCTCCTAACTTCAAGAGACGTTTACCTTCATGCAGTCTTGACCAAAATTCATATAAAACAACTCTGTGCCTTATATCAATCTCCGAGGTTAGAGAACTTACCTCCAATCTATTGAATAAATTGATTGGCTCTACGCAAATAACTATACCAGTTGGTTTTATTAACCTTTTCATTTCAGAAAGGCACTTTAATGGATTATGCAGATGCATCAAAACTGTCTGACATGTCACTATATCAAAACTATTAGAAGGTAAGGGAATATCATGAGCATCAGCCTTAATAAATTTAAATTTATCGCTTAACTCGTTGGGAAAGGAATTAGAAAATATATTCTTTGACTCATCTAACCATTTCTGTTCAATATCTAGTCCTGTGAAAGTAAAGGATGGTTCAACATATTTAAGCAACATTCTCGACCAATGCCCAAGACCAAGACCTACATCTAACATTGAATTGTAATCTTTAAGCCCCCATCTTTGTGCTAAAAGACTTACAAAGTCTTCATTCCACCAAAGATTCCTTGATTGATAAAGAACATCACTAGAATGAGCTTTAATAGTAGTAGTCATTTCAAAATATCCTCATATTTGAATGTTGCTTGACTTGATAAATCAATTTGCCTTATACTCGCATCTACTAAATCCAATATCTGATAAAATCTTTCTGTAACCAAGTCTTTCTTTTCATCTTTTAAAAGCTGGTTTAAACTATCAATTGTTTTTCTGCAACTGTCAATCATAACACTTGTTGAAGGATGAACAATTGGATTTAAAGGCTCACCAGTTTCAATACGAAAATTGATAACTTCATGAGCAACAACTAGACTGTGTATAACTTTATCTAGAGGTCGATTCCTACCCAAAATTGCCGATAATGCGTAATTTTCCTTTTGTGCAATCAATGAGAAATCTTTATAATGTTTGTAGCACATTTCATCTAAAAAAAGAAGATTGTGCGTTAATTCATGAACTAAAAACTCAGCAATGTCTAAATCTGTCCAAGCCTTTCGATTACAACACCAAATAACACCTTTGGCATCAGAAATAGAACCACCACCCGAGTCTAAAGACCTTGAATAAAATATAGTGTGTATTACGAGATGAAAAAAATCATGAATAACGTCATTAGTATCATGAATGATATTAAGTGCCGCTGATACTCTTTCTAATGCTAACCTCATACTCTCGATGGGCGTATCATCAAGTATTTTAGCTGAAATATCAGTAATATCACATTCTTGTGATAAACAATTAGTCAGACTTTGTATTCGTTGGGTGTTGTAACAAAATAGAGGCTCATTGTCATCTGCAATGAGCCCATCAGCAGAGTTTTTGCGCAAAAACTGTAAGTACGCCTTTCTTAAAGACTGAATACTATTTATATCTTTCGTAACAGTTTTGCTTAATAAAATAAGTGTTTTTAAAACACCTTCTTTTCCTATTAGATAAAGCATAATTAAATTTAATAAATATCTTTTTCTAAACTATTATAGGTTCTCATTACTAATCTTACACCACCTCTACCTTCTGTAATAGACTTATATTGACTATTTACATTATCTACCACTAATGAAGTTTTAGCAACATCAGTCTCTTCTATTGATTGTAATAAATTCTCAAAATCTTTTTCTAAAGATATTGATTCATAAGTATTTAGCACATTTTCCATTTTCTTGTTTTTTATTTTAAAAATACAAAAAACTTATTAACAATCAAATAATTATTAAAAAAAATACATGTTTTTTTTTAAATTAAACCATCTTCCGATTTATAGTAAAAAATTAAGGCAGAAAATGGTCAAATTTTAAACTGACACAGTTGGATGAGCAGCCCCTTTAGGCTAAGGTATCTATCTTAAATATAAACCAAAATAAACATTTAAGTAGTTTTTTTTATACTTTCCCAAAATTCTAACAACACTAAAAAATATGTCTAATTCTAATCACTTCAATTTTAAATATACTTTCTATTAATCTTTCTGATTGTGAGAATACTATTCTTATCAGGTTTACATTAACTCTTATTTTATGAATCTGAGCAACAGCTTATTGTCAAGTTTTTTACACATAAAACTTGATATTTTTGCTTAAATCATGGTATATTTACTGCATGATGACTATTTCAAAGCAAATATCCCAACAGATAAATCAATTCCCAGAAGACATTCTCTTTGGGTATAAGGAATTGAATATCAATCAGCAGGATTATACCACTGCTGCAAAAGCTTTGGAACGCCTACTGAAAAAAGGAGTTATCAAGAAAATCTCTAAGGGAAAATTCTTCAAACCTAAAATGACCATATTTGGTGAGAAGAAACCAAGCGAAGAGCAAATACTAAAACCATATTTATATAATGAAGGTAAGAGAGTAGCCTATATTACGGGTACTTATTTCTACAACCAACTGGGCTTAACCACACAAATTCCATCAACTATCAGAATTGCCAGTCGAGATAAGAGCATTACCATCAAAACACTTTCGGTAAAGGCGAGTCCTGCCAAAAGCTATGTTGATGTCACCGAAGAGAACTATCAGATTTTAGGCTTTCTTGATGCGATTAAAGATTTAAAGCAAATCCCCGATATTGATGTTACCTTAGCCCTTACAGTTTTTCAGACGAGAATTAAACAACTCAATGAAAAACAGACTCAGGGTATGGTAGAATATGCCTTAGCTTATCCTTCACGAGTAAGAGCCTTGCTTGGGGCAATTCTTGAAGCAATGTGCATAAAGACCAATATTGAGATTCTAAGAAAATCACTTAACCCCCTTTCCTCTTATAAGCTTGGCATTAGTACGAACATTTTACCAACAGCACCCAACTGGAACATTCAATGAAACTTCACACTGACATAGAACTATTCAAGGATGCGGTTACTATCACTGCACAAATGCTTTCTTTACCAGAAATTTATGTGGAAAAAGACTATTGGGTAACTCTGGCTATACATCAAATTTTCACTAGTGATGTTTCAGAGCTTACCATTTTAAAAGGTGGAACAGCCTTAGCCAAAACCTTTTCGTTCATCAACCGATTTTCTGAGGATATAGATTTGGTTGCTTTAAGAAGTTCAGAGGATAGCCCTAACAAACTAAAAGCTCGTTTAAAGAAAATCACTGAATCAATTATCGACCTAATGCCTGAAATTGAGGTTGACGGAATTACCAATAAAAAAGGACTTATCCGAAAAACGGCTCACTCATATTCCAAGGCATTCAGTGGAGAGTTCGGACAAGTAAGAGATATGATTATATTGGAAGCAAGCTGGCTTGGTTCTTATGAACCTTATCAAAAAGGCAAGATTAGTTCCATGATTTACGGTATGATGGTTGAGCGAAAGCAAGAAGAAATTGCCAAACAATATGGTTTACTTCCTTTTGATGTCATGGTTTTATCTCCAACCAGAACCTTGTGTGAAAAAATCATGAGCTTGGTTCGTTTTTCCTATACTCAAACGCCCATAGAAGACCTAAAGAAGAAAATTCGTCATACTTATGATTTGCACCAGCTTCTGCAAGAAGTGGATATAAAAGCATTTTTTGAATCAGAAATGTTTGATGAAATGATGATAAAAGTAGCTCAAGACGATAAGGTAAGTTTTAAGAATAATAACGACTGGCTTCAATTTCACCCAAGTGAAGCATTACTTTTTAGAGATTTAGATAATGTATGGGCAGAATTGAAACAAACCTATAATGGCAGTTTCAAAGCCCTTGTATATGGCTCGCTTCCTAAAGATGATTTAGTTTTAGAAACACTCAGAAAGATAAAGAATAGACTGGATTTATTAGAGTGGAACATACCTGAAAAACTTTAGAGGAATCTAGCTCCTTCAATGTTTTCATTGTCATGGGAAACAACATAAATGTCCAGTTTTTTATATAAAAAACTGGACATTTAGACTATACACTACCTCAATTAAGGCACAAAACTGAACATTAAAAATTTTTATTTATATAACACTTAAATAGGAATATACTATCTTAGGAGTTCAACTGAAAGTATAAGCCAAATGACATCTCAAACATCCGAAACACCTAAAACAGGAGAATGGAAATATATCCTTTTGAATGGTAAATCTAAACGATTGGAAGTTTTAAATCCAGAGTTCAACAAAGGTTCGCTTGAGTCTTTAGAGGAGATTAGACCATTCAAAAAAGATGAAGAAAATACTACTCCATCTGTAGAAATTGCAAATCGACTAATGAGAGAAGGCTACGTAGATTTCTTCAAAAAACCTTTCAAAAACTTACTTATTCTATCTGGTGCAGGCTCTTCTATTGACGTTGGCGGACCTTTAATGAGCCATCTTTGGACAAAAGTGGAAGAAAAGTATCGTATTAATGGCATTGATGGATTTAGCATCATAAGAAAAAGTGTTAACTTTTCTAGTCCACAACAAGACCTTGAAGCACTACTATCACAAATAGAGGGTTATAGTAAATTTGCTGGAGATATTAAAATCACCATTGATAGCAAAGTGTTCAATTTAAGCGAGATAAAGGATTCAATTTTTGAAATCATAAAGCACAATTGCACAATTGCAAAACCTACAGGAGTTTACCCACATAAGATTTTTTTAGAAAAGCTTCTTCAAAGAAAACAAACAAATCCCCGTGTAAAAGTTTTTACTCTTAACTATGATTTGTTATTTGAGTACGCAGCTACAGAAGTAAATGCAATAATTATTGATGGCTTTTCTTTTACCTTTCCGAGAACGTTTAGTGGACGACTTTTTGACTATGATATTGTTCAAAGAGAGGGCAGCAAATTACAAGAAGAAGATAATTTTATACAAAGAGTTTTTCATCTTCATAAATTACATGGCTCACTAAACTGGGAAAGAGAAATAGATGGAAGGATTTTAGTAAAAGATAATCCCAAGAAACCCTTAATGGTGTATCCCAGAGAAGCAAAATATGAGGATTCTTACGAGCAACCTTTCTTTGAGATGATGGCTAGATTTCAAAGAAGCTTGAGAATTAATAATGATACATTACTAATATCAATAGGATACAGCTTTAATGATAAACACATTAATGCAGCAATTGAAGAGGCATTAAATCAAAACCCAAGCTTTAGGCTTGCTGTAATAAACCCTCAATTTGATGACACTAGAACATCCGATGCATTAAAACAAATAAAACTCCTAGCTGAGCATTCTGAAAGGGTAATACTGATTTCAGAAAAATTTATAGACTTCGCAAACTTTTTCCCAGAAATACAGACCTATGATACTGAAACCTATAACGCCATAAGCCTGAAAAATGACAAATAGTAAAATAAACCCATTTAGGCATGAATACTTTTTAGGCTACATAAATCAAGTATTCCCACAGTTTGTAAAAATACATTTTCCATCATCTGTATTACTTAATGGATTTACTCATTTTGGAGAAGAATTTAATGGAGGATTAGTAGGTAGCTTTATCGTTATCGAAGGGGAAAAGTATGGATTTCTAGGTAGAATTACTGAACTATCATTACCAGAGTCAGAACGCCTCTCTCTGAATGAGCGAGCTTTTCAGACAAACGATTTTCACCCTACAGGAAGAATAGAAATTTTACTTTCGTTTGACTTATACAACCCTTTTAAAGTTAAAAAAGGGCTCACTTCTTATCCAAATATTGGAGCAAAGGTTTTTGTAAGTTCAGGAGAGCTAGTACAAGAGTACATGTCCCGTTTTGGAGTCAAAGATAGTGAGCAACCGAATTGCGTATCATTAGGGCACTTAGTTTCAAGTAAATCAACAGATGTTAAAGTAAATTTACAGTCAATATTTGGAAGACATTGTGCCGTTGTTGGAACTACAGGAGGAGGTAAAAGTTACACAACCAGCAAACTTATAGAATCTGTTATTGCGACAGGAAATAAAGCGATAATTATTGATGCTACAGGGGAGTATGAAGGGAAGTATGATGATAGTGTGTCTATTGATATCGGTGACGGAACGCATGTTTTTCACTATTCTCAATTAACAATAGACGACCTTTTTTACTTAATGAGACCTTCCTCTAAAACGCAAGTTCCTAAACTTATGGAAGCTATTCGTTCACTAAAAATTGTTTCTTTGAATAATGGACAAAGCTTAAATAAAGTATTAAGCTCAACAGAAACACTTACAACTAATATTCAAGATGGATTAGTAAAAAAAAGTGGGTCTGACAAACGTCCTTTTGAAGAATTCTATTATAAAAATACTTCTCAAATAGAGAGTGAAAACTCAAATTTTGATATTGAAAAATTACCATCACAAATTACTCATGAATGTGTATGGGATACTGCTAATGGTGCTCCCCACAAGTGGGGGAGTAAAAATGAAAATGATGTTTCTTATTGTGTGAGCCTTATCTCAAGGATTAACAATATAATTAGTACCTCTATTTACCAAAATATTTTTGGATTTAAAAAACAGCTTGATGCCAATGATATAACCAGCGTTATAAGTAGATTTATCAAAGGAGACAATAAGATTTTAAGGCTCAATTTCGGAAATATTCCATTTGATTTCCAAGTGAGAGAAATATTAGCAAATGCAATTGGAAAGTATCTATTAAACTTAGCAAGAAATAAAGAGTTCAAAGAAACTCCAATCGTTCTTTTTGTAGATGAGGCTCATCAGTTTTTGAATAAAACAATTAAGGATGAATATTTTGATGTTAAACCGTTAGACGCTTTTGACTCTATTGCTAAGGAATGTAGAAAACATGGCTTATTTCTTTGTATTGCTACCCAAATGCCAAGAGACATTCCCCATGGAACGTTAAGTCAGATGGGAACATTTGTTGTTCATAGGCTAATTAATCATAATGATAAGGAAGCTATAAATAACGCCTGTAGCTCAGCTAATAAGAATACATTAGATTTCTTACCAATTTTAGGTGAAGGCGAAGCAGTTTTAACAGGTGTTGATTTTCCAATGCCTATCATAATGAAGTTTTATGAGCCAATTAATAAACCTAACTCAAAAACACCAAGACTTAAATAAACATGACTCCAACAACCTTTTCAATTGAAGCTCTTACTGGGTCAAGATTAAGACGAGAGTATCTGTTTCGTTTTGAAATCTCCAAATGTAATACCTAACTGACACAAGTAGCGTGATTATATTCTTCGTGCGTTAATTCGCAAGGCAGGCAACAGCTATTCCTTTAATAATAGATATAATTAGAACCTAATATAGGTGTATTTGCTTCTCATAGAAAACAACATAGAATGTCCAGTTTTTTAATTAAAAAACTGGACATTCTATTACAATACTCACTCCTTTTTCTTTCATAGAAACATGATAAACACCGTAGCAAGTCTATGCCATGAGATTTGACATTCCAGTGAACTTAGGATATTAATGAACAATCCACATTTCTAATTATTAGAAGTACGGATAACAAACAGTGGTAAGGGAAAAAACAAAAGACTTTTTTCTTCATATTGGCAATGGGTTAATTCTTACTTTTGAATCCCACCTCTTCCGCCAATACTTGATTTACGGGTATTACCCAATCTTAATCAAGTCGATGAAAAAACATACTTTATCCTTACTATTGGTACATTGACCTAAACCCCAATTATTGGTTTTAGGGTAAGATTTAGGGTAAGATTTCAATTATCCATAACGTCTTACCCCAGTAGCCAAGCTACCAAGGAGTAAAAGATGTCTCTTTCAGACTTAGCCATTCGTCACGCCACCCCTAAACACAAACCATTCAAGCTATCCGACACAGAAGGATTATTCCTTGATGTCAGACCTACAGGAAAGAAAATATGGAGGCTCAAATACTATTTCCTTGGGAATGAACGGCTATATACCATTGGCAACTATCCAAGCATCAATTTAGTTAAAGCACGTGAAAAACGAGATGAATTAAAATCAATTCTTGCAGATGGCAAAAACCCTGCCGAGATAAAGGCAGAACAAAAGCGTTTAGTCATTTTCCACAATGCCCAGACATTTCAGGTTGTCGCTGAGGAATGGCATAACCGTAAGCTTGATACATGGACGCAAGCCTATGCTAAGACCATACTATTTAGATTACAAATGAATGTCTTTCCTTATTTTGGGGACAGACGTATATCGACAATAACAATCCAAGACATTATTCATTGCCTACATAAAATAGAAGACCGTAAAGCTTACGACCTAGCCAAACGTGTCTTACATATTATAGGTCAAGTATTGAGATATGCTGTAATCACTGGACGAGCAGAAAGAGATGTTACGCCAGACCTTCGTGGAGCTTTGAAAAGGCATAAATCTGGTCATTATGCCTGCATCTCTCCAGAAGAAATTCCAGATTTCTTAAAAGCATTAAACTCAAATAATGCTCGACTATATCGTCAAACTGTCCTTGCAATACGTTTACTAATGTTAACATTTGTAAGAACAAAAGAACTTATTGAAGCTACTTGGGATGAATTTGATTTTGACCGTAAAATCTGGACTATACCACCTGAAAGAATGAAGATGCGGCGACAACACGAAGTTCCTCTTTCTAGACAGGTTATTGAGATTTTGCAAGATTTAAAGAATATGTTCCCCACGAGGCAATACATTCTTCCAAGCATCATCAATGCAAAAAAGCCGATAAGCAATAATACTATTCTGAAAGCTCTTGAATCTATGGGCTATAAGGGTCGCATGACTGGTCATGGTTTTAGAGCCTTAGCTATGAGTACTATTAAAGAAAACTTTAATTACAGGCACGAAGTAATTGATAGACAGCTTGCTCACCTTCCTTCAAACAAGGTTGACCAAGCTTATGATAGAGCACAATTTATGCCTCAAAGAACACAAATGATGCAGGATTGGGCTGATTATGTTGATAAAATCGTTAAGGATTAACAATTACGAAAGGGATTGTACAAATTTCTTCCAAAAATCTATTTGTTATTATAATTTCAAAATAGTATTTTTGGTTAATAGGTGTAGAACTATTTACCAAATAGCTCAAACGATTTTCGTTTGAGCTTATTTTTTGTGGTTCTATCGCTATAAAAATAACATTAAATTTATAGTAGTTTATAAATGATATTCACCTTACACGTATAAAGCAGGATATAAAGAACCACAACTATACAGTTTGTGTTTTTATTTTGAACCAAAAAAACTAAAATATAAGTAACATGGCAAAAAATACTAAAAGCACATCTAGCTCTATAGCTAGTAAAGCATCTGAAATCCTTACAAATCCTAATTCTTCTGCTATTGCAAAAAGTTTAGCTGGCTCTGCTCTATCTCAAGCAAATACAGGAAATCAAACAGGTGCTAAAATGGAAAGTACTGCTTCTAAAGTTCTTCAAAGCGAAAAGTATAGTGAAATTACAAAAGAACTAGCAGCTTCTGTTCTTTCACAATCGAATAAAGACCGCTAATAGATTTTAGTAAAGGATGGATGCTTGAACTATGCCACTTTCCACCCGCTTATACCGTTGGTATCATGCTGGTGGAAAGTTCGGCACAAATAGTTATTTCGGTCGTGTAATCTTCTATTTTTAGCTATTCTATTATTGGACTACTGAACATTCGTTAGACTTATAAATTAATCACAGCCTCCAAAGCATCATCAGTCATCTTGGTCATAAAATTCGACTGATACTGCATCGTGGTTTTTATATCTGTATGCCTGTATAGCTTTTGAAGAACATTGGCTGGAATTCTATCTGCTGAGATTTGAGCAAATGAATGTCTGGCAATGTGCATGGTCAAAGGTTTTGTAATCCCTGCTTTTACTGCAATCTTTTTTAAATAGTCGTTACAAACCCGATTTCTTGTTTTGATATAATTTTGAACTTCGTTAGCTTTTGAAAGGTCTGGCAATTTGGCAAGGTCATGGAAAACTAAATCATGGGCATTTTCTCCTCTTGGGTACTGTTCCAAAATTCCTGTCACTTTATCAGGAACTCTCAAGGAACCTGTTTTTAGATTCTTGCCCATTGCGTAATACAAGCGTTCATTTTGAAAATCAGACCATTTAAGGCGTAGAACGTCAGAAATCCTCATTCCTGCAAAATAGAATGAAATCAGAAATAAATTTCTTGAATGATTTTCACCATCTGTCAATTCTAGGCTTTCCAGAGCCTTTATTTCATCAATAGTCAATCCAATTTTCATGGAATCAGGAAATTTGATAGAGATTTTTCCCTTGCCCTTACCGAAAGGATAGTATTTTTCTTCAACTAAACCAGAAGCAATTGCTCTATTAAAAATAGTCCTTATCACTACAAAGTGATTAACGACTGTTCTTTCAGTAATCTTTCTTGTACCGATAAGATAAGCTCTGAACTTTTGTAAAAGCCCAGGATTTATTTCAGCAAAGTTTATATCTGAACCGCCAAGAAATCTTCGAAAACCATTGATACGGGGTAAATCAGTACACTTTTGATTAAACCGTCCTGTTTTATCTAACTCTTCAATATACACTTTTGCTTGAGAAAAAAATGAAATACCTTCTTTGGGTTTTATATGGCTACGAACGGCTTTTGAAGATACATCCTTATTATGAGCAGCCATATTTAGCATCTTATCATTTGCTTCTGCTTTTTTGCTAAGGATAAAATTATTTAACTGTGCTGAATTCGGATGAGACTTTTTTATTTTTTGTGCAACGGCATCCCAATCCGCTTTACGAACACTAAACCCTAAATAAATATACGAAGACTTTCTATCAATGGTAACACGCATCGCAAGCGGAAAAGTACCATCTGAATTTTGTTTGCTACGAAGAACAATTTTAAGTGAAGATGCCATATTTGTAATGGATTTAGTCTCTACAAAATCTTTCAGTACAAATATAAAGAAATATTTGGTACAACATAGGTACAACAAATAGCGGTTTTTCTTGATTTTACCTGATTTTATAAAAATCATAACTATTTGATTATCAGCACATTTAAAAACAAATAACACCATATTAAACCAAATATTTATGGACTTAAAATCCTGTGAACGCAAGTTCGTACGGGTTCGATTCCCGTCCCCGGTACATTAAAAAATAAACTCTTTAAATTAGCATTTTGCTTGATTTGAAGAGTTTATTTTTTTTGTCCATACTTCTCTTATTTTTCATTACACCTTCTTCTGTATCATCTCAAATGATGATATTTGTACCTTAGATTTCTTTCAGTAAATCATTCAACATGAATACTTCGTTTGGTTTGAAATACTAAACTCCATGATTTCGTTTATTTCTTGAAGCTAACTCCTACAATAATGACTATAAAACGCTTTTATTTAACTTTTGGAATAATCCTATTTTACTTGTCTTCTCAAGCGCAAGGACTTAAACTTTCTGAGAAACCTGAGGAATTTTTAGCGGATGTAAAAAACATCTTAGCGGCTTCTGGAAACCCACAAGCAAATGCAATTGCTCAAAATTTTGACCAGAACTGGAATGCTGGTAAAATCGCTGAAACACAGAAAGCATCTCTGGCAAAAGTTGCTAGTTTTATGCTCAAAAAAGGCTATAAATCGCCACAATTCATTCCTTTTTTTGATGCAATTAATCTTGGATTGAACAGCGGAGTACTTACTCAGTCTAGTTTTGATAATTATTTAAGTACACTTCAAAAATCAGTAGAAACTGGGGATGTAAAAACCACAACCAGATTCATTGATCTTTGTAGGCTATTTTTCAAAAACAATAGTCTTTACTTCACAAATTTCAACCGATTATATGCTTTTAATGGTGCTGTAAATTTTAAATTCAACGAACAGAAAACAGAAATTTTTAAACCTGAAAAAACAAATACTCCAGCTAGTACAACAGAAACGCCCAAAAAAGCTGCTTGGGACGAATGGGATGCTCCACTTCCATCAAACAATAACACTGCTACAGCACCGCAAGCTGAAGAACCAATCGTTCAATTTCTAAATGCTGGTCCAAGCATAGAATTCAATAATATTAATTTAGCAATCGTTACTGCCAACGATTCTGCGATTGTTCAAAACACAAAGGCTTTTTTGGATATTAAAGATGGAAATTTGATTGGAAATGGAGGAAAGTTTTCTTGGGAAACAGTTGGAGTGCCTGAAATCTTTGTCAATTTAGACAATTACAGCATGGCAATTAGAAACCCAAAACTTTTAGCAGATGTTGCCACGCTTAATTATCCTCAAAAATTGTCGAATCCTATAAAAGGTATTTTTGAGTTTCAGAGTAGAAAAAGAGTAAAGAATAGTTTGGCTATTTTTCCAAGATTTATGTCATTGCAAAATGATGTTACTTTAAAAAACAGCTCAGACATCGACTATACTGGCGGTTTCACCATCGTTGGCACTAAAATATCAAGTGCTTCGGTTCAGTCTAAATATGCTACAATTTTAGTCAAAAAGGATGGAAAAACGGCTTTCAAAGTAATTAGTAAACGTTTTGACATTAGCGATTCATTGATTACTTCTCCTTCTGCTATTTTTACAGGTTATTTTGCTAGTCAAGATTCCCTCTATCATCCGTCCGTAAAACTGAATTATAACCGTCAATTAGAATATTTACGTCTCAACAAAGTAGATGATGGCGGTTTTAGAGAATCATCTTATTCGGATAGCTATCATAAATTAGATATTACTTCAGACGTAATGCGTTGGAATCTGAAAGATAAAAAAATGGATTTCATGATTGTTACTGCCAAGAACATCGTTCCAGCTTTATTCGAATCTTTCGATTACTTCAATCCAGAACGTTTTGCGAAAATTTCTGCTAATTACAGTTTCAATCCTTTATTGGTTGTTTCTAATTTCACAAAAAAGAATAATCTTCAATCAACCACAGTCAGTGAGCTTGCTCGTGCATACCAAAAAGATGCGAGTGCCTTAAAATCTGTCTTTTTAGAAATGATGCAAAAGGGTTACTTCGACTATGACCCAGATGTTGAAAGGTTAAAAATTTCAAGAAAAGGCTTACATTATTTGGCTGTTTATGGAGCTAAAAAAGATTATGACAATTTCTTGATTCCTTCTTTTTATGCTTCTAGTGCTAAAGATTCTACCGCCAATGCTTCTTTAGATTTGAATAACAATCAGTTAATCATTAGAGGCGTTAAGCAATTTTATCTTTCTGATTCGCTTAATGTTTACATGGCGCCTTACGATAACATTATCAAGGTAAATAAAGATCGAAATTTTGGAATCAGTGGCGAGCTTAAAACAGGAAATTTCAGATTCAGAGGAAGAGATTTGTCTTTTAACTACAATGAATTCAGTGTTAAACTAGACAAGATTGATTCTATTACTTTTATTCCACAAAAAGAATTGGCTAAAAAAGGTCGTACTGAAATTGGTGGAGACTTGAAATATGAAGCTGGTGTAATTTATATTAATAAACCTGATAATAAATCTGGACGCCAAAGAATGTTGAATTATCCTCGTTTGGTTGTTCCGACTGGTGTTACTGCTTACTTCGACCATCCTTGGCGATTGGATGGTATTTATAACAAAAAGATTTACTTCAAAGTACCAAGTATCGACTTTGATAGCTTGAATGTGAAAGACATTAATTTCTTCGGTACTTTTTACTCTGATGGCATTTTCCCTCCTTTCAAGGAAACATTGATTTCAATGCCCGACAATACTCTAGGCTTTAGCCATAAAGTGCCCGAAGGAAAGTACAATTTATACAACAGCAAGACTTTTGTAAAGTTTACGTCAAATTTATTGATGGATAGCAAAGGTTTGCATACCGAAGGAGAAATCAATCACCTGACGGCACAAATTAAGGCAAAAGAAGCCTTATTTACTGCCGATTCAGTGACAGCCAATGGAACAACGGGTATTATCAACGAAGGAGAAGTTGGCAAAGCTTATTTTACCAAAGTTGCTATCAATAATTTTAAATTGAAATGGCAACCAAAAGTTGATAGTATGTTGATTGAAACTCAGAAAAATACTTTTGATTTTTATGCTGGAAGTTCAAAACTAGAAGGAAAACTTTTGGTTCGACAAACAGGTTTATTTGGTTTTGGAAAAGTAAAAAGACAAGACTCTGAAATTAGCTCGAATAATTTCAAATTTGGCAAAGGTGTTTTCACGGCTGAATTAGCTGATTTATTTGTTGGTAACACAATGAGTGCCGCAAAACCTGCTTTACTTGGGAAGAAAATGAATATCAATTTCAATATTCAAACGGGTTTGGTAAATATCAAAACACCGACGAATTTGAAATTAGAGGATTCTACCAGTTTATATTTTCCATACACGGCTTATCAAACTTCCATCAACAGCGCTGAATGGGACATCAATAAAAAATTAATCACGATGAAAGGTGATGTAAAAACTACTACTTTTTCATCAATGGAACCAAGCCAAGAAGGACTTTCTTTCAGCGGTTCTGAAGCTTTGTATAATATCGAAAAACAATCTTTGAATATCAACGGTGTCCCTTTTATTAGAACGGCTGATGCAAAAATCTTTCCTGACAAAGGAGCAGTTTTTGTAAGTAAAGATGCTGAGATGAAAGATTTTCATCAAGCTAAAATCATCCTTGATACGGTGAATACTTATCATCGTTTGGTTAATGGAAATATTAAAATTCTATCAAAATCAAAGTTTGAAGGTGATGCTATTTATCGTTATGTAAATACAATTGGCGATACGTTAAATATCAAAATGGGAAGTTTCGATTTTAAAGAAACATTTCTTGATAATCGTAAAAAAACAAAAGGATACATTACGACTGCTAAAGCAAGTATTGAACAAAACAGTAAATTTTTCCTAACGCCTAAGTTATTGTTCCGTGGAGAAATTAGTATGGTTTCAACTGACAAGAATCTTACGTTAAATGGTTTTATTCGTCCAGATACAAAAAATAAAAGATATGATTCTAATTGGATTGCTTACAAAGGAAGTAGCCGTGATAGTGTAAGTATCGACGTTCAACCTACTTTGATGGGTGAAACAAATACGCCATTATTTGCTGGTCTTCATTTTAGAACTGCTTCTAGTGGTTTGTACACCACTTTTTTATCGAATAAAGAAGATGCAAAAGACGAAGACATTTTTGTAGCAAAAGGGGCTTTCAGAGATATTACGAAAACTTCTCGTTTTGAAATTGGGGCTGACGACAAAACGCAATCTTACGAAGCCAATCGTTATGTTTTTGATGATGCCAAAAAGACTTTAAAATTAGAAGGAGCTTTCAATTTCTTTAATCCAAATACTTTATTGCAAACATCTGGTTTTGCAGAAATGCGAATAGATAGCGGGAAACACAAGTTCGACCAAATGTTAGTCCTAAATTTCCCAATGCCTACAGAAGTATTGAAAGCAATGGCTGATAAAATTGTTAAGGTAAATTTAGATTCACGTGATAATACGAGTGCTGATGAACCGGAAGACAAGGAGAATTTATTATCTAAAATTGCGAATATCATTGGTGGAAAAACGGTAGCACCATTTGAAAGACGTTTGAAAAATGAACACGTACCGCTCTTTTCAATTTCTTCAAAATTCAATACGACGATGGTGATTTCTAAAGCCAATTTGCGGTATTCAGAACAGCAATCTGCTTTTTATACCGTTGGAAAAATTGCCATTGCCAATATTGGCGGAACCGACATCAATGCTGAAATTGAAGGAATGTTAGAAATCAAGAAGACAAATGAAGGCGATGAATTCTATTTGTATCTCGAACCTTCAGAAGATGTTTGGTACTTTATGGGCTATTTGAAAAACGAAATGGGTGTAATTTCTTCAGATGGGGAATTCAACAATGCGGTTGCGGCAAAATCTAAAGGTGTTAAAAAAGGCAGTGGCAAAAATGCTTATGCTTTTCTTGGAGTAGGTGCCGAAGAGAAAATCGCTTTTACCGAAAGATTTGTAGATAATTACAGAACCAGAGTTGAAAAAGGCAAAAAAGTAGTCAACAAAAAAGAGGAAAAACCAAAAGTAGAAAAGAAGAAAGAAGAAGTGAAAGAAGGTTTTTAAACATACAAAAGCCCAACAAAATAAATTTTGTTGGGCTTTATCAATTTCGTCAGTGTGTTAGAAAATGCTAAGCTGATAGTCCTATCATTTTTCTACGAATTCTATTAAAACATTTCTCAATTACTTGCTTGTAGGTTTTACCAAATTTATCATAACACCATACTTGCAATTCTTTTACTTCATCAGATAATAAGGTCTTGATTGCTTTTTTTAATTCTTTCTCGAATAACTTTGCATCAAAACTAACTTTTTCCAATATAACTTTGACATAGTTTAAGGTAACCATAGCTTTTAAAGGATTTAATAAAGTAACAATATAAATCTCCAACCAAATTTATAATACAAATACCTGTAAATCAAGCATTTTACATAAAATAATTAATTGTTATTTTATATTATTCAGTATTAATTTTTTGAACGTTTATTTTGACAACGGTGAAACAAAAAAAATATTATATAATTATTTCAATATTTTTTTATTTTTTAATAAGCTTTTATTCAAAGGCTCAAGACAGTGATGTATCGCTAATTTTAGGCGATAAGAGTATTTCTATGAATGAACCCTTCGTGGTGACTGTGGTTGTAAAATACATTGGCGAAGCCCAAGTACCTACTTGTAAGTTTCCTGATTTACCGAATTTCACTAAAAAAGGCTTCTCTCGTTCTACCACACATTCGTATGTAAATGGACAAACAGTTTCAACTTGTAACATCACACAAAACTATTCTCCGCTAAAAATCGGAACTTTCAAAATTCCTTCTTTCAAAGTAAATGTGAATGAACTCAATTTAAAATCAGAAGGATTTAGCGTGAAAGTAAGTAAAGTAATTTCAGATAAAACCAGTACTGAGAAAAAAGACATCGTTGATTCGAATGAAGATTTTACGGATTTTATAGAAGGAAATCAAGCCGAAATAATTAGCTCTAAAAACGATGCTTTCCTAAGTTTGAGCACCAATAAATTCACTCCTTTTACTGGTGAAGGTTTTACGGTTACACTAGCATTTTATGTTGCAGAGAATAATCCAACAGAATTTGAATCTTACCAAAATGAAGTTCAAATTCCAGAAATCACCAAAAAACTGAAACCTGAAAACTGCTGGGAAGAGAGTTTTGGTTTAACAGAAATGCAACAAGGACAATTAGTTCTGAATGGCAAATCTTACACTCAGTACAAATATTATCAAGCTACTTTTTACCCATTAAATAACAAGCCTATCGTTTTTCCTTCGGTCAGTTTAAAACTGATAAAATATACCCTTGGAAAAAATGGTGAAAAAATACCTGAGTTTACTACTTTTAAAACCAAGTCGTTTATCATCAAAACAAAGGATTTACCGAGCCATCCTTTAAAGCAAGAAGTATCCGTTGGAGATTTTTCATTGAAAGAGGTAATCAATAAAAACAGCATCAATACTGGTAAATCGGTTCAATATCGCATTCAAATTACGGGCGATGGATACAACATTAAGCTACCAGAAATGAAAAATGATAGCCTTTTTGACTTTTTTCCTCCTGAAGTAAATTCAAGTTCATATCCAGAAAATGGAAAAGTTGTTAGTACAAAAATCTTTACTTTTCTAATTATTCCGAAACAGGCTGGTAACTTTGCACTCGGGAAGTATTTTAAATGGGTATTTTTCAATACAAAAACTGATAAATACGATACTTTACAATCAAAACTCCAACTAAAAGTAAGTGGAGCAACCATCAAAACTGCTGATACTCCTTTAACGGTAATTTCAGTTTATGATGGTTTGAAAGAAAAAGATTCGTCAGAAATTCCCAATGATTTCAGTAAATTTTTGAAAGATGAAGCCAATATTCTGATTTCAATTATGCTGATAGGAATGGTTTATATTTTATTATCCAATAAAAAACGAAAATAAGTAAGCGCAATCAAAAGAATGAAATAACAATTTTTGTTATTTCTCATACAACTCAAATGAGCAGTACATACGGTAAATTATTCAAGATTAGTACATTTGGCGAGTCGCATGGCACAGCAGTTGGTGTAATTGTTGACGGCTGTCCGGCTGGCATTGACTTCGATTCATCTTTTATTCAAAGCGAATTAGATCGTCGCAAACCTGGGCAATCCAGAATTACCACACAACGCCGTGAAGCCGATGAATTTCAAGTACTTTCTGGAATTTTTGAAGGAAAAACAACTGGTACACCAATCGCTATGATGGTTTTGAATGGCGACCAACGTTCAAAGGATTATTCACATATTGCCCAACAGTTTCGTCCTTCGCATGCTGATTATACTTACACAGCAAAATATGGCAATCGTGACTATCGTGGTGGTGGACGTAGCTCTGCTCGTGAAACAGTAGCTAGAGTAGCGGCTGGTGCATTGGCAAAATTGATATTAAAGCAAATTGGTGTCGATATTAAATCTTATGTTTCGCAAGTTGGTAAATTAAAATTATCAACGCCCTATCAACAATTAGATTTGAATCTTGCCGAAGAAAATGCCGTTCGTTGCCCAGACCCAGCAGTAGCACAACAAATGTATGATTTGATTGATGAAACTCGTAAAAAAGGAGATTCAATCGGAGGCGTTGTTAATTGTGTAATTACTGGTACACCAGTTGGTTTAGGCGAACCCGTTTTCGATAAACTTCATGCCGAATTAGGAAAAGCAATGCTAAGTATCAATGCAGTAAAAGGTTTTGAATATGGAAGTGGCTTTGAAGGCGTTGAGATGTACGGTTCAGAACACAATGATGAAATGTTTTTGGATGAACACAATCGTGTAAAAACAAAAACCAATCATTCAGGTGGCGTACAAGGTGGAATTTCTAATGGTGAAGACATTTACTTTAGAGTTGCCTTTAAACCTGTAGCGACCATCATGCAAGACCAAGACAGCGTAGATGCTGAAGGAAATGCTGTTGTGGTTTCAGGAAAAGGACGCCACGACCCATGCGTTGTACCACGTGCAGTACCGATTGTGGAAGCTATGGCAGCCTTAGTATTAGTGGATTTTTATTTAAGAAACCGTGCAACTAGCAAAGTTGCTCAAGAAATTTCTTCTGATTTACCTTGGTAAAATATGTTTTTTTCTGACGAATACTTTATGCAAATTGCCCTTCAGCAGGCCGCAATTGCCTTTGATGAAGGAGAAATTCCAGTAGGAGCAGTTATCGTATGTCAGAATCAAATTATCGCTAAAGCATATAATCAAACTGAAAAACTCAATGATGTTACAGCACATGCTGAAATGTTAGCGATTACTTCGGCGGCTCAAACTTTGGGTTCAAAGTATTTAAAAGATTGTACTTTGTATGTTACTTTAGAACCTTGTGTAATGTGTGGCGGTGCAATTTTTTGGTCGCAATTAAATAGAATTGTTTGGGGAGCATCGGATGAAAAAAGAGGTTTCAAAAGAGTAAATCCATCTATCATTCATCCCAAATCAATGGTTACATTTGGCGTTTTACAAGATGATTGTGAACAAATATTGAAGAGTTTTTTTAGTCAATTAAGAACTTAATTATCATTTTGATAGTTTTTGAAACAACATGAGTAGAGAAAGTTCTCGAACTCCTTAACTATATAATTAATAATAACTCCTTATAAAAATGGCATTCGTATTAGACCCTTTACCTTATGCAAATGATGCTTTAGAGCCTCACTTTGATGCGTTGACGATGGAAATTCACCATGACCGTCATCACAATACTTACGTTACTAACCTTAATGCTGCTGTGGCAGGTACTGAATTAGAAGGCAAATCTCTTGAAGAATTGGTTTCTGAAGTAAGTAAATACTCTCCAGCAATTCGTAACAATGGTGGAGGACACTGGAATCATACATTCTTCTGGAATATTCTTTCTCCAAACGGTGGCGGAGCTCCAGTAGGTACTTTAGCAGAAGCTATCACTGCTAAATTCGGTTCATTTGAAGCATTCAAAGACGAATTCAAGAAAGCTGGTTTAACAAGATTCGGTTCAGGTTGGGCTTGGTTAGTTGTTACTGCCGACGGTTCAATTGCTGTTTCTTCAACACCAAATCAAGATAATCCATTAATGGATATTGCTGATGTAAAAGGTACTCCTATCATCGGTATTGATGTTTGGGAACACGCATATTATTTGAAATTCCAAAACAAACGTCCTGATTATATCGATTCATTCTGGAACTTGGTAGATTGGGCAGGTGCTGAAAGCCGTTTCCAAGCAGCTAAAGCTTAATAAGTTATAAAATAATAGCAATTTTTTCGTGATATTTTCATTGAAAAAATTGCTATTTTAAAATTGACTCCCTACCTTTGCAGTCCATTACAACACGGAGGTTGTAGCTCAGTTGGTTAGAGCATCGGTTTGTGGTTCCGAGGGTCGTGGGTTCGAGCCCCATCTTCCTCCCAAGGTCTTGTCAATATGACAAGACCTTTTTTATTGCCTAATCTCACAACAAACCATGAATTACATTCAGCTTAAAGCATTAATCACGACACGTTATCGGAAAACTACTTTTACGATACTTTCATTGATGTATATTGTTGGATTTATCGGTTTAAAAGTCCCTTTAACTCAAGAATATTTTAAAGTATTATCTCCTTTTAACCTTTGGACTTCATTAATTCTATTACTTCTTTTTCATCAAGATTTTCAACCTAAGTTTATTCTATTTGCTGTTATTACTTTTCTAGTTGGTTTTTTTATAGAAGTAATTGGCGTGCATACGGGCATTATTTTTGGCGAATATCAGTATGGACAAACGCTTGGTATCAAACTCTTTGAAGTCCCCATTGTCATTGGCGCAAATTGGCTTATTTTGGTTTATTGTTCTGGAGTTATTGTTGAACTCTTCTTTCAAAATCTAAAATCAAGTATTTCAGGGAAAATCATTTTATCAATTATTGCAGCCTGTTTGATGGTTGGCTTAGATTTGTTGATTGAGCCCGTAGCAATTCGTTTAGATTTTTGGCAATGGTCATTCAACAAAATCCCAGTACAAAACTACCTTGGTTGGCTGGTTGTTTCTTTGGTTTTACAATTCTATTTTATCAATAGTAAATTCCTAAAAAACAACTTATTAGCACCACTTTTATTTTGTTTACAATTATTGTTTTTTCTTCTCCATACACTTCTCCCAGCTTAGGCTACTTGAATATTATTGTATAATTTTGTAAACTTTTCTTTAAACAAGATGTTTATTCTTTATCCCTAAGTGTACAAATATTTACACATGGCAATTCGATTGCGTTACATCATTTTATTCAATTGAAAACTTTAGTAAAAGTGATTTTATAAAACTCAATATTTTAATATCAGAGTTGAACAAATCTTTGATTTGTATTTCGATTGTAGAAAATCATTAAACCCTTCGACCCAAAAACATGAGCAATTATTCTATTAAAGACCTTGAGCAATTATCTGGTATCAAGGCTCATACCCTCCGAATTTGGGAGCAACGCTATGAAATTTTAAAACCAGATAGAACAGATACTAATATACGTACTTACGATGATAAAGACCTTAAATTGGTTTTAAACATTGCTCTGCTTAAAGAACACGGTTATAAAATCTCGGAGATTTCAAAAATGAGTTCCGATGAAATGTCAAAAGAAGTAATGTTGATTTCGGAAAAGCAATTAAGTTATCCAGAACAAATTCATGCTTTGACGATATCGATGTTAGATTTAGATGAAGAAAGGTTTGAAAAAATTGTAAGTACCAATACGCTTCAATTTGGCTTTGAAAATATGATGACTAATATCATCTTTCCTTTTCTAAGCAGAATTGGCACTTTATGGATTACTGGTTCAGTTGGACCTGCTCAAGAACATTTTATTTCAAATTTAATCCGTCAAAAGCTTATTGTAGCCATAGATGGTCAATTACCTTCACTCAGACCGGGTGCAAAAAAATATATGCTGTATTTGCCTGAAGGCGAAATGCACGAAATTAGTTTATTATTTGGAAATTATATTATCCGTTCACGTCAGAACAAAGTAATTTACTTAGGACAGAGCCTGCCTTTTAGTGAGCTAATTTTTGCATATAAAGTACACAAACCTGATTATCTTTTTAGTGTGATAACATCCGTACCTGGGCAAGATGAAGTACAAAAGTATGTGTATCGCTTAGCGAAGGAATTTCCTGATTCAAAAATATTATTATCAGGTTATCAAGTGGTAGGACAAGACATTGACTGTCCTGATAATGTAGAAATTATAACTCAGATTAAATATTTAATGGATATTGCTTTAGAATAGGAAGAATATAAAAACGATACTCTTCCTATTCAGAATATTTTAAACAAATTCTTTCCCTTTTTTAGTAGCATCTGCCACAAAGTTCTTCACGAATTGTTCTTGTTCTTTTTCACAAATCATCAGAACGTTGTCATATTCAGCAACGATATAGCCATCCAATCCTTGAATTACCACTAATCGGTCTTTTGGTGTTTTTATAATGCTATTTTTAACCCCGTAAAGCATCGTTGCTCCATCAATTACATTAGCATCTTCATCTTTATCCGATACTTCATATAGCGACTTCCAAGTACCTAAATCAGACCAACCAATATTTCCTAAAACTGTAAATACGTTATCCGCTTTTTCCATGATAGCGTAGTCAATCGAGATACTCTCACAGTTTTGATAAATATTATTGATAAAATCAGTTTCCTGATCAGTGAAGTAAATATCATTCCCAGATTCAAAAATACTGTGTACAATAGGGCTATTTTTTGAAAATGCGTTTTTAATTGCTTTGGCAGTCCAGATAAAAATACCTGCATTCCATACATAATCTCCACTTTCTAAAAAAGTTTTAGCCAATTCTAAATTGGGTTTTTCTCTGAAAGTTTTAACTCTTTTTACTTCAGTTTCTGATTGATCATATTGAATATAACCATAGCCAGTATCTGGGCGAGTCGGAGTAATACCAAGCGTAACTAGAACATCTCCTTTAGCAGAAGTTTCTAAAGCAATATTAATTCTCTTTTCAAATTCCTTTTCTTTTAAAATAATATGGTCAGCAGGTGCTACCACAATATTAGCATCTGGATTTTGCTTAGCAATTTTATAACAAGCATAAGCTACGCAAGGAGCTGTATTTCTTCGGATTGGTTCTGCTAAAATCTGACTATCCGATAAAAAAGGCAATTGTGTCTTTATTAAATCAATGTAATCAGTACTTGTTACAATAAATATATTTTCATTTGGGCAAATGTCCTCGAAACGATCAGCAGTTTGTTGCAAAAGCGTTCTCCCCGTTCCTAAAACATCATGAAATTGCTTGGGATTATTCGTTCTACTAAATGGCCAAAAACGAGTACCAACCCCTCCTGCCATAATTACTACATAGTTATTCTTATTCATGATTTAGTATTATTTTTTTTATATTCTAGTTGTGTGCTATCGTTCTGAAATTTAAAGATATGTATAGTTTCTAAAAAAAGGAAATTATAATGGAAAGCTTCATTTGTTAGTAATAAAAACTCTGTAAAATACCAATTTTTCTATTTTTTCTACCTAACATTAAACTCCTTAACAAGTTTGCTCTAATTTCACACACATTTTTATAAATGTACTTTTTTCTTAAATTAAAATACTATCTTAACTTCACAAGGGTTAGTATTGAACAATTTTATCTTCCAAATCAATCATTAGACAATTTTAAGAAAAAATGTAAAAAATTTACTCTGCTTGCATAATAAAATCCAAAAAATTCTTTCTATTTGCATAATAATTCATCGAATCAGGAAAAAGGCATTATTTAAATTTTAATTCACTAACAAATAAAGGTATGAAAAAACATTTTACGACAATGAGGCTTGGGCTAATTACCACGCTATTGTTTATGACCTCAATGCTATTTGCCCAAACAAAAATATCGGGTAAAATAAGTGATGGCTCAACAAAAGAGCCATTGATTGGTGTAAGTATTGCAGTAAAAGGAAAAGTAATTGGAACAATTTCGGATACTAAAGGCGCATTTGCACTGACTACAAGCACTCCAACGCCTTTTACTATTGTTGTTTCAAGTGTTGGTTATAATACTCAGGAATTTATTGTAGATGGCAGTAAAAATAATTTTGACATAACACTCTCTGAACAAAGTATTATGGGGCAAGAAGTTGTCATTTCTGCTTCAAGGGTAGAACAAAGTATTATGAAATCTCCAGTTTCAATTGAGAAAATGGATATACGTGCCATTCAAAATACTCCTTCTGCAACATTTTACGATGGACTAAAAAATCTAAAAGGGGTTGAAGTAAGTACTCAATCGTTAACATTCAGCTCTGTCAATACTCGTGGGTTTAATGCTAATGGTAACGTTAGAATGGTTCAATTGATTGATGGAATGGACAACCAAGCTCCGGGTTTAAATTTCTCGGTAGGAAACATTGTTGGTATTTCTGAATTAGACCTTGAATCTGCTGAATTACTTCCTGGTGCTGCTTCAGCATTATATGGACCAAATGCCTTGAATGGTATTTTATTAATGAATTCAAAAAGTCCTTTTTTATACCAAGGACTTAGTGCATCAGTTAAAACTGGGCTAATGAATGAAAAAAGTCGTTCTGTTGCCACAACTGGTTATTATGATGCTTCAATTCGTTTTGCTAAAGCATTCAACAACAAGATTGCCTTTAAAGCCAATTTTTCTTATTTAAAAGCAGACGATTGGCAAGCAAATGATTTTAGAGACCAAAGTTTCTTGAACGGTAGCAATTTCAATGGTACACGTGATAATAATTATGCCTATAATGGTGTGAATGCTTATGGAGATGAAACAAACGTAAATATGTATGGCGGTTTGTATGGAAATGGTACTCCAGGCACTGGAGCGAATGGAACTTCCCAAATTTTAGGTGCTATTGCTACATTTGTTTATCCTGCTAATATTCCAGGAATTGGAGGAAAATCTTTAGTACAATTATCAGGACAAACGCCAAAACAAATTTTTGATGCCATCATCCCAGGTCAAACCAATTCAAACATTTCAAGAATAGGTTATAACGAAAGAGACTTGGCTTCTTATGGAACTACTAGCATAAAATTAAACGGTGCTATTCACTACAGAATCAACGATAATGTTGAAGCTATCGCTCAAGCAAGTTGGGGAAATGGAACGACTGTTTATACAGGAGCCGACCGCTACTCTATCAAAAATTTTAGTTTAGGTCAATACAAATTAGAAGTGAAAGGTTCTAACTTCTTTGTAAGAGCATACACAACACAAGAACGTTCAGGAGATGCTTACGCTACTGGAACATTAGGCGCTTTGGTTAACGAAGCTTGGAAACCAAGTACAACGTGGTATCCACAATATTTTGGGACTTTCGCACAATCTGCGCTTACAAATTACGCTACTATTTTTGCTGGTGCATTAGGACAAGGACTCGCACCTTCTGCAGCTGTTACTGCTGCTAGTGCAAGTACTCAGGGGCAATTTGGCGCTTATCATGCAGCAGCACGTACTCTTGCTGATGCAGGTCGCTTAACACCTTCAAGCGCAAATTGGAATGCAACGCTTGATAATGTAAAAAGCTTGCCTATCCCTCGTGGAGCGAAATTTAATGACAAATCAAATCTTTATGCTATTGAAGGGATGTATAATCTTTCTCAAGCCTTCAATAATGTAATTGATGTAATCGTTGGTGCAAACTATCGTACTTATTCTTTAAACTCTGGCGGTACTTTATTTGCTACACAGCAAGCAAACGCCGATGGTTCAAGCAATCCTAGTGCGAAAGAATTTTCTATCAGTGAATATGGTGCTTATGCACAATTAGCGAAAGATTTATTCGATAAAAAATTCAAACTCTCAGGTTCTTTGCGATATGACAAAAACGAGAATTTTGCAGGACAATTTACACCAAGAATTTCAGGTGTATTCTCTCCTACAAGTGACCATAACTTCCGTTTATCATACCAAACAGGTTTTAGAATTCCAACCACACAAGACCAATACATTGATTTATTAACACCACAAGCACGCTTAATTGGTGGCTTACCTTTATTTGACGATCGTTATCAATTATCTGGTAAAAGCTATGTTTATAGTACTGTATTGGCAAATCCAACTGATCCAACTAAATGGCAAGTATATAATAGAAAAGAGTACAAACCAGAAAGAGTTGGCTCATGGGAAGTTGGTTATAAAGGTTTAATTAGTAAGAAACTATTTGTTGATGCCTATTACTACACAAGTACATTTACTAATTTCGCTATTTCACAAGTCGTTGTTAAGCCAGACCCTGCTATCGCTGGAAGAGTACAACCATATTCATTACCTACGAATGCTGAAAAAGATGTAAAAACTGAAGGCTGGGCAGTTGGCTTGGACTATGCTTTTCCTAAAGGATTCAACCTTGGCGGAAATGTTTCGCATAACGTACTAAGTGATAATGGAGGACTTACTTCAGGACAATTGCAATACAATACTCCGCCGTATCGTTTTAATGCCTCTTTTGGTAACCGTAATGTCGGTAAAACTGGAGTTGGTTTCAATGTAGTATGGAGATACCAAGAATCATTCATCTGGCAATCAAGCTTTGCTAGCCCTGCGGTGAATACTTTACAACAAGGAAATATTCCAGCATTTAGCACACTAGATGCTCAGGTTTCAAAAAAAGTAGCAAGTATTAAATCTATCATCAAAATTGGTGGAACTAATATCTTAGGAAAATCTTACGTTACTTCATGGGGTAATCCAACAGTAGGCTCTATGTTTTATGTAGGAATTGCATTTGATGAATTATTAAACAAATAAAAAGCACTCGCTAGAAAATAAAAAGAGGAATATTCACAATGAATATTCCTCTTTTTATTTGAGTTAATTTCTCTATTTCTCTACTTGTGAGTAGTTCAATTCAACTGGAGTGTTACGACCAAAGATTTTAACCATAACGTTCAATTTCTTCTTATCATCAAAGATTTCTTCAACAGAACCTTCAAATCCAGAGAAAGGACCATCTATTACTTTAATAGTTTCGCCTTTCGAGAACGATGTTGGTGCTAATTCTTCAACAGCAACGGCTTCGTCCATTTTACCCAAGATACGCTTAATTTCTCCGGCACGCAATGGAATTGGTGTTTTAGATGTCTTACCATCATTCCAGCTTAAAAAGCCAATTACACCTGGCATAGAAGTAATTAAATGGGCTACTTCACCGTATTTAATATCTGCTTCAACAAAAATATATCCCGCAAACAAAGTTTTTTCACGAACAGTTTTTTTACCGTTACGCATTTCAAATATCTTCTCTGTTGGAATAATAATTTGTGGAATATAATCCTGAAGACTTTGTCTCGCAATTTCATTTTCGAGATAAGTCCTTATTTTCTTTTCTTGTCCTGAAACAGCTCTCAGAACGTACCAATTAGTCTCTGCCATTGTATGAGTATAAATTTCAGTTTGCCCTTGTAGATTTTGGATTGATATTACATCAAAGCAGATTTATTGCTAATGCTATATTCCGAAATCTGCCATTAATATTATTGATAGAACCACTCTAATCCAGACTTGAAAAGGAAGTCAATCATACCAACCACTAATGCAAAAATTAAAGATGCCACTAATACAAGCGTTGAACTTGCTTGTAATTCTGAAAATTTAGGCCATGTTACGTTTTCTGTAACCTCTGTCCAAGACTCTTTAACAAGTTGTTGTAATTTGTTCATGGTTTTATTTTTCTATATTATACTAATAATCTCTTTAATCTGTAAGCAAAAACAGTTATGCTTATAAACTTTTAAGTTCCAATATTTTAGGCTTTAAAATTAGTACATTTAAAATGTATATAAATTTAAAACCTAAAACTTGGAACTTAATACTAAGCACGGGAACAAGGATTCGAACCCTGATCAAGGGTGTTGGAGACCCGCATTCTACCATTGAACTATTCCCGTGTAAATCGACTGCAAAGATAGTTGTTTATCCTAAACTTGCAAAAAAATACTTACAAATTTATTCTAAAAAAAGAGAGCGTCACAGGTTTGTAACGCTCTCAATCTATTTTTAGCTAAAAATTAGTCTAAAATTTCAGTTACTTGACCAGCACCTACTGTACGACCACCCTCACGGATAGCGAAACGAAGACCTTTGTCCATCGCTACTTTGTTCAATAAAGTTACTGAGATTGTCAAGTTATCACCAGGCATACACATTTCTACTCCTTCTGGCAACATGATTTCTCCTGTTACGTCAGTTGTACGGAAATAGAATTGTGGACGATATTTGTTAAAGAATGGAGTATGACGACCACCTTCTTCTTTAGACAAGATATAAACCTCTGCTTTGAATTTAGTGTGAGGCTTTACAGAACCTGGCTTACAAATAACCATACCACGACGGATAGATTCTTTGTCGATACCACGTAATAATAAACCTACGTTATCACCAGCTTCACCACGGTCAAGGATTTTACGGAACATCTCAACACCAGTTACAACTGATTTCAAGCCTTCAGCACCCATACCTAAGATATCTACTGCTTCACCTGAGTTGATGATACCAGTTTCGATACGACCTGTTGCTACAGTACCACGACCAGTGATCGAGAATACGTCTTCAACTGGCATCAAGAAAGGCTTATCAACATCACGCTTAGGAAGTGGAATCCAGCTATCAACTGCATCCATTAACGCTTCGATAGTAGCTACCCATTTAGCATCTCCGTTCAAACCACCTAAAGCAGAACCTTGGATTACTGGAATGTTATCTCCATCAAATTCATAGAATGATAACAATTCACGAATTTCCATTTCTACTAATTCAAGTAATTCTGGATCGTCAACCATATCCACTTTGTTCATGAATACAACCAATTGAGGTACACCAACTTGGCGAGACAACAAGATGTGTTCACGAGTTTGTGGCATTGGACCGTCAGTTGCAGCAACTACGATGATAGCACCATCCATTTGAGCAGCACCAGTTACCATGTTTTTCACGTAATCGGCGTGACCTGGACAGTCAACGTGTGCATAGTGACGGTTAGCTGTTGAATATTCTACGTGAGCAGTGTTGATAGTGATACCACGCTCTTTTTCTTCAGGAGCCGAGTCAATTGATGAGAAATCTTTTTTCTCAGCAAGTCCTTTTTCTGACAATACTTTCGTAATTGCAGCAGTCAATGTAGTTTTACCGTGGTCAACGTGACCGATTGTACCAATGTTTACGTGGGGCTTACTACGGTCAAAATTCTCTTTTGCCATGATATTTAGTTCTTAATTAGTTTTATTTAAAAATTGTTTGATACTTTTTACATTTGAAACATTGAGGATTTGAATATTTGAAAACATTTTAACTTATTCTGTAAAAACAACAAAATAACTTCCAAATCTTCAAATTAAAACAATCTTCAAAAGATTCGAGCCTTTGAGCAGAATCGGACTGCCGACCTCTTCCTTACCAAGGAAGTGCTCTACCACTGAGCTACAAAGGCAAACTCCAAAACCTAACCCTTAGAAATTATAAGAGGTTAATTGTTAATCGTTTTTAGCTAAACTAATAACTATTAACTAATTAACAACTAACCACTTACTATTGTTTCCTTTGGAGCGGGAGACGGGGCTCGAACCCGCCACCTATAGCTTGGAAGGCTATCGCTCTACCAAATGAGCTACTCCCGCTTACTCTAATAGTGAAATGATTGAGATTGAATTTTAAAATCAATTTAAACATTCACTCATTCAAATCGTGGGGGCGGATGGATTCGAACCACCGAAGGAATACTCCAGCAGAGTTACAGTCTGCCCCATTTGGCCACTCTGGTACACCCCCATTTTCTCTACTTTCGAACCGCTTTCGTTTAGCGTTCTGGTGAAAGAGTGTGCAAAGGTAAGTTTATTTTTTATTTTGTCAAACGTTAAATAAGTTTTTTTTCACTTTTTTTTCGCAAAAAAATATAATTACCTGATAATTTGACAGTTACAAAATTGGCATTAATTGAATATTTTAAACGAAAAAATATTCAATTAATGCCAATGTCTTTTTTATAATCTTATTCCAAAACTTACTCCGCTGATACCAGGACCTCTTCCATCTTGAAAAAGCTTATTCATATCATAGTTAACAAATAAGTCTGGAAAATTCTTTAATCCTAATTCAAAAGCTAAACCATAACGAAGATTGTTCAAATAAAAGCTACTGTGATTCCAGTTCTTATCACCGCTATCTTCTTCTTTTGTTTTAGTGTAACTATCTATTCGATAACCTACATAACCACCTGCTGCCACATAAGTTACTACACTTCCTTTTTTAAAGGCAACATAAGGCATTACTGGAATGTTGATGTTCGCTACTGTCAATTTGTTTCGAGAAAGTGGAATTACATCTCCTTTGCTGTCTTTATAATTTTCAAAAGCTACATTGTTTGTTCCTTTAACAAGATAATTATTGTTTTCGAACATAAAATTGTTCCATGATACTTCTAAACCGTAGCTAATCTTCAAAGCTGCTTTTGCTCCTTTACTAATCATTCCGCTACGAGTCCAACCAAAACCAAAGTATCTCGAACCGAAAGGACTTAATTCAAAATCTTTGCTATTGTAAATACCAGAGATACTTCCTGTATTAGAAAACCCGTTGAAACCAAAGTAGATATTGAAACCCGAACGGCTAGAGAATCCTTGGTCTCTACGATTTACCTTAGCAGTATCTTTCAAAATTACTTTCACTTCATCATTTCCATCTTTAACCACTACCCCATTCCAACTCACGTGAACCTCGTCTCTGCCATCTTTAACATGTACTCCGCCACCGCCAATTTTCACATTTGAATTATTATTGATATTGTATTCTCTGCGAGTTGATTGGTTTGTTGCTGAACTTCTATTCAATTCTTCTGTTTTGGCATTAATCGCTACATTGATACTTTTATTGTTTTGTGTAATGACCAAGACAGTATCTTTACTTAATTCACTATTAACGACTCTGCGAATCCCTTTCCAAGTATCATCATCAAGGTTCATTCCATTTTTTTGAAACAATTCCTGCAAATCTTCTTTTAATGATCTACTAGGATTTTTGCTGTTTAATAAAGTCTGATTACGCTTGTCGATATTAATAACTGTTGAATCTGCTTCATTTGATTTTGCCGAACTTTTAAAACTAGTTATTGAGCTAACAAAAACTGAAAAAATTATTGAGAAAGTGATTTTGCTCACGATACTCTTGATTCTGAACGTTTCCATGGCGATTTTATTTATTGTTTTTAGGTTTTAAGAGATTTCTGTACCGGTTAATTCTATTCCTGCATGCCTTGGTTTTGAATTAAATTAGTAGTTAATCTAAAAACTCGTTGTTTACATTTTAAGATGCAAATGGTTAATCTTTGGTTGCATCAATTTTATTTATTTTTCTGTTTCTTCTCCGTTTGTCAAAGCATTTTCTATTTTGGCATCTGCTCTAGCTAATAACTTTTGTGGTTTAAAGCCTACTTCTTTCCAGTCCACATTTTCACCATTTTTAGCTCTTTTCAATTGTTGCCAAATTTTATTGAATTTGCTTTGTTTTCTATTAGCACTTTCATCAAGAACCGTGGCTTCTGCAACAGTTTCTGATTGTGTTTCTATTAAATTCAGAACGATTGTCTCTTTCTCAGGTTTTACAATTGGTTTTTGAGTATTTTCTACAACTAACACAATCGTATTGGTTTCAAGACTAGGTTTTGAAATAGGTTGAAGAGTAATATTTTTACTTAAAATCACTTCTTCATTACTATTTGTCAGTGCTTTTTCAAACTTAGTTTTTTTATGCTTAGGCACAATCACCTTCTCATTGCGTTTGCCTGCTGCGATTTCCACTGTAATCTTCTCATTATCTTGAAGACTTGCTAGACTTTCTTTTTCTTCAGAAGATTTTATTACTTCCGCAAAATTCTTTTCTGTTTTTACTTTTGGGTTACTTTTTTCTACAGAAGCAAATTTATCATCCACAGTATTTTCAGAAGTATTCAACCAATAGACTCCTGAGGCTAATAGTAAAGCAACAGAAGCAGCAGAAGCAAATTTCCACCAAAGCGGTATTACTTTACTTTCTTGCTTTTCTAATCTTGTTTGTAGTTTTTCCCATGCAGCAGCACGTGGTTGACGCTCGTATTGCTGTAGCTTTTCGGCAAAAAACTTATCAATATTTTCTTGGTTTTTCATATATTTTTCGATTAATCAAAATCGAGTTAAATCATTTGAACGACTGCATTTTGTAAAATTACTCTTGCTCTTGATAATTGAGATTTCGATGTACTCTCAGTTATTCCTAATTGGTCGGCAATTTCTGCATGAGAATATCCTTCGATGGCATATAAATTAAATACTGTTCGATAGCCTGTAGGAAGTTTCTCTATTAATTTAAGTAAATCTTTTGTTTCAAGGTCTGTTCTGAATTGTTCGGGTTCTGGTTCGTAAAGAATTTGATCATAGCTTACTTCAAATTGTGTTTTCTTGTTACTTCTCAGATACATCAACGATTCATTAACCATAATCCGACGAATCCATCCTTCAAAACTTCCTTCCAATTTAAAACTATTAATCTTGTCGAATACTTTTACAAAACCTTCAATCATTACTTCTTCCGCTTCAAATTCATCGTGCACATACCTAAAACATATCCCCAACATTTTTGGGGAATACTTCTCGTAAACTCTTCGTTGGGCTTTTGGATCGCCTTTCTGACAAGCTTTTACTAATGCCTCTTCAGTTTGAAATAAAGTAATCAGTTTCACGGTATAAAGTTCTGGTTTAGCTTTTTATAAATCTGGGGTTCAGAGCAATTTGTTAACTTAATTACTTTCAAGATGAAATATACTAATGAAAGGTTGCACGATAAATATTGAATATTCAAATTTGTAAACAATAATTGATTTTTCTTTCTAAAGAACAATTTTAAAGAAGGTCAAATTCATACGAAATTTCCCATTCTAATCATTTTTATATGAATTCATCTGCAGCAATTGGCATTTTTGATAGCGGTATTGGTGGCTTAACAGTTGCTCATGCAGTAACAAAACTACTTCCAAACGAAAATATTATTTACTTTGGCGATACTGCACACTTGCCTTATGGTGATAAATCTGCGGCAGCGATTCAAGCATATTCTATCAAAATTTGTAATGTTTTATTGCAACAAAAATGTAAAATCATTTTGATTGCCTGTAATTCAGCCTCGGCTGCTGCTTATGAATTGGTAAAAGAATATGTAGGTAGCAAAGCCAAAGTAATGAATGTAATTGACCCAGTGGTTAATTATATTTCAGAAAACTATGCAGGTAAAACAATTGGCTTGATTGGTACAAAGCAAACCGTAAACTCTAATATTTATCGTAAAAAAACAGATGCTTTAGAAAAAGATATTACTTTAAAGTCATTGGCAACACCATTACTCGCTCCGATGATTGAAGAAGGTTTTTTTAACCATAATATTTCTGAAAGTATTATTCAAGAATACTTAAAAAATGAAGAATTGAAAGATATAGAAGCGCTTATTTTAGGTTGTACACATTATCCATTAATCAAAAAGCAAATAGAAAATTATTACAAAGATTCTGTAACAGTTTTGGATACTTCTGAAATCGTAGCAAAGTCTGTTAAGGAGTTTCTGTCTGAAAATAATGCTTTGAATGCTTTAAATGCGCATATCAAACATTTTTATGTTTCAGACTATACACAATCATTTGAAACATCAACAAAAATCTTTTTTGGCGAACAAATTCGGCTAGAATATTATCCACTTTGGGAATAATAAAAATGGTTTCAGAATGTGTTCTGAAACCATTTTTATTAACTGAAAGCTTTTCTTAAACGTTGTCTCAAAATTGTTTGAGGCGACATACTCTTTTTTGAACTCTTCCACCACAAATATCCAACAACTGCTACAATCAAGTATGGTGTAACTAATAAATACAAAATAGCAAAGTTCAAGTTTGATGCAATTTGGCTTCTACCATTCGAAACCGTACTCTCTACCGTCATTCGGCACATAGCACATTGTGCAAAGCTCATCGACAGCGAAAGCAAAAATATAAGGGAAGTTAAAATGAGTTTTTTCATAAATCCTTTATGGGGGAAAACGATTACTTATAATATGGAGAAATCATCAAGTAAACAATTACACCTGTTACCGAAACATATAACCACATTGGGAAAGTAAATTTTACAATTTTTTTATGTAAATCAATTTGATTACTCAAAGCATAATACATTGATCTAAGGACAAACCATACCACACTAATGGATAAACCAATGTGCGAAAGTAAGAAAAAATAATATACTGCTCTTATAGCTCCTTCGCCTTTAAAAGGAGTAGAAGGATTAGAAATATGGTACAATATATATAAAACTAAAAACAATGAACCTTGAATGAACGACAAACTCATCATTTTTTGGTGCCATTTAATATTATTATTTTTAATAAAAATGTAGCCAATAATTAATGTAATTGAAGTGGTTGTATTAAGTACACCAATTACATGAGGTAATATTTTTGTCCAAGCTCCTAAATCAATTTTTGTACGAACTCCTATCAGTACTGCTACTGCTAAAGGAATTGCAATTGACAAAACATTAACTAGCTTTTCATTTTTTTCGTTTTTCTCTACCACTAATGAAGCCATTTTTCTTTCCGTTTTCTAAATCAACTATTGGTTTGATATATTTTCAAGAGTACTCTCATTTCAAGGATTAATCTATCAACATCCTTTTTGTCAGTTCCATCATAAAAACCTCTGATGTGTCCTTCCTTATCTACAAGTATTAACTTTTCAGAATGGATAAATGTTTCGTCTGGAATTTTAATTGCTTTATCATACTCTGAAGCATCTGCTACTGGAATGTAATATCCTTTCACAGCCAAGGGATAAATCACTTTTTTTTCACCAGTCAAAAAATGCCATTTTCCACTTTTAGCGTCGTATTCTTTGGCATATTTTTTCAATTGTTGAGCGTCATCATGAGAAGGGTCAACAGAGATAGAAACAAAATTTACTTCTTCATTTTCTGAAAAAGTATCTTGTACTCTTGTAAGTTGCGTTGACATCTTTGGACAAATAGAAGTACATCTTGTAAAGAAAAAATCTGTTACATAAATTTTTCCTTTCAATGTACTGCTCGAAAACTCACTCCCATTTTCATCTATCAATTCCCAGTTAGGAATAGTATGAAAAACGGTATCCATTTCAGGTTGATTCCATCTTGGATTTGGATTTTTCTTCAACATCACATTTCCAGTTGTAGAATCTGTCAATGGAATCATGTAGGGTAATTCATAATGGTTTTCACCAAAACCCTTTAAATATAAAAAAATTAAAGCTGGAACAACTAACGCAGCGATTAGGATTCCAGCTTTTTGAGACTTTTGCATGATTGTTTTCTTTAATCAATCTTAATGTTTTAGTATCGCTACTAAAACATTTGTGGATAATTACCAAGAAGTAATTATCCACAAATTATATCAGTAAAGGTGACCGCCTTCGTACATCAAAGCAATCAATAACCAAACTACAAACACTGTTGGTATTAATACAGACCAGATAAGCGTTTTCACTTCATGTTTCAAGTGCATAAATTCTCCTACGATGAAAAATGCTTTAACAATTGTCATTATAACGAAGATAGCAACTCTAAAATGGTTAGCTGGTAAAGTAAATGCAATAACGAATTCTATCGCTGTAAGGACTAAAAGAATCCAAAACGTTTTCCAGATAGCCGCCGTTTGTGCTGGTGGAATTACTTTTTCATCAACATGTGATGAATGATTATGTGATGCCATTATATTTTTAGATTAACAGTTATCGAATTATACAAGATAGAAGAATGTAAATACAAACACCCAAACTAAATCTACAAAGTGCCAGTAAAGACCTACTTTCTCTACCATTTCGTAGTGACCACGACGCTCGTACAAGCCTGTAGCTGTGTTAAAGAAAATCAAGATATTTAAGATAACACCTGAGAATACGTGAGTTCCGTGGAAACCTGTAATAAAGAAGAATAAATCTGCAAATGCTGGAGGACCGTAAGGATTACGAGTCAAATTTGCACCTTCAATAGGATTACCCAATGCGTCTTTAGCAGCTAAAGCTAAATCAGCAGGACCATGAATGAAGTGAGTCCATTCCCAAGCTTGAGAACCTAAGAAAGTAAAACCTCCTACAATTGTCCAAAGCATCCATTTTTCAACATCAGCACGGTCGCCACGATGACCAGCTTCAACAGCCAATACCATAGTAACAGAACTGAAAATCAAAATAAATGTCATGATTCCAACAAAAACTAATGGAGCCTCAACACCATGTAAAAATGGAACAGCTTCGAATACTTTGTCAGGGATTGGCCAGTGCGTAGTAGAGAAGAAAAACTTTTCATGAGCACCAGTGTATGCTTGCTGGCTAAAGCGAATCATACCGTAAGTTACCAATAAGGCTGAGAAAGTGAACGTATCTGAAAGTAAGAAAAACCACATCATTAGTTTTCCGTAACTAGCTTTCAAAGGCTCTGAACCACCCGACCATGTCAATTTTTCAGGAACGGCAGTAGCAGCGTGTAATGCAGACATCTTTTATAATTTGGGGTTTATTAATTATTTAAAAGTTCGCTAATTTAAACAGATTAACGATTAAAATACAAGAAAAAGAATAAATACAACCAGAGTATATCCAAAAAGTGCCAATAAGTAGCGCATAATTGGATTCTAGTAAGGTTTTTAGATTCGGTCGTAAACTTAAACGATGAAACCAAAGAAACCAATAAAACTACTAATCCTGAAAATACGTGTAAGCCATGTAAACCTACTAATACATAAATCCAAGAAGCGGCAACATCACTTCCAGCGAAGTATAATTGATTCTCAATTAAATCAGAGAAACCAATTACTTGAGTGATTAAAAACACCAACCCGAACACAAAAGTAATAGAAATTGCTGTTTTGAGTGTACTGAATTTATTTTTTTTTGCAGCTCTCACTGCGAAAATCATTGAAATACTACTTACAAACAATATAATTGTTGAATACCAAAAGATTTGAGGCAATTCAAACTCGTGCCATCTACCTTCTGCTTTTCTTACTAAATAACCTGAAGTCCATCCTGCAAACATCATGGTTATTGATACGATTGCTAACCAAAGCATAAACTTCTTTGGGTTCATCGAGAGCGTTTCTTCAGGCTCTCCTAGCTTTATATTGGCTAAATGTTCTTGTGTCATTATTTGTTAACTGTCAATTCTAAATCAAAATTATACCTTGTCCATCAAAAAAGCTATTTGCACGATTGGCAAATATATAAACGACCCAAACATCATCATCAAGGCTGCTTTATCAGTTGGTTTCGACATTAAATAAAATGTCTGTGATAAAAACAATACTCCACACAAAACGGCTACCATTGCAGAGTTTATACCTGTCATGTGTAACAAATAAGGCACAAAACCACATGGAACCAAAAAGATGGTGTACATCATCATTGTCAAAGCAGTTCTTAAATCTTTGTGACCATTATTGGGTAACATTTTAAAGCCTGCTCTTTGATAATCTTCATCCGCAACCCATGCAATAGCCCAAAAATGTGGGAATTGCCAAAAAAACTGAATTGCAAATAAAATTCCGGGTTCTAATCCAAAATGATTTGTGGCTGCAACCCAACCAATCATCGGAGGGAAAGCACCGGGAAAAGCACCTACAAAAACTGAAATTGGCCCTACTCGTTTCAATGGTGTATATACAAACCCATAGAGTAAAAAACTTAATAATCCGAGTAAGCCAGCCTTATAATTAAACTCAATAAATAGAATATATGATGAGATAATTAACAAAATAATACAGAATACAGTCGCTTCATTTACCGACAATCGTCCAGTAGGTAATGGCCTGTTCTGTGTTCTTTTCATTAGTTTATCTAGTTCTTTTTCTTTAATCTGGTTCACGATATTTGCTGCACCAGTAATAAAAAAACCGCCTAAACTAATATAAATTATTTTTTCCCAATCGATATGATCTACAGCTAACGAATAACCAAATGCACCAGAAAATGCAACTAGCGCTGATAATCTAAATTTCAATAATTCGTAATATGCTTTCACTTTTAAAGCTATTCCGATAGGAATGTTTTCTTCTTTTGAGATCATTACACTTTATGAATATCAAATATTCATTTTATTCTAAAATTACTTTGCTAAAAACTAGCTTTTACTTGCCTTAAATACACGTTCAGCATTTATTAACAGATAAACGATAAACTGTATTCCTAACGACAAAATAGCAAGCGTTAAATGAATTGGTTGAATATATGCTGGCACACCAAAGTAAGCCATTATTATTCCTGAAATAATTTCTATGATAACAATTGCTAAAAGTGCTACCATAAATTTATATGTCAAACCTTCTCTTTGGATATTCTTTTTCAGAAGCCAAATTAAATATACATGTAGAGCAAGTATTACCAACGAATACGAACGATGAATCAAAAACGGCAATCCCATTTGTTCTATCCAAGTATTTCTATTATATCCGAATAAGGGATTAGCCACTACTCTATCAATTGCTTCTCTTACTTGTGTACCTAATAATACTTGCGAAGTAGAAAGTACCAATGTTAAAACCAGAACCAAATTTAAAGTTGATTTTTGGCTAATTGTTTCAACTGAAATTACTTCAGACCAAGCCCTAGCAATGGCATAAAGTAATACAAATACAACCAGTACGGCTAACAACATGTGCAGTGTTACAACACCAGGCTTCAAAAAAGAATCGACTACATATTTCCCTAATACTCCATTCGCACCTATTAAAATAACGCCTAGAAATGATAAATATACGATTACTCTATCTTTCTTGAAGTAATAGAAAATAGAAGCTATAAAGGTCGCAAATACAACAATCCCAGTAAAAGCACCCAGTAATCTATTTGCGTACTCTATCCATGTTTTTGTTGCATTAAATTCTACTTCTCCATGCAATTTTTCTGCATAAATTTCTTGGTAATTATGCGGAAGTTGGCTTACATCAGTTGGTGGAATTAGCATGCCAAAGCATTTTGGCCAATCTGGACAACCCATTCCTGAACTAGTACTCCTAACAATTCCACCAGCCAATACTAATAGATAAATCGTAATGATTGTTAATATTCCTAATTTCCTAAAAAGCATTATTAGAATATTTAAACATTGATAAACTCAATTCATTTAATGCGAAATCGAACTAAATGAATCTTCTAAAAAGAAAAATTGAGAATATGTTAATTTAAGATAACCTAAATTAACACATTCTCAATCTTAGAGGTTTTTTAACATCTTAGTGACTATAAGATGAATTTTGAATATCTAATAAATCTTCAATATCCTTTTCATGTGCAATCTCCTCATTCTCCTCTGGTAAGTTAGATTCAGGTGTTGCTGAATATGGAACGTTCTGTGGAATGAAATCTACTGCTGAACCTGGTTTACTGTAGTCGTAAGCCCAACGATATACTGCTGGAATTTCACCTTCCCAGTTACCATGTACTGGAACAACTGGAGTAGTCCATTCCAAAGTAGTAGAGTTCCAAGGGTTTTGTGGAGCTGTTTTTCCTTTGAAGATAGAATAAACAAAGTTAATTACAAATATCACTTGCGCAGTGAATGTTAAAATAGCAGCTATTGAGATAAACATGTTCATATCAACAAAAGCTTCCATTCTACCATTACCTAATGCAGTAAATGAATAATAACGACGTGGGAAACCTGCTAAACCTACATAGTGCATTGGGAAAAATACGCAATAAACACCGATGAAAGTTGCCCAGAAGTGAGCGTATCCCATGTTTTTGTTCATCATTTTTCCGAACATTTTAGGGAACCAGTGATAAACCCCAGCCATCAATCCGAAGAATGATGCAGCACCCATTACTAAGTGGAAGTGAGCAACTACAAAGTAAGTATCGTGTAAGTTAATATCTAAAGCGGCGTTACCAAGAATAATACCTGTTAAACCACCTGAGATAAACAATGATACTAGACCAATAGAGAACAACATCGCTGGAGTAAAGATGATATTACCTCTCCAAAGTGTTGTAATATAGTTAAATGCTTTTACTGCTGAAGGTACTGCAATAATCAATGTTAGGAACATAAATACTGAACCTAAGAATGGATTCATACCTGTTACGAACATGTGGTGAGCCCATACAATAAATGCAAGCATTGTAATACCCATCATTGAACCAATCATCGCACGGTAACCAAAGATTGGTTTACGAGAGTTAGTAGCAATAATTTCAGAAGTGATACCTAAAGCTGGAAGTAATACGATATATACTTCAGGGTGACCCAAGAACCAGAATAAGTGTTGGTATAAAATAGCCGAACCACCTACGTTTGGTAAAGCTTCACCGCCGATATAGATTTCTGACAAATAGAATGATGTACCAAAGCTACGGTCGAAAATCAATAACAAAGCAGCCGATAATAATACAGGGAAAGATAAAAGACCTAAGATAGCTGTAAAGAAAAACGCCCAGATAGTCAAAGGTAATTTAGTGAATGACATTCCACGTGTACGAAGGTTAATAACTGTACAAATGTAGTTGATACCGCCCATTAACTGAGAAACGATAAAGAACGTCATACTTGTCAACCATAATGTCATCCCTAAACCAGAACCAGGCATTGCTTGTGGTAATGCACTTAGTGGTGGATAAATTACCCAACCGCCAGATGCTGGACCTGTTTCAGTAAACAATGAAGCAAACATGATAATTGATGCTAAGAAGAAGAACCAATATGATAACATGTTGATAAAGCCCGAAGCCATATCTCTTGCTCCAATTTGAAGAGGAATCAAAAAGTTTGAGAAAGTACCTGATAAACCTGCTGTTAATACAAAGAATACCATGATGGTTCCGTGCATAGTAACAAGTGCTAAATAAAACTCTTTCTCTAGTTTTCCATCAACAATCCATTGACCTAACACTGGCTTTAACCAAGTTAAATCCATATCAGGAAAACCTAATTGCAAACGGAAGATAATTGACATCGCACCACCAAAAAATGCCCAGATAATACCTGAAATTAAGTACTGCTTAGCAATCGTTTTGTGATCTTCTGAAAATATATATTTTTGTACAAAGCCTAACTCGTGATGCTCATGTTCATGCTCGTGTGCATGAGCGTCTGTAGCGTTTAGTGTCGCAGTTGCCATAATTAATGAAAATTTATTCTTGTTGAATAAGTAGTTTAACGTAAAGATGCCGTTCCAGCTGTAGCTGTTTCTGTTGCTGTAGTACTGTCTGCTTCAACAGCAGGAGCTTCAATGTATTTTTGAGCTTTTGCTTTGAACTTTTCAGGAACTTTAGCCAAGTAATCAGGATTTTGAGTTAAGAATGGCTTTTGTTGTTTACACCAAGCTGCATACTCATCTGGTTCATCAACGAAAACTGTGATTGCCATACCGAAGTGACCACTACCACAAATTTCAGTACAGTTTAACTTATAATTAAAATCAGGATTACCAGTTTTATAACGCATCTCATCTGTTGAAATCGTTGGAACAAACCAGAATTTAGTTGGCATTCCTGGTACTGCATCCATTTTAACCCTTTGGTAAGGTAAATAAACAGAGTGTAATACGTCTTGAGCTTTGATTTTCAATAATACAGGCACTCCTTTTGGAATGTGCATTTCGTTAGCAGTAAAATCATCGAATGATTTCTCATCAGTAAAATCAATACCTATACTGTTTGTATTATCAATCAATTTATAGTTATTATTTCCTAATTTATTGTCATCATTTCCAGCATATCTAACATACCATCCGAATTGGTGACCTGTCACTTCAATCACAACAGCATTATCTGGTGCTTGTGAAGTAATATCTCTCCAAGTTCTCCAACCTGTAAATACAAGTACTGCCATTACAATAGCAGGGATTACAGTCCAGATAAGTTCTAGCTTGTGGTTAACTGGATAAAAAGTTGCAATATTTCCTTTTTTATAACGATAGATAAAAGGGAAAACAAATAGAAGTGCATTCGTAACAAAGAATGCGAAAGTAATAACTCCCATTGAAATCCAAAACATACTATCTGTTTTAACACCATGTTCTGATGCCGCTACTGGTAAAAAGTCTGGTCTTGCGTGGAAAAACGACCATGCAGCACCAATAGAACCTAAAACCAAGAATATAATGAACCCAATTGCATTTAGATTATTAGCTCCGTCAACTGGTACATCAGAGTCTGTATCAGTTCCCTGAATACCTTTTGATAAAGCCATACTCTTGCTGACAATGATAATTGCCAAAATCAAGAATATTACTGACAAAAGTCCTATTAAATACGTCATGTTCGTAAATAAATTTTAATTATAAATTCTTAATAAAATGTTTATCAAAAATGTTTTTTGTGATAAAACATTTTTTCTATTTCAATAAAATTAAATATCGTGATGAAGAGCTTCTTCCAAGAAAGGATGGTTTTTAGCTACTAAAGAAGCTTTCGTTAATTCATTTGATACAATGTAAATGAAAGCAGAAGCAAAAATTGTAACCATACCAAACTCTACTAATCCGAATCCACCGTGTGGTCCAAGTGTTCCTGGCATAATCATTTGGTAGAAGTCTAAGTAGTGACCAACGATGATGAAAGCACAACAGATTTTTAAGAAAATTGCAGTTCTTTTTGCATCACGAGTCATCATTACTAAGAATGGGAAGAAGAAGTTAAACACAACGTTTAATATTTCTGTAGCCTTGTAAATTTTGTCATGACCTTCCCAACGCTCTAAGAAATAAATCGTTTCTTCAGGGAAGTTAGCATAGTAAATCAACAAAAATTGTTCGAACCAAACGTAAGTCCAGAAGATAGAGAAAGCAAACATGAATTTACCTAAATCGTGTAAATGGCTAAAATTCACATATTGCATATAGCCTTTGTCTTTCAATAACAATACAGTTAAAGTAATAGTAGCTAAGCCTGTAACATGCCATGAAGAGAACATATACCATCCGAACATTGTAGAGAACCAGTGAGTGTCGATAGACATAACCCAGTCCCAAGCTGACATTGAGCTTGAAATACCCATTACTACAATAAAACCTGTAGCAATTTTCACCATATCGTAAAAATTAGCACTGCCTCCGTTCAAATCTTCATCAATAGATTTTTTACGCATCCAGTTCCAAAGAACTAACCAAAGCACAAAAAATACAACCATTCTACCTAAGAAAAATCCTTGATTTAAATATCCTGATTTTCCAGCAATGATTTTATCATAATGCTCGCTTGAAGGATCAGTAATTCCATGGTGCATCCAGTGGAAAATAACATCGCCTTTGAAAATGAATGTTAAAATTAAAACTGGTCCAGTTACCATCAAGAAACGTGGAAACGCTTCTGGAATTCTTTTAATTACTGATGACCAACCAGCTTTAGCAAGGTATTGAATTGAAACGAAGAACATACCGATTACAGCAATACCTGTAAAATATACTCCGTTCAACCAAAGGTTTGCCCAGATACGGTTCGTCCAGTCGTAATCACCATGATGAGAAACCGCTCCGCCAGAAAGGTGTTCTCCGTGCTCAGCACCATGTTCAGCAGCTGCTTGAACTACTTCGTGCCCTTCACCACGTGATAACAAATAAATTCCAACTAGTAGAGCTACAACTCCAGCCACAAAAGCATAAATGATTCTCTTGCGACCCTCCGCCGTGAACTCAAAATATTCTTCGACGTTAGCTGGGGAAAAATGTGAATGTCCCGCCATTATACTATAAAGTTTGTAAGTTTGATTTTATACTTTTAAAGAGTTTGCCATGAAACTCCGAAATAATCCTTCGCAAATAATACTATTGCTTTTGCAATTCATGAACATACAATACAATCTTCCAACGGTCAGCAGAAGAAATTTGTGAACCATGTGCCCACATTCTACCTTTTCCATGCGTAATTGTATGATAAATATGTCCGTCATTTACATCTTTCAAAGCATCAGATGAATATACAGGTACACCCGCATATTTTTTACCTACAAGACCATCACCTTTACCAGCCTCACCGTGGCAATGCTGACAGAATCTTTCGTATTGTTCTTTACCAGCTTCAAGGTTTTTTTCTGTAGGAGCAAAAGGATTACTCAATAAAGCTTCAGAAGAAGCCATATCTCCAGATTTAATGTTTCGAGCAATTAAGTCCATTTGAAGTAATTTAGCATTCACAGAATCACTTTGTGCTTTGCCAAAATTACTACGAGGTACAGTTCCTTTTACTGGTAAACGCATATTCATTCCGTAAGGATTAATATGGTTTGTATCTCCTTCAGACTGTGACATTGGCTCGTATCCTACCGAATGATACATATTTGGAGCAAATTCAGTCCCTGGATCGTTATGTTTGTCCTTACAAGCTGTTAGCGATAATGCGATAACTCCACTTACTAAAAGACTTTTTGTTTTGTTAGTAAACATAATTTTAGAAATATTTTTTTCGTCAATCACCTAGAAATCATTTCAAGTGACATAAACTAAAATTGCTTAACGTTCACTTCGATTGCACCTGTTGCTTTCAAAATAGATTCGATTTCTGATTCTGACTTTTTATTGTTTGCCATATTGACAGTCAAAATAAATCTATCATCTGTGCTTCTTAAATCGAAAGTTCTTGGTTTCTTACCTGGCCACAAGCTGTTTGATACCAAGAAAGTACCAACCATACCAAAGGCAGTAAACAATACTGTACCTTCAAATGAAACTGGAATCCAGTCTGGCAAAGCAAAGAAGTCTTTACCACCAATAATCATTGGCCAGTCGAAAACCATTGTATAGTTTATCAAAGAGAAAATACATGTTAAACCTAAACAACCAAATAAAAAGGCTGCGATAGGAATACGAGTACGTGGATGTCCAATTGCAACATCTAATCCGTGAATTGGGAATGGAGTATAAACTTCTTCGATTTTGATTCCGCTTTTCTTCACTGTTGTTACAGCTTGTAAGACTTCATCATCATCATCATATACTCCGACTAAATATCTTTCTGTTGAATCCATTGTTTGAATCTTTATTCTGTTTTGTGATTTGTAACTAGTAAAATGTTGAACTTAATTACTAGTGAACATTTTCTTTAGATTTTTCTCCACCTTGTTTTTTCTTGAAAGGATAGTTTGTTGAAACACCTTTCATTACAGACTTAACCTCGAACATATTGATTACAGGTAAGAATTTCGCAAACAAGAAGAATAATGTAAAGAATAAGCCGAAAGAGAAAATATAATCACCAATATCATACATTGTTGGCGAGAACATAGCCCATGAAGAAGGGATATAGTCACGGTGCAATGAAGAAACGATAATTACAAAACGTTCGAACCACATACCGATATTTACAATCACAGATAAGATGAATGAAACAAGGATACTTGTACGTAATTTTTTGAACCAGAAAAGTTGTGGAGAAATTACGTTACAGCTCATCATCATCCAATATGCCCACCAGTAAGGACCAGTAGCACGGTTAACGAAACAGTAGCTTTCGTATTCTACTCCTGAATACCAAGCGATGAAGAACTCTGTTAAATAAGCAATACCTACGATTGAGCCTGTAACAGTAATGATGATGTTCATCATTTCGATGTGCTCAATTGTGATATAATCTTCTAATTTAAATACTACACGAGTAATTAATAATAAAGATTGTACCATTGCAAATCCTGAGAAAATCGCACCAGCAACGAAGTATGGAGGGAAAATGGTAGTATGCCATCCTGGAATTACAGAAGTTGCAAAGTCCATTGATACAATCGTGTGTACAGAAAGTACAAGTGGTGTTGAAATACCTGCAAGAATTAAAGATACGTATTCATAACGTGCCCAAGTTTTTGCTGAACCATTCCAACCTAAACTGAATAAGCCGTACCAGAATTTTGAAGCTTTAGTTTGTGCTCTGTCACGAATAGTAGCCAAGTCAGGTACAAGACCTAAATACCAGAATACTAACGATACTGAAAGGTAAGTTGAGATAGCGAAAACGTCCCAAACCAATGGAGAGTTGAAGTTTACCCAAAGTGAACCAAATGTGTTTGGTAATGGTAATGCCCAGTGAAATAACCAAGGACGACCCATGTGAGCCAAGATAAATGATGCAGCACAAAGTACAGCAAAGATTGTCATTGCTTCCGCAGCACGGTTAATAGATGTTCTCCATTTCTGACGGAATAATAATAGTACGGCAGAAATCAAAGTACCAGCGTGACCAATACCTACCCACCATACGAAGTTGGTAATATCCCAAGCCCAGCCAACTGTTTTATTTAAGCCCCAGACTCCGATTCCTTGCCACCATGTCCAGAATAGACAATAAGCACCGTAAGCAAAAACTACGAGAGATACTCCAAAAGCAATTTTCCATTCTTTTGTTGGAGCCCCTTCTACTTGCTTACAAATATCATTTGTAACGTCGTGATAAGATTTACCGCCTGAAACGAGGGTTTCTCTTATGGGTGATACTACGTGCGACATATTTTAATATTTGATAGTTTTAATTTCAGTGATGGATCAAAAAAAATGATTGAAGAGTAAAATCTATTCATAAATATTACTCTTCAATATCATTCTGACAATATTATGCGTGTTCTTTGTGCTCAGCTTTAGCTTCTTCTTTTTTAGCTACTTCATCCTTGTTACGAATTTTCACTAAATAAGAAATACTAGGCTTAACGTTAATTTCTTCGATTACACCAAATGCACGGCCTTTGTGTTCTACTGCTAATAATTTTGAGATTTCTGATGTTTCATCATTCATATCTCCAAAAGTAATAGCGTTAGTAGGACAAGACTGAGAACAAGCAGTTTGGATTTCTCCATCTTTTGGTCTTCTCTTTTCTTTCTTCGCTTCTAATTTACCAGCTTGGATACGTTGAACACACATCGAGCATTTTTCCATAACCCCACGTGAACGAACTGTTACGTCTGGGTTAATTACCATACGACCTAAATCGTTGTTGAAGTGGAAATCGTACTCGTCTGTTTGGTAATAACGGAACCAGTTGAAACGACGAACTTTATATGGACAGTTGTTAGCACAGTAACGTGTACCAATACAACGGTTGTAAGTCATTTGGTTAAGTCCTTCTGTAGAGTGAGTAGTTGCCAATACTGGACAAACAGTTTCACAAGGAGCATTATTACAGTGTTGACATAACATTGGTTGGAACACAACTTCTGGATTTTCAGAAGCATATTCTAATCCTTTTACATCTTCAACATCAGCATCAGAAGAATAATAACGGTCGATACGCATCCAGTGCATTTCACGACGATTAATTACTTCTTGACGACCAACTACTGCAATGTTATTTTCAGCATTACAAGAAACCACACAAGCGGAACAACCAGTACATGTGTTAAGGTCGATGACCATACCCCATGCGTGATTATTATATTTGTGTCCATTCCATAATGTAATGTCTAATGCACTTTTCTTACCTTCTGCTGTTGAAATTTCTGGTTTGAAACGACCAGCTTCTACATTTTTCTTGTAAGCGCTTAATACTGTTTCTTGAACAACAGCCTCACGAGCCATTACTGTATTGTGAGTTTGTGTACGAGCAATTTTAGCAGTTTCACCAGTTGCTTTTACTTGAACATCGCCTGCATTGAAATAAGCAACATTTCCATTAACAACTGAAGCGAATGGATAAACATTAACACCTACACCATCAGCAGATTTACCAGCTTTAGTACGTCCGTAACCGATAGCAATAGCTACAGTATCATTTGCCTGACCTGGCTGAACAATGAATGGTAATTTAACTGATTTACCATTTACTGAAACTTCAACTTCAAGTGTATCTAATTCTACTTCTTGATCTAACGCTAATTTTTTAGCCGTTGCTAAAGATACTGTTGCATAATTGCCCCAACATGCTTTAGATACTGGCTCTGGACATTCTTGTAACCAAGGGTTGTTAGCTTGAGAACCAGAACCCATAATTACTTTTTCATAAATAGCTAATTCCATTTTATCAGAAGTAGCTTTATAGTTTTTAGCAACTAAAGTAGCAGCTTCAGCAAGATTTACAGCTGGTGTTACTGCAGATACAGTTGAACCTAACTCATAAATACCGTCGTGCAATACTTTAGACCAAGCAACTTTTCCACCTAAAATACCTAACCAGCTATTTTCAAGATATGTAGCATAGTCACCGTTCAAACCTGACCAAGTTAAGAAACTTGATTGCGCTTGACGAGTCTTGAAAATTGTTGAGATAGTAGGTTGAGTGAATGAGAAGTAACCTTTTTTAGGTTCTGAGTCATTCCAAGATTCTAAGTAGTGAGAATCTGGAGTGCTATATTTACAAAGCGAACCTGTTTCGTCTGCTCTGTCGTTAGTTGAAATACTTAATTCAATTTTTGGTAAAGCCTCTGCTAATTCTGCTCCACGTGGGTGATTATAAACTGGATTAGCATTATAGAAGATTACAGCAGCAATTTGACCAGCTTTCGCTTCAGAAATAAAGCTATTCATTGCTACATCTGAACCTGAGCGATAACTTACAGGAGAACCTGCATCAATCGTAGTTCCATAAGAGCCCAATAAACTGTTGATAGCAACAACAATTGATTGAACTGCTGGGTCATTAGAACCAGAAACTACCAATGATGCACCTTTAGTTGCTACTAAGTCAGCAGCAGCTTTATCTAGATGATCAACTTTTACCGCTGAAGTAGCAATCGTTGTAGCGCCAAGTTTAGAAGCTACTGCATTATAAAGTGAAGCGACCACTAAACCTTCTTGCGATGGTTTATAAGTTGCACGATAATCTGAGTTAGCACCAGTCATCGACATGATAGTCTCAAACTGATAATGACGAGACATCTCTTTGTTTCCACCTTCAGCAGAGCTAACTCTACGAGTTTTAGCCCATTGTTCTGAAAACTCATCTCCTGATAACCAAGTTCCTAAGAAATCAGCACCGATAGAAACAATTGTTTTTGCTTTACTAAAATCAAAACTTGGTAAAATACCTCCGTTCGCTTGCGCAAGACCTGACAACGAGTTAGCATCATAAGTTACTAATTGTGTTGTAGGGTATTTTGCAATAAACTCTGCAATTACTTTCTTAGTAGTTGGTGATAAAATTGTGTTTGATACAATTCTAATCTGCCCACCTTTAGCAGCAATTTTAGTAAGTCCTGATATAATTTCTTTATCAGCTACTTTCCAATCTGCCGGTGCACCTGCCACTAAAGCTCCTTTTAATTTCTCATTATCATAAAGACTCAATACAGAAGCATGAACACGAGCAGAAATACCTTTCGTAAGAGATGACTGAGGGTTTACTTCTATTTTGATTGGACGACCTTCACGAGTTTTAACCAATACTGAAGCATAGTCACCACCATCAGTAAAAGTAGATGCGTACCAGTTTGCAATTGTTGGTTCTACATCTTCAGGTTTGTTCAAATAAGGGATAGTCTTTTTTACTGGCGCTTCACAAGCTGCCAAAGTAACTGCTGATACTCCAAAACCTAAAACTTTTAAAAAGTCACGGCGATTGGTATTTGTACCATCAATAATAGCTTCACCTTTTTCATCTGTTGTAGGGGCATCTCCAAATTCACGATGAGCATACTTTACAAATTCTGCTTCATTGGTCAATTCCTCAAGCCCTCTCCAATATCGTTTTGTATTATTTTCCATATATCTAATATGTATAACGAAATATCTTGATTATAAACTTAAAATGTCAACACTGAAAATCATTTTGATTAATAGTGACATTTTGAACACTCTAAACCTCCAATATTTTGAACTTTCAAAGGTTCTTTGTTTTCCTTATTATGTAATTCTACTAATTTGTCGTAGTAAGCATTGTCTTTTGTGTTAACATCTGTCTTTCTGTGACAGTCGATACACCAACCCATCGTTAATGATGAACGTTGTTCAACAACTTCCATTTTATTGATTTCACCATGACAATTAGTACATTCTAAACCACCAACATTCGTATGTTGAGAGTGGTTAAAATAAGCTAAATCAGGCAAATTGTGAACTCTAACCCATTGAATAGGCTCATCGTTTTCTAAAGAACGATAGATTTTTTGAATTTCTGGAGATTCACGTTTGATAGTATTGTGACAGTTCATACAAATGTTTGCAGAAGGAATGTTTGCACCTTTTCCTTTATAAACACCTGTGTGACAGTAGTTACAGTTGATTTCGTACTGTCCTGCATGCAATTTGTGAGAGAATTGGATTGGTTGCTCTGGAGCATATCCTTGGTGAATACCTACACCATAAGCAGTATCAATAGTTGCTTTACCAATCAAAAGAGTGATTAATAATGCAGCACCAGTTTTGAATGCACTATTTCCTGCTAACTTTTTTCCGTTTTCAGCAATTTTCTGAAAGAAAGGAACATCTTTAGCTTCGTCTGAGTTAGGGTCTATAGAAGCTAATTTTGAAAGAGAAGAAACAATTGATAATAACGCAACTAAAACAAGAATCATTACTCCCAATAACGCAACTAAAATATATTGCATCATTCCACCATTTGAAGAACCTTCCGCTGGAGCGGCTGCTACTGCTCCACCTTCTCCTGCTGCTGGAGCTACTGGAGCTGCCTGTGCATCAATGTAAGCAATTACACTCTTGATTTGATCTTCAGAATAGTTTGGATAAGGAGTCATCTGGGCTTGATTGAACTTCTTAAAAAGGTCGTTCGCATATTTGTCGCCAGATGCAATTACAGCCTGAGGGTTGTGTACCCATTTAACAATCCATTCTAAGGGTCTTCTTTCACCAATTCCCTTTAAGCCAGGACCAACTAGGGTCTCATCGTTTGTGTTGTGACAAGCGGCACAGTTGTTTTTGAAAATTTGTTCCCCTTCGGCTACGTCTTGTGCGTTAACATTCACAGTTGCGGCGAAGAAGCCTAAAACTGCCGTTAGTGCAACAATTTTCAAGCGTTTCATGGTTATCATAATCGTTTTATAACAGAACATTTATATAAAAATACAAGATTTAATTCAATTCTTTCAATTCTCTCAACTTGATTACTCTTTCAGGAAATAAGAGACGCAAGTTTATTTTTTTAGCAATATTATCAAATAGACACTTTTGCGGGTCACAAAAGTACAATTGGATTATTTATGAACCAATTAATTTAATGTGCATTTTTTGCAAATTTCGTATCGCTCTCACCAATTTAGAATCTTTCTAAGCAACACCATAATTTAGGCACTTTCTTATATTGAAATTTACACTGATTCGTTTGTACAATATCAAGACCACTCTTACATCTAAATTAACCGCTCATAAAGGTAATAAAGAATTGATTTTTTGCAGTACAAAAACAATATTTAGATTGATTTTATATAAGTGAATTGGATATGTGAAAACTAAGAATATACCCAAAGCTCATATTTATCAAAAGCCAGAAAAATAAAAAGCCTTTCAACGATTGCTGAAAGGCTTTAAAATCTGAGGTCTCGAGCGGATTCGAACCGCTGTGGAAGCTTTTGCAGAGCTCTGCCTAGCCACTCGGCCACAAGACCATTTGATTGGAGTGCAAAATTAATACAAAAAATATAAAAACAAAAGACTCTTTGATATTTATCTTAAATCTTTCAGAAAAAGGTATTCAAAATCATTTTATAAAAAAGCATAATATGCTTATAATAAGGTTGATATCATAAGAAAACATCCATAAAAAAAGCGTTCTGAAAATCAATGATTCTCAGAACGCTTTAAAATTATAACAAAATTAGATTATTCAGCAGCGTTTGCTTTTTTGTCTAATTTCTTTTTTGCCTCTTCACGAGCTGAATCTTCCATTTGAGCTTTCAGTGCTGAAAGAGCATCTAAGTCACCTAAAGTAGATTTTTCAGTGTTATCAGCTAATTTCTGAACGTCTTTAGCTGTTTTCTTTTTCTCTTCAACTACTGCTTCTTCTTTAGCATCGTTGTAAACTCTTACGTGAGAAAGAACAATTTTACGATCTTCTTTTTGGAATTCAATTACTTTGAAGTCTAATTGTTCACCTACTTCAGCAACTGAACCATCTTCTTTCGTTAATTGCTTCAATGGAGCAAAACCTTCGATTCCGTAAGGTAACTCTAAAGTAGCTCCTTTATCATTCTTCGCAACTACAGTAGATTTATGTACTGAACCTAAAGTGAAGATTGATTCGAAAGTATCCCAAGGGTTTTCTTCCAATTGTTTATGTCCTAAAGCTAAACGACGGTTGTCAGCATCTAGTTCAAGAACGATAACATCTAATTTTTCGCCAACTTTAACGAATTCAGATGGATGTTTGATTTTCTTAGTCCAAGATAAGTCAGATACGTGAACTAAACCATCAATACCTTCTTCTAATTCAAGGAATAAACCGAAGTTTGTTAAGTTACGAACAGTACCAGTGTGTTTAGAACCGATAGCATAACGAGCTAACAAATCTTGTTTAGTCCAAGGATCTTCAGTTAATTGTTTGATACCTAAAGACATTTTGCGTTCAGCACGGTCAAGTGTTAACACAACTGCTTCGATAGTATCACCAACTTTCAAGAAGTCTTGTGGGTTACGCAAGTGCTGAGACCAAGACATTTCTGAAACGTGGATTAAACCTTCAACACCTTGAGTAATTTCTAAGAATGCTCCGTAATCAGCAACATTTACAACTTTACCTTTTACTTTAGAACCAACTTCAGTTGTTTCTGCTAAAGCATCCCAAGGGTGAGCTTGTAATTGTTTCATACCCAATGAAATACGTTTCTTGTTTTCATCGAAGTCCAAAACAACCACTTGGATTTTTTGGTCAAGTTTAAGCATTTCTTGTGGGTGGTTGATACGACCCCACGAGATGTCTGTAATGTGAAGTAAACCATCTACACCACCTAAGTCGATGAACACACCGAAGTTAGTCATGTTTTTGATTACCCCTTCAAGTACTTGTCCTTTTTCAAGGTTAGTCAAGATAGACTGGCGTTGTTGCTCAAGGTCTTTCTCGATTAATACTTTATGAGATACAACTACGTTATCGTTAGCGTGGTTGATTTTAACCACTTTCACTTCCATTTTCTTACCTACAAAGATATCGAAATCACGGATTGGTTTCACATCAATTTGTGAACCTGGTAAGAATGCTTCTACACCATAGATATCCACGATCAAACCACCTTTAGTACGACGTTTCACGAAACCATCGATAACCACATCTTGTTCAAGAGCGTCTTCGATATTTTTCCAAGCAGTCATTACTTTAGCTAGTTTACGAGAAAGAATCAATTGACCTGATTTGTCTTCTTGGTTTTCTACATAAACATCTACTACATCACCTACTTTCAAATCAGGCATATCTCTGAATTCAGAGGTTGGTACAAGACCATCTGATTTGAAACCAATATTCAAGATAATTTCACGGTCAGTAATCCCTACGACTGTTCCTTTTACTACTTGTTTCTCAGTAACTAAATTTAAAGTTTCCTCGATTAGAGCCTCCATTTGAGCTCTCTGCTCAGCAGAATAACCTCCACCGATACCTTTTGTGCCGACTAAATCCCAGTCGAAATCTGCTAATTGGTTAGCCATGTGTTTGATTAAAAGCCCTTTATACATCATCGCCACGGGCAAAAGGCGAAGAAATTAAGTGAAATTCCCTAAAAGTGTTACTTTACGGGGGTGCAAAGATAGAAAAAATTTGTAATGATTTGATAATGAGGAGGAAAAATATTTTTCAGTTTATAAATCAGCTTAAAAGTCAAAATAGCTGCCAGAATACAAATAGTTAACATAGGTAAAGTCTCGCTACCCTTTATTTTCTGATTTACAATTATTTAGTAATCCTATAATTTTCAGTCTTGATTTTTTCTATTTTCTTTGTAAAACATTTATACACAAATCAATATTACACTACATGAAACATTTCTACTCATTGCTGCTTACTACATTATTTTGTATCAATTACACTGTATTTAGCCAAGAAGTATCCTCTAATTCACCTATTTGTTTGGGCAATCCCCTTGAACTCAAAGCCAGTGGTGGAAAAACATTTGTTTGGAAAGGACCAAATGGCTTTACTTCCAACAAGCAAAATCCAATCATCGAAAAAACTATCTCTGAGAATGCTGGTAATTATAGCGTTACTATTGATGGGACTACTACACTAAATGTTGATGTAAAGATTGGGAAAACTTACTTTGGTTTTCAAGGAATCTATAACTACGTTAGTGGAAATAGTCTTGTTCTAGGCACATACCCTTCTGATGCTAGTGATATTGATATATCTTTTAATTATTCATGGTCTGGTCCAAATAACTTTACTTCTCAATATCGCACTCCAAGCATTTCTGGATTCGATAAAAAAGCCCAAGGAAAGTATATAGCTACAATAACTGATGAGTTTGGATGTATTTCGGAAGCATCGACGATTGTGGCATTTCAAACGCCTGATTGCCCTTATAGAGCAAGATTATATATTGAAGCTGGAGATAATGATAGCTACTACGATTACTCTGAAACTTATGTTGCCTCTATAAAAATTTGTAAAGGGACTTCTACGACTTTAAAAGTTGATACTACATTGTTTGGGAAATGTAAAGTAGAATGGTATAAGAATAATCAATTATTGACTGGAGAAAAGGGAATAAAATTACAGATTAAAGAAGATGCTATATATTACGCCAAAATCATCAATTCCACATGTGAATATACAACTGGGAAATTAGAAGTCCTTAGTAAAACATCTCCCACTGTCACAATTTCTTCAATTGGCAATGAAAGTCAACTTTCTATTTGTAAACTTGGAGGAGAAGCTAGGTTATTTGCTTCGTTAGAATATTTATACTTAAATGATTATACTTATCAATGGCTGAAAAATGACAAAGTGATTGACGGTGCCACCAACTGGGATTATTTGGCGAAGGAAGAAGGAGAATATAAAGTTATTGGAAAAACAGGTTCATGTGTGGGTATGTCTTCTCCTATTAAAATTGTCAGTACAGATAAAATAACTGCAAAACTATCTTTTCGATCTAATTCTTATGGTAGCTCTTATGGAGTCACCTCGGACATGTCTGAAATAAGAGAATTAAAAGTTTGTACAACAATCCCTGGACAATTCTACTTATCATCACAAGGCACTGGAAATCAGGAATTATATTTAAATGATAAACTATACAGCTCAAATAGTAGTATTTATGCAGCCAACCAAGGTGGTACTTATAAATTAAAAGTAACCCAAGGCGAATGTACTGCTGAAGATAGTCTAAAAATAACAATGGGCAATTCCTTTACTATCCCATTGAACCAAGGTCTTACACTTCCTACTTATTTTTACAGACCAACAGGTAGTAATACTTACTATTATCCAGATTATAATTATTCTAACTTTTTGTCAGATAATGGTTTCAAATGGTATAAAGATGATAAATTGTACATAGAACAATCAACGCTCACACCACTTATCTCTGGAAATTATCAGTTAAAATATACAGATAGTAAAAGTGGATGCGTTGGAGAATCAAGGATTGTTAAAATTGACAAACCTATTATAGCTCAAAAATTTACAATCAATAGTCCAAAAACAACCATTCTTTGCGAAGGTAGTTTAGGTACTTTAAGACCCAACATCTGTTACAATGATCAAATCGTTTGGAAAAAAGATGGTAAAAAATTAACTAGTCTCAATAGTGGTTGTGAAATTACTGTGAATGAGGCAGGAAAGTACTGGTATGAATTTACGAGTGAACCTTACACCTATTATTCTGATACTATAGAGGTGAAAATTGAAAAAAGAGCTAATATTTCTGTAAAAGATTCATGCCTAGCAAATAATACATTTACCTTAAACGCAAATACAATTCTTGAGGGAAAATATCAGTGGTATCGAGATAATCAGTTGATAAAAAATGCTACCACCAATACTCTCAATACAACTCAATATGGAAATTACTATTTACAGGTAACTAAAAATAATTGTGTCAATCTATCTAAGGAAATTAGTTTAGGCATTTCCATTCCTATTACGCAAAATATTTGTAAGAATGATTCTATTATTTTTACTCCTAAAGGAACTCTTAAAACGGTAGAATGGACTGGCCCAAATAATTTTAACGCCAAAATTCTAAATCCTAAAATATCTAAGTCAACACCAGCGATGTCAGGTATTTACACTATCAAAGGTGAAACCACTAGCGGTTGCATTGTCTCTACACAAAGCCGTGTAATCGTGAATGACTTACCAAGAATGAATCTACAAAAAACATTATTGGCATGTGAAGGTTCTGATTTTGAGTTCCCTCGCCCGACATCAATTTTAACGGATACTACTGAAACCGCTGATTATTTTACTGTCACTTATCCCAATGGCTCTCAATTTAAAATTGAATCGTATAGCTCTGCTCTTTTACCTGTATTTAAAAAAATTTCCTCCAAAAATGCTGGTACTTACAAAGTTGATGGCTTTTCCAATAAAGGTGGATGTTCTGTAACAGGCACAACACAACTATCAGTAGTCAATTCTGCAGAATGCCGAAGTATAACACTAGGAAATCTCAATCCAAGCTATTTAAAACCTGGTGTATGTGTAAATACTGAAATTGAAATTCCTTTTAGTACAACGGGAGCTTTCCCCGTTGGAACAAAGTTTAAAGTACTCACGATTGAAAATATCGTATTAGGAGAAGGTACTAAAAGCCCAATCAAAATCAAAGTACCACAAACTTTTTACAGTTTTGAGATTCGAGTAGTTTCAGAAGATAAGACTGTAAGCTCTCTTAAATCCAGAATTAATCTTAAATCGGGTGTGCATGATGATTTCATTATTAGTGATAGACTATTCTCTGCTAAGGATTACTCTTCGAGCGATATTATTGCATGTGATAGTGCCCATATTTTGTCTTCTTTTAACTCAAATCTTACAAACTTTCAATGGTTTAGAAACAATATAAAAATACCTAATGTCAATACCTACAACCTACAAGCTAAACAAAGTGGAAGTTATACACTAAAGTTTGAAACAGAATATGGCTGTATTTGGGAAACAAAACCAATTAAAGTAACTCTTGGACAATTCCCCAAACTAATAATAAGTGGAAGGAATGAACTTTTATGCGGAGAAGAAACGACAGCTATTAACATAAATTCCTCCGCTGGGAATATTACTTGGAAAAGAGATGGAATAATACTTGCAGGTAAAAACGCTAGTAGTCTTAATGTAAGTCAGGCAGGGAAATACGTCGCCACCATTCAAAACAATCAATGTTTGGCTATTTCAGATACTTTAGAAATCACCCAAAGCACCAATAATAAGTTAAAAACAAAAGTTGTATATAGTTACTGGACGGTTGGATGTTCTAAGTTCAAAGCTGATTTGTATGCTAAAAGTGGTTATTCAAGTAAAAAGCTAAACTATCAATGGTTCAAAAATGGCATTGAAATTCCTAATAATAATGATAGTCTTTTAATTGTAACTGAAAATGGCAAATATTCTGTTAAAATAAGCAATGGTACATGCGAAGGATTTTCAGAAGAAGTAATTCTTGATAGACCTTCGATTCAAAAAGCAAGCTACTACTATAATAATACTAATGTTAGTATTGAAAAAGAAATCTGCGAAGGATCTAATATTATATTAAATCTCAACAATTATTTACCAACCTCAATATCAAATAAATTTATCAGTGATTCTTCTCAAACTAATTTTCCCCTTGTTAAAAATACAATCTATTGGTATCGAGATGGTAAGCAAATCAATGAGATAGAATATCCATCAAAATCAGGTAGTGTTTATACCGAAAAAGGTGATGATTATATTTCTTTTTATTCTGAAAATGGTAAACGTATTAACTTTGCTAATTTCTCAAGCAAAACGTCAGGAAAATATTATACAGTTATCAAAGCTCTTTACGAAAATGGAGAAGAATGTGAATCATCAACCGACACTGTTGACATTAAGTTTAGTAAGCGAGTACAACTAGAAAATGATTATTCTTATGATAAAAATTTGAAATATATACCCATTACAACTTGTCAAGATTCTGTGACATTTCGAGGAAACTCTAACTCAATTTCAGCAAATAGCTATGATGGTCCTGTGAATAATCAAAGAGCCATTGGATATGCTTGGAAAAAAGATGGGCAAATTTTTAAGCCATCGAATAACCAAGAAACTAACCAATCTATCACTACTAACCAAGAAGGTACTTATGTATTAGAAACGCAATACAAAGGTGGCTGCGTTTCTCTTTCACAACCTTATAAAGTCTCTTTGGGGAAACTGGTAGTGTCGATGGATAGGCAAACTTCTTATGACAATAACATTTGCGAGGGCGACAAAATCACTTTCTATGGCATGGCTTCAACTAGTGTTATTGATACGAATAAAATAGTGTACAAATGGCTAAAAGATGGCGTAAGTCTTAGCAATTTATCCAACCTAACTACAAGTAAAGCTGGATCATACCAATTAAAAGCGAGTCAGGGCAAATGTGAAGGAACTTCTGAAACCATTAAGGTGAATTTCGTTAAAATCCCAACTAGTATTAGCCCAAAAGATTCTATTACTTTCTGCAATAACACTACCGTTAATCTCATTGCTAGTAATGAAACAGGTTTAAAATATCAATGGGAACTAAATAACGTAGGTATTAAAGATGCTAATGCCTCCACTTTTAAAACAAATAACTCAGGTATTTATAGGGCTTTGTTAAGAAAGGGTGAATGTTGGGATTATTCAGAGAAAGTAAAAACAATTGCCCTTCCTACTATTTTACCGAAAGCGACACTCACGGGCGACCAAAGTATTGATTATGACAAAGAAACTAAAATCTCTGTTAGTTTAAATTCTTACGCTCCGTGGACTTTAACATTTTCGGATGGGCAAATATTTACAGCCACAACTTCGCCTTTTGAGGTCAATGTAAAGCCGTTATCAACCACTACTTATACGCTAAGTGAAGTAAAAAATATTTGTGGTATCGGTACAACAGAAGGTTCTGCTAAAATTGAAGTAATTATACTCGCTAATGATATTGAGAAAGATATTAACGTAGAAGTTTATCCTGTTCCTACTGCTGAAATTTGTAATTGGAAAGTAAGTACTGATAAGCCTGAAAAAGTATATTTGACGCTTTATGATGTAAGTGGAAAAAATATCCTAGAACAAACTTCTGAAGATCGTTCGCAAAATCATTCAGGAGTAATTGACCTTTCTAAAATCAATGCAGGAACATATTTCTTGAAAATTGACGTGGGTAACAAAAATATTACTCGTAAAATTATAAAATACTAATTCCTACAAAATAAATAGAGCCACTCATGAAAATGGGTGGCTCTATTTATTTTAAAACTTCAAGTTAGCTGGTAAGTATTTCTTTACTAACTCTTTGTAATATGGTTTCAAGGCTTCAGTATCTGGAGGAACTGGAAGTTTTGAATACAAATCATAAGGATTGAATTTCTTCACCCATTCAAACATTTCGTGGTCATGTTCATCCATTAAATGTTCATAAGCATTTTCACGGTGTTGTGAATAAAATGAGTGATAGCGAATCATGTACAAAGCTGGCTCTGGTAAATTATCTTTTACCATTTGATATAAATACTCATCATGTCCCCATGACATATCTACGTTTCTTAAACCACAATTCGGTGAATAAACACCATATTTAGTATTAAAACGTTCGTCATGTGCATCTGGATTTGCTTCAAAGTATTCTGAATAAACAATTTTATCTGAATGCTTACAACCTACTGGGAAAGTATCACCTACTACAGCCCATTGTGGTTCTCCAAACAAACAAAGTACTTTACCCATGTCGTGCAATAAACCTGTTAATACAAACCAATCTGGATGTCCGTCTGCACGGATAGCTTCCGAAGTTTGTAATAAATGTTGCCATTGGTCTAATGAAGTATCAGGGTCAGAATCGTCAACCAACGAGTTTAAGAAATCAAAAGCATCCCAAATCGGCATTTCTTTTTTATCAAACTTCAAGAACTCTGCTTGTTTTTGCTTCACAAAGTCATAAGTTTGATACTTGTGATTCAAACGGTAAAACTCCCGAACGGTATCTCTTTCAGGATTATCATAATTACGATACTCGTCCTTTGTCTTTTTAAAAGTAGTATCTTCTTCAGGATAACGTTGTAAAACGTCGTCTTCCCAAACATCAAGGCTCGCTAAAGGAGCGATTTCTTTTTCTGAAAATTCCATAAGACCAAAACAGATTAAATGGCTATAAATTAAGATATTGAATGTTAAAAATTAAATAATTGTACTCACAAAATATATTCTCAAAAGTATAAATTTTCTAGCATAATTTTAGGAATTCCTAGTTTTGATTTACCAAAAAACAGTATAAAGTGCTGCTAAAACACCACAAATCAGTACCGAAACAACCACAAAAGAATCTGAAACCTTAAACATACTCGAATCTATGGCTAAACCTTTTGTTTCTTCTTTTTTTCTGCCTTCCATTAAAGAAACCGTTACCATTAAAACAACTAAAATCACATAAACCCAAAGCGTTCTATCTAAAAAAGGAATCGGCTCTATCCCTATCCATTCTGGTAACATTTTAAATAAAAGCGAAAGTGGCAAAGTCAGTACGGCAGCAATAATTGCCGCATTTGAAGTAGTTTTTTTCCAGAACAATCCTAAAGAAAACAAAGCAAATGCACCCGGTGTAATATAATTTGAATATTCTTGAATGAACTGATAAGCTTGTTCAAGATGACGAAGCTGTGGAGTAACCAACAATGCTATCGCAAATGAAACCCAAACGGCATATCGTCCTACTAAAACGGTATTTCGCTCAGTAGCGTCTTTGTTTAAGATTTTTTTATAAATATCTAAACTGAAAATCGTAGCAATACTATTACACTTACTTGCCAAAGACGCTACAATTGCAGCAGTAAGTGCTGCAAAGGCAAGTCCTTTTAAACCCATTGGCAAAAGATTCATTAAAGATGGATAGGCATGGTCTGGTTTTACAATACCGTTTATATCTACCATTTCTTGTTGTAAAGAACCATTATTATATAGTACGTACGCCGCTATACCAGGAATAACACAAATCAGTGGAATTAATAATTTTAAAAAGGCTGCAAAAATAATCCCGCTTCTTGCTGTTTTTAAATCTGCTCCCAAAGCTCTTTGAACGATGTATTGATTACATCCCCAATAATTCAAATTGTTTATCCACATCCCTCCTATCAAAATTGACAATCCGGGCAATTCATAATAGTACTTATCCCCTTTAGAGAATATCATGTGAAAATGGTCATCGGCTTTGGTTTTTAGCAAAGACAGTCCATCAAAAACGCCTTCTCCTCCAAATTTATCCGAAACCATATTTAAGGCTAAATAAGTAGTGGCTAATCCTCCCAAAATCAATACGACCACTTGGATAACGTCGGTGTAACCGATTACTTTCATTCCTCCAAGAGTGATTAATATCGCAAAAATGGCTAAAGCACCCATACAATATTCAAACTGTAAACCTGTGATGGTTTCTAAAGCCAAAGAGCCTAAGTATAAAATGGAAGTAAGGTTGATAAATACATATAACAAAAGCCAAAATACTGCCATAATCGTCGCTACGGTATCATTATATCGTAATGACAATAATTGTGGCATGGTATAGATTTTATTTTTCAGATAAATTGGAATGAAAAAAACTGCCACGACAATCAAGGTTGCTGCCGACATCCATTCATAAGATGAAATGGCTAAACCAATGGCAAAGCCTGAGCCTGACATTCCGATAAAGTGTTCTGCTGAAATATTTGAAGCAATTAAAGATGCTCCGATTGCCCACCAAGTAAGTGAACCTTCGGCTAAAAAGAAGCCTTTTGTGGTTGAGTTTTTTGTTTTGTCTCGCTGAAATACCCAATAGCCATACGAACCAACAAGTATTAAATACAATGAAAAAACGACGTAGTCGAGCTGATGAAGGGAATTCATATTAAATGGATAAAATCTAAATTAATCTAAGATATATCTAAAAGTAAATATTATTATTTTTTACTCGTTTTCTTGCAATTTTATCAAAAACACTGTCCTGATTACACGAACCATTGCTCAAATACTTTAGCCTTCGATTAAGTCGTTTAAAGAAGGACTAACAATTCTCTATCATGCTATTTCAAAAAAACATTTCATTTCTTAGCGTTTTGTTGCTTTGCTTTTGTTCGAAAAGTATAGCGCAAACGCCTTCTTTGAGCCAATTATTTTATCCAAATGTTACGTTACGAGCCGAGTTTATGCCCGAAACATCAATGTCAAACGGACAAAAATTTGGTTTCAACAGAAGTACGGCTTTAGGAATTATTCCTTTGAGTACAGAAATTCAAGCAGGAATTGGTTTCGGGAAAAAAGCTGATATTCAGGCGAAGCATTCTCTATTGGTGGCAAATCTTGCCCAAATCAACACAACAATTGATGGAAAAGATGACCCAAATGGTGGTTATAAAACTTTGGGCATGACTTACCTCCAACTTAAAGCCAGTTTGCGAGAAAAGCTTTGGGTATATGCCATTGGTGGTGGCATTACGCAAAGCAATGAAACTTTTTTGAATCCACAACCTTACTTTTATGGTGGAGCCGCTCGTTTGCGAATTTTGGGTTTAAAAACACAAATACTTTATGGCACAGCCATTATCTATAACCAGAAATTCAGAATTGTTCCTGTTTTTGGTTTCACAAAAGCACTTGGGAATGACTGGAAAGTTTCTGGGATTTTGCCTTTCAGAGCCAGTATTGGCTATAAACTAAATCCTTGGCTTCATCTGGATTTTAATTCGGTTTACGATGGCTATAGCGCTGGTTATCAAGAATACGCTATTTCAGAAAAAATGATTCGTCGCCAAAACTATCAACAAGTACGATTTACGCTATCGGGTAATGCACATGTTTTGAATGTTTTTAACCTTGGTATTGAAGGTGGTTTAACGGCTTTTAGAAAAGTAAAAACCTTTAATGCTGCTAACGAAAATCTTAGTACTTCAAGCTTGCCTGTTGCTCCCTATATAGGTTTTAGTGTAAGATATATCACAAGTAAATCAAAAATTTCTTCTAAGTTTTTAAAAAGTACTGGCATAGATTTTTAAGGTCATTGATAACATTCTGAAAAACAATAGTATCAATTCAACCTTATAAAAAATACCATTTGGTGGAAAATATGATTTATAAAAATTCAATAATTTTTCTTAGTTATTGAAGTAAAACCTTTCTAAATTTGGAAAAGATAGCTCGGAGATAATATCAATATCTACTTCTATCCAATAAGTATTTTGTACCTGCCTAAGAGCCCACTAAAAATTCTATCTAATTATTTTACTCGTTGAAACATCGCTTGTCTTGAAAAAGATGAGCTTATCAAAAACATCAGATTTTTTCCGAAAAAATATAACTTCATCGCTACTTTTGGTGTTCGTTTAAAGAGTGATTTGAAGATTAAAAGCTTAATCATTACTTTCAATCATGAATTAAAAAACATGGTGTATATTGGTGGCTAGTAAAATCGAACATTAAGCAATAAAAATAAGTATTATATAAAAAGATTGTTCAGTAAAATAAACTGACAAACAAAAATTCCCTTAACAACCATGACAAACATTACGCAAATAGAGCCCCTTTTAGTCGAAGACCCAAACCGCTTTGTATTGTTTCCGATTAAGCAAAACGATATTTGGCAATTCTATAAAAAAGCGGAAGCTTCATTTTGGACTGCCGAGGAAATTGACCTTCAACAAGATTTAGCCGATTGGGAAAATCGCTTAAATGATGGTGAAAGACACTTTATCTCGCACGTATTGGCATTTTTTGCAGCTTCAGATGGTATTGTCAACGAAAACCTTGCGGTAAATTTCCTTTCTGAAGTACAATATGCTGAAGCAAAATGCTTCTATGGATTCCAGATTATGATGGAAAATATCCACTCTGAAACGTACTCTTTGTTGATTGATACTTATATCAAAAACCCAGTAGAAAAAGATAAAATGTTGCGTGCTGTTGATACGATTCCATGCGTAAAGAAAAAAGCTGACTGGGCATTGCGTTGGATTAACGATGGAAACTTTGCAGAGCGTTTAATTGCTTTTGCTGCTGTAGAAGGCATTTTCTTCTCAGGTTCATTCTGTTCAATTTTCTGGTTGAAAAAACGTGGTTTAATGCCAGGTTTATCGTTCTCGAACGAATTGATTTCAAGAGACGAAGGTCTTCACTGTGATTTTGCTTGTTTACTTTACACAGAGCATATCAAAAATCAATTAGAACCAGCTTCTGTCTATAAAATTATTATGGATGCGGTTTCTATCGAAAAAGAATTTGTAACGGATGCTTTGCCAGTTTCATTAATCGGCATGAATGCAGAATTGATGTGTCAATACATCGAATTCGTAGCAGACCGTTTATTGTTAGCTTTAGGCTTACAGAAACAATACAACGCTACCAATCCTTTCGATTTCATGGAAATGATTTCATTACAAGGTAAAACAAACTTCTTTGAAAAAAGAGTAGCAGAATATCAAAAATCAGGCGTCATGTCTGAAAAGGAATCGATGTCATTCTCTTTGGATGAAGATTTTTAGTCAATCCATTTAGTAATAACGACAAAGCCCTCAGACATTCATTGTACTGAGGGCTTTTTTTGTTTATACTAAAGCTCATATTTACTCCAAATGGATTTATATTTGTGTTATCATTATATACAAGGAACAATATGTCTCGCAAAGCTGAAACAATCAATGAAATAGACCAAGCTGTAAAATTTAATGAGCCTATTGGTCCAAGTCATTCTTTTTTTACTGATTTTTCTGGATTGAGGGGTGAATTTGAAGATAGGATTGTTTATAAAAACTTGAATGTAAAAAAGGAAAATGGTATTTTCTCTTTCAACCCTGCTATAAATGGTGGCAACAAATCCATTCTTTTTCTAGGCGGAATGCGTGGCTCTGGAAAAACTTCCGAATTAGCCAAGTATGCCGAAAAGCTCAATAGTCCTCAATGCTTTTTTTGTGTTACTTGTAACATCGACCAAGAGTTAGATTTGAATGAATTGGAGTATATGGATATTCTGATTCTTCAATTAGAGCAACTAACCAAGCGGCTGAGCGAATTCGATTTAACCATTGATGAAGGTATCAAAGAACGATTAGAAACTTGGTTTGCAAAACGAGAAACAGAAATAAAAAGGGATTTAAAGGTAGAGGCAGAACTGGAAGCAGGTATTGAAATCAGTACAAAAAATCCGCTTTTTAGTTTGTTGAATATCTTTGGAAAATTTAAAACTGGGGTTGTCGGTTCTAATGAAAGAGCTAACATCGTCAGACAAAACCTTAAAAATAATTTCAATTCTTTTGCTACCATCTTTAATGAATTCATTGAAGAAGTAAATTACACACTTAGACATAACGAAGTAGCCCAAGAAATTCTTTTTATTGTAGATGGTTTAGAGAAAACACTGAGTGCCAATACTCGCAAGAAAATAATTATTGAAGAACAAAACCGAATTGATAAAATCAAGGCTTATACCATCTTTACTTTACCAATTGAATTGATGAGTCAAAGACCTAACTTATCACAATTTAGTAGCGTTGAAGCTTTTCCATTTGTGAAATTGATTGAAAGAGATGATACAGAAGATGGTATTGCTTTTGAGAAATTTAAAGAGTTTGTATATAAAAGAATAGATAGTAGTCTTTTTCAAAATGAAGAGATTGTCCATAAAGCTATTAGGTATTCTGGAGGTTCGCCACGAGAGCTTTTAAAGATTTTGGAAACTACCGCTTTTTATGTGGAAGATGAACAACAACAAATTGATGAAGTGTCTTTAGATAAAGCTTTGCATAGATTAGCAAATCAAACTGCACAATATATTACTGAACCAATGTTAGAAAAAATGAAGAAAATCATTGAAAATAATCGTGCAGGAAAAGATACTCCTTTTGATGAGGTATTACAGACTATGTTAGAAAACATCTATGTGATGGAATACAACAGCGGAAGTTATAAAAGAATAAACCCTATTTTGGAACGCTCTAATTTGTATCAACAATATGTTCAAGGATAGTTCCAATCAGGCAGAATTTGAATTGCTCATTCGTGCAACACGACATGAGCTTTTTCATTTTATTATTGTTCAATATCAACATTTAGATTTGGTAAGAACAGTGAAAAATGATTTAAAAGCTAAATATCCAGAACGACCTTTTGCCGAATTTAACCTTGAAAATATCAATCCTGAAACGTTTATCCATTCCATTTTAGCTTGTAAAACGGGCTTTGTCTTTATCGAAAAATTTGAATTATTCTTTCAAGAAGATTTGCAGGCATTAGCTATTGGCTATAATCAGAGAAGAGATTTATTTTCCACACTTCCCATTCAATTAATTGTATTTGTGCCTTTTGGAGGAGATACTTTACTACATTTTCAAAAAACAATGCCTGATTTTTATTCGATTCTCAACCTAAGTATTAGTTTGAAATCTGAAAATTTACCAGCAGAAAATCTTCAAAGTAGAATCCCTTTTGATAATACCAATAACGATTATGATAATATAGAGGATGCAAAAAAGGAAATTGAAAGAATAGAAAAAAGACTAACGACACTTGAGGATATTCCTGAAAATGCTTCGTTGATTTATAATTTGACAATTAAATTAGCTCGTGCACATCGCTTTAATGCTGATTATGTGAAAAGTAAAACATTGTATGAACAGTTACTATCAGTATTAGTAAAACAAAATAATCCTGATTTAGAAAATGTAATAATCCATATTCAAAATGATTTAGCAACGCTTCTTCAAGAATTGGGAGAACTAAATGAAGCCAAAACTTTATTAGAAAAAATTCTGCGTTTCGATGAAAGAAGATTTGGTTTAGAACATCCAAATACTATAATTACATATTCTAATTTAGCAAGTACCTATAAAGACTTAGGGGATTTAGAAAAAGCTAAAACACTATCTAAAAAAGTTTTATCCTTAGCTGAGAAACATTTTGGTAAAAACCATTCAACCACTGCAATAGCCAATTCTAATTTAGCTTTAGTAATTAAAGATTTAGGTGATATTCAGGAAGCAAAAAAACTTCTGAAAAGAACATTGTTTTCAAATGAAATTAATTTTGGCAAAAGCCATGTTAATACTGCTGTAAGTTATTCAAACTTAGCATTAGTACATATTGACCTAAAAGAATATGAAGAGGCTAAAATCTTATTAAATAAAGCTCTAGCAATAAATGAAAAGAACTTCGGAGTAGTTCATCCATCGACAGCAATATGTTATGCAAATTTAGCTACTGTCTATGCAAACTTAGGAGACTATAAGACAGCTAAAGATTTATTTGAAAAAGCATTATTTTCTGACATTAGTACCTTTGGAGAGAATAACCCCACTGTAGCAATTCGTTGTTCAAACTTAGGTATAGTACTTATGTACTTGGGAGATAATGAAAGAGCAAAAGAATTATTAGAAAAAGCATATAAAATAAAATTAGATTTTTTTGGTCAAGAACATCCATATACCCAAGCTGATAAATCTAATCTAGATTTCCTAAATCAACAAATAGCATCAACTAATCATTGATAAACCTTTCTATTTGGAATAGCTAACCCTAAATCAATCAAATAGAAAACACTTCCTTCTATTCAATTGAATCCTTTCCTTCAAAATCCGTATCTTTGCAACAAATTTCGTCAGGACTGAAAACTGACCCACAATTCTTATAAAATGATTTCAAAAACATACGCTCCACAAGACATTGAAGCCAAATGGTATCAATATTGGCTCGAAAATAAATTCTTTGCTTCAAAACCAAATCCAGACAAAGAACCTTACTCTATCGTAATTCCTCCGCCAAACGTAACGGGTGTACTCCACATGGGTCACATGTTGAACAATACTATTCAAGATGTATTGATTCGTAAGGCAAGAATGGAAGGTAAAGAGGCTTGTTGGGTGCCGGGTACAGACCATGCGTCTATCGCAACGGAAGCAAAAGTGGTGGCGATGTTGAAAGAAAGAGGCATCGAGAAAAAGGATTTGACTCGTGATGAATTCTTGGCTTATGCGATGGAATGGAAAGACAAGTACGGCGGGATTATTCTGGAACAATTGAAAAAACTGGGTGCTTCTTGCGATTGGGACAGAACTCGTTTTACGATGGAACCTTCTTTGTACCAAGCCGTAATTGATACTTTCGTTCGTTTGTACGAAAAAGGTAAAATTTACCGTGGCGTAAGAATGGTAAACTGGGACCCACAAGGGAAAACGGCTTTATCTGACGAAGAAGTAATCGACAAAGATATTCAAGCGAAGCTTTATTATATTACTTATAATGTTGTTGGGGAAGAAGGAAGTTTAACGATTGCTACTTCTCGTCCTGAAACGATTATGGCTGACTCTGCCGTTTGTATTAATCCGAACGACGAGCGTTATACACATCTTCATGGCAAAACTGTAAAGATTCCATTGTTAGGTCGTGAAATTCCTGTGATTTTGGATGAGTACGTAACGATGGATTTTGGAACGGGCTGTTTGAAAGTAACGCCTGCCCATGATTTGAATGACTACGAATTAGGCTTAAAACATAAATTGCCAGTAATCGACATCTTAGACGATGCAGGTTTCTTGAACGAAAAAGCGGTATTGTATGTAGGACAAGACCGTTTTGCGGCTCGTAGAAATATTGTAAAAGATTTAGAAGCAGCAGGACATTTAGTAAAGGTAGAAGAGTACAAATCTATCGTTAAAACATCTGAGCGTACTGGTGCGGTTATCGAGCCGAAATTATCTTTACAGTGGTTCTTGGAAATGAAAGAGGTTTCTCAGCCTGCTTTAGAAAACGTAATGAATGATAACATCAAATTGTATCCACCGAAATTCAAGAATATGTATTCGTCTTGGATGGAAAATGTGAGAGATTGGTGTATTTCAAGACAATTGTGGTGGGGACAACAAATTCCTGCTTATTACTTGCAAGACGGTACTGTTATCGTAGCAAAAAGTAAGCGTGAAGCTTTGCGTAAAGCCCAACACGAATTACAATTATTTGCTTTAACAGAAGAAGACTTAACCCAAGACCCAGACGTTTTGGATACTTGGTTCTCGTCATGGTTATGGCCAATTTCTGTTTTTGACGGCATCGAAAATCCTGATAACGAAGACATTAAATATTATTATCCAACCAATGATTTAGTGACTGCACCAGAAATTTTATTCTTCTGGGTAGCTCGTATGATTATTGCTGGTTATGAATGGAGAGGTGAATTACCATTCAGAAATGTATATTTAACGGGTATCGTTCGTGATAAATTAGGCAGAAAAATGTCTAAATCATTAGGAAACTCGCCAGACCCATTAGATTTGATTGCTCAATACGGAGCAGACGGCGTGCGTACTGGTATGCTTTTCAGTTCGCCAGCAGGAAACGACTTAATGTTTGACGAGAAACTCGTAGAACAAGGACGTAATTTCTGTAATAAAGTATGGAATGCTTATCGTTTGGTAGAAGGTTGGAACGCAACAGATATTTCACAACCACAGGAAAACTTGTTGTCAATTCAATGGTTTGAATCACGTTTGAATCAGACAATTATTGATGTTCAAGAACATTTCGTGAAGTTCCGTATTTCGGATGCACTTTTGTCGATTTATAATTTGATTTGGGATGATTTCTGTGGCAAGTACTTAGAAATGATTAAGCCAGCTTACGAACAACCTATCGACAAAGCGACTTTTGAGGCGACAATTTCCATTTTTGAAAAATTGATGTGCTTGGCTCATCCATATATGCCATTTATTACAGAAGAAATTTGGCAAGCAATCAGTCAACGTGGAGCAAACGAAAGTATTTGTAGAGCGGCTTATCCATTGGCAGGTGAAGTAAATGCTACCTTGTTAGCAGATTTTGATGCCATGTTTACTGTTGTAACAAAAATCCGTGAGACACGTAATGCTAAACAACTTTCTCCGAAAATAGCTTTGCCTTTATCTATCAAAACAGATGATAAAGCACGCTACCAAACGTTAGAAGGCATTATTCAAAAATTAGCGAATACTGAAACAATTGAATATGTAAATGACAAAGTAGATGGCGCTATTTCATTTGTAGTAAAAGCTGATGAATTTTTCATCAATCTTGCAGGTGAAATTGACGTAGAAGCTGAATTAGCCAATGCCAAAAAAGAGTTGGAATATAACTTAGGTTTCAAAAAATCGACAGAAGCGAAATTAGCTAACGAACGTTTCGTAGCCAATGCCAAACCAGAGTTAGTAGAAAGAGAACGCCAAAAATTGGCAGATGCTGAATCGAAAATTAAGGCTTTGGAAGAAATGATTGCGAGTTTAAGCAAATAGATTTTTAGCTGTGAGCTATGAGCCGACAGCTTTGAGATTTATTCTTTAAAGAAAAAGACTCGGGAGAAATCCTGAGTCTTTTCTTTTATTGGTAATGAATGACATTTGATGGCTTCTTTCCAAGCTGATTTAATACGGAGATTCACACAGATTTTAAAAAACGTAAAACCAAAATCCGATATCTGAAAGCTCAAAGCTGACAACTCATAGCTCATAGCTAAAATTAAAACCCAACTCCAGTCGTCAAAGTTTTTACACGACAAAGATACATATCAGCCGTGATGTAAAGCGTTGAACCATCGTCTCCCCAAGCGCAATTTGCTGCTAGTGAACCCGTTTCTATTCTTCCTAATAATTTTCCCGCTGGCGAGATGATTAATACTCCACCCGGACCGGTTGCGAATAAATTACCTTTTTTATCAATCTTCAATCCATCTGGCAAGCCTGAACGCTTTTCATTTTTCAGCATATAAGTTGCATCAAAAAGTACTTTACCTGTTCCTAAACTTCCATCTTCGTTAACAGGATATGCCATATAAATAGCTCTGTCTTCATGAGATTGCGCCACATATAAAATCTTTTCATCTGGTGAAAAAGCTAAACCGTTTGGTCTTACTAAATCATTGGCTACTAAGCTTACTTTTCCATCTGTTCCGATGCGATAAACGCCAAATTCAAGTTCACGACTTGGGTCTTTGTCTTTTTTAGGTAATCCATAAGGCGGGTCGGTAAAGTAATAAGCTCCGCCAGAATGTTGCACAACATCGTTCGGGCTATTAAATCGCTTTCCTTGGTAATTATCAGCTAAAGTTCTTTTTCCGCCTAAAGTCAAAGACATTGACGATACTCTACGATCGCCATGCTCGCAGGCAATTAATTCACCTTTATTGTTAATCGTTAATCCATTACTTCCGGGTTCGTCACCGTATTCTCCCAAACCTGTATAACCCGAAGGAGAAAGAAAAATGGTAGCTCCTTCGCTTTCATTCCATTTGTAAATGGTGTTGGCTGGAACATCAGAGAAAATTAAGTATTTCCCTTTTTTATGCCAGACTGGTCCTTCCGACCAAACAAATCCAGATGCTAAAATTTCTACTTTAGCATCGATAGAAATCAGACTTTCAAGAGCTGAATCAAACTGAGTGATTTTCCCTAGCGTGGGATAAACTTTTTGGGCATGAATTGTTGACATTGTAACGAACGTAAGCAATGTTAGAAAGTTTTTTTTCATTAAATAGTAAATTATTTATAAACAGTTAGCCTTGTAAATATACAAAAACTAAATACTACTTATAAAAAAGATTTCCTCTAGTTATATTCTACTATTTAAGTCGGCAAATTTTGCTCCGTTCTTCTCAACAATATCGACAATTTTATAATTAATTTCTTCCCGTGTTTTATTCAAAATGGCTACATTATTACTTTCAACATTATAAGCTACTTGAATATCCATAGAACCTTCCCCAATTCCATCAAAACGAGTAATACCCGGCTCTGGCTTATAAATATGTTCATGTGCTAATACTTCTTCTTGAATTTGTGAAACAATATTTTGAATCGTACTTGCAGGAGTATCTTGTTGAAGTTTAATTAAATATTTTGCTCTGCGAAACTGACGAGTACTCATATTTTCTAAGGCTTGGGCTGTCAATAAACGATTCGGAACGGTAACGACACTTCCATCAGCAGTTTTTAAACGAGTACTTCTAAAACCGATTTTTTCAACATCTCCAGATACTTTATCTATTTGTATGTTATCCCCAACAACAAAAGGCAAATCCATAAAAAGCATTAAAGAAGCAAACAGATTTTCCAAGGTTTCTTTGGCAGCCAAGGCAATTGCCAAACCCCCAATTCCCAAACCTGTTACCAATGCCACAACATCTATCTTGAAAACAATGCCTAGCATTGAGAAAAAAGTCATAATAGATACTGTTACAACTGCCAAATCTTTGAAGAAAGGGACAAATTGGTCATCAAGTTTCGTTTCAGTCAATGCTGCTCTTTCTTGAAAAATAAGGGCGATAAATTTCACCAAACGAATCAAAATCCAAGAAATTGAGAAAATCAAAAAGCATTGAAAAATCTTCAGAAGTACTACCTTCAAGCCCAAAGTAGCGGCTAAATTCCAAGAAAGAGGAAAGTGTAAATAAAGAAAAGCAAAGTAAACCATCAACACAATGATAAAAAGCTCAACGGGCTTTCTGAGCATCTCAATACAAGTATGAATTGATACTTTATCGTGTTTGATAAAACGATATAAAACTTTACTAAGCGATACTGATAATAAACGTTTTAATAGTAAGCTACTCACTATAATTCCGATAAACCAGAGAATATCATTAACTTTATTTTCAAGAATTTCAGATTCTAAGAATTCCATAATATTTGTTTTTTAAAACTTAAAGATGAATGTTATGATTGGGAGTGAACATAAGAATTTTAAAAACGCTTTCCCAAAATTGTAAAAATTGCTTTTATTTTAAACGATTTGCTGTCTTTTTTATCCCAAAAAATCATACCGAAGCAAATTTCACTTACATTATTTTACATGAATTTAGCCATAGACTTAGGAAATACTTTTGCCAAAACGGGTCTTTTTGAGCAAGGAAAGCTCGTCGAAAGTAAAGGTTCTTTTACCTATTCCGAATTGATTGACTACGTAAAAGACTTAAAGCCAAAGAATATTATCATTTCAACAGTGAGTTATTCAGAAGAACAATTGAGTCAAGATTTTTCGGATGACAGTACAAAAGTGTTCTTTTTAAAAAATACTACGCCCGTTCCTATCACTAAATTGTACGATACACCAGAAACTTTGGGAGCCGACCGCATTGCTGCTTCCATTGGTGCAAGAGTTATATTTCCTGAAAGTAACGCTATGATTATTGATTTAGGTACTTGTATTACTTATGATTTGGTTGATACCGAAGATAATTTTCACGGAGGAATTATTTCACCTGGAGTACGGATGCGATTCACCGCTATGAATACTTTTACAAAACGTTTGCCGTTATTAGAACCAGAAGAAGCGCCCCACATTCTTGGAAAAAGTACAAAACACGCTATGCAAAGTGGCGTAATGAATGGTATTACTGCAGAGATAAATGGATTTATTGAAGAGTATCACAAGCTTTTAACAAAAATTAACGTCATTTTATGTGGCGGAGATGCTACATTCTTTGCAAACCGCATAAAATACCCGAACTTTGTAATTCCAGAGTTGGTGCTGATTGGACTTAACAGAATTTTAGAATATAATGTCGAACAAAATAAATAGTATTTCAAATTTTATGCGAGCAACAATCCCTTCAAGGGTTGTAAATAGAAAAAGTTACAATCAAGCATTTGCTTCTAAGTTCCTATTCAAATCATTCTCTCGTTTATTTATTGCTGTTTCTTGCCTTTTGGCATTTCATTCAATACAAGCACAAGAAACGAATTCTCCGTTTTCATTCTTAGGCATTGGCGAAGTTTATAATGGTGGAACTGCCGTAAACTCAATGTCTGGCGGTTTGGGTGTGGCAAGTTCTAACGGTATTTATGTGAATACCTTGAACCCAGCGATGCTTGCAAGAAACCGTTATACTGTTTTTGAAATGGGTGTAAATACCGAAATCAAAGCGATGCAAGACAGCAGACAACGCTCTAATACTTATAATGGAACTTTAGGGCCAGTTATATTGGCGTTACCAGCTTCTCCACGTTGGACTTTGGCCTTAGGTTTAATGCCTTATTCTACCGTAAATTACAAAACCCTTACTTCACGAAAACTTAACGTTGTTGGTACAGATAGTACTATTCTTACTTATAATGGCGAAGGCGGACTTAATAAGGCTATCATCAGTAATGGAGTTAGAGTAAGTAAAAATATGTATGTTGGTCTTGAAACTTCTTATTTATTCGGAGTAATCAACAGAGATATTACCACACAAAACCTTAGTGATGGGCAAAATTATCAAGTAAAAAGCTTTAATCGCTCTAATTACTCAAGTGTACATTTTAAATTAGGCTACGCTTGGAGACCAAAGATTAGCAAAGAATATTTCTTAAATATTGGTGCTACAGCAGAATTATCACAAAACATTGGCATCAAAAATCTTAAAGGATTTAATACGTATGATGCTTCGGGTATAACACTTATCAATGCCGATACGCTTTCAAATCCAAACGGAAGTATTACATTACCAGCCAATTACAAATTTGGAATAAGTTTAGAAAAGCCGGGAAAACTACTTGTTTCATTAGATTACTCAACAACAAAATGGACAGGATATAAAAGTTTAGAAGGTGATAATGATGGACTAAAAAATGCTTATACAGTAGCTGTTGGTGCTGAATATATTCCAAAATTTGATGCCATCTCTGGATACTTCAACCATGTAATGTATCGTGTAGGTGCAAATTACACACAATCTCCTTACACTTATAATGGAAACGAAGCAGCAAAAGACATGAGTTTCTCTGTAGGTGTTTCATTACCATTACGTACTATTTCTTATGTAAATATTGCTTATGTAAGAGGAAAAAGAGGAGTACTTTCAACAAACGGATTAGAAGAACAATACAGTAAAATTGTTGTTGGCTTCTCGTTAGGTGATTTCTACTGGTTCCGTAAACCAAAAATTGATTAATTATTCTAATTATATGAATCAATTCAAAATATATTTCAAACAATTGACTAATTTGACAACTCCACTAAGGGTTGTCAAATTAGTTTTACGCCCAATACTTGGTTTAATGATTACTTTCTTTTTACTAATGGCTTGTAAGGAAGAAAAGAAAGTAATTGCCAAAAAAGCTTATGAGGGACCAATCTCTGAGATTTATGGTGTAAACATGACTTATTCAGATTCTGCCAGATTAGTCGTTAGAATGTCCACAGAAAGCCAATTGACAATGCCGAATGAAGATAAAGTATATCCTCATGAAGTAAGAGTATTCTTTTTTGATAAATTAGGGAATAACAGTACCACTTTACGAAGTGATTCTGCAAGATACATTCGCATGAAAAATATTTATCATATCATGGGAAGAGTACTCATCAACAATCAAATTAAACACGAAACACTTACTACAGATGAACTTTATTGGAATCCAGATACTAAGAAGATTTATACAGACAAACCAGTCGATGTAAAAACATCTGAAGAAGTCTTTCACGGTGTAGGAATGGATGCTAATCAAGATTTTACGGACTATACACTCAGAAAAGTAACGGGAGTTGTTAGTGTAAAAAATTTACCATAAGTAATAACTATGAGGTTGTTGCTTAAAGATTTCTATCTATTATGTATGGTCCCTGCATAAAGACGACCAACTGCCGCCCAAGTAATATCATCGTTGGTTATTAAACGTTCTAAGAGTTTAAATAAAGCTTGTGGAAAATTGTTGTGGTTAGATATTAGCGGATATTATACTGATTTTGGTTCTACAACTGTTAATAAATTGAGATGATAAAGTGGCTCTCCACATTTATACTACACTTGTTATTCTTTTCCAACGCTACTAAAAAATAGGTACATTTTGTCTCAAAATTGTATTACTTGTAAATATTCTTACTTCATTATTGAAGTTAAATTGAAGCACTCATAAGCTAGAACAATCTTCAATTTTCATTTCCATACTTACCGAATCAATATATTAATTGGTTAATGGCATCTTTTTTATAAAAACCCCTATTTTAAGGGATTGTATAACGATATAATAAAAACTTACTTTGCAATGTCAAGTTTAATATTTGCCTAACCAACTAATTGAAATTCACCACTATGAATTTTAAGGTAATCAAAAAACTTGATATTTATTAATATAATTAAACTGATGGTAAGTCGGGCGGATATTACTGTCGGTTTAATTGTATTATAAATGTTCTTAGGTCATTATAAGTAATAGAAAAGTGATTATTATCATTTTTTTTTAGAACCTTCATCCTCACTGTACATTTTAAAGGGTTTTAACTTTGATTGAAAGGGCATTTGAATCATAATAAATTTAAGAAATGGATTTGTTAATAGGAATCATTGAAGATGATCATAATTTAAGAGATAATATTGAGAAGTTTTTCTCCTTATACACAGATATAACTATTGTTTTTTCTGTGAATAGTATAGAAAAATTTTTAAGTGAAAATAAATCATTAACACAAGAACCATACTTAATCTTTATTGATATTGGTCTTCCCGGTATATCAGGGATAGAAGGTATCAGTTTGATTCGTAAAACCTACCCTAATGCACACATCGTGATGATAAGTGGCACTTGTAATGAAGATTCTGTTTGGGAAGCCGTAAGTGCTGGTGCAAATGGGTATTTGTTAAAGCCTCTTTCGCTCAAAAAAATCATTGAGCAAATCGATATTATTAAGAATAATGGCGCTTTAATTTCGCCAGAAGTAGCTTCAATGTTATTTTCTAAGATTGCTCAGAAAACAAAGGAAAAAGAAGCTAAGATAGAAGGCGTTCTTACAAAAAGAGAACTTGACGTTGTGGATTATTTACTGAAAGGACAAAGCTACAAAGAAATCGCCAACCAATTATTTATTAGCTATTCTACTGTAAATGACCATATTAAAAAAATATATGCAAAGCTTGAAATTAATTCGAAAGGAGAATTATTAGCTTTATTCATCAACTAAATAATATATTATGAACAAAAGCCCATTCATCTTAATTGTAGATGATAACCGAATGAATAGGCTTGTGTTATCTAAACAACTAAGTTCTTTAGAAATACCAATTAGTGAATGTGAAGACGGACAACAGGCGATTGATGCTATCAAAGAAAGTACTTTCCAGCACATCATTGTTCTATTAGATTTAAATATGCCTGTGATGGATGGCTATAAATTCTTATTGTATTTAAGAGATAACAAAGTAGAATTTACTGGAAAACAAATAGAAGTGATTGTGGTCTCGGCATCAGAATATGCAGTTTTTAAAGAAAGAAAATTAGATGTAGAAATTGTAGCGTATTTACAAAAAGTAGTAAGTAAAGTAATGCTTATTGATGCGATAGAACTTGCTATTGGAAAATTTGACTTCGATGGTATTTAAAAAGAATGACATAGCCTTGGATCTCCGTTTTATATTAAATGAAGTTCCCTTTGCAGTTTTATTAGAGGATAATCAAAGAAGGTTACAATTTGTAAATCCTAATTTTTGCGAACTATTCCACATCCCTATTGAACCAGACCAAATGGTTGGTTTCAACTGTGAACAAGCCGCTGAATCTGCTGCCCCGCTATTTAAATACTCTCAAGAATTTTTAGAGAGAGTAAAAGAAATTCTTGCTAAAAAAGAACCCGTTAGACAAGAAATGCTTGAGTTGGCCGACGGAAGATTTTTTTTGAGAGATTACTTACCCATTATTAATAATAATTTTTTTGAAGGACAAGTATGGATTTACTATGATTATACCTACGCTCATAGTTTAGAAGTAAAGAAGAATAATCAAAAGAAATTCTATGAAAGCATTTTGTTGAATATCCCTGCTGATATTGCTGTTTTTGATAAAGATCATAAGTACTTATTCGTCAATAAAAGAGCTATTAAAAATGATGAAATCAGAGAATGGATTGTAGGAAAAGATGATTTTGATTATGTGAAGTTTAGAGGAAGGGACATCAGCATTGCTGAAAAAAGAAGAGCATTATTTCAAGAGGTAGTCAACCAAAAAGATTGTAATGAATTTTTAGAAGAAAACATTACTCCTGAAGGCAATATTCAGTATAATCTTCGCAGGATGCATCCTTTCTATGCTGATAACAATGAATTAGAGTTTGTTGTCGGCTATGGGATGGATGTTACTTCTATCAAAAATGCTGAAGAGAATGTTAATCGTAGGGAGAAAAATTTGGCTCAAATCACAGAAATTTTAAGTATTGCCGTAATTGTGATTGACCAATCTTTTAATGTGATTTATACAAACTCTTCTTTTGAATCTACTTTTGGTTATGCTTCAGACGATATTATAGGAAAATCAATTAATGTAATTGCAGTTGAAAATATTTCTTCTTTAATAAAGGAGATAGAGTTTGCCAAGCAGAGGGGTAGTTTTGAAGGTTCTACCAAAGAATATCGTTTTCAAGATAAGTATGGTTCAAGAAGATATTTAAGTGTTTCGTTTGTTCCATATAATATAGCAGAAAGTAACGAAGTATTTTATGCAATCTTCTTTAGTGATGTAACAGACCAACATCTTGCCGTTTCTGAATTACAAAAAATCATAGAAAAGGAGAAACGATTGAATGAGCTAAAATCAGGATTTGTAAATATTGTTTCTCATGAAATGCGTACACCGCTTTCTGTCATTCAGTCGAGTGCACAAATTATGGAAATGCTGAGCGAAACTGATAGATTGGATAAAGAGTCCGTTGACTTCCATACAAACAGAATTGTTAGTGAAGTAGGTGGCATGGAAAGTTTGATGGAAGAGCTACTCCTGATTAGCAAAATAGAAAGTGGTAAAGTAGAATTCAGACCATTCCCGCAAGATTTAGAAAGTTTTGTAAGAGTAATACTTCATGAAAAATATGCACAATTGGCAGATGGAAGACAAATGCAAGTAATTGTAAAGGGAGTAAATCATGAAGTAGAATTTGATAGAATGATGATGAATCATATCTTGAATAACATCATTGGAAATGCCTTTAAATATTCTGAAGAAAAAAAAGCACCGATTTTACAACTACATTTCAGACAGCATGCTGTAACTGTTATGGTGGTTGATTATGGAATTGGTATTCCAGCAAAAGACTTACAAAATTTATTTAAGGCTTTCTCAAGAGCATCAAATGTAGATGGAATCAATGGAACTGGTTTAGGTTTACACGTAGTGAAATATTTTACAGATTTTCATAAAGCGAAAATTTATTGTAAATCTCAAGTCAACAAAGGAACATGTATAATGCTTGAATTTAATTATAAATCATATTCAAATGCCAAAAATAGTATTAGTAGAGGATGAATTACAGTTGGCAGAGAATACAAAACTTATCCTTGAAATCAATGGATTTGAGTGTTTTGTGGCTAATAAAGGACAAGAAGGAATTGATTTGATAAAATCAATCAATCCATGTTTGGTTATTTGCGATATTAATTTAGACGAAATTGATGGTTATGAAATCTTGAGGCAAATAAGATTAGATTCTCTATTTCTAAATTTACCCTTTATCTTTTTAACCGCCAGAGCCGACTTTGTGGATAAAAGAAAAGGAATGAATTCGGGTGCTGATGATTTCCTAACCAAACCTTATAATGCTAGAGTATTAGTTGAAACGATTCGAGCACGTTTGGAACTGAGTAATCAGAAAAAAGAGTCAGTAGGAATAGAAATCAAGAAAAATGCGATAGATGTATTTTATCATGTTTCCAATCATGAATACCTAACACCGCTTAATGGTATTATTAACCTAAGCGAGATTGCTTTGGATATGGTTAGAAATAAGCAAACTTCCGACATTGAACCCTTATTAGAAGGCATTTATACTTCTGGAAACAGAATGCTGAGAACTACCAGAAAGCTATTGTGGTACAACCAATTATCTAATGCTGTAAACCCTTGGAAAAATGTATTAGGAGCCAATAGCCAAATTAATGTCATTAAGTTTCTGCAAGATGTTGTGGATAGTGCAACCAAAAGCTCATTAAAAATATTTGACATCAATATTAAGTCAAACGTTACTTATTTATATGGATATGATGAGAGTTTAATTCAAATTATGTTCATGGAGTTAATCCAAAATGTAGTGAATTTTGCTGACCCAAATCGAAAAGTATATATAGAAGCAAGACTTGAAAATGATTTTTTAGTATTAATTATTAGAAATCATTATTTCGAGAATTATACTTTGTCAACAGAAGAGATAAAGCCATTTTATCAAGCACATAATCCCAAAGATATGAATGGCACAGGCTTAGGCTTATACGTTGTAAAGGAATGGGTAGAGTCAATTAATGGGCAATTTGAAGTAAAAGGCGAGAATCAACTATTCGATGTCATCATAAAAATTCCATTGAGTTTATAAATAAAAACTGTTTTTATGAACGGTTAAAATAATTCTGGGGTAAAAATATAATTAAATGCTTAACACTAATTTTAATTCAATTGTATTTCCGATAGTAATCATTTTGAGTTGTTTAATTATCTTTTTTTTGATTTACAACATTAGAAGAACAACTCAAAGAAAATGCCCTAACTGTGATAATAGGATTTGTACAGCAATCAAAACTCCTTTCTACTTAAAAGTACTCTTATTCTATCTGAATAATTTTGAATATTATAAATGCCATAATTGTGGGAATAGTTTTATTCTCGTCATAAAGCTATGAATAATTAAATATACAAGCCATAGTAGTAATTTAATTCACTTTTAAACAATAGTTTTTTTCACTAACACACACTTTACAATCATGCAGCAACAATATATTTATGTATTATTGGTTTTACCAATAATAATCCAAATCATTATGCTTTTATTTTATACATTTAGAAGGGCTTCTACAAATTGCTGTCCAAAATGTAAGAATATTTTGAGTGGTGAACGAACTAGAAGACCTTTCATTGTAAAACTTTTTTTATCCCCATTTTTTAGCTTTAAATACTATCAATGTTTGAGTTGTTACGCTGGTTTTTTTATCCCAATGTCTGAACTGAAAAAAGAAAAGAGTACTAAAGTTCAAGAAATGACTACATACAAGGGATGACTACATAATAGATTTCAGATCAAATCCCTTGTTGATTTATTATTATTCCCTAAAGATTATTCAAAGCAATACTTGTCTTGTGATAGGTATTGCTTTTTATTTTCTTCTATTTATAAAATAATTTAAGACAATCTAAAATTAAGTACAAATACTTAAATTTTACTTTATTTTTAATGAGTATTTATACTTATGAAAAATATCCCTTAAATTAGGGAAAAACCCCTAATTTAAGGGATTGTACATACTTTAAATAAGTGGTTATTTTGTATCTACTAAGTCAGTAGAGATTGTGATAAATTAATCTACTACATTCACTAACACACTGAATATTGAACAAATAGACTAACCATACTTTTATTGATATACAACTTAACGTTTAATATGACTTATCCCACAACACTAACAGCTTATGATATTGAACAATCAATTTCTCGACGCATTAGATCAATTTGTATTTATTGTTGATACAGAATATAAAATACGAGCATTCAATAAATCTTTTGCATCACTCTATTTTTCGCATTTTGATGTGTATCCTGAAATTGGTCAAGAAGGACTTATGAACTATAGTCCAAATCTTGGTGAACTGGTTAGAAGTTCATTCAAAAGAGGTTTTAGTGGCGAGCGTTTTAAAATTAATAATCAAGTTAATGGTGTATATCTGGAATTTACGGTTAGTCCTATTTTTGATGAAAATCAAAAGGTTGACTCTCTAGTTGTTTCAGCGCATGAAACAACACAAACTAATAACCTGATTAAAAAGGTTTCGGCTCAGGAAGAAAAATATCAATATGTCGTTGAAAATATTCATGATGTAATTTTTCAAACTGATGTTGTGGGCAATTGGACTTTTCTGAATAAAGCTTGGACTGACATTTTTCAATATACAGTAGATGAGTCGCTAAACACACCATTTTATTCATACTTACATCCTGATGATGTAAGGAAAAATGAATTACTCTTTGAGCCACTTATTAATCGTAAAAAAAAGTTTTGTCGTCATGTTATTCGCTACATTACTAAAGCCGGAAAAGTAAGATGGATTAAAGTTTTTGCTACACTTTTAATAAATGAAGACGATGAAATAATTGGCACAACTGGTACTTTAAGAGATATTACTGATGAAAAAGTCAATGCACATTTCAACGAGCTATTATTAAATAATGTTCGTGACCTTATCTGTATTCATAATCAAGATGGCACTTATCTTTTTGTTTCGCCATCAATTGAAGATTTAACAGGATTCAAACCCCATGAATTAATTGGTAAAAGTCCTTATGATTTTTTTCATCCAGACGACCTTAAACTTGTCAAAGAACGCCATCAAGAAGTCTTAAGAACAAAAGGAGATAGTACGTATACATCATGTCGTTTCTTAAAGAAAAATGGCGATTATGTTTGGGTGGAATCAAATTCAAAAATATTCTTTGATGAGTATGAAATTGAAAATAGGATTATCACCTCAACTCATGAAATCCAAGAAAGGAAATTAGCTGAAGAAAGTATGATGAAAGCTCTTCAGAAAGAAAAAGAATTGAATGAGCTAAAGTCCAGATTTGTGGCTATGACTACGCATGAATTTAAAACACCACTTTCTACTATTTCTTCATCTGCTGATATCATTGAAATGTATACTGAACGCAGCCTAAATGCTGATACTGAAAATATCATCAAACAGGTGAAAAATATCAATGTCGAAGTACTTAGAATGACGAATATGATGGATGCGTCTTTGTTTTTAGGTAAAATAGAAGCCAACAAAACAGAAGTAAACAAAGAAGAAATAGATTTGGTAAGCTTAGTCCAGTATATTATTGATAGACAAGTAAGACATCAAAAAGATAAGCGTAAATTATATTTTGAATTGAGGGGAACAGTCAAAAAAGTGTTTGCAGATGCTCAACATTTAGAGCATATTTTAGACAATTTAATTTCTAATGCTTTTAAGTACTCCCCAAATAAGCCCAGTCCAGCTTTAATTTTAACTTTTAATGAAAATAATTTCACCATTGATATTATAGATTATGGCTTGGGCATTCCGCAGAATCAACATAAAAAAGTTTACTCCTCTTTTTTTAGAGGAGATAATGTAAGAAATATTAAAGGCACAGGACTTGGCTTACTGATTGTCTATAATTTAGTAAAAATGAATGGTGGTAAAATAACATTCGAAAGCGAAGAAAATCAAGGAACTACTTTTACTTTAGAATTTCCGTACCGATAAAACTGCATTCAACATTAAAAAATAACAGATACTGATTTAAAAGTACAAAAAAATCATAATTTTATGATAATTGTTAGTGTTTAGTTGCTTTTTCAATTCTAAATTTATCCTTAGAATTGGTTACGTACTTATTTGGGGATTTTTATTTTAATTTAATGATTAAATAAGCTCAAAAAAGGGTCAACTAAAGGATTAAAAATCGTAGAAAAATTCATTTTCTATCATATCTGTTAAACTAATTTTTAGAATGACTAAGCAAAACGACCTATTATCATTAAGCCAAGAAGCGCTAGACATTCTGGTAGATCCTGTTTGCGTATTAGATGCAGAATGTAATTTTGTTCTTTTCAATAAATCTTACAGTACTTTTTTTAAAGAATTGTATGATTACTTCCCTGTAATCGGAAGTAAAAGACTTACTGATACCGATACTTTGTTTTCATCTGTCGCTCCAAATAATATTAGAAGAGGATTGAGTGGAGAAAGATTTAAGACTACTCATGAAGCTAAAGGGAAATTTTATGAATTTTATATCAATCCAGTTTTTAATACTGAACAGAAAGTGACTCATCTTATCATTTATTCAAGAGATGTTACTGAAAAAAAACAGCTAATCCGAAAGGTATCAGAGCAAGAAGAACAATATAAACATGTAGTTGAGAGTGTACATGAAGTGCTTTTTCAAACAGATAATGTTGGAAATTGGACTTTTCTAAATAAAGCATGGAGTGATATTCTAGGTTATTCTATTGAAGAATCTATCGGAAAGCCTTTTTATACATTTCTGCATCCTGACGATATAAAAAAGAATGAATTACTTTTTGAGCCTTTAATTAATCAGCAAAAAACTTCATGTCGTCATATTATTCGTTATCTCAACAAAGCTGGTAACACAATTTGGATTAAAGTTTTTGCTGCCCTTTTAACGAATGAAAAAAAAGAAGTTTTAGGTGTAACAGGTACTTTAAGAGACATTACCAATGAGAAAGCTAATTCGCATTTTAGCGAGTTATTATCAAGTAATGTGCGTGATTTAATTTGTATTTACACCCTTCAAGGCGACTATCTTTATGTTTCTCCCTCAAGCAAAGATGTTTTGGGCTATGAACCAGAAGAACTAATCGGCAAAAATGTTTATGACTATTTTTATCCTGAAGATATTGAAGGAGCACAAAGAAAACATGAACTTTTGCTTTTAGAAGACAAAACAGAATCATCAATTGAGTATAGATTCCTGAAAAAAAATGGGGAGTTTATTTGGATGCAAACGTCGTATAAAATGTTTTTTGATGAATATGATATCGAAGACAGAATTATTAGTTCGAGTAGAGAAATAACCCTAAAAAAAAGAGCTGAAGAAAGTATGATGAAGGCTCTTCAAAAAGAAAAAGAGCTAAACCAACTAAAAACAAGGTTTGTGGCAATGACTGCCCATGAATTTAAAACGCCACTTTCTACTATTTCTTCCTCAGCAGAAATTATAGAAATGTTCCTTGAACAGCTAAAAGATGGTATTATCAGAGAAAAGGTAAACAAACAACTCAGTAATATTCATACTGAAATTGCTAGAATTACTAATTTGATGGATGAAACATTATTTTTAGGCAAAATTGAAGATGAAAACACGGATGTCAAAAAGGTAGAAGTAGATTTGGTTGCAATAGTAAACTATGTCATGGAAAGGCAAAACAGGCATCAAAAAGATGGTAGAAAATTAGTTGTGGAGCAAATCGGAGAAGCCAGAAAAGCACTTGCCGACCCACAGCATTTAGAACATATCATTGACAATTTGGTATCGAATGCGTTTAAATATTCTCCGAAAAGAGATAGCCCAAAATTAACTTTATACTTCAATGAAAATGATTATGTCATTGAAGTAAAAGATTTTGGCATTGGTATTCCAAGAAATCAGCATAAAAAGGTTTATTCTTCCTTTTTCAGAGGTGAAAATGTTGGAGGAATTAAAGGAACTGGTTTAGGCTTATTGATAGTCCATAACTTAGTAAAAATGAACGGAGGTAACATTACTTTTGAAAGTGAAGAAAATGTTGGAACAACTTTCAAACTAACCTTTTCATATTCTTAATTGTACTTCTTTGCAGACTTGAGTTTCATCTCTGAAAAGCAACAAAAGCGATTAAAATTACAGACAGGAGAAAAGTATCATTACTCTACTTTATTTTTACAAGTAGCCAATATTTTCTGAACATCTTTTACTTCTGTAATGGTTTTTTCGCCACCCCATTCATTATAAATAAACGTAGCAATTTCGGCTACGTCCAACGCTTGTAATTGTGAATTGGCTGGCATTGGTTGATGATACGATTTTCCATTTACTGTAATGGTGTCCATCAATCCATTGCGCATAGAACACAGAATTAATTCTTTATTCTTTGCCAAAAAATCGGAACCAGCAATGGGCGGATACAATCCCGCCAAACCTTCTCCTTTTTCTTGATGGCAATTCGCACAATGGGTTTTATAAAGTGCTTGTCCGTCGATATAATACTGTTTTCTCTTGATTTCCTCTTTGCTATCACAAGCAACCATCATCAATACACAAAAAGCAAAACCAAGTTTGTAAGCAGTAATTGTGCTTAACATTAATATCTTTTTCAACAAATTATTATTTATTATTTGAACTCGACTCATTTAAAAGTATTTCCATATCCTCCATCAAGTTATCTACTTTTGCAGGAACAGTTCCATCATAAATTCCACGAATGTGGCGATTTTTATCTACCAAAATAAACGCTCCGCTATGCACTACTCCACCCGGTTGTGTTGGGTCGTCAGCAGCAGAAACCATGTAACTTTTTTGACCAATTTCAAAAATCTTCGCTTTATCACCCGTCACCATTTGCCAAGAGGTGCCTTTAATTCCTAGATTACTCTTAAATTCTTTCAAAACCGCTGGCGTATCGTGGCGTGGGTCGATTGAATGAGAAAGAATTACAACGTTTGGATTGTCTTTAAATTTTTCATAAATCCGAAGCATTTGCGTTTTCATTTTTGGGCAAATCGTCGGACAAGTCGTAAAAAAGAAATCTGCGATATAGATTTTTCCTGCAACAAATTCTTGCGTAAGTTTTACCGAATCCTGACTGATAAATTCAAAATCAGGAATTTTATGGTAAAGAGTATCAACAACCATTTTGCCATCAACCAATTTCTCGACGGTTTCTTTATTGCCCAAATAAGGTAATTCTTTAGGCTCTTGCGAGCAGCCAAATACAATTGTTAGCAGAAAGATTAAGGATAAACATTGAACAATATTTCTCTTCATAATAGTTTACAAGTATTCAAAACTTACTTTTTCAAAAAAGCTTTTGCCTCTTCAATACTTGCATTCGTTAATTCCTTTACTTTGATGATTTTATTTTTCTCTTCTTCGTAGTACTTCACTACTTCTTCTTCCGATTTTCCTTTTACTTGATCTGGATTATACTTTTCCATCCATTCCATCATTTGTACATCGGCAGAATCTAAAGCTACGTACAATTCTTTCGCTTTTGAAGAATCTGAAGATACTTTTGAAATAGAATCTAATTGTCCTTTCAAGGTCATGATTTCATCCATTTTTGGCATTACTTCATCATGTACTGCCATTACTTCTTCAATCATTTTTTTCTGTTTGTCTTCCGACTTTGAACAAGAAAAAACTACTGACAACATTAATACTGATAATAATATTTTCTTCATATTGATATGTACCTGTTTAGTTTGGAACAAATTTATTGAGATAACAAGCTTTTGACCTTGAACGTTTAGCCTGCAAGATAATATTTTAACTGAGGGTAAGATGCTTCCCTAAAATCTCACGAGCATTTTCTACAATGGCTTTTGATGGATTTTCACCACCAATCATCTGTGCAATTTCCATTACTCTTTCATCACTACTTAGTTTTCGGATTCTTGAAACCGTTCTGTCGGAAGAATTATCTTTATACACAAAATAATGTGCTGCACCTTGCGCTGCAATTTGATGTAAATGTGTAATGGCTATCAATTGGTGATTACGGCTCATTTCTCGCATCATATTTCCTACTTTTATTGATACTTCTCCTGAAATCCCAGTATCAATTTCATCAAAAATAATGGTTGGTAAAGCACGTTTATTGGCTAAAATATATTTAATCGCCAACATTAAACGGCTAAATTCACCCCCAGAAGCCACATTTTTAATCGGTTGTGGTTTGATGCCTTTGTTCGCTGAAAACAACAAATTAATCACATTGATACCCATCGGTGATGGCTTGATGATTTCGTCTTCAATTTTCAAACTGGCATTTGGCATTCCTAAATCTTTCAACAAATCTGAAATTTGTTTTTCGATAATAGGCAAAGCTATGAGTCTTGATTGTGATAAAGCTTCGGCACTTATCAATACTTCTTTCTCGGTTTTCTCTACTTCTGCTTTTGCATTTGCCAAAGCTTCGTCGATATTCAGTACTTTATTAACTTTTTGTTCTAATTCTTTCTGAATAGCCAATAATTCAACATCTGTTTTTACTTGATGTTTCTGTAAAAGATTATAAATTACATCAAGTCTTTGTTGAATACTCGTGATTTTTTCGTCGTCTAATTCTACTTCTTCAGCTTCACTTTCTACTTCTACGGCAATGTCTTTGAGTTCAATCAAACAACTTTGAATGCGCTCTTTCAATTGTAAATACTGTTCGCCAAAAGTGCTAATGCTATTCAAATTGGCTAAAGTTGAAGTAAGTAATGGAATGATAGATTGTTCGGTAGCATTCAAATACTCGGCAGACAAAAGCAATTTAGATTTTACTTCTTCGGCATTTTCTAATTTATTTAGCTCTTGTTCCAGTACTTCTAATTCGCCTGCTTTCAGTTTTATTTTCTGTAATTCATCTAACAAAAATGAATTATAATCAAACTCTTTTTTACTTTCTTTGGCTTCTATCCGAAGCTGTTCATATACTTTTTGTGCTTTATGAAAAGCCTGAAAATCTTTTTTATAAGTATCTAATAAATCATGATTTTGGGTGAAAGTATCGACGATTTCTAGTTGATAATCGTTCGCACCCAATAATAAATTATCATGTTGTGAATGCACATCCATCAATTGCGAAGCTACTCTGCGAAGCGTTTCTAAATTAACAGGCGTATCATTGACGAAAGCACGAGTTTTACCTTGTGGAGAAATTTCACGACGAATTACGCAATGTTCATCATAATCTAATTCTTCTTCTTCAAAAATACTCTTGATGATATAACCAGAAACATCAAATTCGCCTTCAATGACACACTTTTCGTTTGGATTAAAAAGTGTACGAGTATCGGCACGATTGCCCAATAACAATCCTAAAGCACCCAACATAATAGACTTCCCCGCACCTGTTTCGCCTGTAACAATGTTTAAAGCAACGTCTGGTGTTAATACGAGATGCTCAATTAAAGCATAGTTTTTTATTTGTAACTTCGTTAGCATAAGTTGTTGGCATAAAAGCCTTGTCTGTCAATTCTTCACAAATATACTAAGGACGGAGGAGTCCTTTTATTCAATTTCCAAATTTAGGTTCTCTTTTAGTCATTTTCGCTTCAAAAGCTTCTTTCAAATCAGCAGAGAGTAACATTCCCGCATTCCAAGTTGCCATGTAATTAAGTCCGTCGGCTACCGAATTATCACGACTATGTAATAAAATATGTTTTGTTCCACGAATGGCGACAGGTGATTTTTGGGCAATAGTTGTTGCCAATTTCATTACTTCTGCCAACATCGTTTCTTTATCAGTAAAAGTACGATTCACGATTCCGATTTTCTCGGCTTCCTTCCCTTCTACATTTCTACCTGTGTAAGCCATTTCTCGCACCAAACCATCGCCAATCAATTTGGGTAGTCTTTGCAAAGTTCCCAAATCTGCTACCATGCCCATATCAATTTCTTTAATCGTGAAAAAGGCATCTTCAGTACAATAACGCATATCGCAAGCACAAACTAAATCTACCCCGCCACCGATACAACCGCCATGAATTGCTACCAAAACTGGTTTAGAACAATTTTCAATGGCATTGATAGGCGCTTGCAAACTTAGAATATCTTTTCTGATTTTCTCTCTTTGGCGTGCATCACATGAGGTTTGCGATTGTGTAACCGACATCAACAAGCTTAAATCTATTCCTGCACAAAAATGTTTGCTATCGCCACCTTCCAGTACGATTACTCTTACTTCTGGATTTTCGTCTAGTTCAGTAAAGATTTCTAAGATTTCATCCCAAGCGGTTTGATTCAGCGCATTGGCTTTATCTGGTCGATTGATGATAAGATGAGCAATATGATTTTGGATTGATAATTTGAGCGTTTCCATGTTTTTGGGAATAAAAAAATCACAGAGAAAAAACTGAATATCAGTAGTTTCTCTGTGAATGTTGAAGTTAGACGATATTGAAATGGAACGCAAAATTAAAGTAAAATATTTCGATTAACTTCTGCCTTTACCTCCGCCTCCGCCATCGTTATCTCCATTTGATCTTTGATTTACTTTTACGTTGGTATTTCCAAAATTATAAGTAAAGTTGATTCTTAGTCTGCGGTTATCCCAGCGATATTCTCCTGTAGAAACCAATTCATTTGTTCTTGCTACATTTCTATAACGATTCAAATAGGCAGGGTCTTGGACAGAAATCTTTAAAGTAGCTTTTTTATCCCAAAGGAATTTCTTGATGCCTAAATCAAAAGCGCCTTGTGCTTTACTGGTTTCAAAACCCCATGTTTCGCCTGAATTTACATAGCCCGAAATTTCAGCAGAAAGTGTTTTATTCAAGGTAAATGTCTGTTGTAAATACAAGCCGCTATAAAATTGATTTACATTAACAACGGCATTTTCTCTGCTATAATTATACATATTGATTCCACTCCAAATATTTACATTGACATTCCACCATTTTGTAAGATTGAAGGGCAAGGAAGTACTGAAACTCCACCATGATACTTTGCCATTTACATTTTCTATGGATTCTTGTATCAAACGATTTCCAGGAATATAAACAGAATCTACACTATAAACCTCTGCAAAGAACTGCTTTACTGTTACATAATCTACCGTAAAACTAAAAGCATCTTTAATCGTATGCGTCATAGAAATGCTATTGTTTAAAGAAGGAAGTAAATTAGGGTTTCCTTTAGCATATTGTTGTGGCGAGAAAAAGCGATTAAAAGTATTAAAGTTATCACTGTTTGGGCGATTGATTCTGCGAGAAAAACCAAGAGAAACAGCGTAATCTTTTGTTACTTTTTTATTCAAAGAAAGTGTTGGAAACAAATTAAAATAGTTCTGGGTTGAAAGTTCTTCGCCTGCTCTGTCAGTTCCAGAAGTATAGGTTTGTTCCCCTCTTAAACCTGTTTGTAAATTCAAGGTTTTGCTGAGTTCTGTATTCAGCATAAAATAAACGGCATGAATATTTTGCTTGAATTTGAAATATGAACTTACCAATGCGCCATTATCTCTGAAATTATCATTAAAGTCTTTTGCATTATCCGAGAAACTACTTTTAAACCCTGTTTCTAGTTTTACTTTTTTGGTTAGATTTTTTACAAAATCAGCTTTCAAAGCATAAGTAACAAAGTTTTCAGGCGAGTAAATCTGGTTATTCACTACATTTTGTTGACTTTCTAGCACATTGGTCGTTTTAAAACGGTCGTCGAATATTATTTTATTAATAATCACATCAAAATCTACGTTTAATACTGTTCCAGATGTATCAAAAGTTTGTTTCCAGTGCGTATTAATGAGGTAATTTTTATTATCTGTATTACGGTTACGCAACATTTGAATGGCTTTTGTTGAACTGAGCTGTTGATTACTTTGGTTAATCGTTCTTTCAAAAAGATTATCCGACAAAGCCCCTTGTACTGTAAAACCTACACTTGTGTTTTTACTAAAATCATAATCAAAGGCTACTTTTGATGACCACGAATTTCCATTCCCTAAAGCCTTTCCGATGTTTTTACGAGTTTCAACCAAATTACTTCCTTCGTACAATTCTTGTGTTTCATTAAAAGCATTGAACCATGTCATGTAATTTCTACTGACATTGGCATAAAGTGTATATTTCCCTTTCTTGGCATTCATCGTAATTCCCTGATTATTTTTGGGGAAACTACCATATTCTTTATAATTGCTATAACCTACACCCATATCCACGATGTAGTTTGTGCCAAAATTTTTGCCTTTTTTAGTTTTGATATTAATAATTGCCGTAGTGCCAGAAGCATCGTAACGAGCAGACGGATTGGTAATTACTTCTATTTTATCAATGTCATCACTCTTTAGCGTTTTCAAGAAATTAGCTAATTGTTCATCGCTTAGATAGGTTTTACGGTCATCAATCATCACCATTACGCCCGATTTTCCTTTAACTTTTATCGTTTCTGAATTTCTATCTACTGTAATGCCCGGTACTTTTTCCATCAGTTCCAAACCGTTCAAACCAGAAGTAATCGGGCTAGCATCTACGTTCATAATCATTTTATCGCCCGAACGTTCTATCAATTGTTTTTTTACGCTTACTTCTACTTCTTTAAGCGTTTTAGATTCTGGCAATAATTGTATATTTCCAAGATTTAAATCCGAGCGTACTTCGATTTTTTGGTAGTACTTTTGATAACCAATCGTTGTGATGGCAAGTAAATAAGTATTATGAGGAATTTGTGGCGTAAGGAATTTTCCATCCACATCGGCTACAGCACCTTTTACCATTGTTGAATCTTTTTCATTCAAAATCAATATATTAGCAAAAGAAGCAGCCTGTTTTTTTTCGTCAATTACTATTCCTGAAACAGTTGACTGCCCCAAAGCTTGAATAGTAGTAAAGAGAAATAAAGCAAAAAAAGTAGGTTTAAAGGTCATGAGCATTGAGCATTTTGTTGATTTGACAAGAAGATGCAAAGGTTGTACAAAATGTTGCATGCAAAAAGTTAAAAAGTCTTAACAAAAGTTAAACATTCAGGATAGCACCCTTACAGGCAAAGCCTTATGAATGATAATTTCTACGGAAATGATATGGATTTACGAAAAGAAATGTATAAATTTTTGCCATGATTAGAGTCCCTTCCCTTATACACGCTGGTGAATTTCAATCCTTGAAAATTCAGGATATGACTTTCGTTGCCTATCGCAACCAAGACCCACCACTCAAAAACGAAGTGTTTTTTGAAGAACATGCCATGATTTTTGTCTTGGAAGGGGAAAAGCGTTTTACCTTGCCTAGCCAGACGATTCATGTGCGCAAAGGAAGTGTGGTGTTTATACCGAGAGGCTATTATTTAATGCAAGAAACCATTGATGCGAGCTACAGAAGTTTGGTTTTTTTCTTTAACGAAAAGCTTTTGAAAGAATTTGTCAGCCAACATTTGGAGCTTTTTGAAGAATACCAAAGTAGCCAAGCCTTGCAGGTAATGTGGAATAATGCGAATCAGTTATTGGTTCTGGAAATCACGGAGAGTTTGGATAAATTCACAGAATCTATCTTCCCATATTTTAATCATGAAACGCAATATTTGAATCATTTCTTACGATTAAAACTACAGGAATTACTTTTGCACATTCTGGAAATTGACCATTCAAAACAGTTTAAATCAATACTTTTTAGTTTGTACAAAGGCGAGAAACCTGATTTAGCTTTTTTGATGAATTCTTATTATTTAAAACCACTTTCATTAGAAGAATTATCAAGACTTTCAGGCAGAAGTTTGTCGGCATTTAAAAGAGATTTTCAACAAGAATTCAATACAACACCAGCCCTTTGGATAAAAAATAAACGTTTGGAATACGCTTGTTTACAGATAGAGAAGACAGAGAAAAACGTTTCGGAAATCAGTATGGAAATTGGTTATGAAAGTGTCTCACACTTCATAAAAGCCTTCAAAGAAAAATATGGGCATACGCCTTCGGCTTTGAAGAGATAGGGTTGATAAAATACTTTATCCCAATTTCATTTTACTTTATGAGCATTCAATCTTACTAGATGACTATTCTATTTTACTTTATGGGCATTCAATCTTACTAGATGTCAATTGCATTTTACTTTATAGGCATTTAATCTTACTAGATGACTATTACGTTTTACTTTATGGGCATTTAATCTTACTAGATGCCAATTCCATTTTACTTTATGAGCATTTAATCTTACTAGATGTCAATTCCATTTTACTTTATGAGCATTTAATCTTACTAGATGACTATTTCATCTTAATTATAGTCATTGTAAAATACAATTACAGGGATAGGAAAGCATTAAAGACTGATAAATAAAAAGAGGAGCTTGATACCAAACTCCTCTTTTTATTTTATTTCACTTCAAAAAAGCCTTCGCCGATTTTGTAGCCTTCTGCATATAATTCTATGATATGTTTGCCATCTTTATAAGCTTGTCCACGACTGTAAACGAATTCAACAGATTGATGACTGTTATCATAAACAATCCTTTGTTTGGCTGTATAAGTAACATCTTTGTTTTTATACGTAAAACTGCCAGAACCAGTACTCATATCTGCAACAGACTGACCAGCAGGGTCGATAATTCTTAAAAAAATCACTTTCGCTTCTCTTGTCGTCAATGGATTTTCTTGCAAATAGAAAGTGATTCTTACTTTATCTACTTTTTTAGATTTATAAACGCCGCCATCACTTTCTTTTCCTTTGGTTGAAATCGCATAAACATTAATACTTTCAGCATGAAGAGCCGCCGCTTGAGAAACCTTTTCGGATAGTTCTCTATTACGTTCAGATAATTCTTTTTGGCGAATTGTATAATTAATGGCAGAATCGTTCAAGGCTTTTTGAGCAAAAGTAATGTCTTCTAAAAGTGCTTGAGCTTCCTTACTCAGCGAATCGTTCATCGCTGCGAGAATGCCATTCTCTTTTCTTAAACTCACTAATTCATTATCTTTCTCTCCTAATAAAGTAAGGTATTTTTTGAATTTCAACTCATACTTTTTCATTGAAAAACCTACTGATTTCTGCAAAGCAATTTTATCTTTTTGCAATTGTTGCTTTGCACGAATCAACTCACTTACATCACCACCCAAACGTTTAATTTCAATAATTTTTGTATTTAACTGATTTTCTATCGAATCTAATTTGGTACTTGCTACTAACAAATCCTTCGCTTGTAAATCGCTTAAGTCTTCGTTTCTTTTATTAAACTGGCGTTCTCTGAAATATAAAAAGCCCAATGCTGTAACTAAAATAATCAATACAGCAACGGCGATTTTAAGTTTCTGTTCACTTTGTCTATTTGGATTATACTCCTCCATTGGCTAGTATTTGATAATTTATGTTTGTATTAACTTTAAACGTTATAAGTTTGGTTTAATTTTGCAAAACTAAGTGTTTGCCCCCGATTACACAAAAATACAAATATTTACCAATCATTTTTGAGCTGAAACCATGAGCATCGCAAAAAATTTAGAGCATATCAATCTTCAATTACAGGGCACTACAGCACGATTAATTGCTGTAACTAAAACTAAACCCATTGCTGATTTGGAAGAAGCCTATCAAGCAAACTGTAAAACCTTTGGCGAAAACAAGGTTCAGGAAATGGTTGAAAAATGGGAAATCTTGCCTAAAGATATTGAATGGCATTTGATTGGTCATCTACAAAGTAATAAAGTAAAGTATATGGCTTCCTTTGTAGCAATGATTCATTCTGTTGATTCTTTAAAACTACTTCAGGAAATTAATAAACAAGCTACTAAAAATAATAGAATTATCGACTGTTTATTACAAATTTATATTGCTCAGGAAGAAACTAAATTTGGATTATCACAAGATGAAGCCAAAGAGCTTTTACAATCTGATGAGTTTAAAAGCATGAAAAACATCAAAATTGTAGGCTTGATGGGTATGGCAACGAATACGGACGACCAAGCGCAAATCAGATTAGAATTTAGAAGTTTAAAAACGTTTTTTGATGAATTAAAGGCATCAATTCCTGAAAGTGATACGCTACAATTAAAAGAAATTTCAATGGGAATGTCAGGCGATTTTCTAATTGCTGCCGAAGAAGGTTCTACTTTGGTAAGAGTTGGTTCAGCTATTTTTGGACATCGCTAATTTTTGAGTGATGAGTGTTGAGTGTTGAATGCGGAGTTGTAATTTTTGTAAAAGCTCAAAATACTTTGCAAGGCAATTAAACCAGCCTTGCAAAGTACTTATTTTAACTCTCTCTTTTTATCTTTCATTGCATATTTTAATACTACTTTTTTCCTAGAAACAGTTTCCAGAAAAGGCTTTAAAATTTGCTCTGCTGATTTTTTAGTTTGCTCCAGAATCCCCATTTCTTTCGCCGATTGTGCTACTTGTACTTCTGCTTTTTTGAAAGCGTCATCTACCAATTTTGCTTCATCCATAAAAGCATATTCTGTATTATAAACCTTTGATTTTGAATGGTCTATTTTAAAACTACAGATTTCTGGTTCTGGTAAATGAACGACCAATATACTGTCTTGTTCGGTAATATCGGCAACTCTAATCTTTGTTAAATCCAAACAGCCTGTAGCTTCGCCTGTAACGATTAACAATACTTTAGCATCAGGCAAAAAGTCTTTTTTAATACGACTTTCTACCACATCTCTAAAATTATACTTTACCAACTCCAATTTTCCCATTGAAGTAATCTTTTGTAAAAGCACGCTATGCGATACTTCTGGTTCGGCATCTCCAAAAGGATTTTTGAAACTTTTAAATTTTTCCCATGCCCAAACAGCCAAAAGAATCAATAAAATCAAAGGGATTAAACGAAGTAATCTACGATATATAAGCATAGTATTGAGATGATATTTATCTAAAAACAAAAAACCCACGAAATAATTCGCAGGTTTTGAAAGTATTATTTATCGAAGATTAGTGACTGTAAGCAGAATTATCTGTTTGTTTTTCTAAGTCAAATAATTCGGTCAATACATCTACTAATTGATCTGCATCTCCACGTTTGCAAGCCGCTTTCAATTGAATTACTGGCAACTTCATGATTTTTTGCACAATGCCCATCGTGATTTTCTCGATTTTCTCAGATTCTTCTGGTGAAAGATTCTTTAAATGGCGAGCCATCTCTTCTTTACGAATTTGCTCAAGTGCATTTTTCAATTTATTGATTGTTGGTGAAACAACCATTTCTTTCGACCAATCATCAAAACCAACAATAGCTTCTGCAATGATTCTTTCTACATGAGGAATCGACGCTAAACGACTTTTCAGGGCTTCATCAGCACGTTCACGAAGACTATCAATGTTATAAACTAAAGCTCCTGGAATTTCCTCTACATTATCTTCTACACTTCTAGGAACTGATAAATCAATAAAATATTTGAAAGTAAGAATTCCGATTCTTTCGATTAATTCTTTGGTAACAATTGGTTTATCAATCATCACTGAAGAAATAATTACATCGGCTCTTTTCACTTCTCTTTCTAAAGTAGAAAAATCAGCAATTCTGAAATTACGTCCCGCAGCGATTTTCTCAGCTTTAGCACGAGTACGGTTCATCACCGTGATTTCAGCAAATTCTTGGTCTGCCATGTTTTTGCAAACATCGATACCTATTTCGCCTAAACCTAAAATTAATACTTTCGGATTGTTGATATTTCTAGTTACTTCTTCTGTCAAAGCTACAGCAGCATACGACGTAGAAGCAGCACCGTCACGGAAAGAAGTTTCTTGAGCAACACGTTTGTTTGCAAAGAAAATCGTGTGCATCAAACGGTGAAGGAATGGACCAGCCATATTCAAATCAGCAGCGATTTGATATGATTGTTTTACTTGATTAGGAATTTGTAAATCGCCAACAACTTTTGAATGCAAACCAGTTGCTACTTCAAAAAGATGCTGAACCGCTTCTGCTTGTGTATTAAGTTGTTGGAAATAATCAAAATATAATTCAGTATTGGTAATTCCTTTTTCGATTAACAATACTTTGATTAATTCAGCCGTGATATTTTGTTCGGCTACATAATATACTTCAGTTCGGTTGCAAGTAGAAACAACAAGGCTTTCTTGAATGCCAAACAAATCTCTAATTTTAAGCGAGAAATTTTTAATTTCTTCCTCCGTTAGAGCTACTTGTTCTCGCACCGCCAAGGGAGCAGATTTATATGATAAACTTAATGCTTTGAAAATATTTTTCATGACTCCTTACAATTCCGATTCGCTTCAACAAGAAAATATCCTTGTTTTCAAGCTATACAATTAAACAATTTGTAACGCTGTGTGCCATATTTTCACAAATTGAATAATTGTGTAAAATTACAACACGAATGATTATGATTGGCTCTAATAATGGCTAATTATTTATACTTATCTATAATTTAGAATACATATAAATAAGACGCTTATTCTTTGTTCTGTATTCTAAAAAAAATACAATTTCACTGTTTTCTAATTTTGTCGAAAGGTAGTAGAGTTTTTACGCTTCGAAACTGACTTTAATCAATTTTAATGTTAATATTAATTAGCTTGACTAACGAGGAGTATTCATTTTATTCCATTCAAAACCTTTACTTCACAAAAGTAAACAAAGATACTTGATAGTAAAAATTGATATTTTGTATATCACAATAGCTTTTAGCTATAATTCTATTCAATAAAAAAGGCAAAAGGTATTCTTGAAATGGAACATTAAATTCTATTCTGAAAAAACCTTTTACCTTTTTCTTTGTAAAACTATTGCCCTACAATATCTCCCTTAAGACTCGCCAAAACTGTCAATAATTGAATTTTTGTTCTTGATTCAACTTTGAATTTTACTAAAGATGCGGTTAAATCTTCCACCAAAGCGTTGAAATGTGCATCTGTAATTTTCATTCCTTTATGAGCCGTTTTCATATCTAAGCCTGTATATTTTTCTGGCCCACCTGAAGCTTGACCTACTTGGTTCACAAGATTCATTTTCAAACGATTCAAACGAGCTGGATCAGCCGCAGCAGCAGCAAAAAAAGCATTGATACGAGCATCAGCAGCCACTTTTCCAATAAAATCATCAATCACGGCAGTAATTGCTGCATTTCCACCTAAACGTGCATAAACAGTAGTCGAACCTTCAACAATATCGCCTTTCATGGTAGCCAAAGCAGTCAACAATTCTGTTTTTTCAGTTGTTGGTACTTTGAATTTATCAAGTGATAGTGATAAATCTTCTACCAAAGCATTAAAATGAGTCTCTTCAATACCCATTCCTTTGTGAGCCGTTTTCATGTCAAGTCCCGAATACTTTTCCATTCCACCTGTTGCCATTCCAACTTGGTTAATCAAATTGTTGCGCAATCTTGTAAGACGAGCAGGATCTCCAGCAGCATCTGCAAAGAAAGCGTTGATTCTTGCATCAGCAGCTACATTCGCAATGAACTGGTCAATCACTGCTGAAATGGCAGCATTACCCCCCAGACGGTCATAAAGCGATTTTACAGGAACTACTTCATCATCTTTACTGCAAGATGTAAACACAAGCATTCCTGCCATGAGGAATGCGCCCCATAGTTGCATTGTTTTTTTCATGTTTTTAAAAATTTTACCGATGACTGTAAGAGTTTTGCACGCTCGTTATGCACAACTTTTACGATTAATTTTAAGACTGTTCGAGCAATGAAGATTAAATTTTAATAGTCAAGAAGTAATAAAAGCTTTATAGGATTATTGATTAAAAATGCACTGTTAGTAATACTTATCGAAAACATAATGCTTTTTTCGCTCCTAGTATAAAATCGATGTATTCTGTAGGAACTGGACATTGCGGACCTTTGAAAGCAGTAAAATCTAATTTCGAAGGTTTGAAAGCCTCAGAAGTTAGCAATTTGGTCAATGCTTCTTCTGAGGTTTCGTCTTCATGGAAAGTAACACTTACGGTTTTTCCAATGCGGTTTACTGTGGCAGCAGTAATACCTATGTTAGCGGATAATTTGTTGGCGATGTTGATACTATCTTGAACCGATAAGTCACGGTCGAGATTAAAAACAGCTAGGGAAATTGGTTTTAAATTCAAGCGTTCAGAAAGTGGCGGTTCTTGCCAATTGGCATAAACAACAAAAGCAACGAAAAGACTTAAAATGACAATGCTTGTTACTTTGAATATTTTGGTTAGCGTTTGCATGGCTGAAAATATTTATTTGGAAGTTCTTAGATATGTTTTTCACTCAACAGACATATCTACGAAAGACATTTCATTTTGGATTGCTGGATTTGAAAAAATAACTAGAAAAATAAAAAACGGGGAATCTCCTCTCAGAAATTCCCCGTTTCGGTTAATACTTAATTGTTGTCTTAATATCCTTTTTCCCAGACTTCGTGTACTCTTTCGCCTGTAGCACTTTGCCCAGCATGAATCCAATCTTTGCCATTGATTACGCAGTCGTATTCAAATGAATTATTCACTTCTTTGTTTCTTTTCGAAGAAAAAGTAATTTTTTCAATATACTTCTCTTTTTTCTTGCTAAACGTACCGCCAAAAGTTCCAAAAAACTGATGTGTATCAATATTGAAACTCGCCGACTGAAAGTGTTCTCCAGAGAATATTTTTATTGTTTTAAAAGGTCCTTTAAAAACAGTTTGCATTTTAAATGCTTTGTCTTCTTTTGCTCGTAAACGCCAAAGTGCATTTGAAAAAGGTTCTGTACTTAATTTTTCAGTGATTCGTAACCAAGTACCAGTCAATGGACCTTGAACAACGGTTAAAGTATTTTTATCCAAAGAAAAAATATTTGCTACCGTTAAACCTACCAAAGTAGAATCTTCTGTATTAAAATCTCTTTTGAAGGATAAAATAGTTTTTGAATCTGCTTTTAATATTTCAAAAGTACCTCCACCTGTATTGACAAAATGTTTATCATTGGTTTGATAAGTAGCAAACATTAAATAGTTTTCAGTACAAATCAACCTTGAAGTATTGCCATTAGGGTTTACTTGTTGCCATACTCCATTGATAGACTGAGCAAACAAAACATTGCTAAGCGTTAGACAAAAACAAAAAACGAGTAATAATATTTTCCTAGTCATTGAAATGATTAAAGTATTGATAATGATTGAGTAATCAACGAAACATTCATGGTCTTTCGCATAAATACTTTATTTGTTTTTCCCAATGAGTTTTAATACTTCACTAGCGATTTCTTTCGCCGCTTCTGGTTTGGCTAATTGATGAATATTTTTGCTGAGTACTTCTTGTTTTGAAGCATCTTGCAATAAATCAATCGTTGCTTTCACTAAGCTTTCTCTGGCAGCAATATCTTTTACCAAAATAGCAGCATCGTTATTAACCAAACTCATGGCATTCATGGTTTGATGATCTTCCGCAGCCGTTGGCAAAGGCACTAAAATAGAAGGTTTTGCCGCCAAACATAATTCAGAAACCGATAAAGCTCCCGCTCTTGAAACGACCACATCAGCAACTGCATAAGCCAAATCCATTTCATAAATAAAATCAGAAACATAAACCTGACCTTTGAAAACACTTGCAGTCGTTTTGGCTCTGTCGATATACAATTTACCTGTTTGCCAAACTACTTGATAACCCGCACCAACCAAATTGGTTAATCCTGCATCAATGGATTCATTGATTGTTCTAGCACCTTGGCTTCCACCAATTACTAAAACTGTCTTTTTATCAGTTTGCAAACCGAAATGTTTTAAAGCTTCATCTCGTTTTGATTTTACTTCTAAAATATCTTTTCTGACAGGATTGCCCGTCATTTTTATTTTTTCTGCATCAAAAAAAGTATCCATTCTTGGATAAGCCACACAGATTTTTTTTGCTTTTTTCGCTAGTAATTTATTGGTAACGCCCGCATAAGAATTCTGTTCTTGAATCAAGTAAGGAACCCCCATCATAGATGCCGCTAACAATAATGGCCCAGAAGCGTAACCTCCTACTCCTACTGCAACGTCTGGTTTAAAATCTTTAATAATACTCCTGGCTTCGCTCAGGCTTGCGATTAATTTTCTTGGAAAGCTAAGATTCGCTAATAAATTAGAACGATTGATTCCCGCAATGGGTAAACCAATAATTTGATAACCCGCTTTGGGTACTTTTTCCATTTCCATTTTTCCTTCTGCTCCAACGAACAAAATTTCAATAGCAGGATTTATTTCCTTTAAAGCATTAGCAATAGCAATGGCGGGATAAATATGTCCGCCTGTTCCTCCACCTGAGATGATGACTTTGGTCATTTGAATGATAATTAAGCAATAAGTTTTAAGCCTTAAACTAAAAACTTATTTTGGTACTGTTAAAAACAAATAGCTGACAGCTAAGGGCTGATAGCTTATAAAATTGGATTTTTTACTTTATCTCTACTCACAGCAATAATAATTCCGACCATTGCACCCGTGAACAAAAGGGAGCTACCACCCATACTTAAAAGTGGTAAGTTTTGCCCCGTAACAGGCCCTAAACCAGTAGCAACGCCCATGTGTACCATTGCTTGAATCACTAAACTAAAGGTTAGTCCAGCCGAAAGTAAGCCTCCGAAGGCTCGCCCAGAACTATCCACGGCTTTCATTCCTCGATATAAAAACCAGAGATAAAGCCCCAAAACAAATACGCCACCAATCATTCCCCATTCTTCGATAATGATGGCATAAATAAAGTCAGATTCAGATTCTGTTAAGAAGTATCGTTGTTGACTTTTTCCTGGCCCTTTTCCTAAAACTCCACCGTTGGCGATGGCGTAAAAACTCCGTTCAATTTGATAATCGGAAGTCTGTGAAGCGTCTTTTTTCTTCGTTCCTTTTAAACCACTAGCAAAGTTGATAACACGGTTTCTGGCTGTTTCGATACGGCTACCTGTTCCGGTCATAACCAATAAAGTTGCCGTAATGAAAATACCCGCTAAAGCCAATAGTAAATATTGGCTAGGTACTCTTCCGAAAAACATCAATAAAAAGCAAGTTGTAAATAAAAGTAAGGAAGTAGAAACGTTGGTGAGTGCAATTGCCGAACAAACCAAAATGATTTTTACAATCATCGGTAAGATTTCATTAAAAGTATAACTCACATGTTGTCGTTTGGCTAACATTGCAGCCAAATTGGTGATTAAAGATAATTTGGCTAAATCGGAAGGCATAAATGTTAAACCACCAACATGAATCCAACGATTGGCATGGTTAATTCCCTGTTCGAATTTATAAGCATAAATCAAGAGTACAAAAGATAGAATTACACCAGCATTGGAATACATCGCAAAACGATGGTAGTCTAGTCGATGAAAAAACCACATCGAACCCAGCCCCAACGAAACCAAAATAATATGTTTAAAGATATGATAAAAAATACCTCCACTAGCCATTACCGCTAATTTCCCAGATGCACTTGATACGACAATAATACTTATCATCGACAAAGCTGCAACGATAGTCCATATCTGATGATCGCCTTTAAGATTACTTTTTAACCAATTTGTCACCATTTTTTCAATGAATTTTTGAAATAATATTTTGTTTAAGCAATTGTCAATGCTGATACAGCCGCTTTGAATTGTCTTCCTCTGTCTTCGTAATTTTTGAATAAATCAAAACTAGCACAAGCAGGCGAAAGTAAAACTACGTCACCTTCAGTGGCTACTTCTTGCCCAAGTGTAACGGCTTTCTTCATACTATCAACCGAGAAAATCAAGGGTACTTTTTTACCGAAGTAATCTAATAATTTTTGATTATCCGTTCCCATGCAAATCAAGGCTTTTACTTTTTGTTCAACCAAGTCTTCAATTTGACTATAATCATTGCCTTTATCAACACCGCCCATGATTAGCACAATTGGATCGTTGAAACTACCCAGTGCATAAAAAACAGAATCAACATTTGTTGCTTTTGAATCGTTGACAAATTTTACTCCTCCAACTTCTCCACAAGGTTCAAGGCGATGTTCTACACTTTTGAATGATTTTAATCCTTCTGCAATTTTATCGTTTTCAATGCCCAATACTTTTGCAACCAAAATAGCAGACATTGCATTGATGGCATTATGCGAACCTTTGATGGGCAAATCTTCTAAAGCAAATGAGAAATGATTTTCTTGATAAGTAACCTCAAGCCTTTCGTTTTGTAAACTTCCTCCTTGTGCTACTTTTTCTTGTAATGAAACTGGCAGATAATTGACTGGGAATGTCTTTTTAGCTAATTCATTTGCTAGTGCTTCACTTTCTTGATAAAAAATAAAGTTATCAGAAGGTGTCATATTTTGTAAAACTCTGAATTTAGAATCTACATAATTCTGAAATTCATAGTTATATCTATCCAAATGGTCGGGCGTGATATTGAGTAAAATAGCAACATCAGCCCTAAATTCGAAACAATTATCCAACTGAAAACTGCTAAGTTCTAATACAAAATAATCAAGTGTATCATCAATTACTTGTTTGGCAAAACTATCGCCAATATTACCTGCCAAGCCGACATTCAGCCCTGCATTTTTCAGTAAATGATAGGTTAACAGTGTGGTCGTTGTTTTTCCGTTACTTCCTGTAATCGCAATGATTTTTGCTTTTGTATAACGTGAAGCTAATTCAATTTCTGAAATAATAGGAATTCTAAGCGATTTCAACTTTTGAACTAAAGCAACTTTATCTGGAATTCCCGGACTTTTCACTACTTCATCAGCATCTAAAATTTGTTCTTCTGTATGTTGTCCTTCTTCAAAAGGAATCTCATTTTGATTCAAAATTTCCTTATACTTGTCTGATAAAATACCCTTATCCGACAAAAACACCTTAAAGCCTTTTGCTTTTGCCAATAAAGCTGCACCAACGCCACTTTCACCTCCGCCCAAGATTGCGATTTTTTTCATATTCCAGAATTTGTTATGTTCTCAAAATTCAATTTGCAAAGTAATCAAAACTCTGTCCTCTTTTAATATTTTTGATGGAAAAAATAAAAGCCCAAAGTAATTATACTTCAGGCTTTGTTGAAAAATATCAAAATTTTTATACTTTTTATTCAGCTGTTTTGTTAGCAATTCCGGCTTTGTTGGCAGCTTTGATGATAAAAAAAATCACTAGAGCAATAATTAAAAACTGAACAGTAACTTGGATGAAATTTCCGTATTTCACTTCCGCCTTACCTACCATGACAGACAAGGTGGCAAAATTTTCGCCTCCTAATGCAATACCAATAATTGGCATCAGAATATCATCTACTAAGGAAGTAACGATTTTACCGAAAGCACCTCCGATAATTACACCAATTGCCAAGTCAAGGACATTGCCCTGGGCAATAAAACTTTTAAATTCTTTTAGCATTGTTCTGAGTGTTTTTAGAGTAATTGACAATACTAATATGGTGAAAATCTTAGAAAGTATGTAAGAAACCTAAACCTAAATTTCTAGCCTGCTGAATTTTAGTGCTTAAATCGTCATCATAAAGTAAAATGAAATCAAAAGTAGCACTAAAATACTTGTTGATTTTAGCCGCAACTTTCGCATCAATTCTATTATCAATATGTCCTAAAGAGTTGGCATTGATAAAAACTTGATGACGTAATTTCAAGTTGACATTTTTAGCAATATCTTTATCAAAGTTTGATACGATTTGAATTAAGGCAAAATCATTACGAAACTTAGAGCCTACTCGTACACCATAAGCTGGTTTCAATTCACCAGTTATTGGGTCTTTTTCTCTTACACCATTGTCTGTTACAATTGTCTGACGAATAGCACCTGGCGATGCTACCATGCTAAAAAAAGGTTTTGGTCGCCATTCAAACCCGATAGATTCTGTAATATAAGCAGGCGATAAAAAGTTAGAAATCTTTATATCATTGGCAGCAACGTCGCCATATTTATAACCCGAAGTAAATTGTGATTGAAAGTTGAATACTCCAACCAAAGCCCATGTAGGAGATATTTTATGACCAACTTTTGAATCAAAAAACAAGCGGTCGATACTTTTTCTAAAACCGTTACCATTATTGAGCAAGCCATATTGCATTTGCAAATCGTTTACCCAAGTAGTTTTTGCTTTAGCGTATTCTCTTTTTGTATTAAAAAAAACGGTGAAACCTGTAGCATTTTGCCCTCCAGGGCTCCAGTTACTAAAATCAGCATTGCTGAAATTAGCACCATACTGGGTTTTCTTTTTCCAATACGAAGTATCTTTTTTTATTTCTTTAGGCTTTACTTCCTGTGGTTTGGTTTCCTGCGGTTTAACTTCTGGTGTTTTTACTTCTTGAGGCTTTACTTCTTGACTTTTTACTTCTTGAGCAAAAATGTTCGACGAATAAAATAAGCTTACGATAAAGAAGAGAAAATGCTGTTTCTTCATAATATATTTTTTAGTCCGTTATTTATAATTTCCACAAATAACGGACTAAAGTATTTTATTCTTATTTGGCACTGTAGTTAGGTGCCTCTTTTGAAATGGTAATATCGTGTGGATGGCTCTCTCTTGAACCAGCCGCAGTAATTTTTACAAACTTCGCTTTTTGCATGGCTTCGATGTTTCCTGCACCGCAGTAACCCATACCAGCTTTTAAGCCTCCAACCATTTGGTAAATGATTTCAGCTACAGCACCTTTGAACGGTACACGACCAACGATACCTTCTGGAACTAATTTCTTAATATCATCTTCTGCATCTTGGAAGTAACGGTCTTTTGAACCATCTTCCATTGCTTCTACAGAACCCATACCACGGTAAGTTTTGAATTTACGTCCTTCAAAAATAATCATTTCACCCGGTGCTTCGTCTGTACCAGCCAACATTGAACCAATCATAACGGTACTTGCACCGCCAGCGATTGCTTTTACAATATCACCAGAGAAACGAATTCCACCATCAGCAATAATTGGAACGCCTAAGTCTGCAACGGCTAAAGCAGCTTCATAAACAGCAGTTAATTGTGGCATACCCACACCAGCAATGATACGAGTAGTACAAATACTTCCCGGACCAACACCTACTTTTACGGCATCAGCACCTGCTTCGGCTAAGGCTCTTGCACCTTCGCCAGTTGCTACGTTACCAACAATTACATCAAGATTTGGGAATTTTGCTTTTACTGATTTCAAAGCATCAATTACTCCTTTTGAATGTCCGTGTGCAGTATCAATACTTACTACGTCAACACCAACTTTTACTAAAGCTTCTACTCTTTCTAATAAATCAGCAGTAACACCTACGGCAGCACCTACTCTTAAACGACCTAATGAATCTTTAGAAGCATTTGGATGACTTCTTCTTTTCAAAATATCTTTATAAGTAATCAAACCAATTAGTGTATCATTCTTATCAATAATTGGTAATTTTTCAATTTTATATTCTTGTAAAATGCTTTCTGCATCTTCAAGCGAAATACCTTCTTTGGCAGTAATAAGATTATTTTTGGTCATAATCTCAGTCACCAATTTGGTCAAATCTTTCTGAAAACGTAAATCTCTATTAGTAAGAATACCAATAAGTTTTCCTGCATCATTCACAACTGGAATACCTCCAATTTTGAAATCACGCATAATGCGGTGAGCATCTCCCAAGGTTTGTCCTTCAGTAAGTGTAATTGGGTCGATAATCATTCCTGATTCCGAACGTTTTACTTTTCTTACTTGAGCAGCCTGCTGGGCAATCGTCATATTTTTATGGATAATTCCGATACCACCTTCTTGAGCCATAGCAATAGCCAACTCAGCTTCGGTAACAGTATCCATCGCAGCAGAAACAATTGGAGTATTTAAAATAATGTTACGAGTAAGTTTTGATTTCGTACTTGTATCTCGTGGAAGGACTTCAGAATAAGCGGGAAGAAGAAGCACATCATCATATGTGAGGGCTTCGAAAAGGAACTTGGATGTATCTAACATGGCAAATATCGTTGATATTGTTATTTGCAAGACAAAGTTACTACCTTTTTTGTACTTTTAAAAGATTCATGAAAAAATTCTTATTAAATAATTGTAAAATTCTAATTCGATGAAATTCTTGATTAATTTTTATTATGCTCTGTAAACGAAAACTTTAACTGAAGGAAAAATGTACACTTCACTACTCCAGACTTTGCTATTGCAGATTGGTACTCCAACTACATGCAGTTTTCTCAGCATTAAAAAGCCATGAAGTAAATAAAATCTATACCGCATTGTAAGGTGTTTAATTACTGAAATAAAAACGATAAAATACTTCAACAGTAAACTGGTGCTTTCAAGGCATATTTTGCCGATTTAAATCAGTAAAGTATGATTAATCAGGACATATAGAAAAGCTTGTTTTTTTAATTTTGAGAAACCTTAATATTTTCAAAACCTTATGAAAAAAACACTCTTTATCTTTTTAATTATTATTACCCAAAAATCTATTGCTCAAGATTTTAAACCTTACGAGCAGACCATTCCAAATACTTCAGTAAAATACAAAATGATGCCAATTCCCGCTGGGGAATTTATGTTAGGAAGTCCCGCTTCTGAACAAGGACATGAAGCCGACGAAAGCCCACAAGTAAAAGTAAAAATTGAACCTTTTTGGATGGGGGCTTATGAAGTTACTTATGATGAATATCAATTATTCTTTGAAGAAGAAAGAGACCCAGAACCTAGACCGGATGCTATTACTCGTCCCAGTCCTCCGTACATAGATTTCACTTTGGGCATGGGCAAAGTTGGTGGTTTTCCTGCTAATTCCATGCAACAATACGCCGCCTTGATGTATTGTAAATGGTTATATTACAAAACAGGAATTTTTCACAGATTGCCTACAGAAGCTGAATGGGAATATGCTTGTCGTGCAGGAAGTAACACCACATTTTTCTTTGGAAATGATGCTTCAAAAATGTCAGATTACGCTTGGTTTAAAAGTAATTCAGGAGATAAATATCATCATGTAGGCGAGAAAAAACCAAATGCTTGGGGTTTGTACGATATGCTTGGCAATGTAGCAGAATGGACTTTAGACCAATACGATGAGGCTTTTTATCAGACTATAAAAGATGGTGAAACCAATCCTTATAATGTAAAATTAAAACGTTATCCAAGTACTGTAAAAGGTGGGAATTATCAAGATGAAGCCATTCAATTAAGAAGTGCTAATCGCCTGAAATCGGATGCAGTTTGGAATAGAAGAGATCCGCAGATTCCGAAAAGTAAATGGTGGAATGCTGATTCTCCCTTTGTAGGTTTCAGAATTATTCGTCCAGTAAAACAGCCAAACAAAGAAGAAGTTGAGGCTTTTTTTGAGAAAATGTTAAAATAGTAATAAGCTGTGAGCTATGAGCCATAAGCTTTGAGTAATCAGTTTTTAGCTTCTTTCTTTTTTTATGAATATAAATTTAAAAAACTCACAGCTCGTAGCTCAAGGCTTACAGCTCATAGCTCACAGCTTACCCAAAAATAAACAATTAACTAAACAACTATGAACTTTAACAGAAGAGATTTCGTCAAAAGTACTTCTATCATTACGGGTGGAATACTTACTACTCCGTTTTCATCGGAGGCTTCTTTTTTCAACAGTAATTCTGATGATACTATCAAAGTAGCTTTAATAGGTTGCGGAGGTAGAGGTACAGGAGCAATTATTCAGGCATTAAGCACTAAGCAAAATGTGAAATTAGTAGCGATGGCTGATGCTTTCAAAGACCGTTTAGATGGTTGCTTCGAGCAAATCACTAGCGATGATTTTGCTCATTTAAAGGCTAAAATTGATGTACCAGCCGACCATAAATTTACTGGTTTTGATGCTTATCAAAAAGCGATTCCAATGGCAGATGTAGTGATTCTGACTACTCCTCCAGGTTTTCGACCAATTCATTTTGAAGCAGCAGTAAATGCAGGCAAGCACATTTTCATGGAAAAACCTGTGGCAACCGACCCCGCTGGAATTCAAAGAGTATTAGCCGCTGCCGAAAAGGCAAAAGCTAAAAAACTAAATGTTGTGGTTGGTTTGCAAAGACGTTACCAAAATTCATATCGTGAATTAATGAAACGTTATCAAGATGGAATGATTGGCGACATCGTTTCGGCTTCTGTTTGGTGGAATAATGATGGCGTTTGGACCAAACCAAGAGTGGCTGGACAAACTGAAATGGAGTACCAAATGCGCAACTGGTATTATTTTAACTGGCTTTGTGGCGACCATATTACAGAACAACATATTCATAATATCGACGTAATCAACTGGGCAAAAAATGGTTATCCTGTAAAAGCAAGAGGCACTGGCGGACGTGAAGTAAGAAAAGGAAAAGATACAGGAGAGATTTTTGACCACCATATTGTAGAATTTGAGTATGCCGATGGAACGATTATGAATTCTCAATGCCGACACATTAAAGGTACTTGGGCTAAAGTAGATGAATTAGCGGTTGGAACAAAAGGGAAAATCCAGTTTGATGCTGCCAAAATCACCGACCACAAAGGAAAGCCTTTGTTCTCTTTTGATAAAAAGACAAAAGAAAATCAGCCTTACCAAACCGAACATGATGAATTATTTGCAGCCATCGCTAAAGGTGAATATAAATTTGCTGATGCAGAAAATGGAGCAAAGTCAACGATGACTTCTATTTTGGGAAGAATGGCAACTTACTCAGGACAAGTAATTGAATGGGATAAAGCCATTAATTCGGGCATTGATATTATGCCAAAAACTTTTGCTTGGGATGCAGATATGCCTCTTAAACCAGATGCCTACGGAAATTATCCAGTAGCAACTCCGGGGAAAACCAAGTATTTTTCATAAAAAAACAAAAGCAGTCCGAAATAAAATCGGACTGCTTTTTTATCATGAATACTTAACAACAACCACTTCCAGGTGTGCAGCAAGACGCATTGGCTAAATCAGCTAAATTGATTTTTACTTTCTCTTTCTTCACGCCATCAATGGCTGGTTTTTCAGCATAAACTGTTACGCTATAAATCCCAGTTCCAGATGCTAAAAAGGCTTTTAAAGCATCAATAGAAAGATACTCCATCAAAATATTGTCGGGTAAAAATATTGGCTTTTCTTTCTGAACGGTGATATTGTCGAAACCAGCTTCTTTAATCAATTGAAGGTATTCATATTTTTGAATCGCTCCCGATACACAGCCTGCGTACATTTCTGCGGCAGCTTTTAGCCCTTCTGGCAATTCGCCTTCTAAAACAATATCCGAAATACTAAAATGTCCGCTTGGTTTCAATACTCTAAAAATATCTTGAATAACATTTCTTTTGTTGGGTACTAAATTCAGCACACAATTACTTACAATTACATCGGCTACATTATCATTAACTGGCATATTTTCAATATCGCCTTCTCTGAATTCTACATTATTATAACCTAATTTTTCAGCATTTCTTCTGGCTTTATCAATCATGGCTTTTGTAAAATCAATCCCGATTACTTTACCTGTAGCTCCTGTTTCTGCACGAGCGATAAAGCAGTCATTTCCTGCACCAGAGCCTAAATCAATAACAGTATCTCCTGCTTGAATATTTGCGAAAGCTGTTGGCAACCCACAACCTAAACTCAAATCTGCATCAGGATTATAACCTTTTAAATGTTCGTAGCTTTCAGACATGATGGTATAAGTACCAGAAGGTCCGGCACCACAACAAGTTGAGGCATTATATTCGGCTGATTGAAGGGCGATTTCCCCATATTTTTCTTTAACAATGTCTTTAAAATTTTCTTCTTGCGTTTTCATAATAATCTTGTTTTTTATATGAAAGAACCCGAATCTTAAAAATGGACGCAGGTTTTTAAATATTTCTTTTGAAAAAATAACAAAAGCTCAACACTATCGTTATATTTATAAAAATTCTTGAAATAATAAAATATAACACTATGGATATTTTTCATTTCGATTACGATTTTCAGGAAAACTCTCAGGGAGCTGGCAACGATTTACAATTATTAGAGGAAAAATGGCTTGGCGATTCTTTAGTCGGTTATTTAGTAGAATCACAAACGCAAGACTGGCTTATTTCTCTGGTTTTTGTTTCAAGAGAAACACCTTTAAAATTCGTGATTAGAAAGTTAGAAAAAACGCCTTCACATGTAAAAATGGAGCAGTATCGTATTCTTTCTTCTAAAACTTCCAGACTTTTAAAACCATTTTATGAAGCTTCTTTGAATTAATTTTCGTGGAAAGTTAAGCACAAAGACATTCTCCTTTTTTGTTTCGTATTTCAATTATGTTTCCGTAAGCATCTACTTTTACGGGACAGCAATCCATGAGCTTTTGTTTCAATTGCTCTCTGCCACGTTGTACTCTTGATTTAGCTCCTGAAACTGAAATACCTAATTTTTCAGCTAATTGTACTTGCGATAATCCTTCAATATCTACTAAACGAAGTGCCTCTTCGTACTTTGGGTCAAGGTCTTGTCTAAAATGTTCAAGCCATTGGGCTACCATCGTGTTCAGTTCATTTTCGCTAAAATATGTTTGTTCTAAATTGTTTTGATAAACAGTATCTTCTTGCTCAAGTGCTCTTTTCTTTGAACGAAAGTAATTTAAAACTGTATTTCTAGCAATCTGAAAAACCCATCCAGCTAGGCGTTCTTCTTCTCGCAATTCATGTAAATGTTGATGAATCTTTATAAATACTTCTTGCAGAAGATCGTCGGTCACCTCAGCATTATGTGTTTGATTCCGAATAAACTCTTTGACAGGTTTACTGAAGTCTAACCAAATCTGATTAAATTTTATGGCTTTGGATGTGGATATTGCATTCATAAAACGAAGTTTTTCTGAAAGACGCCTTTTTATTGTAAAGGACGCAAAAAAGGCGAACATTTAGCAAACGTTCGCCTTTTTTACTTATTAGGCAACTCAACTTCTGAAGATTGAATCTTTTAAACTTCAGTGCCTAACGCTTCCTCAATCATTTCTTCTTCCTGAAATAATCTGGCTTCCATTACTTCTGTGGCATTTACTTCAAAGAATTTCTTATGAATATTAAATGTTTCATCTCCACATTCAGTTGGCGAAGCACATTGTATAAAAGAACCATCTTCCTGCATGGTATAAGCATTGACATTGTCTTTCAAATTCCAATCTAAAATATGAATGGCTTGTTGTTTAACTTGTGTGCCATAAATTTCAAAAAGGGATTCAATTCTACGGTCAAAACTTCTTACCATTACATCGGCCGAACCGCCATAAACTTTAGGTTCGCCATTGTTATGGAAATAATAAATACGAGTATGTTCCAAGAAATCTCCGACGATAGAACGTACTGTAATATTTTCAGATAAACCTTTTCTTTGCGGACGCAAACAACAGATTCCTCGAACAATCAATTGAATTTTTACACCTGCTTGTGAAGCTTTGTATAATTCATCAATCGTAATTTTATCTTGTAGGGAATTGATTTTAAAACAAATCCCACTTGGTAAACCAGCTCTGGCATTATCTGCTTCGTGCTGAATCATTTTTACCAAACTCTTACGCATATCACGTGGAGCCGTAATCAATCTTTGATATGAATGCGGTTGGGAATGTCCAGTAATTACGTTGAAAAACTCAGAAATATCTCTTGTCAATACTTCATCTGTCGTAAGCAAACCTATGTCGGTATAAAGTTTAGCAGTATCTTCATTATAATTTCCAGAAGATAAATGAGCGTAACTTTTCACCATATCTCCTTCATTTCTAATTACTTGAAGGAGTTTTGTATGAGTTTTCAATCCTGGAATTCCATAAATCACAAAACAGCCAGCTTTCTGTAAACGAAGTGCTTCACGAATATTATTTTCTTCATCGAAACGTGCTTTCACTTCAAACAATACCGAAACGTGTTTACCGTTTTCTGCTGCATGTAAAAGGGCCTCTGCAATGCGTGAATGTTTTGAAATTCTATAAAGTGTAATTTTAATCGCCAATACTTGTGGGTCTTCGGCTGCTTGTTCAAGCAATTGGAGTACTGGTTCAAAATTGTTGTAAGGATGATGTAGGAGTATATCTCCTTGTTTCATCGTTTCAAAAATATTTTCTGGTTTTTGTGTTAGCTGACCCAAGGCTGGCACTGATGCTCTTTGGGCAACTTGTTTTGATTTTAATTCTGCATGTTTGATAATTTGCCAGAATGCTGTAAAATCAATCAACGTATCGCTGAAAAAAATATCGTTTTTTTCAAGCTTCCAACGCTTCAACATCATCTGTAACATCCATTCCGAACAACCACCTTCCATTTCTATTCGGGTTACTCTTCCCAAACGACGGTCTTTGATTTTCTTCTTGATTTCGTCAATAAAATCTGTTTCAGAATCTTCATGCTCTACCAAATCAAAATCGCCATTTCTGGTAATTCTGAATAAAGCTACAGATTCAATTTCTACATTTTTATAGAGTTTCCAGATTTCATGACGAATGATTTCTTCGATTGGTAAAAACATGATTTCGTCTTCACGTTCTACCACATAAAAGCGTTTTAAGTTTTGTGGAATTTGTACAAAACTAATTTTTCTACTTTCGTTGATGTTACTTTCAGTACGTTCGCCTTCGCTTTTGGTGACAACCCCAAAAATCAAGGTTTTGCCCAATAAACTCGGGAAAGTATGCGTATGGTCGAAAACCATAGGCGTAAGCATTGGGTAAATGGTACGATTGAAATAATCAAGTACTTGTTCCATTTCCTCATGATTGAGGTCGTTCAAGCCGATTACTCTAAAGCCATTTCCTAAAAATTCTGGGAATAAATCTTCTTTATACAATCTTTGTGTTTCGGTCACAAAAGATTGTGTAGCAGCCATCAAAGTCTTTTTGAAAGGCAATTCTCTCAAACCTGAGTAATCTGTACGTTCTTTACCATAGTCGATGTAGTTATACAAAGAACCTACACGGATGGTAAAAAACTCATCAAGATTTGATGCTGTAATGGCTAAAAATTTTAATCTATCGAAAATATTTCTGCGAACGTCTCTTGCTTGGTCAAGTACTCTTTCATCAAATTTTAACCAACTTAAATCACGGCTGATATAGTCAGACTTTTCAATGACGTCATACGATTTGTTAATGACTTTTTCAAGACGACGTTTCTCATCTGGCGTTTGCTTTGTATTCATAAAATTATTTAGAAAGGAAAAAAGATTCCCCACAAGAGAATCCTTTACTCTACTGCGTTTTTTGTATTTGGGAATCATTCCACTCATGTCTCAACAAAGTTAAATCTAATCAGAATATATCCTCTATTATGAAATTATTAAATTTTCAAACTCACTCTTTTTTGATTTGCACTTCGTCAGCTACCAAATTAGCGAGTAATTGTTCTAGGTTTTTTAGTGTTTCAGGACTACCGTGATAGTCTGTAATCTTTAATTTTTTCGACTCATCATTGAAAGCGATAATCGTAGTAGGTAAATCGCTAATATGGGCTTCATAACTACTTTTGAAGTTGAAAAAATTAGCTTCTCTGAATGTTTTCTTGAGTTGCGCCACTGTTCCTTTCTTCAGTTTTTTAGTATGTAAACCTATTGTTCCAACAAACCTCTCGCCTTCAAAAACTAAACTATCGTTTTCAAAGACATTCAACTTATATACGGGACAAGTACCGTAACAAGCTGTTTTCTCTAAAGTAAAAATAGTTTTGGCAAGGTTTTCCGCATTTTTTGCAGTTTGCTCCGAATTGGCATTTGCAAGTTTTCGGGTATTCTTACAAGCTCCTAAAAGCAAGATAGTTAGGCAAAAAAAACTGAAGTTTTTCATCGTTTCAAAAAATTATGATGTATAAATTTGAACGCTCCTTCTATTAAAAATATTATATAAAACCTTGCGATTTAGCTAATTTAAGGCTTTTCGCTATTTAATATATAATAGGATTAAAATATTTTTTGTTATTTTCGTATTCCAAAACACACAGCGTCACTGCCCACCAAAATTCCCTCTGAAAGTATAGTTGTTTAACCGAATTGACGGAAAATCAAAAACGGTTAAGAATTCATGTTGAGAATTTAGCATTACCTATCAATGAATCTTAAAAATTTAAGTGACGAGCAATTAGTTTCCCTGTATATCGACAATCAAAGTAATCTCTATTTTGAACAACTTTACGACCGTTATGCTGATAAAATTTATCGCAAATGCTTATCGTTCGTCAAAGAAGAAGCTAAAGCTGAAGATTATACTCATGATATTTTCATGAAACTTGTGCTGAATATTGCTTCATTCAAGGAAACCGCCAAGTTTTCTACTTGGCTGTATGCTATTACTTATAATTACTGTATTGATCAAACAAGAATCACGAAAAGGTTTGCTGAAAATCCTATTGAAGAACATTTTGATGTAGTTGAAGATGATGATGAAACTGAATTAGCCGAAATGGAAGCCAATAGACTTCGCAAAGCTTTACAGCAAATTGTTCCTGAAGACAAAACCATTTTGATGATGAAGTATCAAGATGAAATGAGTATCAAAGAAATTTCTGGCAATTTAGATATTTCTGAAAGTGCTGTTAAAATGCGTTTGCTCAGAGCGAAAGACAAACTCAAAAAGGCATACTTAGAAAGTTTATTTTTTTGGGGAGTGATTATCACAAAAGCCATCCATGTTTTTTTTAATCATGAACAATAATTCATTTAAAAATATCGACACCGAAAAAAAAATACCTGCTCACGTAAAGTCTGCTCTGATAGCAGAAATCGAAACCATCAGAAATACTGCTGTTTTGGTAGAATTATTTGTAGGCAATTTCATCAACACTTTTAGCAAATCAATAGAAGATATACACATCAAAGAAAAAAATCCCAACGTTTGATTTTCTTTTTATTCATTTCAGAAAACAATTACCATTATGCCTAATATTCAAGAGATACTTTTTCAAACTTTTCAAAAGCTCTTAGAGCAGCTATTTTTATTTACTCCTAAAGTACTTGGAGCAATCGTTTTGTTAATTATCGGTATTATTATCGCCAAAATAGTAACGAATATTTTACAGAAAGGTCTTGAAAAAACTGGATTTGATAAACTTGGCGACAAGCTGAATACCATCGAAATTATTCAGCGTTTTGGTTCAATTAAGCTAAGTAAGCTGGTCTCAAAAACGCTTTATTACTTTATTATGCTGGTATTTGTAACAGCAGCAACCGAAACGCTAGGCATGAAAGTACTGACAGACATGGTAACGTCGTTGGTCAATTTAATTCCTAAATTAATTGCTTCGGCATTGATGCTTTTAGCTGGAGTAATGATTGCCGATGCACTCAAGAATTCGGTCATTAATATTTGCAAATCTTTGAAAATAGATTCAGGGAAATTATTGGGAAACATTGTTTTCTTTTTCTTTTTGATTATCGCCCTGATTGCGGCTTTGAAGCAGGCGGGTATTGAAACGAGTTTGCTAGAATCTAGCTTTAATCTGATTATTGGTGGAATTATTTTAGCGTTTGCGGTAGGTTATGGCATGGCATCGAAAGATGTTTTAGCTAATATTCTTTCAAATTTCTATAGTAAAAACAAATTCAAAGAAGGGCAAATTGTAGTGTTGGATGGTGTAAAAGGCGAAATCATTACGATTGATACCACTTCTATCACCTTAAAAACAGGCGAAAGCAATACCGTTTTTCCTTTAAGTATTTTACAAAATCAGAAAGTAGAAATCATTACAGTGAACAATATTTGATAGAATTCTTTCCATACTGAAAAATCTCCAATGCTTCATTCTTGAATATTTGGAGATTTTTTTATGCCTCAAATACGCTCGTATCTTCACATAAACCCTATAATTAAACATACAATCACACAGGTAATCAAGTTTTTTTGTGTTTTTGATGTACTTTTGCATCAGAACAATTATACCATTGCTTCTTTGTAGTTGAGCAATGGTTTTTTCAAGGCAAGTAAAAAGGAAATTTTAAGAGAAATCCTTACCCTAAAATAGCAAATTAATATTCAACAAATGGCTTTAGACCAAGAATCTGACAAAGAATTAGACGAAACAGAAGGTGAAGAAATGACCTTCCTTGACCACCTCGAAGAACTCCGCTGGCATATCTTACGTTCGGTAGCCTCTATTTTGATATTTACAATTATCGCATGGATTTTCCAAAAAGAAATCTTTGGAAAAGTAATTATGGGGCCTTCAAAATCTGAATTTTGGACGAACAGAATGCTTTGTAAACTAGCAGATGCTACGGGCGTAGAGGGATTGTGTTTTACACAAGCGAATTTTATTTTACAAAGTAGAGAAGTATCAGGTCAGTTTATGATGGCGCTTACACAATCAATCCTTGTGGGTTTGTTGTTTTCTTTCCCTTATTTTTTCTGGGAAATTTGGCGCTTTGTAAAACCAGGCTTAAAACTTACAGAAGCAAAGGCGGCTCGTGGAGCAGTTTTCTGGGTTTCATTACTTTTCTTCATGGGTGTTTCATTTGGTTATTTTGTAGTTTCGCCAATGGCAATCAACTTTTTGGCAAGCTTTAAATTAGACGAATCTATCCAAAACCAATTCGATATTAGTGATTATATTTCATTACTTTCGATGATGACTTTGGCTTGCGGACTAACCTTCCAATTACCAATGATTACTTATGTACTTTCACGAGTTGGAGTACTTACGCCATCATTTATGCGAGAATATCGTCGTCATGCAGTCGTTGTGATTTTGATTGTTGCCGCAGTTATTACGCCTTCTCCAGATATGATTTCTCAATTATTGGTCACTATTCCATTATTGGGTTTATATGAAGTAAGTATTATTGTTTCGGCAAGAGTAAACCGCCAGCGTGAAGCAGAAATGTTGTAAGTGAAGTTTATGAGTCTATGAGTTGATAAGGTTTTTGATAACCTAAAACTTAAATATTCTTCAACATAAAATTTAATATTCTCGAACATGAGTTATCTCGAATTTTAAAATTACAAAAGCGGTCTTAAATTAGTTTTTGACCGTTTTTTTATGATTGATGGACAAACGAATTCCTACTGTTTGAGCGAAGCGAGTTTAGGAATTCTTGATTTTCTTTTGCGGCCGCCGCTGCGGTTACTTTTCTTTCCTTGATGAAAGAAAAGTAAGGACTAGAATAAATTCAAAAACCTTTGAATTCTTCTAAAACTCTTTACTTTAAAGGGAATTCTGGATAATTCATGTTTAAATTATACCCATACCATGCTCAAGAAAGAACGTTATCAAAAGCTAATCGCTTATTTCACCGAAAACTTCCCGATTGCAGAAACGGAATTGCATTATCGCACGCCTTATGAATTATTGGTAGCGGTATCCTTATCAGCACAATGTACTGATAAGCGTGTGAACATGGTAACGCCAGCTTTATTTGAACGTTTCCCCGATGCCGAATCACTATCAAAAGCTGAATTTGATGAAGTGTTTCATTATATCCGCTCGATTTCTTATCCGAACAATAAAGCCAAACACCTAATTGGCATGGCACAACGTTTGGTTTCAGTATATCATTCAGAAGTACCAAGCACTATTGAAGAATTGCAAACTTTGCCGGGTGTTGGTCGTAAAACTGCAAATGTAATTGTTTCGGTGATTTATAATCAGCCCGCAATGGCGGTGGATACACACGTTTTTAGAGTATCTCACAGGATCGGTTTAGTCGCCAAAACAGCAACTACTCCTTTAGCGGTTGAAAAGGAATTGATTAAATATATTCCAGAAGCATCTGTACCAGTAGCGCATCACTGGTTGATACTTCATGGTCGATATATTTGTGTAGCAAGAAGTCCAAAATGTGGAGAATGTGCGTTGAAACATCTTTGTAAATACTACGAAGCACTTGAAAAGAAGGTGATGAAAGAAAAGAGTAGCAAAAAGCCTTAAGCTTTGAGTTATGAGCTTTTTTATTTTCAAATCTTCAAATTCTCACATTTTCAAATTAGATAATCATGCAAGAATACATTCAACAAAACTGGTTAGAAGGCTTAGGGATACTCACAACATTAATTTGTGTGTGGTTGAATACTCGCCAAAATATTTGGGGTTGGTTTTGGGCTATTGTTTCTTCTGGGATTTATGGAGTGATTTACTGGCAATTCAAATTGTATTCAGATATGGAATTGCAAGTAGTGTTTATCATTTTAAGTATTTATGGTTGGTATCAATGGCTTTTTGGAGGTAAAGAAAGAACAGAATTGCCAGTTACTACAATGCCTACTAAATTTTGGCTCGCTTGTTCTGTGATTTTTTTAGCTTTCACATTGGCTTCAGGTTATATGCACAGCAAATATTCTGATGCTAGTTTGCCTTATGTAGATTCGGGACTGACGGCAATAAGTTTAATTGCTCAATGGATGATGGCAAGAAAATACCTTGAAAACTGGATTTTGTGGATTGGCGCAGACTTTTTTTATACAGGAATGTACTTATACAAAGGGCTTTACGGAACAAGTCTATTGTATTTACTTTTATTAGTTTTGGCAATGAAAGGTTATCAAGACTGGAAGAAAAGCCAAGGGTTAATGTTGGATTTGTGATTTGAGATTTCGGAAGAATATCCGAAATCTCAATGCTCTCACTCTATTCTACCACCGCAACACCTCCGCCTGAATAACTTCTGTACTCTCCACGATACATCGCATCTGCCGAAACAGGTCCCATTTGAAATTTGCCTTTTGAAACAGCTCTTACTAAATAATAGAAAGTCTGGGCTTTGTCGGAAACATTGGTGAAGAAATTAATTCTATCGTCTCTAATATCAAAATGCTCTGGCGTACTTTGGTCTTTTATCCATACTAAATCTCTATCTGCATTCAATCTTGGGTTTTCAATTTCCAAACCTGCTGGAAGCATATCCGTTACCACTACGTTATCCACATTCAAACCATTCGATGTGGATAAAGTAATTTTTACCACAATCAATTGATTTTGTTTGAATTTAGCTTCGCCCAAAGGTTGCCCCGAACGAGTATAGAATTGCTTACGCACTCTCAAAATATTGTCCGTTTCTTCGTATTTGCCCGAAGCACTCAAACCTTCTGCTTGAGCAAAGTAATATAAACTCCCTTTTCCTTGTGTGCGAATCTGCGACTGAGTACCGATATTTTTGACTAATAAATCTTTTGTGGTAAAATTACCAACCACTTTTCCATTCGTAGTCAGCGAAGCCGTAATGTTGCTTGCGTTGGCTTTTTTCGCCAATTTACCCAAAGCTAAAAAGGCAAAAGATTGCTCTTGCGTAGTTAGCCAACGTTCTTGTTTGAGTACTGTGGAAAGTTGTCTTGCCAAAGTCGGAATCTGAATATTATTCGGGTCGGTATCAATCAAAGTATTCAATACCAAAGCCTGATTTCTAATCGGTGAGCTGAAACTTCCGCCAGATTGCTTTTCAGTTTGTTCAAAAGCATAATTTTTCGGTAAAATGGCAGAGTAACTTCTTACATCGCCAATCAAACTATAAGCGGCAGCCAATAAATACTTCTCGTCAGTTGTTAAAATATTCGGATTGGCTTTGTAATAATTCATGACCGAACGGTTGGGTTTGCCAGCCAAAGCCAAAACGTACAAACTATAAATGGTCTCTCGGCTTGCAATTACTTTTGTCGTAAAGCCATTTCCTTGATAATAATATTCGTTTTCGGTCTTTTTTGTGTTGGATTGATTACTGAGGTACTCAATCAATTTGCCTAAAGTGGTATTGTTTACTTCAAAATCATTCTTCTGAGCTTCCAACAAAAAGTGCGTTGCAAAAGCAGAACCCCACCAAGATTCACGCTCTCCACCTTGCCAGTACGACATTCCTCCGCTTGGCAATTGCATCGTTTCTAATTTACGAATGGTAGTTTCTACATTAAAGCGTGGATTCAACTGATTATCGCCCGTTTTCATATAAGGCTTTTTGCCCGACTGAATTTGTTTTACCAAATCGGCAAAGTACAATTGTGGAAAAGCCGAAGCCGTAGTTTGTTCTACACAACCATAAGGATAGTCTAACAAACTTTGGAACTGATTGGTAAACTGCACCATTGGCGATTTACTCAAAGTAATTTCAGAACTGATACTATTTGGTAAATAATCATGCACCAAATTTACCGAAGCCGTTCCGCCACCATTTACAACACCCGAAACAGCAGTTTTCATCAAAGAAGTACTTGGACGAATGGTTAAATCTATTTTTTCAGTAAACTTTTCTTTCAAACCATTTACCGTAACGTTTACTACGGCATTACCAGTCATCGCTCCTGCTTTTACAGAAAAATAAGTTCTACCTTCTCTTTCTGCTGGAATAACCAAATTTTGCGTTCTTAATCCTGTAACTGACAATCCGCCCGATAAAGTAATATTGGTGCTTACCGAAGCATTTTGTTTGGTAGTATTGGTGATATTTACGGGTACTTGTATTTCATCATCAGGCGAAACAAATCTTGGCAAAGCCGTACTTACCACCAATGGGTCGGCAACTTTCATGTTTTTAGTGGCCGAGCCAAAAGCTTCGTCTTTGTAGCCGACTGCCATGATGCGTAAATCGCCCGAAAACTGTGGAATATCAACTTCAAAAGTAGTTTCTCCGCCAAAACCAGTTTTCACAATGCCCGACCAAATCGCTACTAATTTTACTCTGCCATTAATCAGTGGATTGACTCTTTTTTCCAAATCATAACCATCGCCACCTACCGACGAGCTTCCCGAAATAGATAATTCTGGAAAAAGGAAAGGATATAAATCAAAGCTGTTTACTTCTAAAGCCTGTTTTTGATAAAAATGCTTGTAAGGGTCGGGCGTTTTGAAATTCTTCAATTGCAAAATACCTTCGTCCACTACCGCAATCGTTACTTCTGTATTGGCTTTGGTTTTAATGGTGATTTTTTGTTTGGTTTTTGAACGAGATTTTTCAACCGCCACAATTTCAATCGGTAATTGATTATCAAGTTCTTCTACCATGACTGGCGCATAACCATGTGCTACAGTCAGCGGTAAATTGGCATTGTCTAAAGGACGAATCAGCGTAGCCGAAACATACACATTTGGCAAATGTTCTTTCCGAATTGGGAAACTCAACTCTGCCGATTTTTTGTCGGTTTCAATCACAAAATTTTCTAACACGTGATTTCTTTCAATCGTAACAATCAATTTTCCAGCAAAAGGCGTTTTGAAGAGAACTTTGGCTTTGTCGCCTACATTGTACTTTTCTTTATCAAATTCCATTTCTACTTGTCCTTCGTTGTTGACTTCAAAAGAACTGTTTTGAGTACTACCAAAACCATAAGCATAAAAACTTTGTGCCGTCCAAGACTTCGCTCCTTCGCTATGTACTCTTACTTCGTATTCACCCGAAACTGGCGGAGCATAAGCCACAGTAGTTTTACCATTTTCAAAAGATAAAGCCCTTGAATAGACAACTTTCGTCTGTTTTTTAGAAGAATATTTCAAGGTATTATTCGGATTTTTCTGAATAACAGTTTGGTATTCAAAACGAACAATTTCTACTTTACCACTTGCATTAGCAAGTTTTCCATCCTTATTCAAAGCTACCAAAGGAATTTGTACGGGCACATTGGTACTGATATAAGTATCGGGCATTCCGATGCCATAAAATACGGGTTGTGTGAAAACATCAACCTTTTTGAGTCTGTTTACTGGGCGACCCGTTTCATCAAAAACTGTTACAAAAGTTTTAGCTTCCAACACACCCATGTTGCTATAAGTAGCAGGAATTAGAAAGTTTTCTTTTGCCATACCATTGGCATCGGTTACACCTTCCCTTTGAATGACTTCAAAATTAGTATTGTCCTGAATATCAAAAATATAGTTTTTAAATGCCTTAGCTTCAAAGCGTTTTCTTTTCAGCTCTATTTCCATTTCGTAATTTCGATTTGAAGCAGGTGGTCCAAATAAATTCTGTGCTGTAGCTGCAATTTGAATAGTTTCGCCATTGCGATAAAACTCTTTGTTGGCTTTTACATCAACCTTAATTCTATCGGGCATAAATTCTTCAATCGCAATATTTCTGGAAGCCAACAAAACATCGTTGGCATTCAGTACTTCAAGAACGTAAGTACCTGTAATCGAAGAAGTACTTGTTGGAATTGATAAAGCGACAGCTCCTTGTGGATTAGTTTCTTTTCTAAAGGTTTTGAATTCTCGTCCGTTAGGTAACAAAAGACGAATTTTCACAGGAATTTCTCCAACCGATTCCCAGTTTTGCTTGCGAATAACGGTATTCATATTAATAGTTTCGCCCGGACGATAAATGTCACGGTCGCCATACAAAAAGGCTTCAAAACCAGAAGTATTATCACGTTTGCCTTCTACATCAAAACGAGAGGTTTCTACTTGAGAACCATCCATTAATAAGTAATTGAAATCGTCGGCAGTATGTGCCGAAATCATCGCTACTTTAAAGCCAGAAGCTTTTAAATCTTTAAAAATAACAATGCCTTTTGAATCTGTTTTGGCAGTTTGAATGGTTTGATTATTACTTGAAACCAAACGGATTTCTACATCACGCATGGGGTCAGCCGTTTTGATAGAATTAGCAAAAACGACTACTTCGTTTTCAGAAGTTTTCATGATTAAACCAATGTCTGAAATACTCACCAATTTAGTCGCACTGTTGTAATATTCGTCACTTGAATTCAAACTGACTAAGTAAATACCTTTGATATTGTTCTGTTCTGGCAAAGATAAATTCAAGGCACGCACGCCTTTTACTTTGCTCAGGTTAGAAGTTTCAACCGTTTTATTAACAATCACATCCGAATATTGCCCCGATTCATCGGTGTCGTACATAAACGAACCTGCTTTGTATTCGTCCGTTTCTTCATTGTAGTCGTTATAATCTTGATAACGCCCATTCTTCATAAAATGCAAAATGTTATTTTCATACACTTTGGCAATTCTTACATTCACTTTGGGTGTATTAACGATATTTATGGCAATATTTTTATTTCCTTTTGACGATAAGTAAATGGCTTTCTTATTCACAAAACCAATAGAAGCAGGCATTTGCCCAAAGTATAAATCTTTGATATAATCTTCTGACAAACTTGCGCCCATTACACCTTTGATGTTTTTATTGATTGTCAGAATATAATTATCACTTTCATTAAAATCTCCACGAATAATAAAACCATTATCTATCGTTTCGACTTTGGTACTCATTGTCAGGTTCGTCTTTTCGGGTACTTTTACTTCAATGTTTTTCTCGATAGGATTTCCCGTAGAATCATATTCTATCACCGCTTCTTCTACTGCTTCTTGCTGTTTTGTACCTCCATCGGCTTCAATAGCATACATATTTTGTAAAAACTCAGTCGGCACACTTTGGTTGGTAATTACTTTTATATAACCTTGATTACTCTCGAAACCATGTTGAACATCAATGATTTCTAATGTTTTTATATCGGGTAAAGTCGTTTCTAGACTTAATTCTTCTGGCGTTTCAAAGTTAGAATTAGGCATCGAAAGCCCTTTTTCAATCGTCACTTTAAACGACTTTCCACTTGCATCACTTTGATTTTTTAGCTTCACTAACACATTTGCCAAAGCACCAGATTGTGTGATTTGAAACTCTTGTTGCTTGCCGTCTTCATCCGTCAAAACCAATACTTTTGCCAATTCTTGTGGATTGACAGGATAATTGAAATTCACTTTCAACATCGCTGTAGCCTGTCCGTCCTCTCTTGATTTTGTCCAGAAAGATTCTATATTTTCTACTTTCAAATAAGGCGTATGAAACTTGATTTTATCGACATCCAAACCCAAATCTTTTTCAGCTTTTGCCAGAATAGTTTTCAATACCATTGCCGAGTAATCGGTAGCAGGTTCAAAACCAACAGCAGGCGAAAACACCAATTCGTTGGTGGCAGTCCACTTAAATTTACCTTCTACTTTGGGTGAGAATTCAATCAGTGGCTCAGACGACCAAGTATTCAAATCTGATTCTTTGACCAAATCCTTACTAAAAGTAAACACAAGGTTTTGCGTAAGCTGCACTTCATCTTCAAAATTCATATTTCGGATAGAAATATCTCCAAATTTTGAACAAGAAAACAATAAAAAGAAAGAAATGAGCAGGAAGTAGATACCCGATTTTGGGCGAAACAAAGAGGTTTTCATAGAGCTTTGAGTCGATTTAGCAAATCGAAAAACAGAATTAAATGGGTTTGTAAAAATCTGCTGAGAAGTTCAGAAATTTTGATGATTTTTCAATTTTTTAAACATAAATCTTTATGTAAATTTAGTAAACGGTCAATTGTGGCGGATAGTGTCAAATTTTTTTGAAAGAAGGTTTTTAATTGGCATTCCTTTCATTATTTATTGGAACGAAACAATTGACGGAATAATTATAGGGAATTCAATATTGCTGCTTTCTTCGTTTTTATACGGAAAATTGCGTGAAAAAGATAGGCAAACCTATCAAAAAGATGGAATGACCTATCTCAGAGATGGATTCTTGATTCTTTTTGATGGGTTTGTCAATGGGAAAGATAGGTTGGCTGGTTTCTTAAAACAAAAAAAGAGACTACTCCTTTCGGAATAATCTCTTTTGATACGTTAAATATTCTAAGGTTAAACAATTGTACTCATTTCAAGAATTGTTAGTTTACTTTCCAAGTTGGTACTTTTGCTTTTTTGGCAATTCTGTATGAATAACCTAAACTGATTGAATAATCTGCAAAAGCAGCATCGCCTTGTACGTGAACGTATTTTGTAGGGTCAGTAATTTTAGAGTTTTGTAAGTTCTGATCTGCAATGTCCGCTGCACTTTGAATACGATTTTTGATAAAGTTGTAAGGCACAAACAAACTAAATGTATGTTGACCTGTACGATAAGTAACACCCGGCTCAATGGCAACAACATAACCCGGACGACGATAAGCTACTTGACCACCGAAAGCATCGTAAGCAGGAATTCCTTCAAATCTACCAGCTAATGAGAAGGCAAAATTTTGCTTTTTACCTACTGCTGTCATAAACCCTGCACGAGCAAAGTATTGGTCTGGCGAAGCATAAATATTATACCCTTCTAAACCTGCTTTTGGTGCAGATTTGAAAGAACCATTTGATTCTTGTGGACTGAATAAATAATAAGCATTTGCAAATGCGTAGATATTTCTATGAATTTGTCTGAATCCTTGGAATTCCAAAGAAAAACCAACGCCACCATCACCCGGTTGAATGGCTTGGTCCATCACTACATTCTTCTTAGTACCGTCAGTTTGCAAAGCATCATCAGTAGCTGTATAGCTTCCTGTGGCTAATTTGATACCAGCCCCAATCATGACATTACCTTTATGCGCATTTTCTGGTTTAATTAACCAATAGTTTGCTCCAAAACGGATGTCGGCTAAACCACCAGCACTTACGCTATAGCGAGTCAATTTCTTACTTGCAGCATCAGCTGTTAATGTTAAAGTTTGCGAGCGTTCAGAATTTACAAACGGAAGAGTAGCATTTAACTGCAATCTGCTAGACAGTCCATAAGATACATTGAAATCAACAGCATGTTGATAAATATTCACAGCATTGCCTAATGTTTGACGTTGCGGTTGTTCTTCAGTACCAACAAAATGGCGCCAAGAGTGAAAGTAACGGTAGTTTGCTCCTACTTGAATTTCACCTTTTGAAAGGTTGTAAGAAGAAGAAGCTGACATTGCATTGATACCGCCCATTTGGCGAACAGCTACACAACCTTGTGCGTTAGCTTGTTCGTTGATGAACAATGCAGTAGCCACAATCATTAAAGAATGTAAAGTTTTTTTCATGAAATTATTTTTTGGATATTTAAAAGAGAAGAATGTTCTTATTCAGCTGTAAATTACGAATGTTGAATTGTGTGTTTTTGTATTCCACAATTCAACATTCAAAACTCATCACTCACTAATTGCCACCATCGGCTTTTCCACGTGCTACGGCATAATCACCGATTTTCTTGCCGCAAACTAAACCTACTTCACAATCAAAACGGTAGTGAATTGCGCCATAAATTCTTGATTCAGAAGCTTCTTTAGCCATTGCATCTAAACTAGTTTGCTGACTTGGGAATAGATAAGAAAGTACCGAAGCTGCTGCTGCCGAAAACGTTGAGTGTCCAGAAGTGAAACTTGGGAAATTCGGCGTTCCTGTCGCAGTTTTTATACTTGGGTCAACTTGGTTTGGTCTTGGATAAAAATAGTAGTATTTGGTATCCCAACAACAAACACCTGCATCATGAATAGCAGTATTCATCAATGCTAAAGCTCTTGCTGTTCTGATTTCAGACATACTCGCATCTCTGATTAAATCCATCGCAATCTGATTCCAGTGTCCCGGAGGCGTTGAAGTACCCAAGCCATCCGCCCAGAATTGTACAATCGACCATTGTTTACGAGTAATATTTTCAGAATAATTTTTTACTTCTGCTAGATCTTTCTTGAAAGCATCTGAATCTAAAGCTGGAGGTGCAGCAGGACGAATAGCATCACGAGTTGCTTTATCGAAATTCCAAGTTTTTACTTCTCCAAATCTCATTAACATACCCGGACGAGAAGGAATATCAAGGCTTTTCCAAGCTGTTTTTAATCCTCTTGCTACAGCTGCTTCAGCCATTTGTGCTTGAATAGTAAGGTTTCCACCAGCAGTACCTGTACCATCTGTTTTAGCATAAGCAATGATTTTATCAGCAACTGCTTTTCCTAAAACATCAGCCGCATCAACATCACTTTGTACATTTTTACCTGCCCAAATACCTACTTTACGACCTTCTTCGTATTTATTATCTATCAATTGTGTTGGATAACTTCCTGGGAATAAAAACTTCAATACTCTACTTGATGCCGCTGCAATTACTGCTTCTTCAGAAGGGTAATCTGGTAAATCATCTGTATTTGTTTTTCTGTTGTACTTGTATTTATAAGCCCAAGTTGCTACCAAAGCATCGTATTGCGCAACACTAATTAAAGCATAAGCTCTTGAAGCATAAGGAGGATTGGCAAATGGGAAATAAGGTAAAGTATCAGGTTTTGCAGAGTTCGGTGCTGAATAAGTACCGTTTTCGTTTGGTTCTGGTGCAAGGTTATATCTTGCGATAAGTTCACGAGCAATTTCGTTCCAACGACCTACTGCGCCTACTTGCCAGTATGTTAAAGCGCTTTTTTGTTCAGCAGTTAAATTTGAAGCTACTTTTTGAGCTTCTGCTAATTCAGCTTTGTATTCAGCAGAACTTGTTTCTTTCGGTGCTGGAACTGCATAGTCGGTTGCTACACCGAAATACATTTTCCAAGTACCAGCGTTAGGCTCATTACTTGTTGGGACTAATGGGCGAAGTGATGTTCTTTCAACTTCTTTTGAACAAGATAATGCAAAAAGGCTAATAAAAAATATAGATAAAATTCTTGATTTCATGATGCTATGGGGATAATTGTCAGAATGAAATGGCTACTGATAGACTATTTCTTTTTCTTAAAATTCAAAATGTATTGTAATTGAGCGCCATAAGAAGCCTCCACTTTGCCAACGTTTCTACCAGCAATTACATGCGAGAAGTGTCCGTTTACAGAAAAGTTCTCAATCGGAGTATGCCAAGTAACAAAAACACCAACACGAGTCCAGTCCATTTTATTAGCAGGTAAAGGCATATCGTAACGGCGAATATCCGTTCCACTTGTTGCAGTAATATTGTCGATAAAAGCCTCCGCCAATACAGCTTTTTTATTCATACCAATTCTTAAAGAAGTACTTACCTGGTCAGGTACAGCCATTTCGTGGCTATATTCTATTTCATTACCAGTATAGTAATTGGTTCTGTCAACCTTAGTTTTGCTTCTAGCAATGTAACCACCTTGCGCAGTTATATGGATACCATAAGGCAATAATTGATGTACAATAAGGCGAGCTGAAGCTGTTTTAGAATGCAATCCGATTGAGAAAGGCAAGAAATCAGGCACATAATTCGTCACAGGGACAGATGCACCGATTACTCCGAATAATTGCATTTTGCCATAAGAAAAGAAATTATACTTTGCTGCAACATTCAAATCTTGAACTCCTTGTAAACCAGTCATCGTTCCAGCCGAAGCTTCGTTTTTGATATAAGGCAAAACGGCAAAAACGTTTAATTTTTCGGTAACACCATAAGCTGCCATGAACGAAGCCATTTGCGTAGAAAGTGTACCGATATTAAGATTGTTACGAAGTCTTTCGCCTTCCCAGTATTGATTCCAAGATTCTTTATCGTAATTAAGTACCAAACACAACTCATTTTTTGACATCATCAAGCCATCTTGAGTTGTTTGTGCAAAACTCATTTTAGTGAAAAATAGTAAGCAGCAAGTACAAGTAAATGTTAGTAAATGTTTCTTCATTTTGTAATGATTAGTTTCTTTAAATTGGACTCTCTTCCAAAATTATGGAATACAAAAGTCAATTCCAAACAAAGGGAAAAAATATTGGATTATTTGGAAATAAAATATTTTTATCAAAAAAGTATAAATAAAAATACACTTATTACTAGTATTGTATAGTACAGCTACTTTTTAGCTGATTTTTTAAGTGTTTCTACGGAGGTTCATCTAAGAGATTTCATTCTAAAGAATGCCACTTTCCACAATACTGGAAATTCTATACATTTATTACTGAATAAAATCAAGATAACTTGAGCGAGTTGAATTGAAGCATTGAAAGAAAAGGTATAGAACTATTCATTTTCACTTGTAATCTTGTAGTACTAATATTGTTGAGTATTAGGATGAAACGTTTTCCAACTATGCCAAAACTCTTGGTAAGCGTTTACTTTGGCAAGTGAAATATGTACCATTTTATTTTGATCAATACTTTCTCCTTTTAAATTATAACGAAGTTTATCATCCATCAAAGTATCATTTTTGATAGTGAATTTGCCATTATTGGTTGGGCTTTTGAAGGCAAAAAAACTTTTATTATCATTTGCCAAAACCAATAGAATTGCCTCATTCCCAATGTTGGTCTGGATAATTCTTTCTTTCTTCAAGCGATTCCAATCAAAAGCTTTACTTTCTTTCCCAATTTGGATACCCACTACCCACGATTTATCTTTCCATGATAAAGAATCCGTTCCAGTAAGTTTTTTTCTTGACCTTCCAGATTCATATTTGGCTGTACTGTCGTACTCTTCTTTGTATTTTAAATCAGGTTGCATGATTGTACTGGCTGGATACATCTTCAACCAAGTGTCTAACGATACTTGCTGTGAAGCAAGTTCTGGTAACATCGTACCTTTTAGTTTTCCTGTGATGGCTTCACCATTAGCTTGACGCCACCAGCTTTTAGTGGTATTATCTTCAAACATAGCATTGAAATGATCCATCCCAACCAATCTGAATGTTTCAGGTTTACCGTTAACAGTCGGTTCAAATACTCTTCCTGTTCTACAAACTGAGCAATAAGTAACCATGATAGGTTTACCAGCTAAAGTATCACGCACTTGATGATGATAGATAATCTGTGAAATTGGATAAGCTTTGGCTTCTCCATTGATTTCAACACCAATAATTACTCTGTCGAGTTTTATTTGGTTTTCATTGGCAGGTTTCATACTTAAAGCTTGGGTTTCTTCAAACATGGCATCAGCCGCCATTTTGAAATTAAAAGCATAACAAACACCAGTAGCTAATAAAATACCCAACAAAGTAAGCCAACGAGCTTGTTGAAAGGCAGGTAAAATGCCAAGCACAATCATTGCTCCAAATATGCCTCTAAATATCCAACGCCAAGTGTAAAGAAAGTAAGCAATGTCTATACTACGCATTTGCTGGCTTCCCGGCATGGGCATAATGAAATAAACATTCAGGATTTCAAAAATGATGACCCCTAAAACACCTAAATAGAATAGTTTTTTCATTCAATTTTATATCGTTGAATTATCTTAATTAATAGAAATGCCTTGTAAGTAAAAACTCTACATATCAATCTGATAGGTAGAGTTTGAAATATTAACCATTTATAAATACTTAATAACTTAGATTAGATTGAGTTTTTTAAAACTTTACACGTGTATAATCCGTGTAAAGTTTGTAATATTCCCAATTCTAATTTTATGAATATCTTCAATTTAGAGGAAAACAGAAAAAGAGATTTATTTTAGAAATACTTTGATTTTTCTTATTTACATAACAAAGATAAAAGTATTTTTTTGAAAAATCCAAATAACTGGAAAAAATTTCCAATATTTTGAATTTAATTTTAGAATCGTGGAAGAACTAATCTCTTTTTTGCCTTAAATCGCTCATTATAAGCCCCTGAATCAAGATTTTAAATTTCTTTTCTTAATTTTTTTTTTGAAGATAAAGTCTATTTCCAACAAATATTTAAAAAAAAGAGGTCTAAATTTCCAGTATTATGGAATTTTAGACCTCTTTTTTAGTTTGGAGATGAATTAGCATAACCCGTTTCTTCAGCAATCTTTTTAGCTCTTGCTTGATACATTGCTGGATTATCGGGAGCAAAAGTAGCCAAACCATCCACATACCGATTAAACATACAAAAGGCAGCGGCGATTAAAACAGTATCATGTATTTCAAAATCACTTGCACCTAATGCTTTGGCTTTTTCTACTTGATTTTCAGTGACAAACTTCCCCCCTTTTTGTACACTTTTAGCAATACTCAAAAGTGCTTTTAATTTATCAGAAATGGGTGCGGTCTGATAATCAGCCTTTACTTTTTGAACTAAGTATTCATCTTCTGTCGCATAATATTGCGCTACTGCCCCATGAATATTCTGACAGAAAAAACAGTCATTTAAAGATGAAACAAAAGTGGCGATTAGTTCTCTTTCTCCTTTCGTCAAGCCTTCGTCTGTACGAAGTAACGCTTCTGCTAAAGCATTTAATGGTTTCGCCGTTTTCGGACTAAATGCCAGTAATCCACGAATTCCCGGTAATTCTTCGGTCAATGTAATATGTGCCATGATTTAAGCTTTTGTTGGTAAAACGTATCCTAAAGTTCCCATTCGCTCACCCATTTGTGCATAAACATCGACATCTGTCGGTGTAAGTGTAGCGAGTCCGTCCACATAGCGATTGAACATACAAAAAGTAGCGGCAATCAATACAGTATCATGAATATCACGGTCGTTTGCTCCGAAGGAACGAGCTAATTGTACATCTTCGTCACTTACGGTTCTAGCATCTGTTTGCACTTTTCCAGCGATGTTTAATAAAGCTTTTAATTTATCAGAGATGGGTGCATTTTGATAATCTTCCAACACTAAATCAACCGTTTGAGCTTCATCTTGGAACAAATATCTTGCTGCCGCCGCATGGCTAGAAGAACAAAAAGTACAAGTATTTTGTGTGGAAACATAAGTAGCAATTAATTCTCTTTCAGCCTGACTCAACGGAGAATCGTCTCGTAATAAAATTTGTGCTAATTGATAAAGTGGCTTACCTGTATCTGGTCGATACATGACCAAACTTCGGATGCCGGGTACATTTTCTGGAAGTTGTATATGTGGCATAAATAAGAGTAATAGTTTTGAGTTATTTTATTTGGATAGCAGATTTTGATTTGATTAAATAATGCTAAAAATGAATGAGTTTCTTTTATTAAAAAATGTAGTGGCAAACCCTTGCGGTTGCCTTGCTCGAAACGGTGAAACGGCAACCGCAAGGGTTTGCCGCTACGGATTTTATGATATTAAATCCGAATACTTTGGTCAAGAATCATTTTAAAGGCATTCAAAATAGTTAAAGTATTGATTTTAAGAGAGAAATAATCACTAAATCACTCATTCGCTAAATCACTCAATTCCTTTATTCTCTGTAAAATAAACCACAGTCAAAGCAATTAAAAAAGTAATCGAAAAAGACAGTAGGGCATTGCCGATTCCTCCAAATACTGTAACTAAACTTCCTACAAAAAAAACGGCGGTGGCAGTAAAAAACCTTCCGATATTAAAACAGAAACCTGTAGCTGTTGCCCGAATTGTCGTTGAAAAAAGTGTTGGGATATAGCTAGAAAGAGAACCTTGGCTTATTCCGAAAAATAAAGAAAGTAAAGCTGTTTCTACATAAATGATGGGCGTAAAACTTGAGTTGGTGGTAAACAACAACAAACAAGCGATAAAACAACCTGAAAAAGTAAGAATCAAAGTAGTCCGTGAGCCTATTTTTTTGATTAAAAATCCAGAAAGCATTCCGCCAATAATGCCACCAATTCCTAAAAGCATCATCGTTAGTCCACGCTCTTTTTGTCCATCGGAGGAAGTATTTGCTAATAAACCTTGCACCCAAGTTGGAAGCCAAGAAAAAATAGCCCAAAGTCCAATCAACACTGAACCAAAAATCAAAGAGCCAATCAGTAGTTTTTTACCATTGATAGTAGAAAAAATACTTTCTTGTTCCTTATTCTTATTTATGCCTCCGCTTTGCCAACTTGAAGATTCAGGTAAGAAAAGCACAATTACAAATGCCATCAAGATTGGAATAATACCAAGCCAAAACGACTCCCGCCAATTACCAAATAGTACGTTCAAACCGCCTGTCAATACAATGCCGATAGGAAATGAAACTGCTAAAATGCCTAAAGCAACTGGGCGAGTATTAGTATCCCAAATTTCTGAAATATAAACGGTGGTGATAAGTAAAACCCCACCTACACCTAAACCTGTAAAGAAACGATATACCAACAGACTTTCCCAATTGGCAACGAAAACGGTCAATAAAGTAAATAATCCATAGATTCCTGCTGAAAAAGCTAAGGTTCTGATACGACCAATTTTATCACTCACAATACCTAAAGTCAATCCGCCAAACATCCATCCAAAAATAAAAGAGGCATTCAAATAAGCTCCAATTTTTCCTAATTCATCGACAGAAGGTGTTTTGCCTAATAATTCAGGAATAGCAACAGGTAAATTGACGGACATCAAAGTAGCCACAGTGCCTCCTAAAAGATAGCAAAGCATACAAACAGCAAAAGCAATGGTAGTACGAGACTGCGTTTTAGTATCGGTTATAGCAATTTCCATAAAAATATGATTAATGGTTTTAGGCTTGTTTATCAAAGAATCATTCCTTTTGAATCACAAATTGGTATTGATGTATTTTGATTTAAGAAAATTGTTTTTTTGATATTGACTTTAGCAATAGCATTACTTCCTTCTTTGATTTTAATGAACTGATTGGGTCTCAGATTTCTTAAAACTTGTTTCTTCCCAGTTTTCGCCCAAGTAATTTCTACTTCATCAATTAAATTACTTTGTCCGATACCGATTTCTCTTCTCAAAGCTGATGAGCCAAAACTTCCTCCAGAATTTACTTCACGATGAAGTACTCTCTTTATGCCTTTTTCTCGGAAAGTTACTTTTAGGCGAGTGCCTATTGCCGAACGATTGGTTTCTGAACCTTCTAATTGAATATTAATCCAACGATTATCGTTTTGACCTGGATTTAGGTAGAGCGAATTATTATAAGAATCGCCAATGTATGCTCCTCCTACTTCGATAAAAATATCATTGTCTCCATCATTGTCAAGGTCGGTAATGGCTACTCCATGTCCTTTTTGCAAATTCCCTACTCTGCTAGAAACTGTAACATCTGCAAATGTACCATTGCCCATATTTCTAAAAAGGCGATTAGGCACAAGCGATTTGTAGTCTGGATTACCTGTTCCTAAGTACATATCCAAATAGCCATCGTTATCAATATCTCCAAAATTTGAACCCATCGCAAAAACAGATTTATTTAAACCCGCTTCTTCGGATACATTGCTAAAAGTACCATCATGGTTATTATGGTATAAGTACATTTTGCCCGCTTTATTCGGAATACCTAAAGCTTCTGTTCCTGCCGAGTAAGCAATAGATTTTTCAAATTCATAGCCACAAACAAAAATGTCTTGCCAGCCATCGTTGTCATAATCCCAAAACCAAGTCGGGAATGTACTTACTCGAACATCACCCAAACCTGCTCTTTCAGTAACATCTTCAAATTGAGGAATTTTATTTTTCAAGCCTGTATTTCTCAATAAAGTTCTTCTGCCTTGAAGACCCGAAATAACAATATCTTGAAGTCCGTCATTATCATAATCGGCAGCACTAACACCTTTTACAAAATCAACTACTTGACATTTTGCAATGGAAGCTACTTCTGTAAAAGTGCCATTTTTATTACTCATGTATAATTCACATGGGTTATAGTCATCAAGTCCTCCATTTTCATTGCCAATAAATAAATCTAACCAGCCATCATTATTAAAATCTCTCCAAACGCCCGCTTGCGTAGGATGTTCTGAAAAAAGTCCAATTTCTACTGTAACATCTGTAAAAGTATTATCGCCATTATTTCTGAGTAAAGAATTAGCTTGTTTGCCAAATTTGCCCATCCAAGCTCCTCTTAGTACCAGAATATCCAGAAAACCATCGTTATTATAATCTGCTTGTACCATATTCAGACCACCTTTGAAACGCCCCAAATCTGAAATAACTGAACAATCAGTAAAACTACCTTTGGTGTCGTTTTTAAAATAGTGCATCGCTCCTTTTAATCCCCAATCAGAAGTAACAATATCTAAATAACCATCATTATTAAAATCATCGATAATTACTCCTCCCGCCATATTACGTTTGTTGTGACCTAAATTGGGAGCAATGTCCGTGAATGCTTTTACAGCATAACCAGAATTATCTTTATCTAAATTAGGAATAAGCCACTGTGAAGGCACTTTTGACGGATATTCACCAAGTGTCATATAGGCAATATTCAATAACCATCTTGACTCATAATCTTGATTATCTTGTTGAAGTAATTTTTGATAAACTTCAATCGCTTTTCTTGAACCTGTTTTATTTTGATGCACGCCACCATCTTTAATAGGCATAATACAAGATTCTGAAGAATGATTGCTGATACAGTTTTGGCGTTCTCCCATTCGTAAATACGAAATGGCATAGCCTTTTAATACTTCTGTATAATGTCTGTGATCGGCATTGGTGTTTTGCAATAATTGTTCAAATGCAAGATTCGCTTCTTGTTCTTGACCAAGCTTCAGGAAACCATTGGCTTTGAAAAAGCTTGCACGCAATCTCATTTCTGGATCTGGATGTTTGGTTGCCATCGAATCAAAGAAGATAAATTCTGCCTCAGGACAAAAAGTATTTTCTTTAACATAATATTTATCGTAAGTATCTGCTAAATGCTTAACCATTTTATCGTTAGAATTTGGAATTAATCCACATGATTGACCTACCAATAAAGCCAAGCATAAGCAAGTGTAAGTACAATATTTTAAGTTCATAGTTTTAGTAATTTGGATAAAATACAACGTTGTAAAATCTATCTGAATAGTTCATCAAAAGTTAAAGAAACATAATACAGTCCACCCACCGCTGGCGAACCATAAGCTTGTACGATATATTGATTTGTGAGATTGTTCGCTCCTAATTTTACAGTAGTTTTCAAACTTGGCACACGGTAATTTACTTGTGCATCTATTAAACTATATGCAGGAATATTGCCCGGACGGTTTTCATTAAATGTTCCGTACCAATCGAATGATTCTTGCCAATGCCAAGCTACACTAAAGCCTAAACGCTCTGTAATTTTTGAATTGCTGAGGGTTAAATTGGTTTTCCAACGAGGAGTATTGAAAGCTGGAATATTGTTTGGATTAGCATCCAAAATATTAAAATCAGACCAAGTACTGTTGAAACCAACTCTGAAGTTTTCTGGTAAGAAATACGTTAAACCCAAAGAAACACCTTGCGAACTTACTTTATCTGCCGCATTGGTATAAAGCTGGAAAGCCTGTGTTTTTCCACCTAAAATATCTTGTGCTGCTGCAGAGTTTATCGTGCCATCCGAATTTAAAACATTGTTGGTAGGACGAATTACGACTTGGTTAATCAAGAAATTTTTAAAAGTACTTCTGTAATAATTCACATCTACCAAAAGCTTTTGGGCTAACAAACCTTTATAACCAATTTCAAAACTTTGTGTTTGTTCTGGTTTGATATAAGGAACATTTGATTTTACGAGTTTACTTTTATTGTTTTCAACAGCTGTTGGGAAAGGCACTCCTTTCTGCAAATCGCTTGAAAAACCACTGGCAAATGCACCAACAGAAGCCGCAGTGAACGAATTTTCATAAGCATTTAAGCCTACACTATTGGCAGGAGCACCACCCAAAATAATGATTGGACCAACATTCAACTTGATAAATTGGTCTGGCACAGTTGGGTTTCTAAATCCTGTTTGGTAAGACGCTCTGAAATTATGATTTTCGGAAGGAGAAAATACTGCCGAAGCTCTTGGCGTAAAACTGCCATTGAAGTTTTCGTTTTTATCATATCGCCCTGATAGTGTAAGTTTTAGCTTATCTTCTAAAATTGCTTTTGAAGCCTGAGCGAAAACACCAAATTCCTTCACACTTACTTTATTGATTTTATCGTCAAATAAAGTACCGTTAGTTTCCATATCATATACTCGATAACTTCCGCCAACTAATAGATTTACTACTTTCAATGCTTGACTTAAATCATACTGAGCATCTACGTGATACAATTTACTGTTACTCAATACGCCTGCTCCGCCCAATCCTGCGGTAGCGATATATTTACTTTTTTGTTGTTCAAAATCACTTGAACCAGCAATAAAACGTCCTTGATCAGCAAATGCTCTGGCTGCTGAATGGTCTTGCCCAGTAACACTTCCTACTTTTCCTGTATAAGCAGCTGTATAACGTTCAAACCATGTAGCATCAGCTTTGTCTGGTGTCACTACATTTCCGTTTAAATCTCTTACCCAAGTACGGTTAATCAATTGTCCCAATGAACGAGTGTTGTAAGAATGATTCGATTGCTCTGCTGTAGAATATCCTCTGATAAAAAAGTTTGAACCTCTTAATTCTAAACGATTTTGAATCAATTTGAAATCATTCAAAGCAAAACGGCTACTTCCTGTATAATTTGCCGTGCCTTGACTATAATTTACTTGATAAATAGCTTCTAAACTTTCAGAGATTTTATAGTGTAAAGCCGCATTCAATTTGGTAGAGTAAACACCATAATTGGCTAAATCTTTTTCTTCATAACCAGTACGAGAAACTCTTCCAATTCCTTGAATGGTTTGAGCCACTTCGTCTCCATAAATATTCAAGGCATTTCTTCCCGGATTATTGGCTCCACGCTGTGCAACAGGAGTATTTGGGTCGATGTCGGTATAATTGTTAGCGTACCAATCCGTTCCTTTTAAGTAAGAAGCGTTTAATTTGAAGGCAAAACGATTGTTAAAGGCTTTGGCATAACGCAATGAAAAATCAGTGAAAGGTTTTGCACCAGAAGCATTATCCGAAACATGATTGATACCGACTTTTGTTTGAACAGATAATCCTTGATAATTGAAAGGATTTTTGGTTGTCGTCATCAATAAACCATTAAAAGCCACTGGTCCATAAAGTGCTGAAGCTGCTCCCGGAATTAATTCAACGCCTTCAACGTCTAAATCTGAAGAACCAAAAAGGTTTCCAACCGCAAATCCTAAGCCGGGTGACTGGTTATCTACGCCATCTATCAATTGTAAAAAACGGCTATTTCCTGTTGAATTAAATCCACGAGTATTGATTTGTTTGTAAGTCAAACCACTTGTAACCATATCCAATGATTTTACATTGACCAAGGCATCATAAAAACTTACCGATGGACTTTGTTGAATGGATTTCGCATCAATTTTTTCAATACTTACAGGTGATTTTAAAATATTTTCTTCTATTCTCGAAGCAGAAATCACTACTTGTTGTAATAATTCATCTCCAGATTTTAATGAAATCGCAATTGTCGAATTATCAGTTACTTCAACCATTTGGCGTTCAAAACCAATCATGGTGAAGATTAAGGTAAATGGAGGTTTTGCAGAAGTTTTTAAACTAAAGAAACCTTCTGCATTTGTAACAGTACCAATGTTTTTCCCTTTGATTCTAACACTTGCACCCGCCAATGGCTTTTTGGTTTCAGCATCTGTGATACTTCCTGTAAAGTTTTGTGCAAAAACAGCAAGTGAGTGAAATAATATAATGCTTAGTGTAAAGATTTTTTTCATAGATAATTAAGATTGAATAATTGGATAATTTTATGGGGAGTCAGATTTTCAAAATGTCTTAAGCAAGTGCTTCTTTTTTCAATTGTTCATAAATGGCTGGTACTCTGTTGTAGCCATTTGTCGTGATGCGTTGACCTAATTTTTCATAAAAAGCAGGTTCTGTTGGCGTTACGCTTGCCAAGCCATCCACGTACTTGTTGTAAAGACAAAATAAAGCGGCTATCAAAACAGTATCATGAATTTCACGGTCGCTTGCGCCAGCAACTTTAGCTCGTTCTACATCTTGAGCAGTAACATTTTTGCCATTTTGCTGAACATGACTCGCAATTGCTAGTAAAGCCTTCATCTTTTCTGACACTGGTGCAGATTCAAAATCCTTTTTTACCATTTCGCAAGTTTCTGTTTCACCCAAAAGAATATTTGCCGCCGCTGTATGTGCAGTTGTACAAAACTTACATTGGTTTTGCGACGAAACTAAAGTGGCAATTAATTCTCGCTCGCCTTCTGTCAGAGTAGATTCTCCACGAAGTAAAATCTGAGTGAGTTCACGAATGGGTTGAGCAGTATCTTGGCGATATTCAAGCAAACCAGTAATGCCTGGCAAATGACTTTCCAATGGAATATAAGGCATGATTGTTAGGGATTAATTTATTTTCGATAATGGACAGGAAAACATATTCCAATCACACAATTGCATCTATCTCAGAAATAATTGTATGAAATTATTATTCCAAATTTATGGAATAATAATAAATAAATCCAAATATTCGGAATATAAATTAATCAAGAAATTTAAAACTTAGTCGAAAATGTAGGAATATGAAGTAAACAAGCAATTCAAAGAAGTTATCAAAGTAAAATTTAGGCTTTATTGTTAGAATTGACGATTTTTGTTTTTCCGAAAAAGAGGAAAACAATGGAATTTCAAGAAGAGGGAAATCTGGAAAAGAGTGATAGAAGAACGTTGAGATAAGCACAAATAAAAATGCCAGAATAATGTAAATCATTCTGGCAAAATATGATGGGTAATTTTTCTCTAAAGTGTTTGTGGGTCGTTCAAAGAAGAATTACTTAAATTATCAATCGTTTGTTTTTTTAAGGCTTGAACAAACTTTTCAGTATCTTCAAAAGATTCTTCCTGACCAGAAAGCTTCTTGACTAAATTCAATAAATAAGTTTGCGTTTGTAACATCACAGAAAGCGTAATTTGGTTATCCGCAATTTGTCTTTGGTTACGAATAATACTTACCTGATTGTTGACAATGATTTCTTGGTTTTTGATAATCGTTGATTGATTTTGAATCACCAAATCATGATTATCAGCATTACGCTTTTGGTTTTCAATCATAATATCATGGTTGCCCACGATGCGTTCTTGCATATCTTTTAAGAAATTATGCTCGGCTATCAATTTTTGAAGTATTTCCTCTATATTTTGCATAATGATACTCTTGAATGAGAATTTTTATAATTGAAAAATGCGTTTACCTTTGTTACCCGTAAAATTAAAGATTTTTATTGATGCAAACCGACAAACTGAAAAAAATCAAATTGCCTTGGCTTTACTTGTCTTTCTTGATAGTGGTATTGAGTGTTTGGACATATTACATGGTATCCACCGATAGTTTCTATATTTTCATGAAACATGGATATGCTGTACTTACCATGATTTTCGGTTCGTTCATTGCGGGTTCTAGTCCCGAAGGAAGTGCCGCCATTGCTTATCCAGTTTTTACTTTACTCCTCAAAATCCCCCCAGCTATTGCCAGAAATTTTGCTTTCGCTATTCAAAGTATTGGAATGACTTCAGCAAGTTTACTGATTTTAAACTTAAAAATAAAAGTTGAGTGGAATTATATTAAATATGTCACGTTCGGAGGCATTTTTGGATTGATTTTCGGTACTTATTACATTGTTCCGCTTATTTCTCCGCCTTTGGCAAAACTCTTTTTTGTATCCCTTTGGCTAAGTTTTGGTTTGGTTTTATGGTATGAAAATACCAAACCAAAGCGTGAAGTATTCGATAAAATTCAATCGTTTCAACGTTCAGATATGGCGAGATTGCTATTTTTTGGATTGGTCGGAGGAATGATTTCTTCTATTTTTGGAACAGGTATTAACATTTTCTCTTTCTGTTTAATGACGATTTATTATCGTATTGACGAAAAAGTAGCCGTGCCTTCTTCAGTAATTATCATGACACTTGAAACGATTTTGGGTTTCTTTCTTCATGCAGGTTTGATTAATGATTTTCAACCAGAGGCTTTTGAAATGTGGTTGGCTTGTATTCCTTTTGTTGCATTTTTTGCGCCACTTGGTTCTTTTGTCATCAATAAAGTGCCTAGAAAAGCAGTTGCAACCTTTCTATACATTATTTTAATCGTTCAATTTATTGGAGCAATGTGGGTTATTAAACCTAATCTTTTACAACTGATTATGTGTTTAGTAACGCTCGTGGCAGGTTTGAGTACTTTTGTGTATTTGGCTAATGTGAAGAATAGTAGAATGGTGGAGGAGTAGGGATGTGCCTTTACATAAAAGTAAAATCATTTATCACTAGCGGGTGACTTAAGTCACCCGCTAGTGATAAGGGTTAGAACTTAATAGCCCTATTTTAATACAAAGAGCCATTAATTTGATATTAATGGCTCTTTGTATGTTAAACCTTATTAGATTACAAAATCCTCAACTTAGCAAAGCTCAATAAAAGTGTTTTCTCACCAATTGTTCCTTCAAATTGAATCACTGCTTTACGGTCGGTTCCGTTTACGTCTATCTTTTTTACTTTTCCGAAACCAAATTTTAAATGCTCTACTCGGTCGCCTTCTATTAAATTTTTGGTATCACTTGGCACAAAATCTTGTGAAGGAATATAAGTATTCCCAACAACAGGACGTGGAGCAGGTTTAGCAATGAGACTTGCCGTAGAAGTTGGTTTGTTTGAAGTACCAAAATCAGGTGCTTTTTGCTCTCTATTGGTCATTCTTACAAAACCTTGCGGAGCTGGTTTTTCTTCTGGACGACGAATATTTTTAGCAAATTGCAAATACTGTGGGTCGATTTCATCTAAGAAACGACTTGGTTCACAAGGTTTCAAGCGTCCGTATTGATAACGAGATTCTGCGTAAGACATCATCAGTTTCTTTTCAGCACGAGTAATCGCTACATAAAACAAACGACGTTCTTCTTCTAAATCCGCTCTACTTTGCAACATCATTTGGCTTGGGAAAAGGTCTTCTTCCATCCCAACCACATAGACATGGTTAAATTCCAAACCTTTTGCTCCGTGAATCGTCATTAAAGTTACTCTGTCGTTATCGCCATCTGGGTCATCGCTATCGGCTGTGGTCAATAACGAAACGGTTTGCAAGAAACTCGAAAGCGATTTATCTTCTTCCTCCACTTCATTATCGTCCACAAATTCTTTGATAGAGTTCAATAATTCCTGCACGTTTTCGTAGCGAGAAAGTCCTTCTACCGTTTTATCTTCATGTAATTCTCTGAGTAAACCAGATGCTTTGGCAATGTGCGAAGCCGCTTCATAAGCATCTTTTTTATCGGCTTCAACCATGATTTTGAATGACTTTATCAAGTCAGCAAAACCTTCGATGGTATCAGCAAATCGTCCTGCTTGGAACTGTTTGATATTTGAAACTACTTCCCAAACAGAAATCTGATTTTCAGAAGCCGTTACTGCAATTTTAGCAATCGTTGTATCGCCAATTCCTCTTTTCGGTAAATTAATGATTCTTTTAAAAGCTTCTTCATCTTTTTGGTTGACTACAAAGCGGAAATACGCCAATAAATCTTTTACTTCACGACGTTGATAGAATGATAATCCACCAATGATTCTGTACTTGATATTCAGTTTACGAAGTGATTCTTCAAAAGACCTTGATTGAGCATTGGTTCTGTACAAAATAGCAAAATCGGTATTTCTTAAACCAAGAGCCATTTTAGATTCAAAAAGATGCGTCGCAATCAATCGACCTTCTTCATTATCAGAATTAGCTTTGATGAGTTCAATCAATGAACCTACTTCGTTTTCTGTAAATACTTTTTTCTTTAACTGATTTTTGTTTTTAGCAATAATAGAATTGGCAGCCTCCACAATATTTTTCGTTGAGCGATAATTCTGTTCCAATTTAATGGTTGCCATATTTGGATAATCTTTCTCCAAATTCAAAATATTATCAATACTTGCACCACGGAAAGCATAAATCGACTGAGCATCGTCACCAACCACACAAAGATTTTTCGATAATTCCGATAATTTCTTCACAATCAAGTACTGCGAAATGTTCGTATCCTGAAACTCATCTACCATAATGTATTTGAATTTGCGTTGATACTTATCCAAAACCGCAGGGTGGTCACGAAAGAGAATATTGGTATTGTACAACAAATCATCAAAGTCCATCGCATTGGCTTGGAAACAACGCAAAGCATAAAGCTTATACAATTTGCCCATTTCTGGCAATTTAGCTGCTGCATCATCTGCCGCAATTACAGGATTATTCAAGTACTCATCTGGACCAATCAAACGGTTTTTTGCACCTGAAATACGGTTATAAATCACGTTGGCTTTATATACTTTATCGTCCAGTCCACGCTCTTTTACGATTGCTCTGATTAAAGATTTTGAATCATCAGTATCATAAATTGAGAAGTCGGAAGTATAGCCCAAATGCTTACCATCGAAACGAAGTATTTTTGCAAAAACCGAGTGAAAAGTACCCATCCAAAGGTTTTTACCGTCATTTCCAACCGCATTTTCAATACGCTGACGCATTTCGCCTGCGGCTTTATTGGTAAAAGTGAGGAGTAAAATCTGAAATGGGTCAACGCCTTTTTCGATTAAATAAGCAGTGCGATAAGTAAGAACACGAGTTTTACCAGAACCTGCACCTGCAATAATCATCAAAGGGCCATCTATATGTTGTACCGCTTCACGTTGCGGTTCGTTTAATCCTTTTAAATAATCCATAAATTTTTAATTCAATTTGAATTGACCTCAAAATTACGAAAAAATAAGGGAGGGCTTGGTATGAACACGGCTTTGTTTTAGAAATGATAGAGAAAGGGCAATTGAAAGGCTCATCTTCTAAGAAAATAAGCCGTAATTTTGAAGCGTTTTTTACTATTAGCGGGCGAATTAATTCGCCCGCTAATAGTAAAAAACAAGATTTTAGAAGCTAATTCAGACAAATGATGAGAGAGTTTAAAACATGATTAATATTTTATCAAATTAAAATCAGTTAAAACCACATCATTTTAAACCTCAAAAATCACTAATTCACTCATTCACAATTAAAAACATGAATCAAACCAGAAAAATAAGAGATAACGAAAAGGCATTAATTATTCACCTTTTAGCCAAATTGAATTTTACGATAGAAGATTATCCTATCGACGAAGAAGTATTTGAATACGAAGGTGGAAAAATGGGGAGTATCAGTATTGGTAATAAAAATCCAGATGAATACGATGGTGATTTAATTCAGGTTGAATACACTGATACCGACGAAACACCAGTATTGATTACCCTTACCAAAAACAAGAGTAACCAACTATTGGATTTAGACTTCTGGAAAGTAGATTTCTCTGCTTTGATTACTTATCCTAAACCTGAGGAAGTGGAAGTGAGAGAACTTCCTGATGATAATGTTGAGCTTTAAGCTATGAAAACAATTACGAACTGAAAGATAAATCTGCGTTAGAATTATCTTTCAGATAAAAATTACTATTTGAAAACCAAGCAATTAAAATATTTGTAATTTAGTACTTCTCTACAAAGAGTAATATTCTAATTTATACACAACTCTATCATATTTAACACATGAAAACAATCATCACCTCTATGTTGGCTTTAACGAGCTTTGCTTCTTTCTGCCAAAATCCCAACACTTTTGAAATAGAAACACTCTCGAAACCTGAGAAATTTCTTTATCAAACACCTTCAAGTAATGTTTTTAAATTCTTGAAAGCAGATATTGAAAAAAACTCTCAACTTCCAGACAGCCTTGTTACTTTCGGAGAACATCCTTTCTTAACTGGTATTATAACAGCTTATAAAGAGCATCGCCCTTTTACAATTTCGCCAGATATTATGTGGTTGCTGATTAGTCAAGGTTTTGCTCGACACATTTCGAATAATTCAGAAACTTTCAGAAAAGAACTTGTTGGCTTTAAAGACAGAAAAACCTTGAATATTGTTTCAAACGATATTCAAATTGGGAACCCTAACAGTAATTGGGAAGCACTTTTTCCACAATTCACAAATCAGATTAGTGATTATACTGGCAACAAATTAACAGCAGTACTCACTTCTGATTTTAGTACAACTACGCCAACAAGCAGAATTGTGAGCGAAATTACGGTGATGGAAACCGTTAAAGAATACTTCAATTATAAAATAGTTGTGATTGGTTGTGGGCTACCAAAAATTACAATTGAAGGAACAGTTGAAGATTGGCAAAAGGTACTCGACAAAACAAAATATGTTTCTAAATACAATTTAACTTGGTGGACTTCGGAGCTTGAACCTGTTTTAAAGGAAATTATTGAAACTAAAAAAGGCAATTTCAAGAAAGATTTCTGGATGAATATGGTAAAAGTACATACCGAGAAAAAGTATGGTTCGCCCACAACCATTGACGGATGGATTGTTAAGTTTTTCCCTTATACCAAAGAAGGTAAAAAGACAGATTTAAAACCCATTTTAAAAATCAACGATTTGGCTTCTGAATTGGTGAAAGTGCCATTTATTTTAGAAGATGTACGAAACAAAAAGAGTTATAAAATGGAGTTTTGGGCGGGTTTTGTAGGTTTGTCGCAAAACAAAAATGATTATACACTAAAGCCAGAAATCGCTTGGGCAATCAATAATAAAAATACTTTCGACCCGAAAAAATCTGAATTTAGGTATCAAGAAAAAATCGACGATTTATCAATTAGCAATATTGAAACCATACCAAACGATATTTACTCTTTGCAGAAAATAGATAATTTACATTTGTCGTTCATCAAAACTGTTCGTATTCCTGATGAATTAGCCAAAATTTCAATCGAAAATCTTGAACTAAAAGGGCAAATTTCTGCGGAAGAAGAGCAAAGAATTAGAAAATTACTACCTAATACTAAATTGAAGATTAATGGGGAAGTAAGAGAATAAAAGTATTTTAAAATGAAAAGGCTAGTTACTTATCTTGAAGTAACTAGCCTTTTCATTTTGAAATCTTTACTTAAAACTTCAAACTAACACCAGCCATTACATTTATTCCAGCTTGTGGATAGTAGAAATTCTCGGTATAACTTGTTCCTTCATAAATGTAAGTGTAAGTATAACCGTTAGATTCGTACAAAGTATTGAAAAGGTTATTTACTAAGAAACTGAAATTTACTTCTCTCAAAGTCTTGCCTTTTACAGTATAAATCGCACGAACATCATTTGTAAAATAAGCATTCAATTTACGGTTTTCGTTAGAAGTATTGTCCATATACTGTTTGCCAACGTATTTAGACAATAAACCAAATTCTAAACCTTTAGCTGGCGTAAATAAAATTTGCGACCCCACAATTACATTTGGTGAAAAAGCAATATCTGTTTTGCTAAGCGTTGGCAAAGCTACTTGTGTTTCGTTATCGTAATTATAGATTGATTCTGTGAAGTTCTTGATTTTGTTCTCCGACAAAGTAGCATTTGCATTAATTTTCAAAGCTTTATTCAATTGAACACCAGCTTCTACTTCTAATCCTAAACGATAACTTTCTGGAACGTTTACACGAATTGGCGAACCAACATCATTCAATTTTCCAGTTAAAACCAATTGGTTATTGTAATTCATAAAGTAACCGTTCAAAGCAAAAGCAGCTTTTCCTTTTTGAACTTTATAACCTACTTCAAAATCGTTCAACTTTTCAGATTTAGGTGTTGCACCAACATTATCAACAAAATCAGAACGGTTAGGTTCTTTGTTGCCTACGCTGTAAGAAGCATAAGCCGAAGCATTAGACGCTATTTGGTAACTTACTCCAAACTTTGGATTAAAGAATTTATAATCCACTTTTTGTCCGATGTTCAAAAGATTATCATCCGTTCCTTTAATTTCATAATTTACAGTTCTTACTTGTAAATCAGCAAAAGCATTTATTTTTTCAGTAAGCTGATAGAATACTTTTCCATAAATATTGAAATCCGTTTTCTGTGCCGTTCCGTTATAATATCTGTCTCCTAATTTTGAAGTAGAAGCATATTGCGCCCAAATGATTTCTCCATAATGACGACCATCATATTGATTTAATCCACCACCAATATTAGCTTTTAACTTCTTAATACCCTGATAATCAAAAGAGAAAGTTGTTCCATAAAAATCATTATCTAACCATTTTCTACGAACTAAATCTGTTTTAGTAAGCGTGGTATCTTTTAATACAATATTTGGTAAACCATACTTTGAAAACTTATCTTGCTCTTTAAACTGCTCGTAATATCCACGCCCATAAGTATAATGGAAATTCAAGTTGAATGTCCACACATTTGATAAAGTATGCGAAGAAAGTAATTGATAATGATCTTGCTGATAATTATCCGTTTGATTTGGATAAGTATATAAATTGAAAGTACGATTTATCGGCAAAGTTGCTTCTGATACGCCTTCCCAAGCTTGATAGGTTTTTTCTTTTCCGGAGAAAACATTCAGACGAACAAAAGATTTTTTTCCAAAGTAAGCTCCCGAAAGATAGAATGATTTTAAATCAGAACTAGCTCTGTCGATATAACCATCAGAAGTAACTTTCGACAAACGAGCATCAAAAGTAAATTTATCGTTTACCAAACCAGAACCAACTAAAATAGTGTTTTTTAAAGTATTGAATGAGCCATAAGCAGTATTGATTTCGGCATAAGCCTGTTTTCTGAATTCGTTAGTAGAAATATTAATTGATGCCCCAAAAGCACCAGCACCGTTGGTAGAAGTACCCACGCCACGCTGCACTTGGATTGAACTTACCGAACTAGCCAAATCGGGCGTATTTACCCAATAAGTACCTTGAGATTCCGCATCGTTCAAAGGAATGCCATTAATAGTCACATTGATTCTGGTAGCATCTGTTCCTCTGATTCTAATCCCTGTATAACCCACTCCAGCACCAGCATCAGAAGTAGAAACTAACGAAGGTGTAAAGTTTAATAATTGAGGAATATCCTGACCAAGATTTTGCTTCTGAATATCTTCTTTAGAAACATCCGTAAAAGCAATGGCTGATTTTGCATTGGCTCTAGTAGCATTTACTACTACTTCATCTGCGGCAAAAGTAGATTTACTAAGTTCGAATTTGAAAGTAGCATCTTTTTGTAAATCAATTACTTGTATTTTTTTCTCATAACCTACAAAGCTTATTTTCAAAGTATAAGTACCTTTTTTTACATTTTTAAGGGTGAAAACACCTTGTACATTACTTTGCGTTCCTCTTACTGCATTCACTAAAACAATGTTTGCTCCAGCCAAAGGTTTATTACTTTCGGCGTCAAATACTTTTCCTGAAATAGTATATTGGGCGTATGATTTTGTGAAGAGAAAAAGTATTAAAACTAAAAGATTTGAATACTTTAAAATAGCAAAATGTTGATTCTTTGAAGAAAAAATCATGGCAACGAAATGCTTGATGATACCTGCCTGAATAGACAGATTTCTCAGATTAGTCGTTAAATTTTTCATTTTTGAAAAGATTAACAACAGGCAAAGGAGTCAAATCCCGTTAGATTTAACAATGTGAAACCCTATGTGATTGATTGATTTTAAATCTGTTTACGTCATTATAACGCAAAACCAAATTTACAAAATCCCTTCGACGGAATTACCCGCATCAGGTTCAGTGGGTATAATCTCAGCCCGTTATATTAAGGCACCCCTTTTTGTGATTGTAAGACAAAGGTATGACGAAAACTGATAAATTGTATTTTTTTATTTTGAGACTTGAGGATTTTGGACTTTAGACACAAGAGACAAGAATCAAGACTATTTTTTAGATTTTAGGATTTACTGACTTTGAGACTTGAGGGTATACAATTTTAGGTTTTTAGTTTATTAAACAGGTACTCAAGCCTTGAAGACTTCAGAAAAGTGAAAATTTCTAACCGTAATACCTACAACTGAAATGAATAAACCTAACAGAGTAAAGCCTACAATGATAATTCCCCTCGACGGACTACTTTTCTTCACAGGCACTTGTGCAGGTTCTAGTACTTTAAAAACGGGTGTTTCTCTGTGAATTCTAATTTTCGTTTCTTCTAATTGCGTAGCTAATTGAGTGTAAAGATTGTAAGCCAATTCTACTTCATGTTGTAATTTTTTGCCTTCATCTTTGGCGATGTTCAAGAATAAATTCCTATTCATGTCCTGATAATGTGAGTACGCAAAAAGGGCTTTTTCATAATGTTTTTGTGCTTCATTGATTCGTGAGGATAAGAAATCTATGTCTTTTTGGGTTTTTTCTGTTCGGTACTGAATCACATAATTTAATAGATAATCTTGGGTAAATTTGGCAAGCGTAGCGGCAATTACAGGGTCTTGCATTTTTACTGACATTGTAATTACACCTGTTTTTTTGTCTAAAGAAGTCACAACTCTTTTATGCAATTCTCGGATTTGTAAATCTTCTTCTTTATTCAAATGAATCAATTCTGGAGTAATTTTTGGTTCATTCAAGTTCTGAAATTCACTTTTATTAGATTCCCCAACGAGCTTTACAAGTATTTCCTTTTTACTACATTCCTTTAGATAATCCGAAACAAGCATTTCTCGCTGATGTTCGATTGAGCGAACTTTTAAATGAAGTAGTTGCATCAAAAAAGGTGTACTCTGCAAAATATTCGGATATAAATCTGGGCGAACGGCTTCTGTCGAACCAAAACTACTGAGGTCAACGCCAGCAAGTCCAGCCAAAGATTTAAAATTATTCATACTTTCAGTTCCTTCTTTGATTTCCAATTCGGGTAAAATCTGCACTTGTGAAGTATATTCATTTGGAATATTATAAGCTATCCAAACCCCAAAACAAGTACATAAAGTGCTAAAAATGAATATTTTCCATTTCTTCTGAAGTATTAAATGAAGCAAAGGGAAGAGCTTGAAATTATTAAAAATAGGATTAGATTTCATGGCATAGATTTATTTTAAGTTGTTACTGATATTGACCAATAAATAGGAAACCGAAGTAATTGCTCCCACTAAAGCGATGCGTTCGCCTGTAGAAAGTTTGTGGACATTTTCATTTTGTAGGCTTGGAACAATGATTTCTGCTCCTTGTTCAACTTTAGGATAAGTATGGAAAAATAGAAAAGTGCGGATTTTATCAGAAATGCCGTTGGCGTATTTTATATACAATTTTCGTTTGTTAGCTTTTTCTGTGAAACCTCCCGCTTGTCTGATATAATCTTTTACGTTAAGATGTTGACGAAAAGTAACCGCAACTGGATTCAAGAATTCTCCTGATAATTTTATAGTTTCTAAAGTTCTTGGAATTTCAAGGTGGTCACCATCACGTAATAAAAGGTTGTCCGAACTATTGGGGTTTTGTAAAATATAAGCTAAATCAATCGCCAACACTGAACTGTCTCGTATAAATTTTGCTCCTTTCGGAAAAGCCTCTTTTTTCAAACCTCCCGCCAAATGAATCAAATCTGTAATGCGTTGAGATTTATCTTTTATCGTATAAACGCCCGAAAAATTCACTTCTCCATCAATCCTTACCGATTTTTGAACGGCATAATTTGGCGACTTACGAACATAAATTCTATCAAAGGCTTGCAATTTGAATCCTGAATTTTCAGGTGAAATTTTTAAATTTCGGTCAATTTTAAAGGTGAAAATTTTCACTTGTTCGTGATTAATGTTACTTGAATCGTTATCCAATATCCGTCTTGAAAGCTCAATTTCAGTATTACTTGCAGCATCTGTAAAACCCTTGGCAAAAAGTATCAAGTCTTCAATTGTTAATCCTTCTACAAAATCAAACACACCAGTTTTGTTTACTTCTCCGTAAATGCTAACCGTTCTTTTTTCTTGAAGTGAAGGAATGGAACTGATTTCGACAATATCTTCTCTTTGTAAAGGAATATCCGAAATTTCGTTTCTAATCAATTTACCAACATCAAAAGCAATGATAATGGGTTCGTTATTTTCTTGTTTTCGAGTAATTGTAGCACGATTTAGAAAGGCTTCTTCTTTCAATCCTTCGGCTTTTTTGATTAATTCTTTTACCGTAATCAGTCCTGTTTCCAAAGCATATTCCCCTGCTCTAAAAACAGCGCCTTTTATTTGTACTCTATTTTCGTAGCGATCCAGAATTGCTCCAACCGTATATTTATCGCCATTTTTAGGCATAAAATTCAATACTTCGTTTTCAGTAATGTTGAAAAGCTTTAAACCTGTTGCCGTATTTCTTTTGAGTGAAATTAAATTGGTATAAGCTTTATCCGTAAATCCGCCAGCGAAACGTAGTATTTCTTTGAGGTTTTCGGTAGATTTTACTTCAAAAATCATCGGACGTTTTACTTCGCCAGTTATTTCTACCCTTGTTCCATAATCTGCAATTCTGATTACATCTTGGTCTTGCAATCTGATATTATCTTTTTGGTCGGCACGCAATAAAAAATCATACAAATCAATAATTCTGACGATTTTGTTATTTCTGATGACCCGAATATTTCTAAACGAACCATTTTCAGAAGGGCCGCCAGACAAGTAAAGTGCATTAAAAACACTTGCCAATGACGAAATGGTATAAGTGCCAGGACGATTGACTTCACCCGTAAGCGTTACTTTAATACTTCGAACATTCGACAAAGTAATTTGTGCTGAAACGCCACTTTGCGGAAGATTAATACCTTGATAAAGTTGGCGGAGATGTTTGATAATTCTTTCAGAAGCTGTTTCAATGCTTAATCCATTGATGTAAATCGGAGCAAGATTGAGAATCTTTATCGTTCCTTCTGGACTGATTTTTACTTTATAATTATCCAAAGCATTTCCGAAAATATCAATATTCAACTCATCGTCTGGACCTAATTGATAATTTTTGGGCGTAGCAATGCGTAAATCTGGTTCAAAACTTAAATTATTTTGCGTGAAAAGCGATGCTCCGAAAATAGCAGGTTTGGAAGAATGATGTTCGAAAGAATCATTTTTGACAAAAGGAATTGCGGGTTTGATTATTTGTCGATTCGATGAAATTTCTTTTGGAGAATTCGGTTGAAGATTGTTAAAATACTTTTTGGTAAATCTTTCTTGAAGTGTATCAAATTGCGCAGAAGAGTAACCTTTCAGTAACATGGCTTCTTTGATTTGCGATTCGGACATGCCATTTGCCTGAGCTTTTAGAAATAAAGCTTTCAGTTGTTCATCGCTAAAATCGTTGAGTTTCTTTTGCGCTAAAATATTAGGGCAAAAAATGAAAGAAAAGAAAAAGATGTAGCAAATGTAGGAATTATATTTCCCACAAGATATTGTTTGTAGGCTCATTAACGTAACAATTTACAGGTGATAACTGTCTGATTGATAGAGAACTCTTCCTTAAAAATAAGAAATAAAATTATTCAAAGGAAGAGTTGAGCCTAAATATTTTTTGATTTACAAGCGTTGCATCAATTTTACAACCATTGCATCTTTCCAAGTTTTGAAAGTACCAGCAATGATTTGCTCTCTTGCCTGACCAACCAACCACAAGTAAAAACTAAGGTTATGAACACTGGCAATCATTGCTCCTAGCATTTCATCAGCTTTTAATAAATGGCGGAGATATGCTTTTGTATAAAAATTACTTGCATAACAATCAATGCCTGAATCGATTGGTGAGAAATCATCTTTCCATTTTTCATTTCTCATATTAATCGTTCCTTCTGTCGTGAACAACATTCCATTTCGTGCATTTCTGGTCGGCATCACGCAGTCGAACATATCAATTCCTAAAGCAATACTTTCTAAAATATTGGCAGGAGTACCCACACCCATTAAGTAACGAGGTTTATCTTTTGGCAAAATATCCGTTACCATTTCTGTCATTTCGTACATCATTTCGGCAGGTTCGCCTACCGAAAGTCCACCAATGGCATTTCCTTCACGCTCAAAACTAGCGATTACTTCCGCAGATTTTACTCTTAAATCTTTATAAACACTTCCTTGAACAATCGGGAAAAGTGTTTGGCTGTAACCGTATTTTGGTTCGGTACGGTCGAAATGTTCACAACAACGTTTTAGCCAACGGTGCGTCATTTCCATAGATTCACGAGCGTAGCCGTATTCGCAAGGATAAGGAGTACATTCATCAAAAGCCATGATAATATCTGCACCGATGGTTCGCTGAATGTCCATTACTCCTTCAGGACTAAAGAAATGTTTTGAACCATCAACATGAGATTTGAACGTAACGCCTTCTTCTTTAATTTTTCTACCAGTTCCTGCCAAAGAATATACTTGGTAGCCGCCCGAATCCGTGAGAATAGGTTTATCCCAACCATTGAATTTATGTAAACCGCCCGCTTTTTCGATAATATCCAAACCCGGACGCAAGTATAAATGATAAGTATTTCCCAAAATAATTTGGGCATGAATATCGTCTTTCAGTTCACGCTGATGCACAGCTTTTACCGAACCTGCCGTACCGACAGGCATAAATATAGGAGTTTCTATTTGTCCGTGGTCGGTTTGAAGTACACCTGCACGGGCTTTAGAATTGGGGTCATTGTGTTGTATATCGAAAGTCATTTGCTGAACAAAAAGGATTATAAGACCAAGAAAAGGAATATGATTATCCTTTCTGAATTTATTTTTACGGAAATCTTACAAAATTACGAGTTTTATCAACAAATCTTTCTTCTTTTACCGATAGCCTTTAGGCTTTTACTTATCTTTGCACTCCCAAAAGATTAACCAACTGATATTTAATACCTTGATACCCTTTCTATTTAGCATATACATATTTTCTGTTGGTCTTCAACTGTTTTTTATTTTATTCGTTTTCGCCAAAGTCAACAGACATGAAAGTCCGATTCAGGAAGAAATAACTTCAGAAGGCGTATCCGTAATTGTTTGTGCATGGAATGAACTAGAAAATTTAAAAGAGTTGATTCCATTATTAGATGAACAAGATTATCCAAATTTTGAAGTAATCATCATGGATGATCGCTCTTGGGACGGCACGCATGAGTATTTAATGAAAGAATGTTCGGCATTTCAACGAGTAAGATTTATACAAATAGAAAAAACACCAGCACATCTTTCAGCCAAAAAATATGCTTTGACTTTAGGCATAAAATCAGCGAAATACGATGTTATTTTATTGACTGATGCCGATTGTCGCCCGCAAAGTAAAGAATGGATAAAAGGAATGGCAGAATGTTTATTGTCAGAAAAACAAATCGTTTTAGGCTTTTCGCCTTATTATACAGAAAGCTCATTTTTGAACAAATTGATTCGCTACGAAACCTTTATTACGGCATTGCAATATTTTTCACTGGCAATAAAAGGACAGCCATACATGGGCGTAGGTAGAAATTTGATGTACCGAAAATCATTATTTCTTGAAAACAAAGGTTTTGCAAAACATACCAATATTGTAGGTGGCGACGACGATTTATTTATGAATGATGTAGCAACTGCGGAAAATACAACAGTTTGTTTGAATCCAGATACTTTTATGTATTCTGTACCAAAGAGTACTTGGGAAGCTTGGTATCGTCAGAAAACAAGACATTTATCGGTCAGTAAATATTACCGTTTTGAAAACAAATTAATCTTAGGAAGTTTGGCTTCCACTCAAATATTTTCTTGGATTTTATTGTTAGTATTAATTCCTTTTACGCTTCAAACAGTACTTTTATATGCAGTTTTGGGTGTTTTTGCACTGAGATTAATCGCTCAGTGGATAGTTTTTGCAAAAGCCAATCAGCGTTTTGATAATATTTTTAAATCAGCAACACTCCCACTTTGGGATTTTATATTTACACTTTACTTTTTGATTATGGGCGTAAATAATCTGATTCCCAGAAAGAAAAAAATGAGATGGAAATAAAGGAGTTTTGAATGATGAGCTTGGAGTGCAGAATGACAGAATAATCATAACCTCACTCCCGACTCCTCTCCTGTTGAGAGGGGAGCTTTGGGAGCGAAAATCTGCAAATAATCCACAATTCAAAACTCACTCAATCACAATTAATAAAAAGAACATGACAAACAACCATACATTAATAGAAAAGTATTTTCCACAACTTACTGAAAAGCAAAAACAACAATTTGCACAGTTGGGAGAATTATATGCACATTGGAATGCGCAAATCAATTTGATTTCAAGAACGGATATGGATAACCTTTATGAAAAACATATTTTGCATTCATTAGGCATAGCGAAGGTCGTTAACTTCAAAGATTTTACTGAGATTTTGGATGTTGGCACAGGAGGAGGTTTTCCAGGAATCCCATTAGCAATCATGTTTCCGCACTGCCAATTTCACTTAGTTGATAGCATTGGGAAGAAAATCAAAGTAGTAAACGAAGTAGCCAATGCCTTAGGTTTGGAGAACGTAAAAGCAGAACAAATCAGAGCCGAACAAATTGATGGAGAATATGATTTTATCGTAAGCCGTGCAGTTACTCGTCTTTTACCATTTTACGGTTGGGTGAAAGGAAAAGTAAACATCAACAATTACAATAAACTGAAGAATGGCATTTTGTATCTAAAAGGAGGAGATATGAAAGAAGAATTGAAGGAATTAGGCAAAAAAACAAGGACCTTTGAACTTTCAGACTATTTTGAGGAAGAGTTTTTCGAAACAAAGATGGTAGTTCACGTTCCGATGAGTTAAAAAGGGCTTTTCAAAAGCAAAAAAGTGTAAAAAAATATCATTTGTAATATTCTGAAAATCAAGGAATAAACATTTTTCTTTAAAATTTTGATATTTTTTTCATAGAAAACACTTGCATGATATTCAAAAACGGACTACTTTTGCATCACGATTAACAACAATCCTTCTTAGCTCAGCCGGTTAGAGCACATGACTGTTAATCATGGGGTCCCTGGTTCGAGCCCAGGAGAGGGAGCAAAAAGCCTTAAATCATACGATTTAAGGCTTTTTTGTTTTATATGTTCCAAGTCTAATTCGCTCTCTTTCCAATTGCTCTTCTATTTTTTCCAGCTTTACCCTGCAAATCATCACCCAAATCTTCACGGGCTTCATCGGCAATTTTCATTAATGTTTTGGTTACTTCTGGAAAATCAAGCTGAACATTATATCGCTCGCTTGGGTCTTTGCTCAAATCAAATAAACCACCCATGAAATTATAGTTTTCATTTACAGCTCCGGGTAAACCATCTTTTCCGGGAGTAAATCCTTCATAGGTACGTCCTGCATGAGGGAATACTAATTTCCATTTTCCATGGCGAACAGCTTCAAGATTATTTGCACGATAATAATATAAAAAAGTATCTCGTGGCTTTTCTGTGAAATCTCCTTGTAGCAATTTCCAAAGGCTAACGCCATCTATTTTCTTTGTAGGAAGTGGTGCTCCAGTTACTTCTGCAATAGTTGGCAGAATATCCAAACCCGAAGAAATATTATTACAAACTACTCCTGCTGGAATTACTCCTTTCCAAGTCATCAAGCAAGGGACACGTTGTCCGCCTTCCCATGTTGTGCCTTTGCCTTCTCTAAAGCCTCCTGCACTGCCCGCATGATTTCCATAATTGAACCAAGGACCATTGTCAGAAGTCACGATAACAATCGTGTTTTCGTCTAATTTTAAATCTACTAGTGTTTTTCTGATTTGTCCAATACTCCAATCCAATTCCATCAGAACGTCACCAAAAAGTCCTTGTTCTGATTTTCCTTTGAATTTATCAGAAACAAACAAAGGAACATGTGGCATTGGATGAGCCAAGTACACAAAAAAAGGTTTGTCTTTATTCTTCTGAATAAATCCGATAGTTTTTTCTGTAAACTGTGTGGTAAACTGACTTTGGTCGGGGTTAGTAGCAATTACTTTATCGTTTTCAATCAAAGGCAAAGGAGGATAATAGTTTTTAGCCACTGGATGATTTGGCCACATATCATTTGAATATGGAAGTCCAAAATATTCGTCAAAGCCATTTTGGGTAGGTAAAAATTCAGGAAGATGTCCCAAATGCCATTTACCATAAGCAGCAGTTGAATATCCCTGTTTCTTTAATAGTTCTGCAATAGTTTCTTCTTCTGGATTCAAACCTACTTTAGCAGTATGGTCTAAAGCACCACTAAAACCAACACGATTAGGATAACAACCCGTAAGTAATCCCGCTCTTGAAGCAGAACAAACAGCTTGTGGAGCATAAAAATGAGAAAAGAAAAGTCCTTCTTTTGCCATTTGATCCATATTAGGTATTTGGTAACCAATTGCACCAGTTCTACCTATATCGCCAAAACCCATGTCGTCAAAGTAAACTAAAACAATATTAGGTTTTCTTGTTTTGGGTTGACTAGCCTGAAAAGAAAAAAGTGAAAGGATAATAAAGAAAATGCCTAATAGCGGCTTGTACTGTATTTTCATGATTTATATTTTAGGTTCTTGTTGTAATGAATGTAGAAATATAGGCAAATTTTCAGTTTTTCTTATCCGAGATTAAAATGAGGTGCTAAAAGCCGTATAAAAACAAAACCCTGATAATTGTGAAATTATCAGGGTTTCGAATCAATCAATGAAATGATTAAACATATAATGGAAATGCTTCCATCCATTTATTTACTTCTGTTTTCACTGAACCTAAATATGTATCGTTATCGTGGTTCATCAATACGCTATCGATTAATTCCACAATGTGTAACATTTCTGCTTCTTTCATACCACGAGTAGTCATCGCAGCAGTACCAACACGCATACCTGATGTAACAAATGGAGATTTATCATCAAATGGAACCATGTTTTTGTTGATAGTAATATCAGCTTTAATCAAAGTGTTTTCAGCCAATTTACCTGTCAATCCTTTTGGACGTAGGTCGATAAGCATTAAGTGATTATCTGTTCCGCCAGAGATAATTTTATATCCTTTGTCAACAAATGCTTGTGCCATTACTTTGGCATTTCTTTGCAATTGTTCAGCATACGCTTGGAAATCATCTGTAAGGGCTTCTCCGAAAGCAATTGCTTTAGCGGCAATTACGTGTTCTAATGGACCACCTTGTGTACCTGGGAAAACACCGCCATCTAATAAAGCTGACATTGTTTTCAATTCGCCTTTCAATGTTTTTAAACCGAATGGGTTTTCAAAATCTTGACCCATCATAATCAAACCACCACGAGGACCTCTTAACGTCTTGTGTGTAGTTGTAGTTACGATATGGCAGTGTTGCATTGGGTTGTTCAATAAACCTTTAGCAATCAAAGCCGATGGGTGAGAAATATCTGCTAACAAAATAGCACCCACTTGGTCTGCAATAGCACGTAAACGTACATAATCCCAATCACGAGAATAAGCCGAAGCACCACAGATAATCAATTTTGGTTGTTCTTTCAAAGCAGTAGCTTCTACTTTATCCCAATCAATCAAACCTGTTTCTTGTTCTACACCGTAGAAAAACGCTTGGAAGTATTTTCCAGAGAAGTTTACTGGAGAACCATGCGAAAGGTGACCACCGTGAGAAAGGTTGAAACCTAAAATTTTATCGCCTGGGTTCAAGAAAGACAAGAAAACCGCAGCGTTTGCTTGTGCACCTGAGTGAGGTTGAACGTTTGCCCAAGTAGCACCGAACAATGCTTTTGCACGCTCGATAGCAATTGTTTCAACTTGGTCAACTACTTCGCAACCGCCATAATAACGTTTGCCCGGTAGTCCTTCTGCATACTTGTTTGTCAAAACTGAGCCTTGAGCTTCCATTACTTGCTTTGAAGTAAAGTTTTCTGAAGCAATCAATTCGATACCGTACTCCTGACGGTGAGCTTCTTGATTAATCAAGTTGAAAATTTCGGTATCTCTTTCGAGCGTGAAAGTTGCTGTTGCCATTTTATTAGAAGATTGCACGGGTTAAAAAGCCGTACATGGTTGGTTCTGTTAAAGAAAATCAACAAATTGTTATAAATTCATCAATAACCTGTGAATTTATCGGTAAAAATACTGCTTAAAAATGGATTGTGAAAACATTTTTCTAAATGTCAGCAAGCTTACCTTCCAAGAAAGTAAAATCTTTGAAATTTGTGAGGAAAATTCAACTAAAATCAACAGAATAAATGAAAAAGTTATTAACAATTCTGCTAACAATCAGTGCTTTATCTGTTTTTGCACAAGATGGTCCAACAGCATTAAAAATTGGCGACAAAGCACCCGATTTTACAGCGAAAGATCATGCAGGAAATATTGTTAGTTTAAAAGAATTAACGAAAAAAGGAAAGGTTGTCGTGATGTTCTATCGTGGAGCTTGGTGTCCGTACTGCAATAAATATATGAGCCAGATAGAAGAAGCTTTACCCAATTTCTCTGCAAAAAATGCTACTGTAGTTGCCATAACGCCCGAACCAGAAGAATCTATCAGTAAAGCCGTTGAAAAAACAAAGGCTACATTTTCAATTATTTATGATAAAGACAGAGCTATTATGAAACAGTGGAAGGTAGCGTATGAGATGTCGCCAGAATTACAAACCAAGTACAAAGGCTATGGTTTAGATTTGCAAAAACAACAAGGAGATTGGATGTTGCCTGTACCTGCAACTTACGTAATTGGGAAGAACGGTAAAATAGAGTTCGTTCACTTCGACGAAAATTACCAGAAAAGAGCAGAAATTAAAGATGTTTTGATGAAGCTGTAAGGGATTGAATTTGAAAATTTGAAGATTTGGTGATTTGAAAATGTTAATTATGGAGTCTGTTCACCGAACTGTGTCAGTTTAAATTTAAGTTTATTTTTTTACTTTTACTCAGACACACTTTATTATGGAGACTCCTGACAATTTTGATTTTGAGACTTTTAAGCAAGAAGCGATAAAAGGTCTTTATTCTGGCAAACCTCTTACTGGGGAGAATGGTATTTTTGCTCCTATGTTGAA